>NZ_CP135435.1:3830114-4468467 GCF_032341175.1 Bacillus sp. DTU_2020_1000418_1_SI_GHA_SEK_038 | reverse complement strand
TAGATAGCCCTCCTTTGCCGGTTACTATTATAAAAATTCCCATAGACAGGTAGATCGCAGCAGGTCAAAAATCACTTTTTATTAGTGTATTAGAATGATAGGCGCCAAAAAAATATAGGCTATACAAGCAGTACAACCTACATATTAATAAATATACAGACTCATGTATGTGGAAAAACATATAATAAGGAAAAGAAGAAGGATTTCGACAATATCCACTAGCTGTGGACAAGGTTTTACAACCTGAAAGAATAACTCATCCACATCTTATCCACAATCTGTGGATAACAAAGTTATGCACAATGATTTATTAAGAGTGAAAACACAATTATGATAACAGATATTCCTAAGAGGTGCAATGGTTTTTAATAATTTATCCACAAGCCTAAGAGTGTGTGGATTTTAATTGTCCACAAGGGGTGTTTGTGTGAAAAAGCTGTCGATATGTGCTGTGGATAATGAAAAATGTGTCGAAAATTTATCCACAACCCGAAAAAGTAACGTCCAGTTACATTGTCGACTCTCGTATGTCTTTAACATTGAGGGATAATGCTTGGAGTTAGATAATACGAGATCGGGGAGCTATTCCAGTGTCGAATTTAAAAAGTGGAAAAAATAACTTTCTTAAAAATAAAATTTTTAAGTGACAGAGATTCAAAAAGAGGGTAAACTTTCTTGGTGGATCTTTTTGTAAGAATTGAATTAGTTTAGGCAATGCAGGCTTACGAATTTCTACCAGTTGACAACATTCTAGTTACATCTTTATAATTAGTAGGACTGTCTTTAACAGCTATTCCTCAGGGAGGTGTCATATAATGAAAAGAACTTACCAACCAAAAGCACGTAAAAGAAGTAAAGTTCATGGATTCCGCAGCCGCATGAGCACGCCAAACGGACGTAACGTCTTAGCTCGCCGCCGCCGTAAAGGAAGAAAAGTATTATCTGCTTAGGCCACTGAAACGTCAGTGGTCTTTTTTTCCATAATCAATTAAAAACAAAGTCTTCCGCTTGTTAGAGAGGTAAGAGAAGATGAAAAAAGAATTTAGAGTGAAAAAGAATAAAGAATTTCAAGACGCCTTTAAAAAAGGCAAGTCATTTGCCAATCGGCAATTTGTTGTGTACTCACTTAGTAAGCCAGGACAGGAGCATTTTCGCATTGGCCTTTCAGTGAGTAAGAAAATTGGCAACGCTGTCACAAGAAATCAGATCAAGCGCTATGTTCGCCAGGCTTTCCACGAATTAGAGAATGAGCTAAAACATCCTTTCGACTACATTATTATTGCAAGAAAGCCTGTCGCTGATATGGAATTCCATGAAATAAAAAATAGTTTAATTCATGTATTAAAGCTGTCGAAGGTTTTGGTGAAGCTTAAGCCAGGGTCTGCTGATAAACAGTCTTAAGGAGAAGTACTTTCTTTAAAGACACGCCATATTAAAAATGTTAAAATATATGTAGTTTTGTTTTCCATAATCTTCTGAATTACATTTATATATTTTAGAAGAGGCCAAACTTGGGAATAAACATACAATAGATAAATTTTCGTAGCAGTAAGGAGGAAAAAACGCTTGAAGAAAAGAATACTTCTAGTAATCGGTCTTATCTTTGTAATGGCGCTTTTATCAGGCTGTATGGATATCAATAAGCCGATTACATCCGAAAGTGAAGGTTTTTGGAATCAGTACATAGTTTATCCGCTTTCACTTTTCATCATAAAAGTTGCTGAATTTGCGGGTGGCAGCTTCGGTTTATCGATTATCATTGTCACCATTATTATTCGCTTGTTTATGCTTCCTTTAATGATTAAACAAACGAAAAGCTCAAAAGCGATGCAGGCATTGCAGCCAGAAATGGCAAAATTGAAGGAAAAATACAGTTCAAAGGATCAAAAAACCCAACAAAAACTGCAGCAAGAAACGATGGCGCTTTTCCAGCAGCATGGGGTAAACCCTTTAGCTGGATGTTTTCCATTAATCGTTCAGATGCCAGTCTTAATTGGATTCTATCATGCCATTTCTCGTACACGAGAAATTAGTGATCATAACTTTTTATGGTTTGACCTTGGTTCACCTGATCCGATCTATTTATTGCCGTTGATTGCAGGTGTTACAACGTTTATTCAGCAAAAGATGATGATGGCAGGAACAGCTAATCAAAATCCGCAAATGGCGATGATGCTTTGGCTTATGCCGATTATGATCGTTGTATTTGCTATCAATTTCCCAGCGGCCCTTTCATTGTACTGGGTAGTAGGGAATATCTTCATGATCGTTCAGACGTATTTTATTAAAGGTCCGGAGCTGAAAGCTGCAGCAACCGGTAAAGCAGGAGGAGCTAAAAAGTGAAACAAGTAACTGCTACAGGACAGACCGTCGAGGAAGCAGTAAAGTCGGCTCTAGCTCAGTTGCAGACAACGGAAGAACGTGCAGAAATTACAATCGTCGATGAAGGCAAAAAAGGGATCTTTGGCATCTTTGGTTCACGACCTGCAATTGTAAAAGCTGTGATGAAAATTGACCCAATTGAAGAAGGGGAGAAATTCCTGTTAGATGTAAGTGAAAAGATGGGCGTTGCGATTGAAATAGAGGTAATTGGCAGCGGGAGAAACATCGAATTCATTTTAACAGGAGAAAAAATTGCTCTTCTTATTGGAAAAAGGGGTCAGACTTTAAATTCTTTGCAGTATTTAACACAATTAGTTATAAATCGCTATTCAGAACAATACATTAACGTATTACTGGATGCGGAGGATTACCGAAAAAGGCGAAATGATACGCTTATTCAGTTAGCTGGGCGGCTAGCCCAAAAGGCGATAAAGACAGGTCAAACGGTTACTTTAGAACCGATGCCTTCTTATGAAAGAAAGGTTATTCATACCGCTTTAGCCGAAAATAAACGAATAAAAACGTATTCAAGCGGAAACGATCCGCATCGTCATCTCGTTATTACACCAGTTAAATAAGCAGGAACCCAATCTCGTGATTGGGTTCTTTTTTTGTTTAAAACTTAATTGTCTTCTGATACTGAAGAACTTGTACAAGGTAATGACCAGCACAGTGAAAATATTTTTATTCTGGTTAGGGAGCTGACTAGCAGAATTCATTGCGTTATTTCATTGTTAATTGATAGTGGCTGCTTTATTGTTATTCACATGTGGATAAGCTAAAATATAGTATACCTAATTTAAAAAATGTGGATAAATAAAAGGCTTTTAAAAATATAAGGGCTGTGGACAAGTTTTATTGAAGCTGGATGTGAAAGACAAACTTGTTTTCTAATAAAAAGGCATATGATATTCTATTATTTTGTAGAAATCACAGGAAGTTAACTTTTAGATAAATAAGCTATGAATGAAAAGAGGTGGAGTGTAATGGAATTAGATACGATTGCAGCCATATCTACGCCGATGGGCGAGGGAGCGATTGCGATTGTTCGGTTAAGCGGGGATGAGGCGATCGCGATTGCTGATAAAATGTTTAGAGGTGTTGGCGGAAAAAGACTGAAAGAGGTAGCATCTCATACGATCCATTATGGGCATATGGTCGATCCAAAGACGAATGAGATAGCTGAAGAAGTAATGGTCTCGCTCATGAAGGGACCAAAAACCTTCACTAAAGAGGATGTCGTTGAAATTAATTGCCACGGAGGAATTGCTTCTGTCAATCGAGTGCTCCAGCTTGTTCTGAGTCATGGGGCTAGACTTGCGGAGCCAGGGGAGTTTACGAAGAGAGCCTTCTTGAATGGACGGATTGATTTATCTCAGGCTGAAGCTGTCATGGACTTAATTCGGGCAAAAACGGATCGGGCGATGAATGTGGCTCTTGGACAAATGGAAGGCAGACTTTCGAAGCTTATTCGGAAGCTTCGTCAGGAAATATTAGAGACGCTCGCACATGTTGAGGTAAATATTGACTATCCTGAATATGATGATGTGGAGGAAATGACCCATGGGCTCCTTTTAGAAAAAGGCTCCTATGTCAAAGAGGAGATTGAAAAGCTGCTTCGTACCTCTCATCAGGGGAAAATTTTACGTGAGGGCTTATCAACGGTGATTGTTGGTCGGCCAAATGTAGGAAAATCCTCTTTATTGAATAGTCTTGTTCAAGAAAACAAGGCAATCGTTACAGACATTCCTGGAACAACTCGTGATGTGATAGAAGAGTATGTGAATGTTCGCGGTGTGCCATTACGTTTATTGGATACAGCAGGGATAAGAGAAACTGAGGATATAGTTGAACGAATCGGTGTTGAAAGGTCCCGGCAGGTGTTAAAGGAAGCGGACCTTATTTTGCTTGTTCTGAACTACTCGGATGATTTTACGGAAGAGGATGAGAATTTATTTGAGGCAGTCGAAGGTATGGACGTGATCGTCATTGTGAATAAAACCGACCTGCCTCAAAAGATTGATATGGAACGGGTTCGAAACCTTTCTCGGAACCATAAGCTTGTCACAACATCCTTATTAGAGGATAGGGGAGTAGATGAGCTGGAAGAAGCAATTGCTTCTCTCTTTTTTGAGGGCTCGATCGAATCAAGGGATATGACGTATGTTTCGAATTCCCGTCATATTGCCTTATTGAATCAGGCATTTAGTGCCATGGAAGATGCTTTAATGGCAGTTGAGATGGGAACGCCTATCGATATTGTACAAATTGATTTTACAAGAACATGGGAGCTGCTTGGCGAAATCATCGGAGACAGCGTCCACGAGAGCTTAATCGATCAGTTATTCTCGCAGTTCTGTTTAGGGAAATAGAAAAGTTGGAAATCTGTTTCATGAAGAGTTTATAGAGCTGGTTTGAAGTGATAACTTAAGAAAACGCGCTCCATGAAGAGTTCATAGCGCTTGTTTGAAGTGATAACTTAAGAAAACGCGCTCCATGAAGGGTTCATAGCGCTCGTTTAAAGTGATAACTTAAGAAAATGCGTACTTTACACACTAAAAAGTATAATTACCAGAGAATCAGTAATTTTGTTAAATGTACCACCCAAAAAGGGTATACAAGAACAGAGTTTTCAAAAAAGAAAAGGAGGCAGCATCATGCCATATGAAGCTGGAACATACGATGTCATTGTGGTCGGGGCTGGTCATGCAGGCTGTGAGGCTGGCCTTGCGTCTGCCCGCATTGGCGCAAAGACGTTAGTCGTAACGATTAATTTAGATATGGTGGCCTTCATGCCATGTAACCCCTCTATTGGGGGGCCGGCAAAAGGAACCGTTGTTAGAGAAATAGATGCTTTAGGCGGAGAAATGGCTAAGAACTTGGATAAAACCTATATTCAAATGCGTATGCTGAATACAGGAAAAGGGCCTGCAGTCAGAGCGTTGCGTGCACAGGCTGATAAGTTTGCCTATCAGCATGAAATGAAGAAGACTCTTGAAAGTGAACCAAACCTTACTCTTATCCAAGGAATGGTTGAACAACTAATCGTTGAAGATGGTGTATGTAAAGGAGTTATCACTCAAACAGGCGCTGTCTATCATTCGAAAACTGTAATTATTACAACGGGAACTTTTTTAAGAGGAGAAATTATCCTAGGTGAACTAAAATATTCAAGCGGTCCGAACAATCAGCAGCCTTCTATCAAGCTCTCTGAGCATCTAGAGGAAATCGGCTTTGAATTAGAACGCTTTAAAACAGGAACGCCTCCTCGAGTGAACAGCAATACGATTGATTACAGTAAAACAGAAATTCAGCCTGGTGATGATACACCGCTTGCTTTTTCATATGAAACGACAAAATATATAACAGACCAGCTGCCATGCTGGCTAACCTATACAAGTGAACGTACACACCAAATTATCGAGGCTAACCTGCATCGTTCTCCGATGTATTCTGGAATGATCCAAGGGAAGGGGCCGCGTTATTGCCCATCCATTGAGGATAAGATTGTTCGCTTTAACGATAAGCCGCGCCACCAAATTTTCCTGGAGCCTGAAGGGCGAAATACGCAAGAGGTCTATGTTCAAGGCTTATCGACAAGCTTGCCTGAGGAAGTGCAGCATGACTTGATCCGCAGTGTTCCTGGATTGGAAAATGCCAAGATGATGCGTGCGGGCTATGCGATTGAATATGATTCCGTCCGACCGACTCAGCTTTGGCCAACACTAGAGACGAAAAGGGTAAAGAATCTATATACAGCTGGGCAAATTAATGGCACTTCAGGGTATGAAGAAGCAGGGGCACAGGGCCTTTTAGCTGGAATCAATGCGGCGATGAACGTATTTGGCAAGGAAGAAATCATTTTGAGCCGTTCGGATGCCTATATTGGGGTTATGATTGATGACCTGATTACAAAAGGAACGCAGGAGCCATACCGATTACTTACTTCCCGTGCGGAATACCGTTTATTGCTTCGCCACGATAATGCCGATCTGCGGTTAACTGAGATTGGACATTCCGTTGGTCTTATTAGTGAAGAACGCTATCAAAAGTTCCTTGCTAAAAAACAAGCAATTGAAAATGAAATTGAGCGGTTAAAAGGGATTATTCTCAAGCCTTCAAAAGAAGTTCAGGAAATAATCAAGAGTCTCGGAGGCAGCGAATTAAAAGACGGTATCCGGGCCTCAGACCTGCTGAAAAGGCCAGAGATGTCTTATGAGCATATTTGGCAGCTCGCTCCTGGCGAAGAAAAGCTGGACCATGAAGTGGAAGAGCAAGTGGAGATTCAAATTAAATATGAAGGCTATATTGATAAATCACTGCAGCAGGTAGAACGATTAAAGAAAATGGAAGACAAAAGAATCCCAGAGAATATTGATTATGATGCGATTAATGGTCTGGCAAAAGAAGCAAAACATAATTTAAAAGAAGTAATGCCTTTATCCATCGCGCAAGCCTCTAGAATTTCAGGGGTAAATCCTGCTGATATTTCTATTTTGCTTATTTATATTGAACAGGGCCGAATTGCAAAGGTCACAAACGAATAAAGCTGGCCATTTCATAGCTTAGGAAAGGATTGGCGAATGAATACAGAACAATTTATTGAAGCGCTGACGGCGAAGGGGATCTCCCTCTCGCCTCAGCAATTAGATCAATATGAGAAATATTTTACTTTATTAGTGGAATGGAACGAGAAAATGAACCTGACGGCGATTACAGATAAGCCAGAGGTTTATTTAAAGCATTTTTATGATTCAATCACTGCAGCCTTTTATTTTGACTTTACAAAGCCATTTCATATTTGTGATGTAGGAGCGGGTGCAGGGTTCCCAAGTCTTCCGATAAAAATAGCTTTTCCAGAGCTGAGGGTTACGATTGTCGACTCTCTTAATAAACGGATTGGCTTTTTAGAGCATTTAACAAAGGAACTAGGCTTGAAGGACGTTCAATTAATTCATGACCGAGCGGAAACATTTGGCCAGAAAAAAGAGCACCGCGAATCATATGATGTCGTTACAGCCCGTGCAGTTGCAAGGCTTTCTGTTTTAAGTGAGCTATGTATGCCACTAGTAAAGGTCGGTGGCACCTTTATCGCGATGAAGGGTGCTAGTGCTAAAGAAGAACTAGAAGTGGGGAAAAAGGCCATTTCCATCCTAGGTGGAAAACTTCATCAATCATTTTCCTTTACACTCCCACAGGAAGATAGCGAACGCAATCTATTAATTATTCACAAAGAAAAAGCTACACCAAAGAAATATCCGAGGAAACCTGGTACTCCTAACAAGACTCCTATTGAATAGGATTACACTTTTTAAAGAATTATGGCATAATTAATAGGGACAAGGGGACAGGTTCAATGTCCCATTTACTATAATTGGAAGGCTATATTAGCGATATGTTGAATACTAGTCCTATCTATGTATCTGAACAGGGTTTATTCGAGACAAACACAAGAGAGATTAGGTCTGTATAGGCGAATTTAATCGCTAACAAAATTAATGAACAAAGCCAAATGTAAAAATAATAAATCCTGATATTCAGCAGGACTTGTTAATTTTATAGAGAATAAGTAATAGGGAGTTTCGTAAAGGTGGTGCAGGGTGATGAAGCATTCTTTTTCACGCTTTTTTGGCCTAGGCGAAAAGGGAGAACAAGTTGAAATAGAAAAACAAGAAGAATTAGATGTTGAGAAGATTGGGGAATATGAAGAAATTAAGAAAATCCCCATAAATCATATTGTTCCTAACCGTTTTCAGCCAAGAACGGTATTTGATGAGGAAAGAATTGAAGAACTGTCACGAACCATTCATACTCACGGCATCATTCAGCCAATTGTCGTTCGGGAATTTGAGAATGGACAGTTTGAAATTATTGCAGGTGAGCGCAGATGGCGAGCCATGAAGAAGCTTGGCTGGGAGGAAGTTCCTGCCATCATCAAAAATTTAAATGATACAGAAACAGCTTCTGTCGCCTTAATTGAAAATCTGCAGAGAGAAGAATTATCTCCAATTGAAGAAGCAATAGCATACGGGAAGCTATTGGAGTTACATAATTTAACCCAGGAAGCGTTAGCTCAGCGCTTAGGGAAAGGGCAATCAACCGTTGCAAATAAGCTTCGGCTATTAAAGCTGCCTCAAGAGGTGCAGGACGCTTTATTATGTAAAGCAATTACTGAGCGTCATGCCAGATCACTTATCCCGCTTAAGGATCCAGAGAAGCAAGTGAAGCTTCTAGAGGAAATCATTGAAAAAAGCCTAAATGTAAAGCAAACGGAAGACCGGGTTGTCCGCCTCTTAGAACAAAATAACCCGAAGCCCAAGCCTAAAAGAAAAGCGTTTAGCAAGGATATGAGAATTGCTGTAAATACAATCCGTCAATCCTTATCCATGGTTTCAGAAAGCGGTATTAACCTTGACTCGCATGAAGAGGAATTTGATGAATTCTATCAAATAACCATTAAAATTCCAAAAAAGAAGTAATAAATATCTAATATACTCATGAGAAATTAAACAGTCCATCGTTTAATTTCTCATGTTTTTTGCATGCGTGTTAGCATATTCGGCATTAATTCCAAGGGTTGCTAGGGTCCAGCTGAAAATGCGCACTATGAAGTGTTCATGAGACTCGTTTAGCAAGGGTACAGCAGAAAACAAGCACTTGAATCGTTCATGACGTTCGTTTTTATCCTCATTTTTTGATCGTAAGCTTCGACTTCACCTCAAGTTTAATCTCCTCTTATTACTTGCTATATTATTCATTCAGATTATGTTCAAATTAGAAGATTGCATTTTATCAATTAAAATTTATTCTCTCGTCTTTTTCATGTTAAAATAGAATACATGATTGCCTTTTTAATAGTTTGAAGTAAATTGAAGTCTTGAATATATCAATAGAGTTTATTTATAGATGAAAGTAGGTGATATCGTGGGCAAAGTCATCGCAATTGCAAACCAAAAAGGAGGAGTAGGGAAAACGACTACTTCCGTGAATCTTGGTGCCTGTTTAGCATACATAGGAAAAAAGGTTTTGCTAGTAGATATTGATCCTCAAGGGAACGCAACGAGCGGGGTAGGAATAGAGAAAGCTGATGTCGATCAATGTATTTATGATGTGTTAGTAGATGATGTTGAAGCAGCGAAGGTTATTCGCCCGACTTCTGTTGAAAATTTATATGCGATCCCCGCAACGATACAGCTAGCTGGTGCAGAAATTGAATTAGTGCCAACGATTTCAAGAGAGGTACGTTTAAAACGCGCCTTGGAGGAAGTTAAAGAGAACTTTGATTACATTATTATTGATTGTCCGCCATCTCTTGGCTTATTAACACTAAATTCATTAACAGCATCTGATGCTGTCATCATTCCAGTTCAATGTGAATACTACGCTCTTGAAGGGCTAAGCCAGCTTTTGAACACTGTCCGCCTCGTTCAGAAGCATTTAAATCATGATTTAAAAATTGAAGGCGTATTACTGACGATGCTGGATGCGAGAACAAATTTGGGCATTCAAGTTATTGAAGAGGTAAAGAAATATTTTCAGGATAAAGTCTATCAAACGATCATTCCTCGAAATATACGCCTTAGTGAAGCGCCGAGTCATGGCGAACCAATTATTACTTATGATCCTAAATCTCGTGGTGCAGAGGTGTATTTAGATTTAGCAAAGGAAGTGGTTTCGAATGGCTAAAGGTTTAGGGAAGGGGCTTAATGCTTTTTTTTCCAACATGGAGACCAAAGAGGAATCAGTTAGGGAAATTAATTTAAAAGAGCTGCGTCCTAATCCTTATCAACCTCGTAAAATATTTGAGAAGGAAGCAATTGAAGAATTAACCCAGTCGATTATAGAGCATGGTATTTTGCAGCCAATTATCGCGCGGAAAAGCTTAAAGGGCTATGAAATTGTTGTTGGGGAAAGACGATATCGCGCAGCAAAAGCGGCAAAATTAGAAACGGTTCCAGTAGTCGTAAGAGAATTAAATGAACAGCAGATGATGGAATTAGCCGTATTAGAAAATCTGCAGCGCGAAGATTTAACACCAATTGAAGAAGGTGCTGCCTACCAGCTTCTAATGGAAAAATTAAAAATTACCCAAGAAGAATTGGCAAAGCGTCTCGGAAAAAGCCGCCCACATATTGCGAACCATATTCGGTTGCTGTCCTTGCCTCCAAAAATCCAGGCATGGATCTCCGAAGGGAAAATCACAATGGGCCATGGACGTGCCTTATTAGGGCTAAGAAATAAAGAGAAGCTGATGGTTTTAGTCGAGAAAACGATTAAGGATAACTTAAATGTTCGACAGTTAGAACAGTTAATTCAGCAGCTCAATAATGTTTCACGTGAAACAAAACAGCCTATACCTAAAAAGGATGTCTTTATTAAAGAACAAGAATCCTTCTTACGAGAGAGATTTGGAACAACCGTTAATATTAAACAGACAAACAATAAAGGAAAAATAGAAATAGAGTTCTTTTCTAAGGAAGATTTGGATCGGATTTTAGAACTATTGGAAACGAATAAATAACCTTTTAAGCCATCGTTGGATGGTTTATTTTTTTGGCTATAAGAGATTTCTGCTTATCTATTAACGAAATTTTGAAATATGATTGGCATCTGTCTCTTGTTCATGGTAGTGTATCTTTAACTTCATTCGCATGTCGAAATTTAACTAGTAAGGTGAAAAGAATGTTTCTACTTGGTACGATCGTAAATGGATTATTGATTATTATTGGTACCCTTTTAGGGAAAATGCTCAATCGAATTCCTGAAAATATGAAAGGAACTGTCATGCATGCCATTGGTTTGGCTGTCATGGTATTAGGTCTGCAAATGGCCCTAAAGGGAGAGAATTTCCTAGTCGTTATTATCAGCCTAGTCTTTGGGGCAGTTCTAGGTGAATATTTCGCTTTAGAGAATAAGCTTAATGCTCTTGGTGATTGGCTGGAAAGGAAGATTGGCTCGAATGGGCAGGGGAGCATTTCACAAGGTTTTGTAACTGCTACACTTATATTTGTGATCGGCGCGATGGCAATTATTGGTGCATTGGACAGCGGGATTAGAGGCGATCATGATGTGCTTTACACAAAATCAATTATTGATGGTTTTACTGCGTTGATATTAACGACTACCCTCGGAATTGGCGTTCTATTTTCGGCTATTCCTGTTATGGTTTACCAAGGACTTATTGCTCTATTTGCTACGCAGATCGATCAATTTGTACCACCGGTTCTTATGGATAGCTTTATCAAAGAAATGACTGCAACTGGTGGAGTGATGATTTTTGCCATTGGTTTAAATCTTGCGGGCATATTAAAAATCCGTGTAGCAAATCTCCTTCCGGGAATTGCTGTTGTCGGTATAATTGTGACAATCATTTATTTTTACCAATTATATTTTTAAAATAAAAAAGGAGGGGAACGAATATCCTCTCCTTATGTTATTGTCTAGCTCCAGCGCCTACGCCCTCGAGGTCACAAGCCAATCCTGAAAGGTAGAGCTCACCTTTCCGTGAGGCTCGTCTTGTGCTTGTCGGGGGTGATCAAGGCGTTTCCGCTTCTCTAATTTGTTCTTGTTCTGGGTCTAAGTCAAATCTGGATATGGTTCGTTCTGGCTTGTAAAGTAAGTTTGCTTTGTAAATTCCGTTCGCAATGGTTTTCGCCATATTCATCACAAGGTGGAGCCTCGTATTCTGCAGGACAAAGAACTCCATAAAACCGCTCACATTGACAATTCCTGTAATATGCATATTTCCTACTTCGGGCAGTTCTTTATTGACACCAGCACCTGGCTTCACAGGGCCCTCTCCAATTTGAATCACACCTACACTTTTTAAACGCCCTAAGCAAGCATCAATGCCAATAATAAAAGGATTAAAGTGGTTTTTTTGAATTTCGGCCAGCTTGTCGGCCATATTTACAGCATGAATGGGATTTTCTAAAGTTCCGTACACGAAAAAGGAGGGCATTCTTTTTTCTTCTAGAAGTGTTCCAACGAGTGGACCTAATGAGTCTCCTGTTGATCGGTCAGTCCCGATACAGACAAATACAATAGGCCGGTTTCTAAAACCAGTTGGCAATAATTGATTTATTTGCAAGGCTAACTGATGGGCGGCATTCGCTTCATCATGCACTATTCTTTCCGCATTTGCTTTTTTTTCAAAAAGCTGAGGTCTAAAATCCATTGGATCCACTCCTTTTTGTTGAATCAGGGAAATTTCACTAATGTATGTAAATAAAGTTTCCGGCAGTTTTTTATATCCTAATTCTAGGTAGTAACAGTATACGGAAAATATTAGTAATCTATACATGGTGTTTAGTATGGGGTTAAATCCTGTTGTGAAGGGGTACAAAACTAGGAGAGAAATTGTTAAAATAAACTTGCTTTATCTCTCAAGATTACTGCTTTTCTCTAATCTATGATTGCTTGCCCTCAATAGATGCACTAAGCTTAAATAAAGTAAGTTTTTTGATGCAAAAAACCTCTATTTAAAGAAGGTGAAAAATTGGACCACCTAAGGACATTTATTTATAAAAAAATCGACGTTTTTTCAAACGAGGAGACCTGGGAAGCAATTGGAAATGGGGCTCTTAAAATTTTATTTATTATTATTTTGACGAGTCTTTTTATTAAAATAGGAAAGGCTGTCATTTTAAAAATATTTAAACTTAGGACGCGCAGTTCGCTTATCCGAATTTCGGAAAGGCGTGAAGCTACATTAGTAAAGCTACTAGTCAATATTCTTACATACGTGGCATTTTTCATTGCTTTAATGATGATATTGGAAACCATGACTATCGATGTAAAGGCCTTGTTAGCTGGAGCAGGAATTGTTGGATTGGCTGTTGGATTTGGAGCACAAAACCTTGTTCGGGATATTATTACAGGATTCTTTATCATCTTTGAGGATCAATTTTCGGTAGGGGATTATATTCAGATTGATCAATTTATGGGGACTGTTGAGGAAATTGGGCTGAGAACAACTAAAATTAAAAGCTGGACAGGCGAAGTCCACATCCTGCCTAATGGGAGTATTAACCAGGTAACAAACTTTTCAATCAATAATAGTGTGGCCTTTGTGGATGTAAACATTGCTTATGAAAGTGATATTAATAAAGCTGAGAAGGTTCTGCAGGAGCTGCTGGAGAAGCTGCCAGAAAAGTATGAGGATATGGTGAAACCGCCTGAAATTCTCGGAGTGCAAACATTAGATGTTTCCAATCTCACAATCAGAGTCACATCTGAAACATTGCCCATGAGGCATTTCTATATAGCACGGCAATTAAGGAAGGAAATTAAACAATGCCTTGAGGAGAATGGAATTGATGTGCCGTTTCCTCGACTTGTCATGTATTCGAGAAATGAAGAAGAGTTAAAGAAAACAAAAGATGGAATGGGGGGCTAATGGTGGAACAAAAGGAATTCAATTTAAATGATGTCGTGGAGATGAAAAAACAACATCCATGTGGAACAAATCGCTGGAAAATCATTCGAATGGGAGCCGATATCCGGATTAAATGTGAAGGCTGCTCTCATAGTGTTTTAATACCAAGAAGGGAATTTGCAAGGAAGATGAAGAAAATCCTTGTGAAGCATGAAGAATAGATTGCATGGTAATTGTGCTTCTTAAATCACGGACATTTCAACTGCATTCATGGGAGAAGTGTCCGTCATCGAGGCTATTACCGACTACCGAGGTGCTTGCGCATTACCTAATAACTCTCTATAATTGTGAGGGACTTCATAGTAAGAAATGAACGTTAATTTCTATAGATTTTTATATAATTGAGGAGTGACTTGGATGGCTTTAACAGCTGGTATTGTAGGCTTGCCGAATGTTGGAAAGTCGACATTATTTAATGCGATTACCCAAGCGGGAGCAGAATCGGCGAACTACCCGTTTTGTACGATTGATCCGAATGTTGGAATTGTTGAGGTTCCAGATTATCGTTTAAATAAATTGACAGAGCTTGTTCAACCGAAGAAAACCGTTCCAACAACGTTTGAATTTACGGATATTGCTGGGATTGTTAAAGGGGCGAGCAAAGGTGAAGGACTAGGAAACAAATTCCTGTCACATATCCGCGAAGTAGATGCCATTTGTCAGGTAGTCCGCTGTTTTGCGGATGATAATATTACTCACGTTGCAGGAAAAGTTGACCCGATTTCTGACATTGAAACGATTAACCTGGAGTTAATTTTGGCGGATCTTGAGTCTGTTGAAAAGCGGATTGCCAGAGTTGGAAAAATGGCGAGACAAAAAGATAAAGAATCAATGTTTGAAATGGAGATTCTTGAGAAATTAAAAGAGGCTTTCGAAGCAGACAAGCCTGCTCGAACAGTAGAATTCACTGAAGAGCAATTGAAAGTTGCGAAAGGGCTTCATCTTTTAACAATCAAGCCGGTTTTATATGTAGCAAACGTTGGAGAAGACGATGTGTCAGATCCGAATGCTAATGAATATGTCCAGCAGGTAAAAGAGTTTGCCCAAAATGATAACGCGGAAGTAATTGTCATTTGTGCAAAAATTGAATCGGAAATTGCTGAGCTAGAAGGGGAAGAAAAGGAAATGTTCCTTCAAGAGCTTGGAATTGAGGAATCAGGACTGGATCAACTAATTCGCTCGGCATACCACCTTCTTGGACTAGCTACTTATTTTACAGCTGGTGTACAGGAAGTGCGTGCTTGGACATTCAAAAAAGGCATGAAAGCTCCACAATGCGCAGGCGTTATCCATTCTGACTTTGAACGAGGCTTTATTCGTGCGGAAACGGTTTCCTATGATGATTTATTAGCTGCGGGAAATATGGTTGCGGCACGTGAGGCTGGGAAGGTTCGCCTTGAAGGAAAAGAATATATTGTTCAAGACGGAGATGTCATCCACTTCCGTTTTAACGTATAAAATAATTCACTGCAGAGTGCCATCTGCAGTGTTTTTTATTATATTCAATTTTCCAAGGAAATCACTGCTATCTTACAAATAAGCGGATCTGTGCCGGCAAACATAAGGAATTAATCCATATTGGTACAAATAACAGAACTGATTGCTGATAAAAATCTAAAGATGGCTAGTCCATTGCAAATGTGGATGTTTTATGATATACTTTCATCTTGTGAGTAATTAAAAAATTGCTCCTTGCCCTTTCAAAAGGGCCGCTTAGACCAAAAGGAGGTGTAATAGTGATGAGAAAGTACGAAATTATGTACATCATCCGCCCAAATATTGAAGATGAAGCTAAAAAGGCTCTAGTTGAGCGTTTTAACTCAATCTTAACTGATAATGGTGCGGAATTGACTGAAGCAAAGGATTGGGGTAAGCGCCGTCTAGCTTACGAAATCAATGATTTCCGCGATGGTTTCTACCAATTGATCCATGTTAATGCTGAGGCTCCAGCTGTTGACGAGTTCTCTCGTTTAGCGAAGATCAGCGAAGACATTATCCGTCATATCGTTGTTAAAAATGAGAAGTAATAGATAAATACTTTTAACTAAAATGTTCCATGTGAAACATTTGTTGGAAGAAAGGAGTTGATTCTGATGATGAACCGCGTTGTTCTTGTTGGACGTTTGACAAAGGATCCTGATTTACGATATACCCCAAATGGTGTAGCGGTTGCTTCATTCACTCTTGCTGTAAACCGTGCGTTTACGAATCAACAAGGTGAAAGAGAAGCTGACTTCATCAACTGTGTTGTTTGGAGAAAAGCTGCTGAAAACGTAGCGAATTTCTTGAAAAAGGGCAGTCTTGCCGGAGTAGATGGAAGAATTCAGACTCGCAGCTTTGATGGTCAGGATGGAAAGCGTGTATATATTACAGAGGTATTGGCTGAAAGTGTTCAATTCCTTGAGCCTCGGAATAGCTCCAGAGGTGAAAATGCTAATTATGGCGCACCTAGAGAACAGGATTTCCCATTTGGAAATAACAACAATCAGAATCAACAACAGCAATACAACAGAAATAATCAAGGATATACGAGGGTAGATAACGATCCATTTGCAAATGACGGTGGACAAATCGATATTTCAGATGACGATCTGCCATTCTAACATGATTATTTTTTGAACGATAATAAATAAAATAAAAGGAGGGAAATGACCATGGCAATGGGAGGACGTAGAGGCGGACGTGCAAAGCGTCGTAAAGTTTGCTTCTTTACTGCAAACGGAATCACTCACATCGATTACAAAGATGTAGATCTTCTTAAAAAATTCATTTCTGAGCGCGGTAAAATTTTACCTCGTCGTGTAACTGGTACAAACGCTAAATACCAACGTAAATTAACAGTTGCGATTAAGCGTGCACGCCAAATGGCATTACTGCCATACGTTTCAGGTGAATAATAGATAACAAAGCACAACAAGGGGAAACCTGTTGTGCTTTTTTTATTACTTTAATAGGCATCGGTCACGTATCGCTCTTCTTAGTTGAATATGACTAAAATACTAGCTAAAATAGACTTTATGGTCTCCCGCTAAAAAGAGGTGTAAAAATGAAAAATGTACATAAGCTGACTGAAGGGGCTGTTTTATTAGCTGCTTATGCCGTACTTATATTAATTACTATGTATATTCCGGTTCTTGGTGTAATCAGCAATCTGTTTTTGGCAGTGCCCTTTATTCTTTTTGGGGCGAAAAACACACGCATGTTTACGTTTGTTTTCTTTGTAGCTGCTGTTCTAATCTCTCTGATTGTAGGAACGCTGCTTGCGGTTCCTCTTACGCTCACCTATGGTTTGACAGGCATTGTGATTGGGCAGTTGATTAAGGAGAAGAAAAACAGAACGGTTTCCTTTATGGCTGCTTCTTTAGTATTTCTTGCAACAGTATTAATCCAATATGCGGTTGCAGTCGTTTTTTTCAAAATAAACTTTATCAAAGAATCCATTGGTGTGTTAAGGGAATCTATTGATGGGTCACGAAGCATGCTAGAAACGATTGGGCAGGGCTCTAGTGAGAAAGTAATAGAGCAGTTTGAAGCATCGCTAAATTTGCTTGATACTTTAACACCAAGTTTATTTGTATTAATTGCGCTATTTGGGGTTTTACTAATAGAGCTAGTCTCTTTTCCCATCGTTAAGCGATTTGGAGTAGAGGTAGACCGCTGGAGGCCCTTTAGAGAGATTGTCCTTCCAAAAAGTATTCTATGGTATTATTTATTAACGATGTTGGCCTCCTTTGCCCTAAATCCTGAAGAAGGCACATATTGGTATATGGCGTTAATGAATATTGGATTTCTGCTTCAAATGTTAATGGTTCTTCAAGGTCTATCACTTATCTCTTATTTTTGTTATAAAAGGGGTATTTCAAAGGCGGTCCCTATTTTTGCCGTGGTCTTTACATTCATCATTCCAATTTTTCTTTCTATTGTAAGGATATTAGGTATAATTGACTTAGGGTTTGATTTAAGAAAAAGATTAGAAAAGAGTAAATAAACGTATGTCCAAAAGGGTGAAGCCATCTCCTGAATAGGACATGCTCTAAACACTGCTGTTTAGGAGCTGAAAACATGCCGTCATATTTAGAAAAGCGCTCCATTCGCTATCCAATCTATGGATTGATGGGCATAACAGTGGTGCTTCTTATTATATTAGCGTATTATAACTGGATTTTTGGCCTGATCGGACTTCTTCTTGCTGTCCTCCCCTTTTATTACCTATTTAAAATAGATTATCTGCAAAGGAAGGAAACAGAAGAATACATATCCACTTTATCTTACCGGGTAAAAAAGGTAGGCGAAGAGGCCTTAATGGAAATGCCAATTGGGATTATGCTCATTAATGATGATTATTACATTGAATGGACCAATCCTTTTATGGCCTCATGCTTTGATGAAGATACGTTAGTAGGAAGATCGCTTTATGATGTAGCAGATTTGCTGGTCCCATTGATCAAACAGGAAGTGGAAACTGAAGTAATTACGCTTCATGACCGTAAGCTTCGTGTTATTCTGAAATTGGAAGAGCGCTTGCTTTACTTTTTTGATGTAACAGAACAAACAGAAATTGAAAAATTATATCAGGAAGAAAGAACCGTTATCTCGATTATCTTTTTAGATAATTATGATGAACTAACCCAAGGAATGGAAGATCAAGCGAGAAGCAGCCTTAATAATATCGTGACCTCCATTTTGAACAAATGGGCAACAGATAATGGTGTCTTCTTAAAAAGGGTATCTTCCGATCGATTTATTGCAGTCTTTAATGAACATATTCTTCAGTATCTTGAAAAAGGGAAATTTTCGATTCTAGATGATATTAGAGAAATTACGGCAAAGAGAAATCTGCCATTAACATTAAGTATCGGAGTGGGAACGGGTGTCTCATCCTTGCCTGAGCTAGGTGTTCTTGCCCAGTCTAGTCTTGACTTAGCCCTTGGTCGTGGTGGAGATCAGGTGGCCATAAAGCAGACGAACGGAAAGGTTAAGTTCTATGGCGGGAAAACGAATCCGGTTGAAAAACGGACAAGGGTCCGTGCACGTGTTATTGCCCATGCTCTCAAGGAGTTAATCACTGAGAGTGATCAGGTGATTATAATGGGGCATAGGAACCCGGATATGGATGCTATTGGTGCAGCCATTGGTATTCGAAAAATTGCTCAGATGAACCAGCGTGAGGGGTATATCGTCATTAACCCTCAAGATATCGATACCGGGATTCAAAGGCTTATGACAGAAATTAATAAAAACGAATCCTTGTATTCTAAATTTATTACCCCTGCACAGGCATTAGAAATGGCAACAGACGATACGTTGTTAGTTATTGTCGATACTCATAAGCCTTCGATGGTTATTGAGGAAAAACTTATTCAGAAAATAGACCATGTTGTCGTCATCGATCACCATCGCCGGGCAGAAGAGTTCATTCATAATCCGCTGCTTGTTTATATGGAACCTTATGCTTCTTCGACTGCTGAGCTAGTGACCGAACTTCTTGAATACCAGCCGAAATATGGAAAAATTGATATGCTTGAGGCAACCGCCTTACTAGCTGGAATTACTGTTGATACGAAGAGCTTCAGTCTAAGAACCGGCTCAAGGACCTTTGATGCGGCCTCCTATTTGCGCTCTCAGGGAGCTGATACCGTTCTCGTGCAGAAATTCCTTAAGGAAGATGTTAATACTTATATTAAACGAGCAAAATTAATCGAAAATGTGTATTTTTACCGTGAAGGCATTGCGATTGCAAAGGGACAACCTGATGAGGAGATCCATCAAGTGTTAATTGCACAGACAGCTGATACATTGTTGACAATGGACGGCGTTCTTGCTTCTTTTGTTATTTCTAAGCGATCTGAAAACATAGTAGGAGTAAGCGCAAGGTCTCTAGGGGATATCAATGTTCAAGTCATCATGGAAAGCCTTGATGGCGGGGGGCATTTAACGAATGCGGCAACTCAGCTGACAGATCATTCGCTAGATGAAGTAGAAGTACGGTTACATGCCGCCATTAATGAATATTTGGAAGGGAGAAAAAAGGAATGAAAGTCATATTTTTAAAGGATGTTAAGGGTAAAGGGAAAAAAGGGGAAGTCAAGAATGTTGCGGACGGATACGCACAGAATTTCCTAATCAAGCAGGGCCTTGCTGTTGAGGCAAACCAAGCCAATATAAGCTCATTAAGTGCACAGAAGAAGAAAGAAGAAAAGTTAGCGGCAGAAGAGCTGGCAGAAGCTAAAAAGTTGAAGGAAACAATGGATAAAATTACATTGGAATTTTCAACAAAAGCGGGTGAAGGCGGCCGTTTATTTGGCTCCATTACGAGTAAGCAAATTGCAGAAGAAATGCAGAAGGCTCACAATATAAAAATTGACAAGCGCAAAATTGAGCTTCCAGATGCCATTCGTTCATTAGGCTATACGAAGGTTCCTGTTAAACTTCATGCCGAAGTGACATCCACTTTAAATATCCATGTAAAAGAAGCAAACTAAATTTGGAAGTTCCATTTGTGCATAAACATGATAAAATAGAAGAGTTGGAAAAAATGTGATCGGTTCTGCTGGTCACATTTTTTCTAAGCTTCTAACCATATATAAATATATATTTTAATAGCAATAGTTACTTACTTTTCATATACCTCTGGACAAAAGACAAAAATAAAGGAGGTTTTTATAGATGAATGAATTAGTTGCAGATCGTCTTCCACCGCAAAATATCGAAGCGGAACAGGCGGTTCTTGGGGCTATTTTTCTCGAGCCATCTTCCCTCACTTTAGCTTCTGAAATTTTGATTCCTGAGGACTTTTACCGTGCAGCCCACCAAAAGATTTTTAATGTGATGTTAAAGCTGAGCGATCAGGGAAAAGCAGTTGACTTAATTACAGTGACGGAAGAGCTTGCAGCAGCAAAGCTTATCGAGGATACAGGCGGAGTCAGCTATTTAAGTGAGCTTGCAGGTTCTGTTCCGACAGCTGCTAATATGGAGTATTACGCAAAGATTGTTGAAGAGAAATCTCTTCTCCGCAGGTTAATTCGTACGGCAACAGGCATTGCTCAAGATGGCTATACCCGTGAGAATGAGGTAGAGGTCCTATTAGGGGAAGCGGAAAAGAATATTCTAGAAGTAGCCCAACGGAAAAATGCAGGTGCCTTTCATAATATTAAGGATGTCCTTGTTCGTACCTACGATAATATTGAGGTCATGCATAATCGGAAAGGCGATATTACCGGAATTGCGACAGGTTTTGCCGAGCTTGATAAAATGACAGCCGGATTTCAGCGTAATGACTTGATTATTGTAGGTGCCCGTCCTTCTGTAGGGAAAACGGCATTTGCCTTAAATATTGCCCAAAATGTAGCCACAAAAACGAATGAGAATGTGGCGATTTTTAGTTTGGAAATGGGTGCAGAGCAGCTTGTTATGCGTATGCTGTGTGCTGAAGGTAATATCGATGCGCAAAGGCTTCGTACCGGATCCCTTACAGACGAGGACTGGGGAAAGCTGACGATGGCAATGGGGAGCTTATCGAACGCGGGGATTTTTATCGATGATACACCCGGTGTCAAAATTACTGAAATTCGATCTAAGTGCCGCCGCCTTAAGCAGGAGCATGGCCTTGGGATGATTCTCATTGATTATTTGCAGCTAATCTTAGGAAGCGGACGTTCAGGAGAAAACCGCCAGCAGGAAGTTTCCGAAATTTCACGGTCACTAAAGGCTTTAGCACGTGAGCTGCAGGTTCCGGTCATTGCGTTATCCCAGCTTTCCCGTGGAGTGGAGCAGCGTCAAGATAAAAGACCAATGATGTCTGATATTCGTGAATCTGGAAGTATCGAGCAGGATGCAGATATTGTGGCATTCCTATATCGTGATGATTATTATGACAAAGAATCTGAGAATAAAAATATCATCGAAATCATCATTGCGAAGCAGCGTAATGGTCCAACAGGTACTGTGTCGCTTGCCTTTGTGAAAGAGTATAATAAATTCGTAAACTTAGAGAGACGATTTGATGATTCATCCGTTCCACCAGGTGCATAGATTTTTTGTGGAAACTATGATTCTACTTAAGAGCCAGTTTTATGACTGGTTCTTTTTTTTGTGTAGGTTTCGATTTTTGGTTTAGTTGATGAAAAAATTGGAAACAAAGGGCACTAGGTTTCTCATTTTACAAAGAAAGAATTAAAAAGAGGAAACAAAAGGCGTTAAGTTTCCCATTTTTTAAAGAAAGAACAAAATAGAGGAAACAAAAGGCTCAAAGCTTCCCATTTTTCAAAAAGAAATCGAAAAAGAAGAAACAAATGAGGGAATATGCGCGGTTTTTTCATATAAAAAATGGATAAAATAAGTGTGGTTTGAATGGTAATGAAATTGGTTTGAGAAACTCGGGGGTGCGTTTACTATGTCATCAGTAGTTGTCGTTGGAACACAGTGGGGAGATGAGGGAAAAGGAAAAATTACTGATTTCTTATCTGAAAATGCTGAAGTCATTGCTCGCTATCAAGGTGGAAATAATGCGGGACATACAATTAAATTTAACGGGGAAACTTATAAGCTGCATTTGATTCCCTCAGGGATTTTCTATCGTGATAAGATCAGTGTGATTGGTAATGGGATGGTGGTTGACCCTAAAGCCCTAATAAAGGAGCTTGCCTACCTGCACGAAAGAGGAGTAGCAACTGATAACCTCCGCATAAGCAACCGTGCCCATGTTATTCTGCCCTATCATCTTAAATTAGATGAAGTAGAGGAAGAGAGGAAAGGGGCTAATAAAATTGGAACAACGAAGAAGGGAATTGGCCCTGCCTATATGGATAAAGCAGCAAGGACTGGTATCCGTATTGCTGACTTATTAGATAAGGAAGTTTTTGAAGAAAAGCTTGTACACAATCTTGAAGAAAAAAATCGCCTGTTTGAACGTATATATGAAATACAGGGTTTTACAATGGAAGAGATTTTGGATGAATATTATGAATACGGGCAGCAGATTCAACAGTATGTTTGTGATACATCTGTTGTACTTAATGATGCCCTTGATGAGGGGCGCAGAGTTCTCTTTGAAGGGGCACAAGGGGTCATGCTCGATATTGATCAAGGAACCTACCCATTTGTTACCTCTTCTAATCCTGTTGCCGGGGGCGTAACCATTGGATCAGGAGTAGGCCCTTCAAAGATTAAGCATGTGGTGGGTGTATGTAAAGCGTATACAACGCGGGTGGGAGATGGACCTTTCCCAACAGAGCTTGAGAATGAAATTGGCAATCAAATCCGGGAAGTAGGCCGGGAATATGGAACAACTACAGGCCGTCCGCGCCGTGTCGGCTGGTTTGATAGTGTAGTTGTCCGACATGCACGCCGTGTGAGCGGGCTTACGGATCTGTCTTTGAATTCCATTGATGTCTTAACGGGAATTGATGCTTTAAAAATTTGTGTAGCCTATCGTTATAAAGGGAAAGTGATTGAGGAATTTCCAGCAAGCTTAAAGATGCTGGCAGAATGTGAGCCTGTTTATGAGGAACTGCCGGGCTGGCAAGAGGATATTACAGGCTGTAAAACATTAGATGAGCTGCCCGCCAATGCGCGCCACTACATTGAGCGTGTATCACAATTAACGGGAATCCCGTTATCGATCTTCTCAGTAGGTCCTGACCGCACACAAACAAATATAGTTAGGAGCCCTTGGAGGCAAAACTAATACTTTACGTAAAGTGAATAATATAGAAATGGCAGTGTAATTCGTATGAGAATTGCCCTGCTATTTTTTTATTTCCGTAAATTGGTTCATTATAAAAGCCTCATCCTTCCCGGACGAATAAAGTTAATCTTCGAAAGAGAAGTTTTTTTTATTGATCTTTATAAAAAAAAACAAAAAAGACATTGCACATTAACTTAGGTTTATGCTATTATAAAAAGCGTCGTCATAAACGAAGTATTTATTCCGAGCCATTAGCTGATTGCGGAGGCTTGCAGTCCGAAGCATTACATCAGCGAATAGCAAGCTGTAGTAATCTGCGACAAAGACCAAAGGGCTTTGGAGCACGGTTATGACTACATTCAATATTGAGATAACATTTTTAATATTGAGCCATTAGCTCAGTCGGTAGAGCATCTGACTTTTAATCAGAGGGTCGAAGGTTCGAGTCCTTCATGGCTCACCATTTCTTAGGCCCGTTGGTCAAGCGGTTAAGACACCGCCCTTTCACGGCGGTAACACGGGTTCGAATCCCGTACGGGTCATGGCAAATGACATCCAGTAAGCGGCAGGCAAGCCCGGCCACCTTGCTGGATGTCATTATACATATTGTTAATTTAAAATATAATTCAGCTCAGTCGGTAGAGGATTTTAAAAGCTTGCAGCAACGAAGCAGATCTTCCCGAATGGCAACCTTTTAAAATCTGCGACAAAGACCGCAGGACTTTGGAGCACATTCTTTAAGCTAGTCAAACTTTAGGAAACTATATTATATATGGCTCAGTAGCTCAGTCGGTAGAGGATTTTAAAAGCTTACAGCTACAAAGCAATCCTTCCCTGAATGGTAAACTTTTAAAATCTGCGACAAATCACGCAGGGATTTGAAGCACATTCTTCAAGCTAGTCAAACTTCAGGAAACTATATTATATATGGCTCAGTAGCTCAGTCGGTAGAGGATTTTAAAAGCTTACAGCTACAAAGCAATCCTTCCCTGAATGGTAAACTTTTAAAATCTGCGACAAATCACGCAGGGATTTGAAGCACATTCTTTAAGCTAAACAAACTTTAGCAAACTATATTAAATACGGCTCAGTAGCTCAGTCGGTAGAGGATTTTAAAAGCTTGCAGCAACAAAGCAATCCTCCCACGAATAGCAAGTTTTTAAAATCTGCGACAAATCACGCAGGGATTTGAAGCACATTCTTTAAGCTAAACAAAATTTAGGAAACTATTTTAAATATGGCTCAGTAGCTCAGTCGGTAGAGCAAAGGACTGAAAATCCTTGTGTCGGCGGTTCGATTCCGTCCTGAGCCATCACCAAATAGAGTATGAACCTTTCATACTCTATTTTTGTTACATAACTGTAATAATCCTTTTCCATTAACAAGAAAATTTTATAATACAGCCTTATTACCTCTCCTATAAAAAATAGTAAGAAAAACCTAGTAATACTAAGCTTTAATTACTATTCCTTCCCTTTAATTCGACAAAATCCAATCAGAATTTTAAATCATAATGCCAGTAAATTGTCATCATTTATACAATTATGTTACATTATGAAGTCAAATAGTCTATTAGATGGATTTTATGGTAAAGTATAGAAGTGAAAAAATTATGGTAAATAGATTAATAGTTATATAGCACTAATTGGAAGTGTATTTGTTGCCGTAGTCTAGGAGGATGTACCAATGCAAGATTCGACAAATAAATTCACGAAGATCAGAAAACATACATTTAATAAATTTAAAACTGCCTTCAAAAAGACGGCATTAACTGTATTTGCTGTAGGTGCAATTTCCTTTGCAGCTGATGTTTCAGCACATGCTAATACAGAAAAGCTGACAACAGTTTACTATGTTTATGTAGATAAACAATATATTGGAACAGTTACAGATAGAACAACCATAGATGGCTTAATTGATACGAAATTGAAAGAGGCGCAGTCCTCGAACGAAAACCTAAAGCTGTCATTAAACTCTGAGGTTACATATGTACCTGAACAGGTTTTCCATGCAAGCTTTGAAACGAATAATACAGAGATAGCAGAAGAAGTAATGAAGGAAATTAAGGTACATGCCGATGCTTCTGCCCTTATTATTGATGGGAATCCAGTTGCCTACGTTCAAAACTCAGAAGAAGCGAATGAAATTATTAAAAAATTGAAATTGAAATATGTATCAGAAGAAGAATTAAATGCAGTTGAGGCTATAAAAGCTTCCGATAATAGTACATTACCCCCATTAAAAGAAAATGAAACTCGTATATTAGACGTAGAACTATCAAAAGAAGTTTCTATTAAAACAGAAAAAATTGAGCCAGCAAAAATTCTTTCTGTTGAGGATGCTGTTAAGCTTCTCGAAAAAGGATCTTTAGAAGAAGTCAAATATAAGGTTAAAGAAGGGGATGTGCTAGGTGGAATTGCACACGCTCATAACCTAAAAGTCAAGCAGCTGCTAGACCTTAATGCTGGATTAACAGAAGATTCCCTTCTGCAAATTGGCCAGGAATTAAACGTAACCATTTTAAAACCATTTATTCACGTTATTATTAATAAGGAATACTTCACAAATGAAGTGATCCCTTTTGAAAAAGAAGTAGTGGAAAATGCAAATATGTTCAAAGGGGATACAAAGGTTAAGCAAGAAGGAAAAGATGGAAAACGCGCTGCAACCTATCGTATTTCCGTACAAAATGGACAAGTAATTACGAAAGAGATAGTAAAAGAGGAAATTCTTGAACAGCCTGTTAAACATATTGTCGTTAAAGGTACTAAGGTGATTCCATCCCGCGGTGAAGGCAGCTTTATCTGGCCTACGGTTGGAGGATATGTTTCAAGTCATGTAGGCTATCGCTGGGGAAGAATGCACAAAGGGATTGATATAGCTAGACCGAGCAACCGCACGATCAAAGCAGCTGATAATGGAGTAGTTGTATCTGCAGGCTACCAAGGCAGCTTTGGAAACAAAATTGTAATTGACCACAAGAATGGCTACCGTACCATCTATGCTCATCTATCATCTATTAGTGTAAGCCCAGGACAAGTCGTTTCAAAGGGCTCCAAGATTGGAGTAATGGGGTCTACTGGAAACTCTACAGGTGTACATTTGCATTTCGAACTTTATAAGAATGGCGCCCTCCAAAACCCGTTAAACTATATACGTTAATGTCAAAGTCTCTAGTCTCGATACTAGAGGCTTTTCTACTTCAAAAGTACCGTATCGATTTGTCTACGATACCTAAGATTATTTTTCCAACTCTGCCTCTGATAACCTAGAGAATACATCGTTTTTTCTTAATAGATGAATTCACATTTATAACATGTTAAAGTAAAATTGAATGATAATACACAAAATCTATCAATCAAAATAAATCAATCTTCATGAAAAGGAGAATTACATGGAAAGAAAAATTCTAGTAGTTGATGACGAGAAACCAATTGCTGACATATTGCAATTTAACTTGAAAAAAGAAGGCTTTGAAGTCTATTGTTCGTATGATGGAAATGACGCTATCGAAAAGGTGGAAGAGATTAAACCAGATCTTATTCTTCTTGATATAATGCTTCCACAGAGAGACGGAATCGAGGTTTGCCGGGAAGTAAGGAAAAAATACGATATGCCTATCATTATGCTGACGGCAAAGGACTCAGAAATTGACAAAGTCATCGGTCTTGAGCTTGGAGCAGATGACTATGTAACAAAGCCTTTCAGTACAAGAGAGTTAATTGCCCGTATCAAAGCGAATTTGAGAAGGCATCAGCAAATGGCTGCCAATGCGAATGAAGAGGATGAGACTAATGAAATTACGGTCGGCACCTTAATCATTCATCCAGATGCTTATATCGTGTCAAAACGCGGTGAAACCATTGAACTGACTCACCGTGAGTTTGAGCTTCTTCATTACTTAGCAAAGCATATTGGACAAGTCATGACCCGTGAGCATCTTCTTCAGACTGTTTGGGGCTATGATTATTACGGAGATGTACGGACAGTTGATGTAACCGTTCGAAGACTCCGAGAGAAAATTGAGGATAACCCAAGTCATCCAACCTGGATTGTGACAAGAAGGGGAGTTGGGTACTATTTACGAAATCCTGAACAGGAGTAAGGACATTGAAAAAGGTAGGCTTTTTTCGTTCTATTCATCTTAAGTTTGTCATCATCTACGTGTTACTCATATTGATTGCTATGCAAATTATTGGCGTCTACTTTGTTAGACAATTGGAATTTACGCTTAAGGATAATTTTAAAACAACCATCCAAGACCGTGTGAATCTGCTTGCTTATTATCTGGAGGAGCAGATGACGAAGGAGCGATTGCCTGATGAAGAGGGTCCGACCCTAGAGGAAGATGTTTACCGGCTTCTAAGAGATTATTACTCGGAAGACGTTACTGAGGTTAGGGTTATTGAAGGGGATACTTTAAAGATTCTTGGAACCTCTGACCCTGATAACCAAGGGGTTGTCGGACAAAGAACAACTGATACATTAACAAGAATGACGCTTGCCACCTCACAGCAGGCAAGTGAGGATCTTATTGATAAACAAACTGGCAATCGTATCTGGGTTTTAGTTACACCGATTAAGCATAATGGCGAGGTAAGAGGAGCCATCTACCTTGTTGGAAAAATAGAAAATGTATTTGAGCAGATGCGGCAAATTAACAGTATCTTCATTTCCGGTACAGCCATTGCCCTTGCGATTACAGCAATTTTGGGTGTCCTTCTAGCTCAAACTATTACAAGGCCAATGTCAGATATGAGAAGACAAGCTCTTGCTATGGCGAAGGGGAACTTCTCCCGAAAAGTTAAAATCTATGGCAATGATGAAATTGGCCAGCTAGCCATGACCTTTAACAATTTAACGAAAAAATTGCAGGAAGCACAGGCTACAACGGAAGGGGAAAGGCGAAAGCTTTCATCTGTCCTTTCCCATATGACAGACGGAGTGATTGCGACAGATCGAAAAGGAAGAGTCATTTTAATCAATGAGCCAGCTGCCGACATGCTGAATGTTTCACGTGAAACAGTTTTATCGATGCCGATTGTTTCACTTCTTGGCCTTGAGGAAGATTATACATTTGAAGAATTGCTATCTGAACGGGATTCGATCATTTTGGACTATAGCAAGCCTTCAAACACCTTAATCCTAAGGGCAAGTGTTTCTGTCATTCAGAAGGAAACAGGATTTGTAAATGGACTCATTACTGTTCTCCATGATATTACCGAGCAGGAAAAAATTGATATGGAGCGCCGGGAATTTGTTGCAAATGTTTCGCATGAACTGAGAACGCCACTCACAACAATGAGAAGTTATTTAGAGGCCTTGGCGGAAGGAGCTTGGCAGGATGAAGAAATTGCTCCGAAATTCTTAGATGTGACTCAAACGGAGACAGAGCGAATGATTCGCCTTGTAAATGATCTCCTTCAGCTTTCGAAAATGGACAGCCGGGATTACCGTCTGAAGAAGGAATGGATTGACGTTATTAGGTTCTACAACCGAATTATCGACCGTTTTGAATTATCGAAACAACAGAATGTTACATTTGAAAGAAAGCTCCCCGACCATTCAGCATTCGTTGAAATGGATGGAGACAAGCTAACGCAGGTCATTGATAACATCATTTCGAATGCCCTTAAATACTCCCCAGAAGGTGGAAAAGTAACCTTCAAGCTAGAGGAACAGAATGAATTTGTCGTTATAAGTGTTTCTGACGAGGGAGTAGGGATACCGAAGGGAAATATTAATAAGATATTTGAACGATTTTACCGGGTGGATAAGGCTAGAACGAGAAAACTTGGGGGCACTGGACTAGGTCTTGCAATCGCTAAAGAAATGGTAGAAGCGCACGGCGGGGAAATATGGGCGACAAGTAAGGAAGGGAAAGGTACAACCATTTCGTTCAGCCTGCCATATGATCGCACTGAAGAGGATGATTGGGAATGACATATGAAAATATTAAATCGCTCATATTAGTCATTTTAGTATGCTTTAGTGTGCTTTTAACATGGAGCATCTGGACTTATCAGCCCAATTTAGAAACGATGGAAAAAACAAAAACGGTTCAAGAAGTCGCGATCAGTGAGAAAAAGGATGCGGAAGAAATTGTTAAGCCAGACAGAGTGATCTACCATTACTCGAAGGATAAGCATTTTGGGACGACTGAAGCAGCTGAGATTGATAAGATTGTCACTGAATTAAGCAGGTGGAATTTTACAGATTTTATGAATGTCTCTAGTGAAGTAAAGAATTCCCCATCATTCATTCATAATTCTGGTAATGCCGTCATTCTTTTTCCGGACACAATTCCGATTGATTTTTACCGGACAATTATTGATATGAAGGAAAAGAAGATCCCAAACTTTTATTTTGACCGAATTGTTATTGATACTGAGGGAATCCAAAAGGATCAGGGGTTTGTCTATTTCATTTCGACAGAAAGGGAAGAGGCTTACCGTAGCCAAGTGCCAGCTTCCTTCGTGCAAAGTTTTTATAATGGCTTTTTTAATAATGCGGAATATAGCCTTCATTATACTAAGTACTTTCCGTTTAAGAGCTCTAGCAACCGGGTCATTTACCTGCCTGAGGATGCGCCCAAAATGCTTCAATACCAGTTCTTATCGACCCCATTAGAGTCAGAAAAATTTAAGAACGCTTTGTTTAAGGATCCTACTGTTGTCACGAAGAGCTATCAGCAATCTGGTGAGGAATACACAAATGGCTCAAGCTTAATGCGTGTGAATAACGATCGAAACACTCTTTCATATGTGAACCCAGTAGGAGGCAGCGAAAGCCAATTGACGTCAAGAAGCCTTCTGAAAAGGAGTATTGATTTTGTCAATGAGCATGGGGGCTGGACCGATAATTACCGCTTTGTTGAAATGGACGAAACGAGCCGCCAGGTACTGTTCCGTATTTATGATGACAAAGGATATCCTATTTTTAGTGAGGGCAGCGGGATTTCAGAAATTAACCAAACATGGGGCCAAAGTGAAATTTATAAATATTTCAGGAATAACTTTTTAATTGGACTCCTAATGGATTCTACGGAAACCAGCCTTCCATCAGGCCAGGAGGTCATTGAGTTATTGGAATCGAAAGGTTTGGAACGGGCTAATGTACAGGATATTATCCTTGGCTATGCGATGAAAAAGGATGCAAGACTCGTGTATTTAGAGCCCAGCTGGTTCTATAAATATAATGGCTCCTGGAATCAGTTATCCATGGATGAGACAATAGGAGGGGCTAATCGTGGATTGGAGTAGAATCAAAACCATTTTCATATTAACCTTCCTTGTCTTGGATATCTATTTAATGTATGAGTTTTTTAAGCTAAAGGATTCCAGCCAGTATGAGTATAGTGTAGAAACTTCCTTTGAAAAACGTTTAAAAGCAGATGAAATTGAGTATGTGGAACTTCCGAAGAACTATGTGAAAGATACGTATTTAAGTGCAAAGCCAAAAAACTTCAATATTGATGCAATTGAATCATTAGAGAAAACGAAGCTAAAGGGACTGGGGCTGCAGGTAAACACTGGAACTGTGCTAAAATTTGTCCTTGATAAGCCATTCGAGCTAAGCGATGAATTTGATACGGCTGAAATAAATTCATTTATCAAAAGTAATGTTTTATTTGGGGACCAGTATCGTTTTTGGAAGAAAGAAGGAAATGCAATTACGTATTACCAGCAATTCGATGATAAGGTTTTCTATCATAATATGAGTGGCGAGCTAACCATTTATTTAAATGAAGAGAATGATATTGTTACCTACAATCAAACAATGCTGGAGGATATTGAGGAGCTTTCAGAGGAACAGAAGATTATCCAGCCTTTGAAGGCGATTGAAACGCTATATGAAAATGGTTCTTTAAGGCCAAAGAGTAAGATTACAAAAGTGGAGCTTGGCTATTTCACCTTTGTGCAAACAAGCACGTCACAGGTGCTGACTCCTGCATGGCGGTTTGTGATCAATGATAAAGAAGATGTATTTGTTCACGCCTTTGAGGGGCAGATCATCCAATTAAACAACGAAGATAAAAATATAGTGGAGTGAGAGAATATGCGATTCAGCGTACTCGCGAGTGGAAGTACGGGGAATGCAATCTTTGTCGAGACTGAGGATCATTCGTTTCTTGTCGATGCGGGCTTGAGCGGAAAGCAAATGGAAGCCTTGTTTCAAAAGATTGACCGGGATATGGGGAAGCTCTCTGGCATCTTAGTGACGCATGAACATAGTGATCATATTAAAGGTGTCGGGATACTCGCAAGAAAGTATAAATTACCTATCTATGCCAATGAAAAAACATGGAATGCGATGGATGGATTAATTGGACAAGTCCCTGTAGAGCAGAAGTTTACTTTTTCCATGGAGACTGTTAAATCATTTGGCTCGTTAGATATTGAGTCCTTTGGTGTTTCACATGATGCTGCAGATCCGATGTTCTATGTGTTCCATCATTCAGGGAAAAAACTCGTTTTGATTACGGACACAGGATATGTCAGTGATCGGATGAAGGGGCTTATATCGAACGCGGACGCTTATGTGTTTGAAAGCAATCACGATGTCCAAATGCTGCGAATGGGCCGCTATCCATGGAGTATTAAAAGGCGAATTCTCAGCGATGTTGGACATGTATCCAATGAGGATGCGGCGATTGCGATGAGTGAAGTGGCCGGTGATCGGACAAAGCGCTTTTACCTGGCACACTTAAGCCAAGATAATAATATTAAGGAACTAGCAAGAATGTCAGTATCACAGACGCTTGAAAGCAGAGGCATTATTGTAGGAGAGCAGTTTGAGCTTTATGATACAGATCCAAAGACGCCGACAGCACTGACGGCAGTGTAAAAGTTTATTAGGAATGAGGAGCCTTTTTTGATGGCCTTTCATTCCTTTTTTTTATTGTTAAAAATTTGGTTCTAACTTATGAACAAAGTCGTAAGATTGCTTATTTGGCCAGTGTTTCAATAGATTCTCAAAAAGGTGTGAGTATAATAATAATTAAGGTGGAAGAATAGAATTTAGCACTTATATTTAACTACCTTTTGTATAGTACTAAGTTTCTAAATGAAAAAAGAAAGGAATGGTCCGGTGTGGGTTACTATGATCAAGATTATCAAAACCAGTATAAGAAGCAAAAGGGAAATAGGGGCGGTTATTTTCTAGCGAGCCTTGTTGGAGCAATTCTAGGTGCCATTCTTGTGATTATTGCCATCCCGAAATTTGCTGAGTTGAATGTTTTGCCTTATTCTATACAGCCAGACGAGCAGTTAGAAGAGAGTGCTGCCAATAATAATAACGCAAATATTCCTACTGAAAATGTTTCTCTGAATGTGGTTTCAGACGTAACGAAAGCGGTAGATAAAGCAGGTGATGCGGTTGTTGGAGTATCCAATATTCAATCAACAAGCTTCTGGAATGAAGGCGCAAACGGCGGAAATGTAGAAGAGCCCGCGGGGACAGGATCAGGCGTCATTTATAAAAAGGCCGGAAATAAAGCTTTTGTTGTCACGAATCATCATGTAGTGGAGGATGCTAGTAAGATAGAGGTTACGCTAGCAGATGGGACGAAAATTCCAGCTGAGCTCCGAGGAAGTGATATTTGGACGGATCTTGCTGTTCTGGAAATTGATGCGAAGGACGTGAAAGCCATTGCCGAGTTCGGAAATTCCGATACTTTAAAAGCGGGAGAACCGGTAATCGCCATTGGAAATCCACTTGGTCCAACCTTCTCAGGTTCAGTGACACAAGGAATTATCTCTGGATTAGAGCGGACAATACCAGTGGATATTAACAGAGATGGAGTCATTGACTGGAATGCGGAAGTATTGCAAACAGATGCAGCGATCAACCCTGGTAACAGTGGTGGGGCTTTAGTCAATATTAAAGGTCAGGTTATTGGAATCAACTCGATGAAAATTGCTCAGAGCGCGGTTGAAGGAATTGGCTTAGCCATCCCAATCAATTCTGCACTTCCGATTATTAATGATCTTGAAAAATTCGGCGATGTCAAAAGACCATACATGGGTGTAGATTTAAAATCCGTTAACGAAATCCCATCCTACTATCAGCAGGAGGCATTAAAGCTGCCAAGAGATGTAAATTATGGCGTTGCTTTAAGACAGGTAGTGCCAAACTCACCAGCAGCACAAGCGGGATTACAAGAGCTTGATGTCATTGTTGAAATGGATGGGGAACAAATTAAAGATGTTGTAGACCTTCGAAAGCACCTTTACAATAAAAAGAAAGTCGGCGACCAAATGAAAGTGAAATTCTACCGCGATGGAAAGCTTCAGGAAGTAACGGTGAAATTGAGCGGGGAAACGTTTTAAATAAGTGAATAGGAAATGAGACAGGGGAGCGAATGGAGCTCTCCTGTTTTTTTGAATTTGAATGGAAAAGGCTTAAACTGTGAATAACTTTTTGCAGAACTGGCTATATAAAAAATGTGGGTGCTTTCACATTTGTTTTTGTTTTGTTAAGATGAAATGTGGATAACTGAAAAACGGTGTGGATTTTAAATTATCCACAATACAATTTTAGAAACTAGGTGGAATGAGCATGAAAGAAAACGAGCAAATCATATACAGCTGTGACGAACATGTTGATATAGCAATAGATACAATCGTTGATGAGTATGAGACCTTTCCGATGTTAATGAAAATTTCAGACGATGAAAAGTTATCAACACCCTGTGAATATTGTCGAAATCAGGCAATATATCTTGTGGCGAACGAATGATCCCACACAATATGTGGATAGAAAATGTGGATATGTGGATAACTCTTGTGGATATCTTGTTTGTAAAGTGAGGATGACTTGTGAATATCTCAATAATTACCGTTGGAAAATTAAAAGAGAAGTATTTAAAACAGGGGATCGATGAATATCTAAAGCGATTATCTGCTTATGCCAAAATGGATATTATTGAAGTTCCAGATGAAAAGGCACCAGAAGAGTTGAGTGACACTGAAATGCTGCAGGTGAAGCAAAAGGAAGGCGAGCGGATTCTGGCCAAAATTAATCCGGATGCCCATGTGATTGCTCTTGCAATTGAAGGGAAAATGAAATCATCTGAGGAGCTGGCTGATACGTTAGACAAGCTTGCTACATATGGAAAGAGTAAGGTCGCGTTTGTAATTGGCGGATCGCTTGGGCTGAGTGAGGATGTGTTGAAGCGGGCTGATGAAAAATTGAGTTTTTCGAAGATGACATTTCCGCATCAGTTGATGAGGCTGATTTTGGTGGAGCAGGTTTATCGGGCTTTTCGGATAAATCGGGGGGAACCGTACCATAAATAGAGGCGGTTTTTTAGAATTTGTAAAGCTCCTTAATTAGATGTGTGTTGGCTATATGGGTGGAATAGACGAAGTGATTTGGTTTCCATAGCCCGAATTTTAGTGCTTGTCACCACTAATTCCATGACCTTTTATGGGAACTACATCGACAATATTTGAGGAGTGATAGGCATGTTAATAGTTGATTATAGAATGTTTTTATTAAAAATATACCTGCCAAAATTTTATTTGGCAGGTAGTTCGTTCTATTCGAAAGTTACTAAGACAGGTGATATTAGAAAATCTAAATTATGTTTAGGTTCTAATCCAATTCTGAACTCAATTATCAAATCAACTAGTTGGTTTCCATTTAATAAAATGATTCCATGTTCTTTCGCCTTTTCAATTGCTTTATTGGTAAAAGTTGATGTTGTAACAAAATAAGAGCCATTTTTATGACTTTGATGCATAGAACCAATAAAATCCCTAATATCGTTTACACTAATTAGAATACTTTCCTCATAGCATTTTGCTTGAACTGGCATAGCACCTTGTTTTAATCGTGTCCTATAAAGATAACCATCTATTCCACCGTCACCACTTTTTTTTGTTACTTCACCAAACGGTGCTTCGCCTGAAACTATAAGTATATTAATAACAAATTCTTCAAATTTATATTCATTCATACTTATCAGAAGGTGCTTAATATACTTTTTAAGATTTGTTAAGTAAGTGCTGTAGGCTTCATTAAGATCATTTAAAGACTCAACATGTTTTTTTTCAAATGGATTACCTTTAGGTAAAGCGTAATCTTCAAGATTTTCTAAATAAGAAATATTCCATAGGCTTTGATAGGCAGAATCTGGTCTATCTAAAAGAAGGAGACCAATCTCAGTTAGAACAAATATCCCATTGGACAAAGTTTTGATTGCCCTTTTTTCAATACATTTTTCTAGAATTGGGCTAATATCATAATCTTCAATTTCATAATCAAAATCCGCTTTAAGTTTATCTAGTAATAAATCTTTAGTGAAACTTCCATTATTTACAGTGTTAAGTGTTGATAACAAAATTTCACTAAAAAAATTATTTATCATTTTTATTGTTTCCCTCTATAAAGCTTTTTGTTTGGTCTATAGTCATTAAACAATAATTCCAATGTTCATTACTCTTAGCAACTTTATCAGGAGTTTCTTCACGAGCTTTAGTAACTACATAACTAACTAATGGTTGAACAATTTCTTCTAATTCTTGATGATTATTTGGATCAAAACCGTTAATCCATTCGTATTGTCCGTCATCTTTTTTCATAACTAACATTCGTAAAGAGCCAATAATTGGCTGAATTAAACCGCCAGGCACATCATACTTCATCCCATTCTCATCAATAAGATTGCCATTAGAAAATGTAGTAATATTTCGATAAGAGTCGAATAGAACCTTTTTATCAGATTTAGAAAAACTAATTAGAGCATAATTTCCACCACCTGTAGAATTGCCCGAGCCTACTTTATTGTATATTTCCGGGATATTTTTCTCCAAATAACTATATATACTGAAAATGTCAGGAATTATTTGTTCCATTTTAACATATTCAGAATCACGCTCTTCTTCAGCTGCAGTCTCAATTTCAGTAACGTATGATTTTATAATTTGCTCTGCACCAGAGGCCCATTTCATTTGTGGAATTGAAGGGCGCCTGCTAAATTTAGATAGTGTTGAATACTTTGGGTTTTTTTCCAAATTAAATAAATCTAATAAACGAATAATATTCTCCACAGGAATCATTTTTAAGCCTTCTTCATGCTTTTCGAATTGTTTATAAGCTACTCTATCATGGAAGGGTAATTCAGATATTAGTTCTTTTAAGATATCAAAACCACCCTGTAAGTTTACAATTGATCTTGATAAAACTTGGGCTGAGGTATTCCGTGCTTCCGCAAGCCGAGAAACACCATGGAAATTAACTGTAATTTCAAAGCGAACATATGCATCAAGGAAGTCTTCATTTTTTTTAATATTCATAACGGTATCCTTAATGATTTTATAAGTATGTCCCCCATCAATATTACCTTCATTTTCTTTATCCATAATAATTTCAATTACATTGGGAATTACTTCATCCTCACCAATGAAAATAACATTATCTATAAATTTTATTTTATGAGCAACTAGCACAATTCCTCTATTTAATAAGTAAAAAGACTTATTATGTGGTCTTTCATCTTCAGCTATGTCAGTATTTTTAAGACTTCGAGCTATTCTACGGGATGGTGTAGATTTTATATTCTGTTCACGAGGATTTTTCTTCATTGGTATTAGGGTATCGTCTCCAAGACCTAACTCCATTACGTGTATAAAAGCGGAATAAATTAATGGATACTTCCATTCCTCTACTTTCGGCATTACACCGTATTTTAATAAGTGCTCGTGTAAATAGTGGGGGTCAAACATTACTGTAGTTTGGTCATTTCTCAGTCTAAGTATAAAATCCTTTTCAGTTTCTTCAAATCTCTTTAAAACAACTGGCATTGCTAAAACCTCCCCTTATCGAATTCCCTACTTCCTAGTTTAAACATTAATGGATATTTTTAAAAGTCAAAATACTTTAAATAGATGGTAGAAAATAAAAAAGGATTGATTCCCCTCTTAATCTAATCCACATAAAATCGACCTACCAACTTATATTCCTTATCGAACTTGGGCTAGTGTCTTCTTGAGTTTACTTTTTTTAAAATAATGAGCCAAAACTGCTGCTTAAATAGGTAAGGTGAACCGTACCATAAATAAATGAGGTTTCTTAAGAGTAGTCATTGAAGACTACTATGACACGACACGAATAGACAAAAAGTTATTAGGGGGATACTAAGATGAAATGCATTGTTTCAATAGACAACTAGATGTAAGGGAGATTTTAAGATGAAAAGAATGATTCCAATTTTATTGACATCAATACTCTTCATATCTACGTTAGTAATGCCTACTAATGCGATGATCGTTAGAGCGGAAGGGACCAAGCCCTGGATGAACACCAAGCTCTCTGCTGAGGAGCGCACCAAGCTGCTTCTCGATGCGATGACGATGGAACAGAAGATCCAGCAAATTGCCATCTCACGCTTCAATGAGAACGACAAAGGTGAGACGGTGGTCATCAAAAGGGGCGGTAGTAACAAGTATATGAGCGGCGTATTCCCACCTCAGGGTACCCTGCCCGGGTGTGAGTTTCAGGACACCGGCCGGCAGATCCGTGGAATCGAGGAACTGGGTATCCCCACAGTCCGCATGACCAACGGTGGTACGGGTGTGAAGGGCGGATCGTGTGGCAATGACCCAGTTGCGACGGGCCTGCCGTCCACCGTGGCTATGGCCGCGACCTTCAACCGAGCGCTGAACTATGAGGCCGGTCGAATCCTCGGCGCGGAGACACGTGCCTTCGCGCATCATGTGATGCTGGGACCGGGCATGAACCTCGTGCGCCACCCGTACAATGGCCGGAACTATGAGTACTTCAGTGAGGACCCATACCTGACTGGTACTCTGGCGACCGAGCAGGTCAAGGGCATCCAAAAACAGGGTGTCCAGGCCCAACTCAAGCATCTAGCTGGCAACGAGCAGGAAACCGAGCGGTGGACGATGGGTGTCCAGGCTCCCTCAAAGGCAATGAATGAGCTGTACATGCTCCCATTCGAGATGACCGTCAAGAATGCTGACCCAGCCTCCGTGATGTGCTCATTCCCGGATGTCAACGGCACTTATGCCTGTGACAGTTCTGAATTGCTTCAAGATGCTCTGCGGCGTAACTGGGGCTTCGACGGTTGGGTCATGAGTGACCGTCGCGCGATTCACGACACGGTCGCTGCCATCAAGGCGGGTACGAATGTCGAGCTCGACTGGGCACCACAATACTACACTCAAGAGAAGATCAAGATGGCCCTCGACTCGGGTCAGGTGACAGAGAACGACATTGACAATCTACTTCGTCCACGGTATATCAAAATGATTGAGTACGGTCACATGGATGAGCCTTTCAACAAGTTCCTACCGGAGATTGTCGATCTGAAGGTCAATGGCGCTAGCGCACGGATGATGGCCGAGGAAGGTTCTGTGCTATTGAAGAACAATGACGGCTTCCTGCCACTGGACGGCAAGCCGAAGTCAATCGCGCTGATCGGCGTCGAGTGGTTCGCCGGTATTGCCAAGATGTCCCCGCGCTCCGTTCGGGACGACAACGAGAACGTAGTGACCTCTTATACGGTCACGCCAAAACAGGGCCTAGAGAATGTGATCAAAGAGCTGGGCTATAGCACCACAGTGACGTACAATGATGGCCGTGACCCGATGGCTGCTGCTAAGCTTGCCGCTGAGTCCGACGTTGTGCTTCTCATGATCGGCGACAACCCGCATGAGACCAAGGACCGCGAGACACTCGGCTTCCCGCGTATCGATCTCGACAAGAACCCGGATCGAGTGGACTGGGTAGAGCAGGAGCCTCTGATCGACGCGGTTTTGAAAGCCAACGCAAAGAAAACGGTGGTAGTCTTGAAAACTTCGGGTACGGTACTCATGCCGTGGCTGGATAAGGTTCCTGCAGTCCTTCAAGCATGGTATCCGGGTATGGAGGATGGCAATGCCGTCGCCAACCTGCTATATGGAAAGGTCAATCCATCCGGCAAGTTGCCTATGACTTTCGGTGCCACCGAACGTGAGGCTGCTTTTGCGACCGAGGAGCAATTCCCTGGAACTCGTCAAAAAACCGGCAAGCCAGGTGGCCCTGGCCCGTACGGGGATGGTTCCGACCAGCTAATTGCCCAGTACAAAGAGGGCATTGAGATGGGCTACCGCTGGTACGAGGCTAATAACGTGAAGCCTGTCTTCCCATTCGGGTACGGCCTGTCGTATACGACCTTTAAGTATGGCAACCTCAAGGTGAAGAGGGTTCGCGGTGAAGGAGGTGGCCCAGGAGGATCATTGTCTGGTATTGACGTGTCCTTCACCGTCACGAACACCGGTAGAGTTGCCGGCAAAGAAACCGCCCAGGTCTATTTGACCCTGCCAAAGGAGGCGGGTCAGCCAGCCAAGCGACTCGTTAACTTCGAAAAGGTTTATCTTGAGCCCGGTGAGAGCAAGCGAGTGACTTTGCGGATTAATCAGGCTGACTCCAATCACCCGTTCTCCTACTTCATTCCGAAAGAACCGGACAACCTTGCGAACTGGGCTGACGGCAAGTGGGCTACCGCTGACGGAAAGTACGGTGTACATGTCGGCGGTTCCTCAGCAGACACCCCGTTAAAAAAGGAAGTCCCGTTGAACTTCAAACTCAGCAGGGACAAGATTAAGGACAAAGGCAAAGTAAAATCACGTCAATAGGCCCTTGGCCATGGGATGAAGTCGGCGACCCGGTAGGAGTCGTCAGGTAACCAAAAGATAGTGAGCCCGCAGGCTCGGTGAATTATGCCGAGGCCCGCAGGCTCATTGTTTTTTTCAAAGCCTTCAAGGGCGATGAATGGGACGAAAAGAGGTGGGTGCTGTTTTTGGCATTTTTAAAGGTTTATATGAACATTGAAAAAACTTTTAAACCTCTTTCCAATTCAGACCAGGTCAGTGGAGTTGTAACGGTTGCACATCGTTTGGCCCTTGGCGAATATACAACTGGCATTGTTCTCCCTCTCCATAGCTGCAAGTAATCACTCGAATCATTCGTTCATTTATTTTAAGAAACTTTCCAAAAGTAGTGTAGTTTGCTAGACAGGTAAAAAAGATATCAAGAATAAGTTTTAAACAGGGATAAATAGAACAGATAAGAGACAGGTCATTTTTTTTATTAATTCAAGCACTAACTCATTTACAAGGCGAAGTTCGCGTATAATGTAGTTTGAAAAGGGTAACAATCTTTACGAAAATAATAAGGTAAATAATCCAAAATAAAAAGAGGCTTAGTTATGTCCAAAGAAAGTTTTAACGATTATAAATTAAGTAAGGAAATAGTAAACGCGTTGGATAGCTTAGAATATAGAAACCCAACAGCCGTTCAAAGTAAGGTCATTCCTCTTGTGTTAGAGAAAATGGATCTTGTCGTGAAATCACAAACCGGAAGTGGGAAGACTGCATCATACGGGATTCCAATTTGTGAATTAATTGATTGGAAGGAAAATAAACCTCAAGCTTTAATTTTGACACCAACGAGAGAACTTGCTGTTCAAGTGAAAGAGGATTTTATAAACTTAGGCAGATATAAACGGATAAAAGCAACAGCTGTTTATGGAAAACAACCTTTTGCCATTCAAAAAACAGAATTAAAGCAAAAAACGCATGTAGTCGTTGGTACTCCAGGTCGTGTGTTAGATCATATTGAAAGAGGGACTCTGGCCTTAGATCGGATCCACTATCTTGTTATCGATGAAGCGGACGAAATGTTAAATATGGGATTTATTGAACAAGTAGAGGCCATTATCAAAGAAATACCTCGAAAACGAGTCACAATGTTATTTTCAGCTACTTTACCAGAGGAGGTTAAAAACCTCTCACTTAACTATATGAAAACACCTATTGATATTGAAATTAAGTCGACGGGACTCACGACTGATAAAATTGATCATTCTCTTTTTGAAGTGGCAGAAGACGATAAATTTTCTATGCTTAAAGATGTAACGATTGTTGAAAATTCAGATAGTTGCATCATCTTCTGTCGAACAAAAGATCGAGTAGATACTTTGTGTGATCAGTTAGTGGATTTAGGTTATAGCTGTGATCAAATCCACGGCGGCATGATACAAGAGGACCGGCTTGACGTGATGAATGACTTTAGAAGAGGGGAATTTCGTTATTTAATTGCTACGGATGTAGCCGCTAGAGGGATTGATATTGATAATATTACACATGTCATCAACTATGACCTCCCGTTAGAGAAAGAAAGCTATGTTCATCGTACGGGAAGAACAGGACGAGCAGGTCAAAAAGGGAAAGCCATCACTTTTGTTACACCATTTGAAGATCGGTTTTTAAGTGAAATTGAAGAATACATTGGTTTTGAGATTCCGAAAATTGCCGCTCCTTCAAAAGAGGAAGTTTCAGATAAGAAACCTGCCTTTGAAGCAAAAATGAATGTGGAACCAACGATTAAACAAGCAAAAAGTGAAAGATTAAACAAGCAAATCATGAAGTTGTACTTTAATGGCGGTAAGAAAAAGAAGCTTAGAGCAGTAGATTTTGTTGGAACGATTGCAAAAATTGACGGAGTATCAGTGGAGGATATTGGTATCATTACAATATTAGATAATGTTTCTTATGTTGAAATATTAGATGATAAAGGTCCGGTTGTGTTGAAAAAGATGAAAGACACAACAATAAAAGGTAAGCAGTTGAAAGTATATGAAGCTAAAAAGAAGTGAAAAGTTAGTGTTGGCAGTAACTGGGGGCAATAAGACATAGCTTGACTCTTTTCTTGTTAGTAACATTAGTTGATATCAAACTGAAAACCTCATTTAGTTACAATACGGTGAACCGTACCATAAATAGGTGCGTTTTTTTTCAATATGAGGCTAAAGGGAAAAAGAGTGAATCAAGTAGCGCTCATTGTGAACTTGTCAAAACTATGATCGGAGCCACTAGGCCACGAGTGGAATCTCGCGAATCGTAGTCTTGGCAAGACAATGGAGCAGTTTAGTATCAATGGAATTGACTGTATTCGCAACTTCCTCACTTGCCTCAGAAACCTCAGATAACATGACTACTGATCCTGAAATTTCAGTTTCAATAAGATTATTTTGATTTTTACTTTCCTTGGCTTCTTTCAAGATCTGTTCTAATAATTGTGTTATTAAATATATGGAAAGTCCCCCAACTTTCTTGTCTAGCAAACTGAGGATAGATGGACATAAAGTTAATTATGATTGAAGTTTGATCAAGATGCGGGTATACATCGAATAATAACCTATCTCCGTATCGAATAGCTGTTAAGGCAAGCGGTAATTCCCGTCTAAATATTTCATTGCGTTTTGCTGACACATTTTGGTTATATTCTCCTTGATCAATATATAAATAAACACAATAATATAAGAAACTTCCGTTCGTTTTCCATTCACCTAATACCTCATCTCTCATGGGATTAATTTTATTCCAGGCATAATGAATTCCAATTGTTAAAAATAGATCACCGGTTAAATCAGAGTGAGTTAACGTGTAACGCCTTGGTATGACAGGTCCGGTATCCGTAACACCACCCGTGTATTCGACAGATAATTTTTCAGGAATGAATTTCCTCAAGCAATCAACTCCTATTGGTTTTTAGATCATTATGCAAATTTTCATTTATTAATTCGTAAAAAGTGATAAGTAGAAAAGTTGTATTTATAAAATACTATACATGCTCCTCGGTTTTGCTTCTGGCGAACATGTCGTTTTATTCTAAGGGAGGTATCCCTATATCTTATACAAAAACCACCCCTTAAACAGTTGAGATGAACCTTACCATAAGTAAAGAGGTGATAGGAACGTGGGTATTCCATCATGCAAATAAGGGAAATACTTATTTCATTCATTACATACCACCTTCGATTGCATTTCCAAATATTATATTAAAAAATCTTATTTTATAAAAAAGTCCTTCTAACCTGTTTCAGTATATTTATAATAATGTTCATTTAAATTTATTTATTTTGTTTGTTTATTTGGAAAATCATTGATTGTTACAGTGTTTTAATGCATTTTCAGGACTTTACGATTGTTACTAACCTTGTGGTTTTTGTTAGTGATCTGTAATTAACAGTTAATACTAGTGTAATAGTTTTTCCCTATACTAATATAGTTAAATAGTTAGTAAGGGAGAGATAAGATGATAAAACGAATTAATTCAATTTTTTTGACAGCAACGATCTTCATGTCTTCATTAGTAATTCCTGCTAATGCGGAGAACGTTGGAAATGAAGGGACCAGACCTTGGATGAACACCGAGCTCTCTGCTGAGGATCGTACCGAGCTGCTTCTTGATGAGATGACGATGGAACAGAAGATCCAGCAAATCGCCATTTCACGCTTCAATGAGAACGACACCGGTGAGGCGGTTGTCATCAAAAGGGGCGGTACTAGCAAGTATATGAACGGCGAATTCGAGCCCCAGGGTACCCTGCCCGGGTGTGAGTGGCAGGACACTGGCCGGCAGATTCGCGGGATCGAGGAACTGGGTATCCCCACAATCCGCATGACCAACGGTGGTACGGGCGTGAAAGGCGGATCGTGTGGCAATGACCCGGAAGCAACGGGACTGCCATCCACCCTGGCTATGGCTGCGACCTTCGACCGCGAGTTGAACTATGAGGCCGGTCGAATCCTTGGCGAGGAGACAAGGGCCTTCGCGCATCACGTGCTGCTTGGACCGGGAATGAACCTCGTACGTCACCCGTACAATGGCCGGAACTATGAGTACTTCAGTGAGGACCCGTACCTGACGGGTACTCTGGCGACTGAGCAAGTCAAGGGCATTCAGGCCCAGGGAGTTCAGGCCCAGCTAAAGCACTTGGCCGGCAATGAGCAGGAGACCGAGCGATGGACAATGGGTGTCCAGGTTCCCTCAAAGGCCATGAACGAGTTGTACATGTTGCCGTTCGAGATGACTGTCAAGGATGCTGATCCGGCTTCCGTGATGTGCTCGTTCCCGGATGTTAACGGCACCTTTGCCTGTGACAGCTCTGAACTGCTCCAAGATGCTCTGCGGAACAAGTGGGGCTTCGATGGTTACGTCATGAGTGACCGTCGCGCGATTCACGACACGGTTGCTGCCATTAAGGCGGGGACGAATGTCGAGCTCGACTGGGCACCTCAGTACTACACCCAGGAGAAGATCCAGGAGGCCCTCGACTCAGGTCATGTGACTGAAGACGACATCGACAATTTGCTTCGTCCTCGGTACGTCAAGATGATCGAGTATGGCCACATGGATAAGCCATTTGATAAGTTCATGCCGGAAATCGTTGATCCGATGGCCAACGGCGCCAGCGCACGCAAGATGGCCGAGGAAGGGGCGGTGCTGTTAAAGAACGCTGACGGCTTCCTGCCACTGGACGGCAAACCGAAATCAATCGCACTGATCGGCGTTGAGTGGTTCGCTGGTGAGGCCAAGATGTCTCCGCGCTCCGTCCGGGACAACAACGAGAACGTTGAGGCTCCTTACACGGTAACTCCACAGGAGGGCTTAGAGAATATTATTGAGGAAATGGGCTACAATACAAAAGTAACGTACAACGATGGACGTGACCCCGAGGCTGCCGCCAAGCTGGCCGCTGAGTCCGATGTTGTACTTCTGATGGTCGGTGACAATCCGCATGAGACCGCGGACCGCGATACACTGGGCTTCCCTGCCATCGACCTTGACACGAACCCGGACCGAGAGGACTGGGTTGAGCAGGAGCCGATGATCGATGCAGTCCTTAAGGCCAACGCTGAGAACACCGCTGTGGTACTGAAGACTTCCGGTACGGTGCTCATGCCGTGGTTGGATGAGGTCCCAGCTGTCCTTTCTGCGTGGTTCCCGGGCATGGAGGATGGCAATGCCGTCGCTAACCTGCTCTACGGTAAGGTCAATCCTTCCGGCAAGCTGCCGATGACGTTCGGTGCCACTGAGCGTGAGGCCGCATTCGCGACCGAGGAGCAGTACCCTGGAACCCGTCAAGACACTGGCAAGCCAGGTGGACCGGGCCCGTACGGTAACGGTTCCGACCAACTAATTGCCAAGTACACAGAGGGCCTTGAGATGGGCTACCGCTGGTACGAGGCAAACAACATGAAGCCGGTCTTCCCATTCGGGTACGGCTTGTCTTACACGAGCTTCGAGTATGACGATCTTAAAGTCAAAAAAGTCCGTGGTGAAGGCAAAGGCAACAACGGCACGTTGTCTGGTATTGACGTGTCCTTCACGATCACGAACACAGGTGATGTTGCCGGTAAAGAAGCTGCACAAGTCTATCTGACTCTACCAGACGAGGCAGGGCAGCCGACTAAACGGTTAGTCAACTTCGAGAAGGTTTACCTTGAGCCTGGTGAGAAAGAGCGTGTGACTGTGCGTATTAACCATGAAGACTCTAACCACCCGTTCTCCTATTTCATTCCGGAAGAACCGGACAACCTTGCTAACTGGGCAGACGGCGAGTGGGCAACTGCTGACGGTAAGTACCGCGTGCATGTCGGTGGTTCATCAGCAGACACTCCATTAGAAAAGGATGTCCCGTTGAACTTCAAACACGGCAGGGACACGAAAAAGGACAACAACAAGGGCAAGGGCAAGAACAAAGGTAACGGCCAAGGCAACAACGATGGCAATAGCCAATGATAATAGCAAGGGACAGGGGATTTTAATCGTTGGACCCCCTGGCAATGGAATGATATCGGTGACCTGATAGAGTAGAGGTTTGTTAGGCATCCCGAATATAGTGAGCCCGCTGGCCTTGGCGTGAGAATCGCCAAGCTCGCGGGCTCACCCCTTTTCTCCACGCCTCCACGGGCGATAAGAGGCACTAAAAGAGACAGGAAGGATGTGAAAAGTCAGATGAAGGAATTCGTTCGGAACAGCAGGCGGGATCTTGTGCATTCGTGGTTGGTGATCCTTGGATTGGTGGTCCTCTTGACCGCATGCACCTTCGAGGAATCAGAGGAGCCGGTCGAGAGCGATGACGCCGTAGAACCTGCCCCGTCCGAGCGCGGCGACTGGCAGGTTCCCGGTTTGGTAGACCGTTCCGGTGTGCCGATCGAGGTGCCGAAACCAGGTCCGGCCACAGGCAGGACCCTGGACGTCACCGACTTCGGGGCAGATCCGGATCCGGACTCAAAAGACGATGCAACAGCCATCCGAGCGGCCTTGGACGCGGCTGAACCAGGTGACGAGGTCGTACTGCCGGCCGGCACATATGACCTGCGCTCCACTGACCCGACCGACAAGTCGGCGAACATCGTGTTGCGCAGTGGTGTAGACCTGCGCGGTGAGGGGCAGGAGCGGACTGTGCTGCTAACCTCCCTCGATGGCGAGGATGACAGCCGGGTGATCCGCGGTTCCGGCGTCCACGATGTCATTGTCGGTGACTTCACCATTACCTCACGTCATGAGGGTCCACTCGGCGATGACCCCGAAGACAGCGATGCGGGTGGCGGCCCGATGTACGGGATCTACCTCGGAGCCCGCGAAGGGAAGGTCAGCTCCCGGGTCCTTGTGGAGAACCTTAACATCCGCAGGTTCGAGCGCCACGGGATCTCCGTCAAGGCAAGCCGTGAAGTGACCCTCTCTGGAAACAACGTAAGTGAAGCAACTGCCGTTGGCCCTGGGGGACAGGGCTACGGCATCGCTATCGAGGGCTCAGCGGACCAGCACGACCCGGATGCCACCAACGATTCCAGGCACAATGTCGTCATCGGCAATACATTCGATGGCAGGCATCTGCGGCACGCCATTCTGCTGCAGTTTCCCACGCACAACAATCTCGTGGCGGAGAATACCATCATCGGCAGCCACCTCGATGCCATCGACCTGCACGGCGAGGGTGAGTATCTGAACGAGATCCGGGACAACACGGTTATCGGCGGGCATCGGGCAGGCATCGCGCTGGGAAATTCCGGCGGTTCCAAGAACAAGCACGATGCCTCAGGACCTGGAAACTGGGTGCACTCCAACGATCTGATTGGAAACCGTCAGGGAATCCTCGTCATCCTGGGAACTCCTGACACCCTTATCGAGAACAACAGGATCACCGCCAGGGAGGATTCGAAGGCTGGCATCGAGATTCGCAATGCGCCAGGCACGGAGTTGCTCGGTAACCACATAACTGGAGGGACTGACGGGTTCTGGGCCATCCGGCTCAGTGAGGACCGCGGTGCTGACGGGCGGGGCACAGGAATCCCCTCAGGCATCAGGATCGAGAGCAACGTCATTAGACAGGCCGCCAACGGCATTAGAATCGATGCCGGGGAAGACCTCAGAATGGTCGAAAACATCATCGATGACATCGACGGAGCGGAGCTGAGGGTAGCCGATGGGATCGAGGTGAAACGGTCTACCCAGCGGTAGGTAGACTGGTGCAGCATCCGGAGGTCTACTCCCAGTCGGTGTGGTAATCTAAATAAATTATTATATATTCAAATTAAATTAGTAATACGCTTAAAGTTATTTATTGTTTATTACTGATTAGTATTAGTATAAAACTAAAATATTTTAGACCGCTGAAGAGCGGTCAATCACCCTATTGGCTTGTCATAGCTTAGGGTGATTTTTTTCCATTTAATGATAAGTTTGTTTTTACTTATTGAATTAGCTATATAGACTTAAATAAAGATTGTAATAATTATGCTGCGAAAAAATTATTTGCTACACTTAAATCGTTAACAGTGAACCGTATCATAGATAAGAGCAGTTTTAATTCGAGTTAGGTAATCAATGCATAGATAAGGAAGGAATGGTTTATATGAATCAACTGCTTCAGATGGGAGCAAACACTGTTTTAAGTTCTCCAAAAGGGAATGTTATTGTTAGCTACGAAATTTCTAATTCGATAGATATATCTTTAACAGCTTTTCTTTTAACTGATTCAGACAAGGTACAAGGGGATAGCGGGATTATTTTTTATAATCAGCCAACGAGCTCTTCTGGAGTAGCTACCCTCCTACCATCTGAGAATATAGGTAATACAAAAGTACATAAAATTAATTTTGACATGAGTAAAGTCCCTGCAGGTATTACTAAAATAGCTATAACTCTTACAGAGGATAATAGCACGGGATTTTCAAATGTTAAGAATTTAAAGGCCGAGATATGTACCGATAATAATATTATCCAGTTAACCCCATCTAGCTTCAAAAATGAAAATGGAATAGTCGTATCGGAATTATATCTACGGAATGGCCAAACAAAGGCAAGATCAATCTGGCGCGGATTTGATTCCGGACTTGAAGGGTTATGTAAAAATTACGGTGTTGAGGTTGAATCGGATGAGCATAACAAGCCATCTGAACCTAAAACTATTCAAAAACAAACTCCAAAAGAACCTGATAAGACTGTAACTGTTCCAGGAAATAATAATAGTCAAAACACGATGTCAACGATAAGCCTTGAAAAGGTAAAGGGTAAGGTAAGTCTCGAAAAAGGACAAAAGCCAGTTATCATTGAAAAAACACCAGAAATTACGGCTACAGTATCTTGGAAGACTGGGACAGATTATGATATTTATGCTTTAGTCTATACAAAGGACGGTAGGCAGATAGATGTAGCTATGTTTGGAGCTGAGGGAACACCTCCCCTCTACCGCTATGGGAACGGGGCAGTGGAACATATGGGGGATATTGGGAGAGGCGGCTGGTCAACGAAGACAGAAATAATTAAATTACGATTAACAGATGATATTCTCGCAGTGGTTCCTGTGGTTTATTCTGCTCAGTCAAATGGAACAGGCTCATTCTACAGATACAAGGTATCCATGAGTATAGATAATCATAGCGGAACCTCCGTTACCATATCCTCCAAGAATGCAAATAATAATGATCGAATTTATACATGTGTGCCCGGAATCCTTCATAACACGCCAAATGGAGTTATTATAAGTCCATTAGAGCTTTATAGTAAGCCAGACTCAGAGTTTAGGCCTAAACTTAGGATGGGGTCTTCAAATATGGTAGAAGTTTTAATGGATATGGGACCAAAAAATGATTACAAGTAGACAAGAGATTTGAATCTAAAAATCCGCTAGTTTGCGGGGATCCGTACCATAAGTAAATGAAGTTTTAACTTATCCCAACTTGAATCAATGGTTGGGATTTTTATTGTTTATGAGGATACTTTTCATTCCCAGTCGTTCATCTGTATTTCTTTTTATCTTGATAAGCCTTTGTAGCAAGCAGGGCTAGCATTAATACAAATTCAGCTATATTATGTAAGGCATCCGTTTTCAAGTGGATCATTGGTGCGAGGCCCATAATCAAGGTTCCGATAAAATACCATGGCCATTTTTGCTTTATCCAGATCATAATCGATGTGATGACTAACACAATGGAGACACCAATGACCATGATGGGAGGACCTTCTCCTGCTCCAACATTTTTATAGCCTAAGACACCATACTTCATAGCAGGTACTAGAGAAATTCCCCTGACCACTGTTACGAATTCAACGATAATCAAACAAATCGTCAATAAAACAGCGAGCCATTGGACGATGCTTTTTTTTGTCCATTTTATATTTGCCTTTACTAAAGTATACCAGGCAAAGAGGACAAGCAAGGGGGTGATAAGGGCATGCAAATAGTACCGGGCTAAGTTTAATGACCTCAGTAAGTCTCCCTCTCCAATATATTTCCCCAGTGCAAGGATCCCATTATCATAGAGTAAAGCAAGAATAACCATTAGTAGTACATTTCCAATGTCAGTCCAACTGTGCCCTTTAGTCAACAGGATACCTAGTACGAATAGAAATAGATATGCGATGGTAAGTAATAAATAGATGACAGTATCCATGATCCGCTGCCTTTCTTAATAAAGATAGAAATATAAATAATAAGCCTATCTTATTGTGTAAATAAAAAACTTACTTTATTCAAAAATCTTCGAAAGAGTAGGCATGCTCGGATATATTCTCCATACACCAGTTTACTCAGATGATTCTATAAGTAAATTCGTATTTTAACTGTCGATCTTCCGTAAATAACCCATATGTATATGGAACTAACAAGAAGGTTGTTCGCAAATCAAGAAATATTGTGCTAAGCACTAAACAGCCAGACGATAAAAAGGACGAGCCAGTTAAAAGTCTTAATTAGTTACCTATATAAAACCCTAAAGGAAATCTATCAATTTTTAAAAAAGTTGATAGAATATACAAGTTAACTAAATTTTTTGTATAATATGATAATATGGGAGTGCTACAAACTCGTACAAAACTTGGAGGAAAAAAATTGAAAAACTATAGTTTTATTGGACCTTTAATAGCAGTTGCCCTACCGCTTATCATATTTGAATTATTAAGAGGCGGGCATTTGGATGATCCTTTTTTTATAATGCCTAGAGGACACTTTTATATAGTAAGTGCAGTTTCAATATTATCTACCATACTTGCTGTAGCTGTAGGAGTTGTTGGGAAAAGGCTAAGAAATATTAAGGTTAGCTTTTTAGCTTTATCCTTCATTTCCCTAGCTCTTGTGTTTGCTTTACATGGTTTATCTACACCACACTTTTTGCTCCCTGAAACACATATACCAGGTGTTGCAGCACAGTTAAGTATGTTATTAGCTACTATATGGTTATGGTTATCTTCTCTACCCTCTGATCATAAACTTGTTGAAAAACTATCACAGCGACAAAGCATGCTTGTTCCAGGTTGGATACTAGCCTTAAGTATTTTTGGTATAGTATCAATGAGTTTTCCAAATATCATGCATTTCATTCCATTACATGTAAAGCCTCTTAATTGGTTTGTTACTGCTATCGTCTTACTATTAAATATAATTACGATTACTCGATATTATCAAACTTATAGATTTTCACGGTTCCCCCTTCAGATATCGATTGTCTATAGTGCAGGCTGGTTTATTGTATCCCAGCTTATCATGGTTTTGGGAGAGATATGGAGACTAAGTTGGTGGATGTATCATTTTCTATTATTAGCATCAATGATTGTTATGCTTATTGGGTTAATGAAGCAGTATGTAGTGAGGGGGAGTTTTGCAGGTGCTATCCGTGCCTTATTTACAAACGATCCATTTGAAAGAATGACAAATAGTGCTTCGCCAAGTGTTAAAGCTCTAATAGTTACTACAGAAAAAAAAGATACATATACAATGGGCCATACTTTTAGAGTAACCATGTATGCATTGAAGCTAGGAGAAGAACTTCAATTAAAACCAGAACAATTAAGGGCAATAGCTCAGGGAGCACTAGTTCATGATGTAGGGAAAATAAGTATCCCAGATTCAATTATCAATAAGCCAGGTAAACTATCAAGTGAGGAAAGAGAAATTATAGAGACGCATCCAGTGAAAGGCTACGAAATGTGCAGAGCCCTTGGTTTTATGAAAGATGAGCTCAGTATCATACGTTCTCATCATGAAAAATGGGATGGCAGCGGTTATCCTGACAAGCTTCAAGGGGAGGAAATAGGGCTTTTAGCTAGAATTGCAGCTGTTGCGGATGTATATGATGCTCTTACTTCTGAGAGATCCTACCGAAAAGCATGGACCCATAACGAAGCCGTAAAGTATTTAATTGAGCAAAAAGGCATACACTTTGACCCAAAATGTGTAGATGCATGGGTACACTTGTGTGAACGAAACCCAGCTGTTTATCAATATCCATCTAGTACAATAAATAATGATACGACTGGTACATTGATTTCGTCATTTTAAATTTCTTTTAGAAAACAGCCTTTAGATAAAACTTCATTTATAGAGGCAATAGTACTGTAAAATAAGATCAACCTATGGCCTTATTTATTTTGGAAAATAAATCAAGTTTATAGTGCCTGACCCCCAATTTGTTAAAGCGTTAACCTATTGGGGGTCAGGCACCTTATTTTCAATCCTTTTTTCAAATCAGCATCAGCCATATTATAAATATTTTTTTATTTTCTAGGAACCCTATCATATGGAGGTGACAAAAGTGGAAAAAAATAAAAATTCTAAAGGTGCTGGTCAAAAAGACGATTCAATGAACGCCATGGATCAGGGGTTAAACTTAGTTTTTCAAACAGTTAATAATGCTACTGGAATTGACAAGGGCAACGATGGCAAAACCAATAAAGATGATTAATTTGAACGCCTTTTTGGCGTTTTTCTATCTTTAATAATTATTTTCGGCAGCATGCTTCTTTCTTCAATGTATATTTCTACAGTATAACTTTGTCAGCTTCAGTAAATTCATATATTTCATATTAGATTGTCGTGCCTGATCCCTGTTACGGTAACGCTATAGCACACTAGGGGGCAGACGCCTTTTTTTGTATTTTAGAAAATGCTGAACATTTTACGGTCTCAAATAAGTTAATCCCCTTCATACTCCAATAAATAGGTTAGATATACTTACCCCATCATCAGAAATGCTTTATTATTATTAAAAAGAGAATTCATCTAAGTAAATTGGGAAGTGAGAATCATCTATGTATAAGGTTGGTATTGTAGGACCTAGACGATCAGTTGAAAGAATTTTACATTATGCAAAAGAATTTGAATGCAATCTATCATTTGCCGGGTATTCTTATAATATTGTAAATGAAACCACGGATATACTGGAAAAGCATCATGCTCATGTGGATTTTTGGTTATTTTCAGGCTATATTCCTTATAAAATCGCACAACAATCCAGGCATTTTTCAAAGGAACGAATGGAGTACATTTTTATTACCGGGAATACGTTTTATCGCGGTGTATTAGAAATAAGCCATGAAATTGGAAGGTTGGCTAAAAGTGTCAGTATCGATGTACTACATGTACCAGAGGATAATTTTTTTGAGGAAATTATAGATTTAGATAAAATTTTAGATCATGTATATATTAAACGATTTACTGCTAAAACATCCATAGATGAAATTATTGAACATCATGTAGCACTGTGGAAGGAACAAAAAATAGATTGTGTTATTACGGTTTATCCAAAAGTGGAAGAAAAATTAAAGGAAATAGGAATTCCTGTTGGTTTGGTTGTTCCGCATACTCAGGATATTTATCATACGCTACAGTTATTAAGCGAGAAAATCCAAACAATTTATTATAAGAAAACGCAAACCACTGCTTTAGTTGTTCAAATTAAAAGTTTTGATTATATTAAAATGGCGAATCAAAATGGCTACCGAATCCATTTTTTACAGCTGGAAATGAAAAAAATTGTTCTGCAAATTTGCGAAAAAATTGATGGATACTTAATTGAAGAAAGTAATGGCCGCTTTGTCCTTTTTAGTTCACGGGGTATTGTTGAGCGAAATATTAATGCGATATCTGAAATGATCGATCGTTTATCTTCTGAAACTGAACAGCCGGTTGTTGTTGGTATTGGTCATGCCTCTACGGTTTATTATGCAGAAAATTATGCGCATCATGCCATGCAACATTTAATGGAGAAGGGAACAAAAGGTATTGTTGTCATGGAAGAAAATGGAGAAATGACAGAAATTGTTCAGGGGTCATCTCTAATTACGTATACAAGTCGTGTTCAAGACAAAAAGATAATTGAACGACTGAATGAGTCGTCCATCAGTGGAAAAATGTTTGCAAAAATTGAAGCAGTTATGAACGAGTTAAAAGTTGAGTCATTTAGTGCAAAAATGTTAGCAAAAGAGTTAAACATGACAGAACGGAATGCGCAGCGAATTATTTCAGAATTAGCGAAGGTTGAACTGATTGAATATTGTGGGGAGGAAAATCGCAATTCAAGGGGCCGCCCGGCTAAATTATATAAATTATGCAAAAACTAATACGAAAAAAGCATTTCCTATCTTTTAGATAGAAAATGCTTTTTTTGTTTTAATCATCTCAGTGGATGATCCCAAAACCATCGTGCATAACTACTTTCCAGATTTCTGAAGGTAAAAAATTTATTGCGAGCCACCAAAATTCCATATATAATTTACGTATATTTAACGAAAATTTCGTTAAAATAGCAACAAGGAGGCATTTTATGACAGAAAACATTCTTGGGAAAAAAACTCGCAAAACGCTAGTAGTATTACTTTTCTTAGGTTGGATGTTAGGAAACCTAGACCGTTATTTAATGAATTATGCAGTTGTGCATATTGGTAAGGATCTTGCCCTAACAGCTACGGAAACAGGTTTAATTTTAAGTTCATTTTTTCTAGGTTATGCATTAATGCAATTGCCTGGGGGAATTTTGGCTGATAAATTCGGTGCAAAACGTGTGTTATTAGCAGCGATTATTGTATGGTCCATCTTTACAGGGTTAACAGCTATTGCATGGACATTGAGTATTATGGTGGTCATTCGGTTCCTATTCGGAATTGGTGAAGGCGGTTTCCAACCTTCAGCTTCAAAGATCATTTCATCATCGTTTCCTGAGAATGAGCGAAGTAAAGTAATGTCTATCATGCTTTCCTCTGGAGCAATTATGATGATGCTTGTGCCAATTATTTCAGCCGCATTATTGGTAACAATTGGCTGGCGCGCATTCTTTGTTATTGCCGGTTTATTTGGGGTTATTATTGCATTCCTATATTGGAAGTATGTACCGAAGGATAAAGTAGTATACCAATCCGTTCAAGGGCCTCAAGTAAAAGGGATATTAGGAATCTTATTTAAAATGCCATTAATGTGGAGTTTAGTTATCGCTTACTTTACCATTTATGCGGTGAACTGGGGTTTAAATTCTTGGATGCCAAAATATTTGTCAGACGTACGTGGACTTGATTTAATTTCCATTGGCTGGTTACAAATGATTCCGGGCATCATTATGGTGATTGCGATGTTAGGATGCGGTTATCTAATTGATAAATTGGATTTGAAAGTAAATAAATTCATTGGTGCTATATGTGCACTGCTTTTAGCTGGATGCCTATTTTTAATGTTTAATGCAGAATCGATTGCATTATTTATCACATACCAAAGTATCGTAACATTGTTAATGACTTATGTTGTATTGTTATTACCATCATTTGTATTAAAGAGAATCCCTTCAGATTATGCAGGAACAGCTATGGGTATGGCAAACACTGGGGGACAATTGGCTGGATTTGTTACACCTACATTAATAGGATTCATGGTTGATACATTCAATGGTTCATATAATGCTGCAATGTGGCTGTTAGTGGTGATTTCAATTATTTGTGTAGGTACGATTTTAACAATCTCCCCAAAAAGCCAAGCTAATAAGGAGGTTGTAGTACATGAATAAAGAGCATAATGCATTATTTAATGTAACCGATTTTCTTCAAGAAAAGAAGATAGCGCTTACAACAATCAGTGATAAAATCTGGGCAAAACCAGAATTGCATTTTAAAGAAAAATATGCAGTTTCAGTAATGGAGGAAGCATTAAAAGCTCAAGGATTTGCAGTTGAAAAAAATGTAGCTAATCTTGAAACTGCAATTATGGGTAGCTTCGGCAGTGGTTCAACTGTTATTGCCTTTTTAGGTGAATACGATGCCCTTCCATTTTTGAGCCAAGAAGGCGGGAAGGCAGAATATTCTCCTGTTGAAGAGAATGGTAATGGGCACGGCTGTGGACACAATTTACTAGGCACAGGTGCACTTGCAGCAGCAGTAGCAGCAAAAGAATATGTTGAAAAAACAAATGCACCGTTCACTATTCGTTTTTACGGTTGTCCGGCGGAAGAAAACGGATCAGGCAAAGCTTACATGGCAAAGCATGGTGTGTTTAATGATGTAGATATGGCTATTTCGTGGCATCCGATGTCAAATAATACAACAATGAATATGACATCACTGGCAAACTATGCAGCGACTTTTAAATTTACAGGAAAGAGTGCTCATGCGGCTGCAGCCCCCCATCTAGGGCGCAGTGCTTTAGATGCAGTGGAACTAATGAATGTTGGTGTAAACTACCTGCGTGAACATATTATTCAAGAAGCACGCATTCATTATGCAGTGGTTAATAGTGGTGGAACTTCTCCCAATGTAGTTCAGCCTTATGCAGAGGTTTCTTATTTAATTCGTGCGCCAAAGAAACAGCAAGTAGTGGATATTCATAAGCGTGTTCAAAAAATTGCTCAAGGTGCGGCCTTAATGACAGAAACAACATTTGAGGAACACTTTGAGGGGGCGGCATCGGATTTAATTCCAAATACAACGCTTGCAAAAGTGATGCAACAGCAATTTGATGAGGCTCCGGCCCTTCAATTTAGTGAAGAGGACTTTGCCTTTGCAGAGCAAATTTATCAATCATTGGATGATGAAAGCAAGGCTTTGGCTTATATGAATATGTCTTCTGAGCAAAAGGAATTAATAGGTAGCAAGCATCTATGCGAGTTTGTATCCCCATTGTCTCCAGAGATGATGCTGTACGGTTCAACTGATGTTGCAGATGTCAGCTGGATAACACCAACTGTACAATGTACAACGGCTTGTTTTGTGCTTGGGACACCACTCCATACTTGGCAAGTAGTAGCTGTAGGTAATACGCCAATTGGACATAAGGGAATGCTTTATGCGGCGGATATTATGGCTCGTACTGCAATTACTTGTATTGAAAATCCAACAATTATTGAAGAAGCAAAGCAAGAGTTAAAGGCACGTTTGAAAGATGAGAAGTACATGTCACTAATTCCAGAAAAATAAGGTAATCTGAAAGGGATGTTACCCTCAAAGGGGCATCTCTTTCGTGTCATAAAGAGAGGTAAACAGGATGTTGGAACAAATTACAAATGAAGCAAAAGCTTATACGAAGAGAGGTAAACCTGCATCTTATATTCCAGTACTAGCGCTTCAATCCGTTGACCAATTTGCCGCATGTATAATAGATCAAAATGGAAATTACTTTGCGGCTGGTAATATAGAAGCACAATTTACACTGCAAAGCATTTCAAAGGTTATTAGTTTTATAGTTGCCTGTGAATATCATGGATTACAATTTGTACTTGATAAAGTAGATGTAGAACCAACAGGAGATCCCTTTAATTCGATTATTCGTCTAGAAAGCACGGCACCGGGGAAACCATTTAATCCGATGATTAATGCAGGTGCTATTACTGTTGCCTCGATGTTACCTGGGGAAACGGTGAAGGATCGAATAGCATATGTTGCAGACTTTTTAACTAGTATCACAGGTAGTCCCCACCAAATAAATGAAGAGGTCTATCGTTCCGAAATCGAAACAACCCATCGGAATCGGGCAATCGCTTATTATTTAAAGGCAAATGATTATTTGCTTTGTGATGTAGAGGAAGCGGTAGAGTCTTATATTCATTTATGCGCACTCGAGGTTTCGGCAAAGGACCTTGCACAGTTGGGGCTTATGCTTGCAGGAGATGGCGTGCATCCATTAACAAACAAAAAAATTATAACACCTACAACAGCAAAAGTAACAAAAGCTTTAATGACAACTTGTGGACTTTATAATGCCTCAGGAAAGTATGCTGCTTCCATTGGCATTCCAATGAAAAGTGGTGTATCAGGTGGTGTTTTATGTACGGTATCGCACGTTAAAGTAGAGCAGCTTGAGGGAAAATTAGGTATTGGTGTCTATAGTCCTGGAATTGATGATATAGGTAATAGTGTTGCTGGAATGAAATTTATTGAAAAGCTTTCACAGACTTATGATTTAAGTATTTTTTAAAAGGTGAGGACTTGCTCCTGTATGAAGTGGGACGTAAGGCAGTACAGCATCAGGTTGTTTTTTCCGGAGATATGAACACGGAAGCGATTGTTGCCAAATTAATGTGGGCGCTTGGGCAAGCTGATTCTTTAGCTAAGGCTAAGGAAATCATTGAAACGCCATTGGCAGGAGATTTAACCGTAAAATCAGAAAAAGTGGAACAATAAAATAGTGCCTGTCACCACCTCCATTTGTCGAATTCATCGACATCATTCGGGGAGTGACGGGCACTGTTTTTATTCCTAACTCAATACAAGAACAGTTCTATTACAAAAACAGAAAAACAGGCCAATAGGGCAACACTCACCAAGCTGGCCCCCTGGTAGGCAAAAAGTATGGCCACAATAAAGCCAACTAGTGCGGACCATGGCGAGGCCGTTGCGTCTAAAATGGCCGGAAACACCATCACTGCCAATGTTACATATGGAACATAGTATAAAAACGATCGGATATAGACATTTTTGATTTCTTTTCTGACGAGTGTTAGCGGCAGAACCCTAATAAGATACGTCACAATTGCCATCACCAAGATATAAAAAATAGCATTATTCATGAGTATGCTCCTTTACTGGATGCTCCTTTACCGGAAAGACAAACGCTGCGATACCTGCAATCAAAATCGTTAAGATGATAATTTTTACACCGGATGAGATGGATGCTAAGGTTTGCAGCTCAGCAAATACAAGGCTTAGTACCATAGAAGTGACAATCAGCCCGGCAAGGATTTTATTCCCTTTTGCTGGAGGGATAATGACAGCAATTAGCATTCCGAACAATGCAATACTTAGTGCACTCATCAATCTATCCGGCAGAATATTTCCAGAAATAACCCCAAACAGTGTACCTAGTGCCCATCCAGGCACCGCAACACTCATCACGCCATAGGCATAATAAGGGCTTAACTTTCTGGGAACCGCAACGGACACTCCGAATACCTCATCCGTAATCCCATATGCCATGAATAATCGATGGACAAGCGGCGTTTTGGGGTCGATTTTTTGGGATAAAGCAAACGACATTAGAAAATATCTAGAGTTAATAATCAGCTGTGTGACAGCAATTTCAATGATGGCTGCGGCACTGGCAATAAGCGTAAGCCCAGCAAACTGTCCAGCCGAGGTTAAATTAGTTACGGACATCAAAACTGCTTCAAACGGATTTAGCCCAGCTTGCTTGGCAAGAATGCCAAAGGTAAACGAAACTGCAAAATAACCCATTGCAATAGGAATTCCGTTCTTTAGCCCGATCTTCCATTCTCCTATACTTGTCTTCATTTTCTCTCTTTCTCTCCTCCAAAGATGCTAATATGATAGGGTAATTTGATCAGAGACCACTCTATATTAATTAATTTGTTTGCCAACTTTTAGTATAAAAATGATTCTAGCATACGTATTTGTTATTTTGCTAGAGGAAGGTGTTTAAACGGGCCGTTGAAAAGCTTCACCATATAATCCCCTACATGGTTTTTTATATTTTATCGTAATATAGGATTAATAATAGGAAGTATACAAGTATTTTGTTAAGCAGAAAAAAAGTCCAATGATGTAGTCGAAAAAAGTAACCCCCACAGGGAGAGTATCCTTAAAGGGTTATTTTTTTCGAAAAAAATGTAAAATAATGTCGAACTTTTATGCGTGTGCGATTGTTTCATATATTTCCATCAAATAATGTTCGTATTTTTTATTACCAAAAAGAAAATGATTATTTATAATCCTTTTATGAAAAAATAAAAGAATCCATGTTTATGTATTAAATCATCCTTTTTAATGGAAAGTGAGGCTCGGACATGAAACATCGTAGAATTCCTTATATCCTCTTGGCTCCGGGAATGGTTCTTTTGATTTTGTTCTTGGTGTTACCCCTTGTTTCCATCATTTTTCCTACGTTTTTTGATGGAGGTTTCAGCTTGGCCAACTATATCTCATTCTTTATGGATGAATATAATTTCAGTATTTTTTGGCGGACACTAAAAATTTCTCTGATTGCAACTTTATTTTGCGCCCTGTTAGGTGTTCCGACTGCTTACTTTATTGCACAAAGCCCGAAAAAATGGCGTGGTCTGTTAATGTCTATCACATTGTTTCCGCTGTTAACAAATTCAGTTGTGCGGAGTTTTGCTTGGATTACCATTTTGGGACAAGGCGGGATTATTAATAGTATGTTAATGAATCTTGGCCTAATTTCTAAACCGCTTACGTTACTTTATACAGAATTCTCCATTACGATTGGATCTGTGTATCTATTCCTGCCTCTGATGGTCATTACGCTAGTAGGGATTTTTGAAAATATCGATTCTGATATTATGGAGGCGGCCGAAACGTTAGGTGCCAATCGCTTCATTGCCTTTATGAAGGTGATCTTGCCCTTAAGTGTACCGGGAATTATTGTGGGCAGTATTTTAGTCTTTACGGGGACAATGACAGCCTATACCACCCCACAATTGTTAGGCGGTAACCGAAACATTATGTTAGCCACTTTCTTATATCAAAATGCGACTGCATTGGGCAATTGGAAAGGTGCTAGTGTGATTGCGATGATTATGATTGTTGCAACGATCATCGTGATGAAATTATTCGACTGGATAGCTAAACGTATGGACAAGAGGGGTGAGGCAAGTGCGTAAAAATGTTGGCTTAAATATCATTGCAGGTGTTGTTTTTGCTTTTTTATTAATCCCTTTATTCATTATCGTCCTAACCTCTTTTGGAACAAATTCAACGATTCAATTTCCAATCAAAGGTTTTACTTTTGAATGGTATAGCAAAGTATTTTCAAATGAATCCTTTATGGACAGCTTCATCCTTAGTTTAGAAGTAGCCTTTATTGGGACTCTGTTGGCGGTAATCATTGGTGTTCCGGCTGCTTATTCTCTGGCACGTCACAACGTATTCGGGCGCAATTGGATCAAGAGCTTTTTCCTCTCGCCAACGATTGTACCAGGTTTAGTTGTCGGATATGCCTTGTATCAATTTATTGTGATCCAATTTCAATTTCCCATCATTCAGGGATTGTTGTTAGGCCATTTCTTGATTTGTTTACCGTATGTGATTCGTGTGGTAGGTTCAACGATTGAGCAGTTAGATTTTTCAATCGAGGAAGTTTCGTGGACATTAGGCTGCACAAAGTTACAAGCATTTATCAAAGTCGTTTTACCAAACATTACATCGGGAATTTTTGCTTCCTTCATGCTGGCATTCATTAATTCCTTTAATAATATTCCTGTATCGCAGTTCTTATCTGGTCCGGGTGTTACCATGCTGCCTACAAACTTAATGAATTATATTGAATACAACTATGATCCTTCTGTATCTGCATTATCTGTAATCTTAATGCTGGGTACAGTCGTCTTGATGTTTATTATTGAAAAGACATTAGGGTTAGCGAGTATTTCATAAAACACAGCGAAGGGGTTGAACAAAAATTGTCCTATGTTGAATTAAAAGATATTCGTGTGAGTTATGACAACAATACCGATATATTAAAAGATTTGAATTTATCGATTGAAAAAGGCGAATTAGTTTCCTTATTAGGGCCGTCTGGCTGCGGGAAAACGACTACTTTACGTGTAATTGCGGGCTTAATTGAACCGAATGATGGAGAGTTCCTCGTGGATAGTCAAAATTTAACGAAGGTACCGGTTCATAAGCGCGACTTTGGCATGGTATTTCAAAGCTATGCCTTGTTTCCTCATCTCACAATAAAGGAAAATGTAGCTTTCGGCTTGAAATTACGCAAGGAAAAAAAGAGTAACATTGATAAAAAGGTAAAAGACATTTTGGCCATTACGGGCTTAGAGGCACTGGCTGACCGCTTTCCAAAACAACTTTCAGGCGGGCAAAGACAACGTGTGGCTTTAGCGCGAGCGTTAGTGATTGAGCCAAAATTATTACTATTAGATGAACCATTAAGTAATTTAGATGCTAAATTACGGGTAGCGATGCGGATTGAAATTAAACGAATTCAAAGCCAATTAGGGATTACATCCGTGTTTGTCACACATGACCAGGAAGAATGTTTCTCTATTTCTGACAAAGTAGCTGTCATGAATAAAGGGGTAATCGAACAGTTCGATACACCTGAGGAGATCTACAAAAATCCAAAAACTGAATTTGTGGCCCGCTTTATCGGTTTTGAAAATTTCTTTGGATTAACACCAGTAGAGGAAGGGAAATATAAGGCTACTGATGGAACAGTCTTCCTATGCACTCGCAAATGGGAAACAGGAAAACAAACCGGAACCATTCGTCCGGACGATATTGATCTTGTAGCAAGCACTGAGCCAAATTCAAATAATACCGTAACCGGGGTGGTAAAAGTCCGCACATTTCTAGGTAAAGCATATCAATATGAGGTTGAGACCTCTATTGGTTCACTGCTTGTGAATGAGGCAGATGATGTGATTTATCAAGTGGGAGACGCTGTCACATTATCCATTCCAGCTCAAAAACTTATTATCGTTTAAACCCAATTTAAAGGAGAGATTAATAATGAAGAAACGATTTGGATTAGTTAGTCTAACGTTAGCAACTGCTAGTATCTTGGCGGCTTGTGGTGGCGGTGGAGAAACAACGAAGGAGAAACCAACATCATTAGTCATCTCAACATTCGGCTTGGAACAAGATAAAATGGAAGAAGACGTCTTCAAACCATTTGAGGAAAAATACAATGTAGACATTGTATTAGAAACGGGGACAAGTTCTGAGCGTTTTACAAAATTAAAAAGTAATCCGAATTCAACAGTTGATGTGATTGAATTGTCGCAATCAAATGCGGCTGACGGGGTAACAGAAGGATTGTTTGAGAAAATAGACAATTCAAAAGTCCCTAATATGGAAAAGTTAATCGATAGTGCAAAGGGGTTATCTGCAGATGGATCGGGTCCAGCCTATACATTAAACAGTATTGGGATTATTTACAACAAAAAGGCAGCAGGAATGGAAATTAAGGAGTGGGATGATCTATGGAATTCAGCTCTAAAAGGAAAAATCTCCATTCCTGATATTACATCCACATTTGGTCCAGCCATGCTTTATGTGGCGAGTAAGCATGAGAATGCCGATATTACAAAAGATAATGGAAAAGCAGCTTTTAAAGCAATCACAGATCTATCTCCAAACGTAGTTAAAACTTATAGCAAATCCTCAGACCTAGCTAACATGTTCCAATCAGGGGAAATTGTTGCTGCAGTTGTTGGTGATTTTGCTGTCCCAATGATTACTCAAGCCAATCCGGATGTAGCATATATTGTTCCTGAATCAGGAACATTCGCCAACTTCAACACCATGAACATCAACAAAAACTCGAAAAATAAAGACTTAGCGTATAAGTACATTGACTGGAGATTAAGCAAAGAAATACAAGAAAAAACGGCAAAGTCTTTAAATGAGGCTCCAACAAATAAAGAGGTCGTATTAGATGAAGAAACAGCTAAGAATAAAACGTATGGTGCCATTGCTGACCGTACAAACAAAGTTGATTCACAATTCGTAAATAATAACCTTGAAGATTGGATTAATCAATGGAATCGAATTTTAAATAAATAAAAACGATGTAAGGAGAAGGGGCTAAGGGCAAATCTTGGCCCTTTTCTGCTATTAAAATGGAGGGAAAAAGGATGAAAGTGGATGTAGCAATTATTAATGGACAAGTATTTAACACGTTCACCAAAAAGTTTGAAAAGAAACATGTTTCGATTGTTGGCGATAAATTTTATTATATGACGACTGAAGCATTTGATAATTTAGAGGCTAAGAACGTGATAGATGCAACCAGTCAGTATGTGATTCCAGGGTTCATGGATATTCATTTACATATTGAAAGCTCCATGACATCCCCTGCTATTTTTTCTGGGGCTGCATTATCTCATGGTGTGACAACGGTGGTGGCTGATGCCCATGAGATTGCCAATGTGTTTGGAATGGAAGGGCTGGAGTCGTTCTTTTCCCAGCCTAGCGTAATGGATATTTTTTATGCGATTCCTTCATCTGTTCCCTCCACGACACCGGAATTAGAAACGACAGGCGGCTATATCGGTGTTGAAGAAGTGAAGCGGCTTTTGCAGCATCCGAAGGTGATTGCTTTAGGTGAAGCCATGAACTTTAATGGGATTGTCAATGAACCGGATTCATTGATTAGGCAAATATTAAGAACCGTTCAATCTGAACGCCCATTTCTGCCTTTAGAAGCTCATATTCCTCGCGTTTCTGGATTGGATTTAGCGAAGTTTTTGTATGCAGGCTTGACAGCTGATCATACTCATCAGACACTTGAATCCATTTATGAGAAGATCACAAATGGGATCTTTTTAGAATTTCAAAGGAAATCGATTACGCCAGAAAGTATCCGTGTCATCGTTGAAAATAGTTTTTATGAATATGTGGCATTTGTTACTGATGATGTGATGGTGGACGATTTGTTGAATGGGCATTTAAATGCGCTTGTTCGCTTAGCGATTTCTAGCGGTATGCCCGCAGAACATGCATTATACTGTGCTACTTATACACCTGCTAGGAGAATGGGATTTCAGGATCGCGGGGCGATTGTATCCGGCTTCAAAGCAGACTTTCTATTGCTGAATGACGTTGATAGTTTAGAGATTGCAGCCGTGTATAAGGACGGGAAATTGGTCCACGAACGAGGAAATGAGATCCGCTATCCAGATGAGAAACCACATTTCCCTGCGCACTTTTACGAATCCATTCAATGTCGTGCTCTAACATCCGAGGATTTACGGATTAAGGTGAATGCATCCGAAAAAGCCATCGTTAACGTCATTCAAATTGCGGAAGTTGGGACATTTACTGAGCATGTCCAGCGGGAAGTTGCCGTTGTAGATGGATTTCTAGATTGGGAGAATAGCGGGCTAGCTTTGATTGTAGTCATGGAACGATACGGAAAAACAGGCGACATCGCCTACGGATTTGTGGAACATGCGTTGGTTGAAAAGGGTGCGGTCGCAACAACATGGGCACATGACCATCATAATGTAATGGTGATGGGAACGTGCGCAGAGGATATCATTGCAGCACAAAAACAACTAGTAGACATGCAAGGCGGCTATGTCGTTACACAAGCTAGTAAGGTAAAAGCCATTTGCCCATTACCAGTTGGCGGCATTATCAGCGATGCGCCAATCCAAGAACTGGGCGCACAATTAAAGGAAGTTCGTCAGGCAATGATTGCGTTAGGCTATCGCAACAGCAATGAAATTATGTCTTTCTCAACGCTGTCCTTGCCCGTTTCACCTGTTATCAAAATTACCGACAAGGGGATGATGAATGTACGTTCCCAAATGATGATCCCGTTAGTAGAGGATGAAGGAAATTGAAAATAGTAATCAAAAATGCGTGGATTTTAACGATGAATGAGGGGATGGAACAATTTCGCCATGGCTATTTAGTAGCGGATGAGAACATTATTGAAGTGGGGCCGATGAATTCCTTCCCTATGGGTCTTATTTATGATCAATGCATCGATGCTAAAGGTGCGATTTTATTGCCCGGCATGGTGAATACGCATACGCATATCGGCATGATTCCGTTTCGTTCATTAGGTGATGACTATCCAGACCGTTTACGCCGCTTCTTATTTCCATTAGAAAATGAATGCATGAACGAACAGCTTGCGTACACGAGCGGAAAATATGCTATTGCTGAAATGCAGCTTGCCGGTGTAACGACTTTTTTTGATATGTATTATTTTGAACATCAATTGGCCCTAGCAGCAGAGGAAATGCAAGCCAGAGCCCTTTTAGCCGAAACAGTCATTGATTCGGTCACGGTTGATGTGCCGGAGCCGATGGGCGGCTTACAATACGCTGAACGTTTTCTGCCGAAATGGCAGGGGAATAAGAAAATTCAAGCATCAATCGCACCGCATGCTCCGTATTCAAATACCATTGAAGTAATTCAGCAGGCAGATATATTATCGAAAAAGTACAATGTACCGTGGATGATGCATGTAAGTGAAATGGACTTTGAAATGGAAACATTTCGGAAAGAACGGGGTCAAACCCCCATTGAATTTTTAGAGGATATTGGTGTATTAAGTTCAAGGCTCGTGGCAGCCCATTGTATTCATTTGACCGATCATGACATTGAGCTGTTGCAGAAGTATGATGTGAAAGTAGCTCATTGCATTGGTGCTAATACAAAATCTGCTAAAGGTGTAGCAAGGGTGCGGGATTTAATGTCTGCTGGTGTAAAAGTGGGATTGGGAACAGATGGACCAAGCAGCGGGAATACGTTGGATATATTTAGCCAAATGCGATTATTCGCCAATTTTCATAAAACCCATTTACAGGATCGCAGTGCATTTCCAGCAAAAGCAATTGTAAAGCTAGCAACCATTGAAGGAGCAAAGGTCTTAGGTCTAGAAGAGCAAATCGGTTCCATCGAGGCAGGGAAACAAGCTGATTTCATCCTCGTAGAAACAGATTCAGTTAATATGTTTCCCATTTATGATCCGTATTCCGCTTTAGTTTACTCTTCAAATGCTAGTAATGTTAGTGACGTGTTTATCGCCGGAAAACAAGTGGTGGCAGGGAAAAAATTAGTGAATCATGATGTAACAGCTTTGCGTGCAGAACTATCAAAGGCTATGGAACAATGCGGATTTAAAAGAAGAGCATTGCAAGCAATGGCGGAAATATAAAGAGGTAGGGGAGGGTCAAGTTGAGTTGATAGTCTATTTATCGGAATAAACACGAATCGTTCGCTAACATAAGAAGACCATTGGAGAAAATTCTCTGATGGTTTTTTATTGTGCGCCCGGCATGGGCGATAACTTGGTGGTGCAAGTCCACTACAGGCTTGGCAGTAGGAACTGTTAGCTAATGGCAAGGGTGTCCCCCGTGAGGAGGAATCTGAAGGAAGCCGGAGGCAAATTCTCGAACTGACGAACAGAAACTATATACAAGGCTGAATTGGGACGGATGAGTCTGCATTACCTGACAAAGTCCAATACTGCCCGAATCCCATACAGTAAATATAGCAGTTACATGAGAAGAAGGTTATCGCCCTTACCCGGGGAGATCTCATGAGGGTTATTCAATTAACAATCAAATTAGTGATAATTTGATGAATCATGAGAAGTCAGCAGACGTCATAGTAGTTCGGAAAGCGAACGAAGGACTGAACAATCTTAAATCTTGGAAAACAAGGAGGTGTAGACATTCCGTCTAAGCGCAGAAAACATCGCGGTAAAGACCAAAAGATGGCTACCTGTGGAGTGATAAGTTGGAAACTGAAGAGTAAGTAGGAGTGCGTAGGAATGTCAACATGGATATGAAAGAACAAGATGGTACCAATCTAATTGATAAGGTTATCGCAGATGAAAATCTTTGGAAAGCCTATAAAAAGGTAAGAAAGAATAAAGGTAAGCCGGGAATAGATGGTATTACAGTTTATGAACTAGAAGCTCATATGACTAAATACTACAAAGCATTGAAACAGAAATTAAGAGATGGCACTTATCAACCACAACCGGTTAAACGGGTTGCGATTCCAAAACCCGATGGGTCAAAGAGATATTTGGGAATCCCTTGTGTCTTGGATAGAGTAGTTCAACAGGCTATTCTACAGGCAATTAATCCAGTTATTGACCCTCATTTCTCCAATAATAGCTACGGGTTTAGAAAAGGAAGAAATGCTCACCAAGCTATTAAACTTGCCGAACAATATTATCAAGAAGGCTATAGAGTAGTAGTAGACTGTGACCTTAAAAGTTACTTCGATACTATACATCATCAAAAATTAAGAGCTTATCTCGAAGAATTTATTTCAGACAAAATAGTTCTTAAACTTATCTGGAAATTTCTACGGTCTGGAATACTTGATAATGATTTCTATATCGAAACTGAAGAAGGAGCGCCGCAAGGCGGACCGCTGTCACCGATTCTAGCTAACGTCTATTTAAACAAATTAGACAGAGAGTTAGAAAAAAGAGGCCACCGTTTCATAAGGTACGCAGATGACTTCGTCATCTACGTCAAAAGCAAAAGAGCTGGTGAACGTGTTATGGAAAGCATCACCCAATTTATCGAAAAAGACCTAAGACTGACGATAAATATTAAGAAAAGTAAAGTCTGTGGAGCCACGTCAGCTACCTTTCTAGGCTTCAATATTCAAAACCTCATGGGAAAGTAGGATGCCGACCTAGCAGGTCGGCAAAGAAACGTTTCAAAGATAAGTTAAGAAAACAAACCAGTAGAAAACGCCCTGGTACATTTGTGGATATTATATCAAAAATAAATGAAGTAATCACTGGTTGGATTAATTACTACGGGATAGCAAATATGAAGAAATTCATATTAGATACACAACAATGGCTAAATCATCGACTTAGACAGCTCATATGGAAAAGATGGAAAAGACCCAAAACTAGGTACAAAATGCTTCGTAAATATGGAATCAATCATGACGAAGCTATGAAGCTGGCTAATTCACGTAAAGGGTATTGGCGTTTATCACGTAGTGAAACACTACATCAAGCAATAACAAAAGAAAAACTCATAAAGTGGGGACTCAAAGATTCGTCCAAACTTTATGAGAATCGGTACTTAAAAGGTTGAACCGCCGTGTACGGGTCCGTACGCACGGTGGTGTGAGAGGTCGGCTAATCAACGATTAGCCTCCTACTCGATTTTATATAAACAGTACAAGTGAAGAAATTCCCTTGTAGACTGCAGTATGATCAGTAATAGGAAATAAAAGTTAATTTTGTTAAGCAGAAAAAGGTAATTGTAGTTTCCTTAAATAAGCAATATCCATTAATGAACAAATATGCTGTAATAGTGATAGAATAATAGTTCATCCTGTTTTAAGTAGTCATAGAAGTGAGGAATTAATGGTGAAAAAGTTTAAGAAGTTTTACTTAGAGATTACTAGTGTGTGTAATCTTGCATGCAGCTTTTGTCCGCCAACCGAACGGCAGAAGCAATTCATTTCTGTGGAGGATTTTTCTAAGAGATTAGACCAAATTAGGCCGCACACAGATTACATTTATTTACATGTAAAAGGGGAGCCGCTGCTCCATCCTAAAATAGACGAATTGTTAGACTTAAGTCATGAAAAAGGGTTTAAAGTTAATATCACAACCAATGGAACATTAATTAATAAAAAGAGGGAAAAATTATTAAATAAGCCTGCGCTAAGACAGATGAATTTCTCACTCCATAGCTTTGATGGGCATATTGGTTCTAAAGATAAGGAAGGGTATGTAAGGAGTATTCTTTCTTTTATTAAAGAAGCAACGAGCCAATCAGAAATGATTGTTTCCCTGAGGTTATGGAACCTTACACAAGACAATACGATGAATATGGAAAGACAACGAAACAGAGAATTATTAGAAATAATTGAGAAAGAATTTGATTTAGACTACAAAATTGAAGAGAAGGTCGAACCAGGAAGCGGCGTGAAAATTGCGGACCGCATCTTCATCAATCAAGATTACGAGTTTCAGTGGCCTGCACTACATGAAGAGGAAGATGATGGGGAGGGCTTCTGCTATGGCCTGCGAAATCAAGCAGGTATTTTAGCAAACGGAACGGTTATTCCTTGTTGTCTAGATGGTGAGGGAGTGATCAATCTAGGAAATATTAATGATCATTCATTTTCTGATATTATCGAGATGGATAGAGCAAAAAACCTTGTAGATGGTTTTTCACGAAGAGTGGCAGTGGAGGAACTATGTAGAAAATGCGGATATCGCAAAAGGTTTGGTAAATAGATAGGCAAATGGCTAGGATTTAGTAAGTTAGATAGAGTCAATCCAACTCATTATCTTATTTAGAAATAACCTCGGTGAACCGTATCATAAGTAAATGAGGCTTTTAGCCAAAGCCTCTCCTTAAGCTTGGGGAGGCTAGAACATAATAAGTTTTCTTATCGGAAATAGAAATGATAAGTATGGTATTGCCAAATATCAGGAAAGTAGATTGACAAATTTTAGAATTCTATTAAAATAAAAATAGTTCTATCCTCAAATTCCTCTTAAAATATTCTTTTAATATTAGCTATTCTGTAAGTCTTTATTTGCCTTATACTTTCTCCAATTGAAGCTACATTAAACCTCTTTTTTTCACTCGCATTCACACTCATTAATGTTAAAAATCTGTCCGAAGTTCAAATGAATATATAAAAGTAATGATTCATTCGTGGCATCGAATATATATTCAAAATTTGATATTAGAAGAAACTGAGGAAAGAACGGTTTCCAAATTAGTTAAGGTCTGTCCACTAAATTTTGTTTAAATCATAGACCGGATATAGTATATAGAGGGTGCTGAAAAAGAACATGACCATTGAATAGGAGAAGTGATGCTATGGGATTTGAAGAAGAATACCTGGCCTTTTTGAATACTCACTTGAAGGCAAGAACCGGTGAAAGGTTGCGGCGCTTACAAGAAGGTCACAATCAGGCTGAAATGTTGTTTTTGAAGCAAGTGTGGTGGCCTTTATTTTACCAATTCAAGTATCTTCATCCAGAATATGAAGTTGATGATTTCAAGAATGGCAAAAGATATTTGGATTTTGCTTATATTCGCCCCGCCATCCGGATTTGCCTTGAGGTCGATGGGTATGGCCCTCACCTAAAGAATATAAGCAGATGGCAATTTTCCGACAACCTGGAACGACAAAACCAGTTGGTGATTGACGGATGGTCCGTGATCCGCTTTTCTTATGACCAAGTGAAAGAGAAACCTCGGAGATGCCAACAGATTGTTCAGCAAGTGATTGGCCAATGGCTGGGTGATGAACTGGACCAGACATCTCTGTCCTTTGTCGAAAAGGAAGTGCTTCGGCTAGCGATTCGAAAAGGAGAAGCTATATCCCCTAAAGAAGTCGAGAATTATTTGAAACTAAGTGACAAGACGGTTAAAAAAGTACTTTCTCAACTAGTTGATAAAAAGATGTTGATTCCCGCATCTGGGATCAAAAGAGTCCGCTCTTATCGGTTGGGGGATCAGGTTAAGCACCCTATCAGATAAATAGTCGGAAAGAATTCGCTTAATTAGTAAATTGAATGAAAAATAGCTTAAATAGACGGAGAGATTCCGCCTATTGAATCGAAAAACGTGAAAATGAGGGATTTTGCTTTGCATAGTCGGAAAACCTCCCCTTATTTACCCCGAAATGAGCACCATTCTGCATCTAACCGAAAAATCTCCGCTTATTTTACTTTCGCTGGTTACTTAATTGAGGATAAGACTTCTTATTTAAAAGGAATTGAGATGAAAACCATCATGGGACGGGTTTTATTTAGCATTCTTTTTGTTATTTCAAAAAAATCCAAGAGAATCTCATTTTGATGTGTTATGGAGAACCGTATCATAAGTAGTGATTGTTTTTAAAATAACCGCCCTATGGAGTAAATTCCCGTTATTCGACAAAACTATTATGAAGGAAAGGAGGAAGTCATTTATGCACTCGATTGAGAAGATTGGTAAAAGTTTTTGGTGTATCACTCCAATATCGGAGACCGACCGGCCTATTCTTGGAATGGTGGTTGGCAATAATAAGACATTAATGATTGATGCAGGCAACTCGGAAAACCATACCAATTATTTTCTGAATGAACTTACAAAAAAACAGGTCCCAAATCCTGATATGGTGGTCCTTACTCACTGGCATTGGGATCATATCTTTGGTCTTCCAGCGTTACCTAATACAGTTTCTATTGCTTCCAAAGAAACGAGGAAAGAAACGGAGAAATTAATTCCGCTTTCATGGTCAGACGAGGCATTGGATGCACGAGTGAAAGAAGGATCAGAAATTGAATTTTGTGCAAATGCAATTAAGAAGGAATTCACGGATCACCGGGATATCACAATTGTCTTGCCGGATTTAACTTTGAAAAACGAGTTGAAATTGACCTTGGCGGGGTAACTTGTATCGTACAACACGTTGGCGGGGATCACGCTGCAGACTCAAGTATAGTATATATCCAAGAAGAAAAGACTCTCTTTCTTGGAGACTGCATTTATCCTGATATTTTTTCCGAAAAAGAAAACTATACAATCAACGAAACCCTTCGGCTATTAGATGAATTGGAATCATTTGATGCAGATACATATATCCCTTCGCATCAAAAGCCGATTTCAAAAGAGGAATTTAATCAGGAAGCCACCATGCTTAGAACCATTGCGAAATATACAGATATTTGTGGCGCAGATAAACAGAGAATAATTCAGGAATACGAAAAACACGTTAAAAGGGAACTTACAGAAGATGAAAGGGAAACAATCATAGCCTTTGTAAATGGTTATTAAATTGGGAAGGTTTTCTTGTTCAAAAAAATTTCCATTTGACGTTCTCGCTTATATTATATAAGATATTGGAGTAAAGAATGCCCGGACTAGAATATGAAGAGGTTCATAGCTGATACCCTCTATAAAAAACTATGGTAACATGACAAATGCCATGTCCATAATCGGATATGGTATTTTCTGTTTTTACATAAGGTTTTTATAGAATAATTGGTGAAGCCTCTTTTGAAAAGTGTTGGGAAACATTTTACAAGGAGGGTTTTTTTATGTCTGGCCGTAGCCATGAAGAAGGTTTAAAAGATTTGACACTATTAGGTAATCAAAATACTCAATATTCATTTGAATATGCACCAGAGGTCCTTGAGGCAGTAGATAATCTTCATTCAAATCGTGATTATTTTGTAAAGTTTAATTGTCCAGAGTTCACTAGTCTATGCCCGCTTACACATCAACCTGATTTTGCAACTATGTATATTTCATATATCCCTGATCAAAAACTTGTTGAAAGTAAATCATTAAAGTTATATTTATTTAGTTTTAGAAATCATGGTGATTTTCATGAGGATTGTGTCAATATCATTATGAACGATTTAATTAAATTACTTGATCCAAGATATATCGAGGTTTGGGGGAAGTTTACTCCACGTGGAGGGATTTCGATTGATCCATGGTGTAACTATGGGAAGCCAGGAACTAAATATGAAGAAATAGCAAATTATCGTTTAATGAATCATGATTTAAATCCAGAAAAAATAGATAATCGATAAAAGAGAAAAAAATAATTTAATTAAGATAGAGGTTTTTAGCTACCCTCTTAAAAAAACTAAGAAGAAACAGTACTTTTTCTTAGAGTGCTGTTTTTCTTCGTTATAAGGGAGTTCTGACAGTGAAGCAGGAGAAAGCAATCGTTGTGTTTAGTGGAGGTCAGGATAGCACAACTTGTCTGTTCTGGGCAAAAGAACGTTTTGCAGAGATTGAGGCAGTGACTTTTGATTATGGTCAAAAGCATCGTCTTGAAATTGAATGTGCGAAGGAAATAGCAGCGGAACTAGGTGTCGAACACCACATTCTTGATATGTCGCTCCTGAATCAGCTTGCTCCGAATGCATTAACACGCCAAGACATAAAGATAGAAGAGGGAGAAAATGGCGAGCTGCCATCGACTTTTGTTCCTGGTCGGAATCTGCTCTTCCTTTCATTTGCTGGGGTTATAGCGAGTAAAGTAGGGGCTAAACATATCGTGACTGGAGTTAGTGAAACAGATTTTAGCGGATATCCTGATTGCCGAGATATTTTTATTAAATCTTTGAATGTAACGTTGAATTTATCTATGAATGAATCCTTTGTGATTGAAACACCGTTGATGTGGCTGAACAAGGCACAAACATGGGAGCTTGCTGATCAGCTTGGAGTACTGGAGTTTGTCCGGGGAAGAACATTAACTTGCTATAACGGTGTAAAAGCAGATGGCTGTGGTGAATGCCCAGCATGTAAACTGCGAAAAAAAGGGCTCGATGATTTTTATTTGGGGAAAAAAAGGGTGTAAATTTACTAAATTGAGGAGTAATATCATGAGAATTGTATTTTACTTATTATCCATTGTTATCGCTAATGTGGTAACGGCAGCATTTGCGCCATTGCAGTTTGGAGTATTTATTGTTCCAATGGGCACGCTTTTGATTGGTGCGACCTTTATCTTTCGGGATCTTGTACAAAATAAATATGGTAGAGCGAAGACGTATTTGTTTATATTTATCGCTTTAATCTTATCGGCATTGGTTTCATTCCTGCTTGGGGATACATTATTGATTGTGGTGGCATCAGCTATTTCATTTGTTGTCGCTGAAACAGCTGATACAGAAATCTATACTAGATTAAAGCTGCCGATGGCTTGGCGCGTGTTCTACAGCGGGATTGTTGGAGGATTTCTAGATTCTGTTATTTTCGTAGTCATTGGCTTGAGTCCGCTTGGAGCTAATTTTCTGCCTTGGGAAGCTGTACCAGCTGCCATTTTAGGACAAATTATTGTGAAGACTATTATTCAAATGTTCGGTGCTCTAATTTTGAACCAAGTTCGAATGGAACGGGTTGGATGACTTAGAAGGCAATTGCAGAGTTATATTAGTCAACAAAGCAAACTGCTCATAGAGTAGTTACGGTGAACCGTAACATATTTGTGTTTATGAAGATAGTTCTATAATTTCACATTAAAATAACGGGACAGGGTATTCTATTTTAAGGAATACCCTGTCCTTTTTCTGTCTGGAATGCTTAAAGTATTCATCAATCATCTCTAAAACTTCATTCCCAATATTATTGTATGAAATTCATTTTAATAACAAATGATAAAAATACAATCTTAGTACTTAAAGGTAGAGGTCCGTCTTACCTAAGAGTCAAGATCTGTATGCTTAAGGAATCTAAATTTATAGGAGGTATGTGTGATGAGAACCCTACAAAGAATTGCCTTAACCTTAACAATAATCGGCGCTATTAACTGGGGATTAATTGGTTTCTTTAATTTTGATTTGGTAGCGGCAATATTTGGCGGACAAGATGCATTTTTATCAAGAGTTATTTATAGTCTAGTTGGTCTAAGCGGATTAGTCTGTTTAACCCTCTTGTTTAAACAATGGGAAGAGACGGATACGAAGGCAGATGTTAATAGGCGTGATTATGGCCAACTTAATTACGGAACTGAATTTGGAGAGGAGACAGACATATCTGATTTAAAAAACCCTAATAGAGAAGATAATTAAAAGATAGTAAAAAGATTCATGCACTGTATTTGAGTAAAATTAAATTGTCATCGGATTCAGTAGAACATGTCCTTTATGGCGAAGTAATCACCAGCGCAGGGAAATGATGTCTACGGCATTTACATTTAATAATGGGCCTAATAACAATGCTTATTTAAGTGCCATAAATAAAGGTGATACAAATTCGTATCACCTTTATAGTTTTACCATTCCCTTGGCTCATAGTCCAATTCTCTAAATAATTGAGTTCGTTCTTTCTTGGATAAATCTCTCCATTGTCCAGGGGGAAGGTTGCCTAAATGAATATTCATGATACGGATTCTTTGCAATCTGTAAACCTCATACCCTAATTCACCGCACATGCGGCGAATTTGACGATTAAGGCCCTGTGTTAATATGATTTGAAAATCAAATTTAGATAATTGGGTTACTTTACAAGGAAGTGTTTTTGTCCCTAATATTTTGACTCCCTCTGACATCTTCTTCAAGAACTCAGGAGTAATGGGCTTGTCCACAGATACAATATATTCCTTCTCATGCTTACCTTCAGAACGCAGAATTTCGTTAACAATGTCGCCATCGTTCGTAAGTAGTATTAAGCCCTCTGAATCTTTATCCAGACGCCCAATATTAAATATTCTTAATGGGTGGTTGACCAAATCAACAATATTTCCCTTTACACCCTTTTCTGTTGTACTAGTAATGCCTACAGGTTTATTTAAGGCAATATAGACATTATTTCTTGCAACACGAATTGGATTTCCATCTACTCGAACGTCATCCCCCGGCTCTACCTGGCTTCCTATTGTTGCACGTTTGCCATTTATAGTAACTCTTCCATCGGTAATTAATTTATCTGCACCCCGTCTAGATGCTTTTCCAGATTCGCTTATAAATTTATTAATACGCATGTTGACACATCCTTATCAGAGGATTGTTTTAGTTAGATACTTAACTATACTTTATTTTGAGGATGAATCACAAACTCTTATTAGAAATAACGGCTAAAAGTTTGTTTCAAAAAGTTAGTTACTAAATAACTAAATGGAATTTAGTTACTTGACAATATAATAATACGTTTATATACTTACTTACATAAAGTAACTAACTGAGAAAAGGGGAGTATGAAATGAATAGAAACGAAATTGGGAAAGTTATATTAAGAGTAGTAGTAGGTCTTACATTTTTTATTCATGGGCTAGCAAAATTCCAAGGTGGTATTACAAATATTGTTGGCTATTTTGACAGCTTAGGAATTCCTGGATTTATGGCCTATGTTGTAGCGGCTATAGAATTAATAGGTGGAATTGCATTAACTGTAGGGCTTGGCACACGTATTGTTACCTTGTTGTTTTCACTAATTATGGCAGGAGCTATTTTTACTGCGAAGCTTTCACTTGGGTTCTTTGGCAATGGCCAAATGGTAGGATATGAACTTGACCTTGTGTTATTAGCCGCAGCAATTTACTTCGTTTTTGCTGAGAAATCAAAACTTTCATTGGATCAAATGCTTGCTAAATCATAAAAAAAGTATTCTAGGAGGGTTATTTATGGGATTTCATACTAAACCAACAACATTTGTTGGGCATGTAAAAGTTAAAGTAGAAAATTTACAACGTTCCATACAATTTTATATAGATGTCCTAGGGTTCGATATTTTAGAACAAACAACTACAACAGTAGAACTAACAACTGATGGGAAAACAAGTTTCTTATCACTGGAACAACCTGAAAATGTTATACCAAAACAGGGAAGAACTACTGGTTTATATCATTTTGCCATTCTTTTACCAACCCAATCGGATTTAGCCAATATTGTCGTTCATTTAGTGGATAAAGGAGTTCGCTTTGGGTCTTCGGATCATCTTGTCAGTGAAGCATTGTATCTACACGATCCAGATGGAAATGAGATTGAAATTTATCGTGATCGTGCTCCTTCTGAATGGAATTGGAAGGACGATGAAGTGGCAATGGCTGTTGATCCAATAGATTTTAAAAATTTGCTAAAACATGTTACACCAGATAAAACTTGGCGAAAAATGCCTGCCGAAACGGTAATGGGTCACATTCATTTACACGTATCAGAACTCAAGAAGACAGAAGAGTTTTATGTAAAAGGATTGGGAATGGATGTAGTCAACCGATATGGAGAGCAGGCTTTATTCCTTTCCTATGGAAAGTATCACCATCATTTAGGGGTAAACACATGGAATGGCGTAGGGGCTCCTGCCCCAGCCAAAAACAGTGTGGGTCTCGAATCATATACGCTCATTTTCGATAATGAAGAGGCTCGTCAACAAACAGTAGCGAATTTGAAGAAGATTGGTGCGGAGGTATTAGAGGAAAACAATCATTTTATCACCTTTGATCCTTCTGGAAACGCAATAAAGTTAGCTGTATAAGAGGAGGTATCGGATTGGCTGCTAAAGAAAATGCCGGTATTGAAATTGGTATTTACACACTTGCGGATATTGGGCCGGACCCTATTACTGGAAATGCATTAACGGCAAAGGAAAGAGTAAAAGAAATCATTCAAGCCGCAAAACTTGCTGATGAGGCAGGACTAGATGTATTTGGAGTAGGAGAACATCATCGTCTAGATTATGCTTCTTCTTCTCCTGTAGTTCTACTGGCAGCTATTGCGCAAATAACAAAACAAATTAGATTAACAAGTACAACAAGTGTGTTAAGTACGCTTGATCCTGTTCGTCTGTTTGAAGATTTCGCTACATTGGATTTACTTTCCGATGGCCGAGCCGAAATACTGGCTGGCAGGGGAGCATTCATAGAATCATTTCCTCTTTTCGGTTATAGTACAAACGATTATGATGAATTATTTGAAGAACATATGGACCTCCTATTACAGCTAACCCAAAATGAGACTGTTACTTGGTCGGGGAAGTTTCGTCCTTCTTTATGGAATGCTGAAATTGCTCCAAGACCGGTACAAGAAACATTACCAATCTGGATTGGAGTTGGAGGGACACCCGAAAGTGCTGTTCGTGCTGGAAGATTTGGGGTGGGAATGGCTTTAGCTATCTTAGGTGGTAATCCACGGCGTTTTAAGCCATTTGTGGATCTTTATCGTCAAGCTGGAATAGATGCTGGACATGCACCAGAAACATTAAAGGTCGGTGTAACCGGCCATGCCTATATAGCTAAGACAACCCAGCAAGCAAAGAATGAGTTTTATCCTTATTACTCCAATTACTGGGGATATGTGAACCGTCAGCGTGGAATGGGGACAAGGATGTCAAGGGATGACTTTGAACATATGGCTAGTCCGGATACTGCTTTGTTCGTGGGAAGTCCACAGCAAGTCGTGGAAAAGATCCTTACACAATACGAACTTTTTGGGCACCAACGTTTCCTTGCGCAGTTAGATATAGGTGGTCAGCCTTTTAAGAATGTAGCAAAAGGGATTGAAATGTTAGCAACGGAAATTGCTCCAATCGTTCGAAGAGAAACAGGTAAATAACTTTTTATAGGCGAAAGTTTGAATATAATGCGGCTAAAGTGATTACAGGTAATAAATTTTATTACAAGATGAATTGTAATTATAGGAGGACTATAAAATGAACATTGGAATTATTGGTGCAAGCGGGAAAGCGGGAAATCTTATTTTAAAAGAAGCAGTTAGTCGTGGACATGACGTAACAGCTATTGTAAGAGATGCTTCAAAACTTGAGGATAAAAACGTTGTGGTTATTGAGAAATCTATATTTGACCTTACATCTGATGATGTGGAAAAATTTGATGTAGTGGTGAATGCCTTCGGTGCGCCTCTTGGTGAAGAGCAGGCACATGTTGATGCTGGGCATGCTTTAATTGAGGCACTAAAAGGAACAAATACGAAAGCCATTATTGTAGGTGGAGCTGGAAGCCTTTATGTAGACGAGAACAAAACAGTTACGGTATTAGAAACACCAGATTTTCCAGATATTTATAAGCCGACTGCTAAAGGGCAGGGGCGTAACCTGCAAGAATTACAGGAAACTTCTAATATTACATGGACATTTATCAGTCCTTCTGCGTTTTTTGATGCTGAAGGAAAAAGAACTGGCTCATACTTGTCTGGAAAAGACCATCTTTTGGTTAATTCTAAAGGTGAAAGTTATATCAGCTATGCAGACTTTGCTATTGCTGTTTTGGATGAAATTGAAAATCCACAGCATATCAATGAACGATTTACAGTTGTCGGTGAAACCGAATAAGTATTTGTAAAGAAGATATTTTTCTTTTTTATATATGATAGAGGCTGTCCCCAAAGGTTATTATTAATAATTTTTAGGGACAGTCTCGTTTTGATTGTTAGGTGATCGGGCTTAATAATTTATTAGAAATACTTAACTGCTTTTTCTTAATGAGAGGGCAACTTATCAGGATTCATGGTTATATACATTTCGTTTATTTCATCATTTCTTATATAAAAACTAATAATGCTTTGAACCTTGCCATTCATATAAATCACAATGGCTGGCTGACTATTGGCCTTTTTCACTTCAAAATAAAAGTCTTCAGGAACATTTTTGATAATCCCGTATAAAAAAGCCAAAACGTTGGAGCGGGATTCGATTGGACGAAGGGCGGCTTTGACTTTTCCTCCGCCGTCAGAATATAGAGTGACTTTTTCAGAGATAAGTTCTAATAAGGAATCCATATTTTGCATTTGAAATGCTTGGATAAAGCGATCAATAATGGATTTATTCTTTTCATAGTGTAAACTTTCGCCCTCTATGCCGGAGATTTTTTGCTTCGCACGGCTAAAAATTTTCCTGCAGTTCTCTTCTTTCTTTTCAATGATGTTGCTAATCTCCAAATAAGAGAAATCAAATACTTCTCTTAAAAGGAGGACTGCCCGTTCATCTGGTGCCAAATGCTCCATCATCCGTAAATAGGCAATACTCAATCCTTCTTTTTGAAGAACAATTTCAGATGGGCCAAGGTCCGGTGAACTGTCTAGCAATAAGGGCTCGGGATTCCATGGTCCCACGTAATGTTCCCGTCTGTACCGTGCTGACTTTATTACATCAAGACAGCGGTTAGTCATGATTTTGCAGAGATATGCTTTCTTGTTATCTATCTTTTGGTCATCCATTTGGTACGCTTTTAGAAAAGTTTCTTGTACAATGTCTTCTGCTTCCGCTACAGAGCCTAACATCCGATAACCTATTGAAAACAATAATGGTTTAAATTGCTGATAATCCTCATTACTAATTTGCACCTTACCACCTCTTCTCTTTTTGAATAATTTCTTCTGCTTCCCGAATTCAATAGATTCGTTGTAAAAACTCCTAAAGGAGTAAAAGGAGCGGCATATTCCAGTCCGTTTTCAACTAAAGCGCCACCTAATTTAGGTGAGCTACCTATAATATTAATACCTAATTCTTCTAGAATGCCTTTGACTTTTCCTTTTTTATAAATGGCATAGGGACCTAAATTTAAGTATTGATGATTTACCTTATTTGTTCTAGCCCTTCCGCCAACATTTTAATGCGAGATAGAATCCTTAAAGTAGTGAACGTGTCATATCATTAAAAAATTGGGGTATGATAAATATGATTTTTTGCAGAATAATGATTGATGTTGTCGCTAAATGGTACGAGCTGACACTTAAATCGTTATAATAAAACTTTGTGAGGGATGAAATGAGAAAACACTTAATGAGCATGTTAGAAGCCCGCAAAGATGAAATGGTTGAAATTCGCCGTTATTTACACGAAAATCCGGAAGTTTCTTTTAAAGAGGAGAAAACCGCTCAATATATTGCCGATTTTTATAAAGGGAAAGAGGTTGATACCCTTAGAAATGTAGGAAATGGCTACGGAATCATCGTGACAATTAAAGGGGGGAAGCCGGGAAAAACGATTGCTCTTCGGGCAGATTTCGATGCACTTCCGATTTTGGAGGAAGCAGACGTACCCTTTAAATCGAAAAATGAAGGGGTGATGCACGCTTGTGGCCATGATGCCCATACTGCCTACTTGCTTGTTTTGGCGGATTGTTTGATCCAATTGAAGGATTCACTCGCTGGAACAATTAAAATTATTCATCAGCATGCGGAGGAAGCCCCTCCTGGGGGAGCGAAAAGCATTGTGGAATGCGGTGTGCTGGACGATGTAGACAATATTTATGGTATTCACATATTCCCTACCCATCCAGCAGGATTTGTTGGCTACAGAAGCGGATATTCGTTAGCAGGCAGGTCCTTTTTTAAATTAATCATTCAAGGCAAAGGGGGCCATGGTTCATCTCCGCATTTAGCGAATGATGCAATTGTTGCTGGGAGCCATTTTATAACAGCAGTACAAACAGTAATCAGCCGCAGGATCAATCCTTTTGAGGTGGGTGTAATTACAATCGGCTCATTCGATGGGAAAGGCACCTTTAATGTGATTAAAGATAGTGTAGAGCTCGAAGGAGACGTTCGCTATATGACGGTAGAAACGCAGGAGATTATCGAAAAAGAAGTACATCGAATTGTTAAAGGCATTGAGGAGGAATTTGGCGTACAATGTAAGCTTACGTATACGGCGGATTATCCGCCGCTGTACAATGATCCTGAAGTGACAGAAAAGGTGGTCGCAAGCTTAAAAAACATAAACGACCCGGACATTAAAGAGGTTGGGGAATACCCGATGCTCTCCGGTTCTGAGGATTTTGCTTACTATCTTGAAAAAATTCCTGGTTGTTTCTTTTACATTGGCTGTAAACCAAAAGGAATTGAGACGGCCTATTTTAATCACCATCCAAAATTTGATATTGATGAAGACTGCCTTCTTGTTGCGGCCAAATCAGTCGGGTATGTCATTTGCGGGTATTATGGTTTTGATTAAAAAAAGTAAGCTAGACGAGTTATCTTGTCTAGCTTATTTTTCTGTTTGGAATGATTAGGACTCTTTTCAGAGTCCTGATTTATCACCATAATCCATCAGTATGGGGTAATTTAACATGGGCAAAGAATGGGGATCCAGCAACTGATTCAGACTTTACATCTCTTTGATGAAGTATTGTTCGATGAAATTCAGTATAATGAACAGGTAAATAATTCATGTATTTTTCAATGGAGGGAAGCCTTTTGAAGCGGCTATCTAAAAAGCAAAAGAAACCTATCTTTATTTTAATTATGATCCTTTTTGTTCTAGCTGGTCTACTTGATATTAAATACGAAGGATTGCTCTTTCAACTATTACCTAATTCGTTTCAAACCTACATAGCTGATATTTTGTAAAATCCCCCTGAATATACAAAAGGGAAAGCCCCATAGTGTGTTTTTGTTTATAACCCAATTATTGACAATTATTTGTGTTCAACATAACATTATTATAGAACTTTAAATTCCTTAAAGAAAGGATGTTTGTGATGAATATGAAAGCAAACCTCTCCCATAAAGACAAGGCAGTTCCGTTTCTGCAACTTGTAGCTTCTGGGAATGTAGACGAAGCATATCAGAAATACATAGGTCCAGGCTTTCGCCACCATAATCCATATTTCCGTGGCGATGCCAAGTCCCTTATGCTCGCGATGAAAGAGAATGCTGCCTTGAACCCTAACAAGACACTTGAGGTTAAACATGCTATTGAAGAGGGAGAGATGGTTACGGTTCACTCTCATGTGAGACAGAATCCTGAGGATCTTGGAGGAGCTGTGGTCCATATCTTTCGGTTTCAGGATGATCAAATTGTTGAATTATGGGATGTAGGTCAACCAATACCAGAGAATTCTCCAAACGAGAATGGCATGTTTTGATGTTCCTGTGGAAAATAGTTTAATCCGAAAAACTATAACAAGTTATACATAATGAAAAGTTTAGTCAGCAAAGAGGGCACTAAATAAAGTCTTATTAAGGAGGTCCTTATGCAAAAAATCGTTCCACATTTATGGTATGACAAAGAAGCTAAAGAAGCCGCTTTGTTTTATATTAGTTTATTTGAGAACTCTAAACTATTAAATGAAACAGTAATTGAAAACACTCCTTCTGGAGATTCGGAATTGGTCAGCTTTGAATTGGCTGGGCAAGAATTCATGGCCATCAGTGCAGGACCTTACTTCAAATTTAATCCATCCGTTTCCTTAATGGTAGCTTGCGAATCGATAGAAGAGGTTAATGCCAAATGGGAAGCTTTAGTAGAAGATGGTACGGAACTCATGCCATTAGGTGAGTATCCCTTCAGTAAGCGGTATGCCTGGGTGCAGGATCGCTTTGGCTTGTCATGGCAGTTGATGCTTAAAGACAATGGTAAAGCTGTTCAAAAGATTACACCAAACTTGCTTTTCTCAAGTGATTCATGTGGGAAAGCAGGTGAGGCAACCAAGTATTACACCGACGTATTTGAGGATTCAGAAATAGAAGTAATCAGTAAATATGAAGCAGGAGAAGCCATGTCATCAAGGGCAAAGGTGAACTATGCTGCTTTCACCTTATCCGGATATCATTTATCAGCGATGGATCATGGATCTGGCGGCGATTTCAGTTTTAATGAAGCATTTTCACTCATGATCAATTGTAAAGATCAGAAGGAGATTGATTACTTCTGGGATAAGCTCTCTGCCGTACCCGAGGCAGAACAATGCGGATGGGTAAAGGATCCATTCGGCCTTTCATGGCAGATCGTTCCTGACAATATGAATGAGGTCTTGTATAAAGGAACAAAAGACGAAAACCGCAGAGTTTTTGAGGCCCTCTTAAGGATGAAGAAAATTGATTTAAATGCTTTGGAAAATGCCCGTTTAGAAAAACGATGAAAGTACACTAAACAGTAGGTATAAAGGTGAGAGGAACCGTACCTAAGTAAATAAGTTCAATAAAAAAGCGATACCTAAAAAATATATATAGGTATCGCTTTTTGTAACAGAACGATTAATGACTTGCTTTTACAGTTTTCATTGCATCACGGTCATGTTTATATTTAAAGCTTACCGCAAAGACAATGGCGAGAACGAATGTATATCCTCCAAAAATTAACCAGATCGTTTGCCAGTCTTTGACACCGTCTACAGTGAAATAATCTACTATTCTTCCGCTAATAATAGCTCCTACATACGCACCGATTCCGTTAACCATTGTCATGAATAAGCCTTGTGCACTCGCCCGAATTCGATGATCTACTTCTTTTTCTACAAATATAGCCCCAGAAATAGTAAAGAAGTCAAATGCACAGCCGTAAACAATCATTGATAATAGCAATAAGACGAACCCTAAGCTTGATGGGTTCCCATAAGCGAAGAAAACAAAACGTAATGTCCATGCTGCCATACTAATCAACATGACCTTCTTAATCCCATACTTCTGTAGGAAAAATGGGATGGCTAAAATAAAGAAGACTTCTGAAATTTGTGCAACGGATGATAATATAGCTGGATATTTAACAACAAGGCTATCTGTATATTTTGGGTTCAGCGCAAAGTCGTGTAAAAATGGATTGCCGAATGTATTAGTAATCTGAAGGGCAGCACCCAATAACATAGCGAAAAGGAAAAAAATCGCCATTTTCTTTTGTTTAAATAGTACGAAAGCATCGAGTCCCAAAAGACTGACCAAAGACTTGTCCTTTTGGGAATTTGATGTCGGACAGTCAGGAAGTGTTAATGAATACAGGGCAAGTAAAAGAGAAACACCAGAAGCGATGAATAGCTGCATATTGCTTAATTCTAATTGTGCGAAGCTGATGATCCAAAGTGCAAGGATAAAACCGATTGTTCCAAAAACACGAATAGGCGGGAAATCTTTTACTGTATCGAGCCCTGCTTTTTCTAGGCTGAATAAAGAAATTGTATTAGTTAAAGCCAACGTTGGCATATAAACCATTGAGTTAAAAAACATCACCCAAAACATGATGCTAGGGTCTGAAGTCTGCGCGGCTATAAATAAGGCAATTGCTCCAAGGAAATGGCAAATTCCATACAATCTATTTGCTTTTATCCATCGATCCGCAATAATACCTACAAGACTTGGCATAATGAGTGAAGCAAGCCCAAGTGAGCTATAAACGACTCCAACTTGTGCACCAGTAAATTGCAAAGTCATGATCATATAGGAGCCAAGTGTAACAAGCCAAGATCCCCAAATGAAAAATTGCAGAAAAACCATAATTTTAAGACGCAATTTTATATCCATTTCTTCCTCCAAATTTTATATGCTAAAGCTATTTTTAGCATCATTCCGTTGTTTTATTACATTGGGCTAACCTCAATTGCTAAACTGTGTAATTGTAGATAATAATAAAGTTAAAGTCCAAACGATTAGTGGACTTATGGGCATCCATTATTTTATATTTGATATTTTTGAAAATTATATTGTATTAATATACATTCGAAGTTATTATTATAATAGTTGACTGTAAATAGGAGAGAGTGTTATGAACAGAAAAAATATTATTATTATAGGTGCAGCAGGAAGAGATTTTCATAATTTTAATACTTACTACCGAAATAACGAAACATATAATGTTGTTGCTTTTACAGCAGCACAAATTCCTGATATTGATGGACGTAAATATCCAAGTGAATTAGCGGGTGAACTATATCCAGAAGGAATTCCTATTTATTCACAAGATCAATTACCAGAGTTGATTAAAGGATTGCAAGTGGATGAATGTGTTTTTGCGTATAGTGATGTTAGTTACGAAGATGTGATGGGCGTGGGTGCGATTGTGAATGCAGCGGGTGCTAACTTCACATTACTAGGTCCAAAGGGCACAATGTTAAAAAGTAATAAGCCAGTTATTTCAGTATGCGCTGTGCGAACAGGAACTGGAAAAAGCCAAACATCTCGAAAAGTGATTGAAACCCTTATCGAGCAAAATTTAAAGGTTGTTGCAGTAAGACACCCAATGCCATACGGTGATTTAAACGCACAACGTGTTCAGCGCTTTGCAACAGTGGAGGATTTAAAGAAACATAACTGTACGATTGAAGAAATGGAAGAATATGAGCCACATGTGGCACGCGGAAATATTATCTATGCAGGTGTTGATTATGCTGATATTTTAGCGGCAGCTGAAAATGATCCAGATGGCTGTGACGTTATTTTATGGGACGGAGGAAATAATGATTTTTCTTTCTTCGAGCCTGATTTAGCCATTACTGTCTTAGACCCACATCGCCCTGGGCATGAGCTGAAATACTATCCTGGCGAAGTATGCTTAAGAACAACCGATGTTGCCATTATAAACAAAGTAGACAGTGCAACAGAGGAAAACATTCAAATTGTAGAAAATAATATCAAATTCGCTAGCCCAAATAGCACGATTATAAAAGCTGAATCAACGATTACGGTTGATCAACCGGAGGCTATTGCTGGAAAACGCGTGTTAGTCGTTGAAGATGGTCCAACGTTAACACATGGAGAGATGAAGCTTGGTGCAGGTACAGTTGCAGCGGAACGTTTGGGTGTGAAGGAAATCATTGACCCACGTCCATTCGCTGTTGGTACATTAGTTGATACGTTTAACAAGTACCAACATATTGAAAACGTGCTTCCAGCGATGGGATACGGTGAACAGCAATTGAAGGATCTTGAAGAAACGATTAATAACTCTGACTGTGATGCAGTGATTATTGGGACACCAATTGATTTATCACGTGTCATTTCAATTAATAAACCGTGCACACGTGTACACTACGATTTAGATGAAATCGGCAGTCCGAACCTAAGCGATATTTTAAAAGACTTTATCCAAGAGCATAAGCTTGTGTAATGTAGAAAAAGCCTAGCGACATTAGTTGCTAGGCTTTTTAAGGTGTGAGCCTCAATAGTAGATACGCTCATCTCTGATTTCTTTAAGATAGGAAAGTACAATTTAATTACTATTTAATTTTTTGAGAATTCGGTAGTGGCCTTTTCCAGGAATATAGCCAATACTTCTATTAATATATTGCATAGGGGCGTTACTTTCTTCTGAATCAGTAGTCATAGTATTTGCCCCTGCATTTTTTGCTGCATCAATAGATATTCGTTTTAACGCCTTAGCAATCCCGCGGCCACGGTATTCTTTTTGAACACCTGTATAGTTCGTATACACCACTCCAGCATCCTCGGTGCTGAATAATTGAGTCACTCCAACGAAATGATTACCATCTATGGCGATGAAAACCCAATCCTTACGTGAAGAATCTTCTGGTAGAAACTCTTTTCGCCATTCTGCAAAAGGAGGAAGGCTTTCATATTGACCTGGATTATCTCTTGATGTCTCTACACATAATTCATATAATTTATGCTCTGAATCCTCTCCTGGCAGATCAGCTAACGTAACAAATTGAATACCTGATTTTGCTAATTGTTCTCTTAGTTCTACGTACTTAGTAGAGTCAAATTGATTGAGATCTAGTACTAAATCAAATACATGAGCATCCAACGAAAAGCCACGGTTTTGAACAAAAGGAATTGAAGCATCAATCCAATCCATTACAATAGATGATAATACAGATGCCTGTTGTTCTTTTGCCCAATTTTCAATATGTGATAGGATCATTTCCCCTACACCTTGCCCACGATATTCAGGGTGAACACAGAAGACACTTCCCAACTGACCGGGATCGGCCCAAGGAGCACGATAAGAAGCGCCATAACCAATTATTTGGCCATTTTCGTCCTCCGCTATGACTCGTGTTCTTCCAAAACCAACCAAGAGGCCATGTTCATTTAATTTCAGATTAGATGTTATTGGCATTTGCTGATCTTCCTCTTCAATGGATTGAGCTGTTGCAGAACCTGGTTCAATCATGTTAAAGAGATTTGCAATTTGTACATAATCTTCTGGAATTCTAATATCCCGAAGTCTTGCAATTGTAGAAACTTTACTCGATTTATTTAAGGCCATTTATCATTACCTCCAATTAAATACGAAAATAATATATAAAATACAGAACTTCTGATATTAATTTCTACAATATGTAAGATAGTTCCTTTTTCAGGAAAAGAATTAATCATTATAAAACCATTTAAACTGGCAGAAATCTATATTAAAATAATCCTATCAAAGAGAGAGAAGGATTTTTAATGTGGATTGTAGCAGCAGTTCTGACGATGTTGTGCTTTGGAATCAATAATATGATTTTTAAGGTCACGTCAGGCAAAGGACTATCAAAGGTGCATTTGCAGTTTTTCTTTTATCTGATTGCGTTTTTAATCATGTTTGGCTATGGAACATTCGCAGGATTTGCCTCATTTAATGGATTGACCATTGTGTTAGGGGCGTTCATCGGCATATTGAATGCTAATGGGAATATTCAAATGTCAAAGGCGTTTGAAAAAGGACCGGCTAGTTTAACATCGCCGCTTATTAGCACAAATACGATTATTCCTATTTTAAGCGCAGCGCAATTGTTTAGTTGTCGTTCTCAGCAGCTGTTGGCTATATAAAGAAAGGCTTAAAATATACCAGGTAATCGGGGTTATTTCCGCACTAGCCGGCATTGTGCTGACAAAAATTTAATAGAAAAAATTGAATCAGGGCTGAGGCTCTGATTTTTATTTTATATAGTTAATTGAATATTTAAATACTTTAAATTTAAATATGACTTTAATCTTAATTTTAAACCTATTTTGGTTATAATCTCCTAAAGGGTACTTTGTTTAGTGTTAATCCAAAATTCCTATTCATATATATAACCAAAATGATCTGATTGAGGAGGAAGGTTTTATGAAGGAAAAAAGTATTTGTTACACATAAAAATCCAGATAGCAAATACGAAGGATTTATTACATATGGCCAAAGAGATATCATGTTACCTGAAGATGCACTTATTTCTATCACCTTAGGCGAAAAGTTTTCTGTTTGGAGAACGATCGTTAATGCGATTGTCAGTCAATTTGTCATGAAGCAAATGAAGAAATCCCCCAAATTACTTTATGCCGAAATGAAAGGTCATATAAAAGAAGGTTACGGACTGACCATGACAGTATGGGAGCCTAAATCAATGAGACAATTTAGAGATAAGGGTGCACATAAATTTGCTATGCGATTTTTCAGCTGGGTTTTTTATGGCGGGAATGCCCATGCTTACTTTTTATCCTATAAAAATAATGGTTCAATCCCAACAAGTATCGAAGCCTTTGAATTAGTAAAAAAATATGGCAGATTTTACGACAATGGAAAGTTGATTCGGAATAGTAATGCTCCCATTTTTAATGAAGAGGTTGACATACGTTCGGAATAACCTTTGTTCGGTAATCCTAGGTCCCGTATAATCTCTACTAAAAATTTGGAGGTTTCAAAATATGCATTTATCTAAATCCTATTGGGCAATTCTTATTAGACAGCTTAATATGATTTATAATCAAAAACATTAAGTTGAACCTTATCCCTAATATTAGATGGGGTTTTTAACAAACTTCGGATAAATAAAAACCAGGAGAGGATTGCCTCTCCTGGTTTGCCAAGATTATTATTAACAATCCAAGCACTCTACCCCTCAATCCGTTTCCTAATTCGAAAAAGGCTTGTGCCAAGTTCATTTAAAGCAATTGCAGCTAGGATAATAGCCGTGCCTACCCACTGAAGCGGTGTTATTGTTTCAGATAAAATGATGCTTGCTGATAGGATGGCGATCGGTAATTCAATGGATGTTAATATATTGGCGATGCCTCCAGAAATTAAAGGCGCGCCCATCGCGAAAAAAAGTGGAGGGAGGACAGCTCCAAATAACGAAACTCCAACAGCACTGGTTATTAAGTTTGTCTCCAATGGCAGTACTGATGGAATCTCACGCATGAAAATGACAAGGACCAAGATTGTTGATCCTGTTGCCATCAATGAGGTTCGAGTCCATGGATCCACATTTACAGCGACCTTTCCACTGAAAAAAATAAATCCTGCATAAGTACATGCGGATAGAATACCAAATAGGATACCTTTGAAAGGCAGACCCTGTATGTCCCCATTTAATACATTCGATGCAAAAAAGACTCCTACTAATATTAGAATGATAGACAATATGGTTACAGGCGCAGGTTTGATTTTGCTGAAAATCCATTCCAACATGATTCCTATCCAAACGAATTGAAACATTAAAATGATGGCCAATGAGGCAGGCAAATATTGCATGGCCCCATAATAAAAAATACTTGTTAATCCGGTAAAACAACCGGTCATCATTATTTGAGGAATATTCTTTTTATTAAGACCTTTAAAACTAGCACGTTTTATTAGAGTAAAAGACCATAGTAAAATAGAGGAAATCAACATTTGAACGATATTAATTTGGCCAAGTGTATAGCCGAAGCTAAACCCCAATTTAGCAAATACCGGTGTAAACCCAAAAAAAGCAGCACCTATTAACACAAATAAAATACCTTTATTTAATTTCATTATGAGACCTCCTTGCTGCAGAAATATAACTATACTATTATAGCATAAATAGACAATTGGCTGTCCCTATCATAGGATGTATAATAGTTAACCATCTTTATCAATTAATTTGATGAGTGGATGGAGTAAAAGCGGTTTTCAGACGAGAGGACTTTGATTCCGTTATTTGGCTGAAAAGGTGGTTTTTCTAAGGGTTAAAGGACTTAGGTTCCGCTATGGCATGTAATGAAGGCCATTTTCTTTTGTTTTTCCCTAATTTACGGATTCTCTGTCCTATTCATCCAACAAAGATACGATTTTTATGTAAATAAGGGATCCACTGTCCGCAGATGGGACAAGGGAATGTGAACTTCATTCCTGTTAGGTGAGAACGGATATATTCCAAGTCAGTTATAGAGCAAAATAAAAAACAACCCCTCAAAAAGGGGGCTAGGTCTATGAAAAAGGGCATAAGTTACCCCAATTCATGTTTATGTTCCTCATACGATTCAGCAAGCGTTCGACCGTTACGTTCCTGTACTTGTTCAACTACGTGACGAATTGCTTCAATAACATATTCGGGTCTTGGCATTTGTAGACTGTGTCCCTTACGATCACTAATTTTATGGATAGAGTTAGTTGACCGGGAGGCCAATTCCTTTTGCATTTCGGTCCAATGGGCACCAAATCCTGGGTTGTTTACAACAGCAATCGGAAGGTCGCCAAACTGAGGTTTATTCATACTATTATTTAATAAATTCGCAGTTGCCTCCAGATGTCCCCATGCCCCTTTAAATTCTGCTCCAGCTGTTTTCCCTGCAAAAATACTGTAAACGATCCCTTTCCATTGCTTGTATTCTTCTGCATCAAGCTGCTGTTTATAATAGGGAAGTTCACTCCCATACATCGGAATCACGCCAAGAACGTTGCCGAAGAATCGTGGAATACCAAATGGAGACACCAGTCTTAGTATCTTCAGCATAAAGCCAATGAAGGTAAAGCCCTGCTTAAACTTGGCATCATCCTTGAGAAATTCATGCGTTGAATCTAAGAACACTAATCCAGCCACCTGATTTGGATATTTTAAAGCATAGAGTCGGACAATTAGTCCGCCTAATGAATGACCGACAAGTACATATGGTCCAGGGGCTCCGGTCTTATTCAGCAGATTTTTAAGGTCTTTGACCGTTTGTTCCGGAGTTGGCTCGGGGCCGGGGTCACTTGAACCCATCCCTGCACGGCCATATGTAATAAATCTAGTAAACTTAGATAATTCCTTGCGAATATGCACCCATGAGTAAGAGCAATCACCCGCGCCATGAATAAGGACGACCGTTGGTTCACCTTTTCCAGTATCCGTTAGATGGAGACGGTAGCCGCCAACATCAATCATTTCACCAGTATGGGGTCTTCTCCCATCTCTACGCCGTGAAACTTGTTCGTATACCAATCCAAGTAAAAGTAAACCTGCCAATCCTATTATTCCAATTAACATCTTCCCCCTACTTTCTCCTATTGTTTTTCCTTAAAAAAGTAAATTAATAGTTAAATTATACCAATTAATAGTTTCGCTCACAATCGGTTAGGCACTCTATAATCCCATTATTTTTTTACAACTAAAGAAATAAACGAAAGTGTACAAATGAAGGCGAATCCAATGAGAAGCCAAAACGCAGCATCAAATGAGCCTTTAGATCCTTCAACGATAAACCCAATGGCAATAGGTGTGACAAAGCCTGCAAGCTGTCCGCCAAAACTAACAAATCCCATTGTGGAACCGACAATCTGTGTAGGCACAGTCTTTAGTACATTCGTAGGGAGAAAAATAATGATAAATGCGCCAAAAATCATGATAATGGTTTGATAAACCATGAACTCAGTGACACTATTTGCATTAAACATGAGATAGAGTAAAATACCAACACAAGCGGCACTGATGATGCCGTAAATATATTCTTTTCCCTTTGGTAATTTATCTAACAGATAACCTGCTCCAAATGTCCCAATAATGGCTGACAATCCTGGAATGGCGGCAATCCAGCCTAATTCAAGCAATTCTAGCCCTCGAACATTAACCAGATAGGTAGGCATCCATGATAACAGTCCCCAGTTAATCGCATTTACACTAAAAGAAGCGATGAACAAGCTCCAAACAAAAGGATATTTTAATAGCTGAAGTAAGGATTTTGGCTGTTGAATTTGTGACTCTTCCTTGACATCGTATACTGCCGATTTAGGATCTTTGATGTAAAACCAAAAAATCAATGCTAAAATAATTCCCATTCCACCGATTATCCAAAACATTGCTCGCCATCCAATGGTCGCCATCATAGTCGTTGCAAATATAGGGGTGAGAATTCCTAAAAATGCCCCTGATGAAAGAACGATGGCCATGGCTCTTCCTCTTTCTGATGACGGAAAAATTTGGGCAATCAGCTTTGATCCAGCTGGCATGTAGCCTCCTTCGCCAATGCCAAATAAAAAGCGAATGATTAATATGGAAGTTAATGACCAAGCCGCCCCCGTTAAGGCTGTAAAGATGGACCACATGATGATGGCAGTGATCAAAACTTTCCTTGAGCCATAACGGTCTGCTAACCAGCCCCCGGGAATTTGCATTAAAGCATACCCCGCGAAAAAACTGCTAAGTAAAAACCCTGTTGAAGTCGCACTGAGCTGCAAATCTTTCGTAATGGAAATAACAGCATAGTTCATCACAAATCGATCTAAATTCCCAAGCGACCATCCAGCAAATAATAACGCTAATATCAAATGCTTTTCATCCCAAGCTTTTATTTTCGCCAAAATCCTCTCCCCAGTCATTTAAAATGGGTATGCTTCAATACGACTTCATACATTGGCACAAAAAAGTGTATTCACTTCAGTGATGGACATTTAAGCGAAGATTCCCACTCGAAATGTCCGTTAACGTCTGAATGACGGACACTTCACCGCAGAATTCCGCTTCAAATGTCCGTTAAAGCCAGAATGACGGACATTTCACTGCAGAATTCCGCTTCAAATGTCCATAAACGCCTGAATGACGGACATCTCACGGAAGAATACCACCCCAAATGTCCGTATTTGATCCTATGATGTATATAGACTGTCGTTCTCTCGATATTCAAGTTTATTAAACCTTTTACCCATTAGGAAATAAGTCTAGTATCTTATATATATTTTATAATTGGTGTATTAGCACATAAAAAAGAAAGTCACTGTACTACCATTGGGATAGCGCAGTGACTTTCATAAATTTTAGATTTAATTTCGAATTAGATAATCGAATGCGCCTAAGGCCGCATTCGCACCTGATCCCATAGAAATAATGATCTGCTTATATGGATTGTTCGTGCAGTCTCCTGCAGCAAACACGCCAGGGAGGTTCGTTGCGCCACGATTGTCGACAACGATTTCACCGATTCTAGTCTGTTCAACGGTTTCACCTAACCAGTCTGTATTTGGCACAAGACCGATTTGGACAAATACTCCCGCCAATTCGATATGCTTCTCTTCCTCAGTGTCACGCTCAACGTAAGTAATTCCGTTTACCTTATCAGTGCCGGTAATTTCTTTCGTTTGAACATTCTTCAGGACTGTGACATTCGATAAGCTGTTAAGACGGTCTTGGAGTACTGAATCTGCTTTAAGTTCTGGATTAAATTCAAGAACGGTTACATGTTCGACAATTCCTGCAAGGTCAATGGCAGCTTCAACGCCGGAGTTACCGCCGCCAATAACCGCGACTTTTTTCCCTGCAAATAATGGGCCATCACAATGCGGGCAGTACGCCACACCCTTATTCTTAAACTCAGCCTCACCAGGTACACCGATATTGCGCCAGCGAGCACCTGTTGAAAGGATAACGGATTTGCTCTTTAGAACAGCGCCATTTTCCAGTTCAACTTCAATGAGGTCTTTCTTTTCTAAACGCTTAGCACGCTGTAAGTTCATCACATCGATGTCATACTCTTTCACATGCTCTTCAAGGCTTGCGGCGAGCTTAGGACCTTCCGTGGACTTTACACTGATAAAGTTTTCGATGCTAAGCGTGTCCATAATCTGACCGCCAAAGCGTTCAGCAACAATACCTGTGCGAATGCCTTTACGTGCTGCATAGATGGCCGCACTTGCACCCGCAGGCCCGCCTCCTACAACAAGGACATCGAATGGATCCTTATCAGCAAACTCGGACGCATCTGGACCGCCTCCCATTTTGGCAAGGATTTCTTCTAGTGACATACGGCCGCCGCCGAATTCTTCGCCATTCAGGTACACGGTTGGTACAGCCAGAATGTCTTTGCTTTCTACTTCTTCTTTATATGCAGCCCCATCGATCATCGTATGTGAAATATTAGGGTTAAGAACGCTCATCACGTTCAATGCTTGTACAACATCAGGACAGTTGTGACAACTTAAGCTGATGTATGATTCAAAGTGATATTCGCCCTTAATACTTTTCACTTGATCAATGACTTTCTTATCAACTTTCGGAGCTCTTCCACTTACTTGAAGCAGAGCTAACACTAATGAAGTAAATTCATGGCCAAGAGGGACACCCGCAAACGTTACTCCGGTGTCTTCGCCGATACGATTCACACTAAAGCTCGGCGTTCTTTGTAATTCTGTGTTCTCAACTTTTATATTTTGTGACATAGTGGCTAATTCATCGACTAAAGCCAGCATGTCGCGAGAAACTTCATCAGATCCCGCACTTACTTTGAGAAGTACATCGCCCTCCATCATTTGAAGATATTGGGCTAATTGTGCTTTTATATCTGCATCAAGTATCATGGATGACACTCCTTAAATTTTCCCTACAAGGTCAAGGCTTGGCTTAAGTGTAGTAGAACCTTCTTGCCATTTTGCCGGGCATACTTCACCTGGGTTGTTACGCACGTATTGTGCTGCCTTAATTTTATTTACAAGAATACTTGCATCACGTCCGATGCCGCCTGCGTTAATTTCAACTGCTTGAACAACACCGTCCGGGTCGATGATGAAAGTACCGCGATCTGCAAGACCTTCTTCTTCGATTAGCACATCGAAGTTGCGAGAAAGTTGTTGTGAAGGGTCGCCAATCATCACATATTTGATTTTGTTAATAGTTTCTGAATGATCATGCCATGCTTTATGTGTAAAGTGTGTATCTGTTGAAACAGAGAAAACTTCCACTCCAAGGCCTTTTAGAGTAGCATATTCGTTTTGAAGGTCCTCAAGCTCAGTTGGGCAAACGAAAGTAAAATCAGCTGGATAGAAGCAAACAACACTCCATTGTCCTTTCATGCTTTGTTCAGTAACCTCAATAAATTCGCCGCTGCCTGCATCATAAGCTTGTGCTTTGAATGGTAGAATTTCTTTTCCGATTAGAGACATATTAAATCTTCCTCCTATATATGTTTTTAAATCTTAGATAGTTTGGGCATAAAGCCATAATTTTAAAAGGAAAAAATGATTTAATCATTATTCCTTAATTAAAATAATTCTAATACAACACTGATTATTATATAGAATTTACTTTTTGTCAACAATTATACTTAAGTTTTTTGAAATACGTTGGGATATTTATGGAAGTTGTTTATATGATGGGTCTAGTCTTATCTTGTAAAAAGGGATTTACTATGATTTTGCATGGGAGTTTATTTTTTCATTTACTATTGATATTTATCAATTAACCAATATTTTCAGAAAAAAGAGGAGTATTGAAAAGGAACGTACAGTAATGAACGAAAAGGAGATATTGTCATGTCGGGCATTGTTACGAAACTAAGTGAAACACGAGGTGAGGTAAATTTGGCGGGTCCTAATAGCGGGGCACATATCGAAGAGATTCTTAGTGACTTGGGCTATACGGAGGAGCAAATTGAATCATGGGTAGAAAAAGGGATAATTAAGACAGCGGCCACGGTCGAAAAAACTCTTTGATTTTTTAAGTGCCAGATACCGTTCAGAGCAACAGACTTTTACTGGTATCTGGCACTTTTTTATACAAAGGTCACCAAGAACATTAGGATTATTCTATTTTCCTAACGGAAATATTATTATTTTAATATGCTTAAATATTCTTTCCACGGACCGACGTCTTCCTTGTATCTTGTAGCCATGATCCGGACGACTTGGGCAATATGAGTTAAGTCGTGAACAACCCAAGTAGAAAGCAATTCTCTTAATTTCACAGCGCCAAATTCAGGATGTGATCCAGTTAATTCAAGATGTAATTCAGGTTTAATCTGAATCTTTAGTTTGTTTATATTTTGTGTTCTAATCATTTTAAACTCAAGCAGTCTTTGTTTAATCGATTCTTCAGACTTTTTGTTTAAATGTGAGTAGCGGTCAAATGGTGGGAAGAGCTTATTTTCACAATCCTGAAGAATGACCTCTAATCGGGGTACCCAATTGTTTTTTTCGCATTCAATGAGGTGATCAATCACTTCAGTAGCATTCCATGTCCCTTCGCCTTCATTACATGACAGCCAGTCAGCAGATAAATCACCTAAAAAAACCTCTAAAGTTTGTGGGGTGCGCTCCAGAACTTCAATGGTTTCTTTCATATTAAAATTCATATGATATCTCCTTTTATTTTTTAATAAAATATGTATATTTAATAAACAATAGCACATAAGCCCTCAAGGGGATTAGAAACATTTTCATAAAAGTTTTTCGAATTGTCCGTTGATTCAACTACTTTATGCTGTTAAAATCTAATTATTCATTCTTAATACAGTACCGCTTAATGGACATAAACTTATAATTATTCATATATTTTAAAATTTATTCATAATAGGAGTTAAAACTATGACCAAATACAAAGATTTGAATGTCCCACTCAGAACAATTATGACACCAGGGCCGGTTGAGGTCGATCCGCGAGTATTAAGGGCGATGGCTACCCCGATTTTAGGACAATTTGATCCTGCATTTACGAATATCATGAATGAAACGATGGAAATGCTGAGAGACGTGTTTCAAACAGATAATCACTGGGCATTCCCGATTGACGGAACTTCGAGAGCGGGGATCGAAGCGGTCCTATGCAGTATCATTGAACCAGGAGATAAAGTGTTAGTTCCGATATACGGCCGATTTGGCTACCTTTTAACTGAAATCTGCCAGCGCTATGGGGCAGAGGTGACAACAATGGAGGTTCCTTGGGGAGAGGTGTTTGATCCGGAGGTTGTTATTAATAAGATTCATGAGATTTCTCCAAAAATGGTTGCCATTGTTCATGGAGAAACATCGACTGCATGCATGCAGCCGCTAAAAGAAATTGGCGAAGCTTGCCGTAATGCAGATGTTTTGTTAGTTGTCGATGCAGTAGCTTCATTAGGAGGAGTCGACATCAAGGTGGATGAACTCAAGCTTGATGCTGTTATTGGCGGTACGCAAAAATGCTTATCCATTCCATCCGGATTAGCTCCGATTACTTATAACGATCGAATTGAAGAAGCAATTAATAAACGTAAAAGCATCGAATTAGGCTTGAGGAAATTCCAGAGTGAGCCATCTAATAACCGAATTACAAGCAATTATTTTGACTTAGCACAGCTTCAGGATTATTGGAGTCCGGTCCGCTTGAATCATCATACGGAAGCAACGAGCATGCAATATGCTTTAAGAGAAGGGCTTCGTATTATTCTTGAAGAAGGACTTGAAAACCGCTTCGCCCGCCATAAGCTAAATGAAAAAGCATTAGTTGCAGGAATTAAAGCGATGGGCCTTGAGTTATTTGGTGATGAAAAGAACAAACTACCTGTCGTGACCGCCATTGAGATTCCGGAAGGGATTGATGGCGATGAGGTACGCGCCATGATGTTAGAAGATTTTGAGGTGGAGATTGCCAGCTCTTTTGGCCCGCTTCACGGAAAGATTTGGAGAATCGGGACAATGGGATATAGCTCCCGTAAGAAAAATATCCTTCATGTTCTTTCGGCATTAGAAGCAGCCCTTATCCGGAAAGGCGCCAATGTGAATAAAGGCGAAAGCTTACAGGCAGCATTGAACGTATATGATGAATCCAAAAAGCAGACAACTTAAATACATTTAATGATCGGAACTTGAGGTTTAATTCCAATTATTAATATCTAATGAAGGTGCTATTTTAAGAATGGCGCCTTTTTCTTGTGCTTCTCTACTTCTAAAAATAAGAAAACCTTAAGATTTATATAAAGGGTTTGTTAAGATTTGACGGGTATGATGATTTTAGATGAATAATAAAGGGGAGATAGGTTATTAAATTCAGGAGTGAACGTACATGAACATATTAGTTTGTGATGATGATAAAGCCATTGTCGATGCGATAGGAATTTACTTAGTTAATGAAGGCTATCAAATTTTCAAAGCATTTAATGGAATAGAGGCGATCGATTTTATCGATCATCAGGAGATTCATTTGATTATCATGGATATTATGATGCCTAAGATGGACGGGATAAAAGCGACCATGAAGATTCGAGAAACTAATAAAATTCCATTAATTATGCTTTCCGCGAAATCGGAGGATTACGACAAAATATTAGGTTTAAATATTGGGGCGGATGACTACATAACCAAGCCTTTTAATCCTTTAGAGCTTATTGCAAGAGTTAAATCCCAGCTGAGAAGATACACAACATTGGGCGGGCTGGAAACAAAGAAAAATGTATTTAAAACGGGCGGACTTGTGATTGATGATGAAAGTAAAACAATAACGGTCGATGGAGAAGCGGTCCACCTTACACCGGTGCAATATAAGATACTAAAGCTTCTAACAGCAAACGCCGGGAGAGTGTTCTCTATAGAGGAAATTTATGAGAAGGTATGGAATGAAACGGCGTTTAGTCCGGAAAATACTGTCACCGTCCATATAAGAAAAATTAGAGAGAAAATCGAAATCAATCCGAAAGAGCCAAAATATTTGAAGGTAGTGTGGGGAGTTGGATATAAAGTTGAAAAAATATAGCCACTTAATGACAACAAAAATCATTGTTTTTATCATGATGATTACATGTTTTACAGGTGCCATCCAAGCATCTGTAGATTTAGATGTAAATGATCATTTTGGAATCGTTTTTGAAGACAACTACTTTCGCAGCCATTCATTTGTTCGGGAAAGCGAACCTCTCATTTTCAACCTCTCTCGACTAATCGGCGAATATAAGAATGAGGAACATATTTTAAATGGAGGAACGATCAGGGAGAATGAATTAAGAAACGAAGAAGAAAACTTATTTGAAGATTATCAATTCCATTCCAAAAGTTTTAATCCGAATTTAAGTGAAGCGGAAAACTATGGAAATTTTAAAGAAGAATATGCGGATAAGATCTCTCATGCAAGGGACAGGCTGATTAAGAATGATTTAAGAGAATTTCATTTATTATTGCAAAATATAAAAGAGGTTAAAGGTCCTTTGTATTATGCTAGTGATGGTGAAAATGTATATAAGAACAGTACACAGACAGAAAAAGGACAGTTTAAAACATATCCCGCTTATTTAGTGTTTGAGGATTATTCAAGTGAAATTTACCCAGAAGAAATAGAAGAAAATGAATCCTTCTATTCGTTAACAGAAGAGGAATTTGATCAGAAAGGTCAGGTTATTTATGTTGCTTTTACGGACGAATTAATAAATAACAAAATAAAAGAGTGGAAAGAAAATAAAGCAATAGCTACAAAGGACTTTTATAGATTAGTTGGATTTTTTTCGGGATTTATTCTTTTATTTCTATATTTGATCACTGTGGCTGGCAGGAAATCATTTAAGGATGAAGAGGTACATTTACACGCAATAGATAAATTATATGTTGATATAAATATTTTCCTATTCTCAGGACTTACGGTGATATGGGTTGCCATGATGGAATCTGTGACTTTTTCAAACATCCACAAAGCAGTCATTCCGATCACGATTCCGATTTCAGCAGCAGGGTTTATGCTCTTTCTATCCCTAGTAAGGCATTGCAAAAATAGAACGTTTTTCAAGCATACTTTAATCTATCAAATTATTTACGCATTAGGTAAGTTTATAGGAGATGTATATAAAAACGGAAATGTTGCCGTAAAGACGGTATTAATCGTTATCGGCTATCCAATATTGATTGCATTAACATTTTTCATGTTCCCGATCACTTTAGGTCTTGCTGCTTGGTTTTCCTTAAGAAGAATCAAGTCATTTAATGCCATAAAGGAAGGGGTAGAGAGAATAAAGGATGGGGATATTCATCATAGCATTGATGTTGGCGGAAAAGGAGAGTTTGCGAAACTAGCAGCAAATATAAACAGCATCACGGATGGATTGAAAAAAGCGGTGGACAGTGAATTAAGAAGTGAGCGGCTAAAAACAGAGCTAATCACTAATGTATCCCATGATATTCGAACACCTTTAACTTCCATTATTACCTATGTGGATCTACTGAAAAAGGAAAAGGACCCAGCAAAGGTGGAGGAATATATTGAAGTATTGGATCAAAAATCGAAACGGTTAAAAATACTAACTGACGATTTATTTGAAGCAGCAAAGACATCTAGCGGAAATATTCCGGTTCATCTTGAGCGAATCGATATTGAATCACTAATAAACCAAGGGCTAGGGGAAGTTAACGACAAAATTGAGGAGTTAGGTTTAGAATTTAAGTTCAACTATCCTAAGGAAAAGGTATATATGAAAGCCGATGGAAAACTATTATGGAGATCCATTGAAAATGTACTATCCAATATATTCAAATATGCGCTAAATGGATCGAGAGTCTATATCGATATCGAGGATGCAGGCAACGAAATCCTTCTCACCTTCAAGAACATCTCAGCCTACGAGCTTAACATTTCTGCAGACGAATTAATGGAGCGTTTTAAAAGAGGGGATGAATCAAGATCCAGCCAAGGCAGCGGTTTAGGATTATCCATTGCGGAAAGCCTGACCGACATACAAAAAGGCAAATTTATTATTCAAATTGATGGAGACTTGTTTAAGACGATGATCTATATGCCTAAATATAGTGATTGATGGATCTTTAGAAAAATATAAAGTGAATGGGAATTGGATATATAAGGGGAAGTAACAGTAAACCAAAGCTTTAATCCTAGCAAAAAAGAAGGGTTAAGGCTTTGGCTGTTTGTGTGTTCCTGGGGATATTTGATGAACTTCTCATTTTTTCTCACCTTTTAAATAGCTTAAAATTATCATATAATAGTAAATGTATTAATCTATTAATAAATGTGTTATACTTATAATCAATTGTGATATACTTTAAATAAAATGTGATACACTGCGATAAGTTTATTATTGATACAGAATCGGTGTGGACTAGGTCGCGCCTTGCTTGGTGTGGCGCTTAAGAAGGAATGCCTGCATCCTTTCTGCAAATTTTACGGTATAAGGGATGGTTAAAATGAGCAACAGCGAAACTAAAACTGACGTCATCTTAATTGGTGCCGGAATCATGAGTGCGACTTTAGGGACACTTCTGAAAGAATTAGTACCGGAATGGGAAATTTCAGTATTTGAAAAGCTCGAAAATGCAGGAGAAGAAAGCTCTAACGAATGGAATAATGCAGGAACAGGGCATGCAGCATTGTGCGAGCTTAACTATACAAGCGAAAAACCAGACGGATCTATAGATATTAGCAAGGCTATCAAAATTAATGAACAGTTTCAGCTTTCCATGCAGTTTTGGTCTTATCTTGTCAATAGAAAGCTAATCAATAATCCGCAGGACTTTATCATGCCATTGCCTCATATGAGTATGGTACAAGGGGAAGAAAATGTAACGTTTTTAAAGAAACGTTTTGAAGCGCTTTCAAATAATCCTTTGTTCCAAGGGATGGAATTTTCTAATGACCCAGCAAAATTAATGGAATGGATTCCGCTTATTATGGAAGGCCGTACATCGAATGAACCAATCGCAGCGACAAAAATTGACAATGGAACGGACGTCAACTTTGGCGCTTTAACACGCATGTTATTTGACCATTTAAAAAATCAAAACGTTGAAGTCAAATACAAACATCAAGTTGAAGATATTAAACGGACAAGTGATGGTTTATGGGAATTGAAAATTTGGAATATGGATACCGGCACCATTGAACGCCATACTGCAAAATTCATTTTTATCGGTGGTGGTGGCGGGAGCCTGCATTTACTGCAAAAAACTGGAATTCCTGAAAGCAAACATATTGGGGGATTCCCTGTAAGCGGAATCTTTCTGTCATGTAATAATCAAGAAGTTGTCGAACAGCATCATGCAAAAGTGTACGGAAAAGCTAAAGTTGGCGCGCCGCCAATGTCTGTTCCGCATCTTGATACACGATTTATTGACAAAAAGAAATCGTTGCTTTTTGGACCATTTGCAGGCTTCTCACCGAAGTTCTTAAAAACAGGTTCAAATATGGATTTAATCACTTCAGTAAAACCAAATAATGTTTTAACCATGCTGGCCGCAGGTGCAAAAGAGATGTCATTGACCAAATACCTGATCCAGCAAGTGATGTTATCGAAAGAACAGCGGATGGAAGAATTACGAGAGTTTATTCCGACCGCTAAAACTGAGGATTGGGAATTAGTAGTAGCGGGTCAACGTGTGCAAGTGATTAAAGATACTGAAGCTGGCAAAGGGACGCTTCAATTTGGAACGGAAGTCATTAATGCCGCTGACGGCTCGGTTGCAGCATTACTAGGCGCATCTCCAGGCGCTTCTACTGCAGTCCATGTGATGCTTGAAGTCATAAATAAATGCTTCCCGCAACATGTGAGAGAGTGGGAACCAAAAATTAAAGAAATGATTCCTTCTTATGGCGTGTCACTAATGGAAAATCCAGAGCTTCTGCGTGAAATTCATACTTCAACAGCAGAGGTGCTTGGCTTAAGCGAAAAAGAGCTAGTTCATAGCTAATTCTAAGAACGTAGAATAAAATATAGAACCTTTGATCTATCTATAGATTGAGGGTTCTTTTTTATTTTAAAACTCGAAAGATTGATGTAAGCGGACATTTCAAGGGGGACAGTATTCATAACGATTCATACCGTCATTCTTTTTTCAACCGGGTAGTATCTTTTATAAAAATGGAGGTAAATTGACTATTGTAGAGAGATATGTAAAAGTTAAAAGTGATATTGAAGGAGGAACTGAACCAAAGTGATAAACATAACGATTCCAAAACCAACTGTAACCATTACGAAACAAAAGAATCCTGAGCTCAGTCATATTTATGGATTTACTGATTTTCATCTTATCCCTAGAGATAAGGGTGGTATTTTCATGTTTTATAACAGTAATCAAGAGTTATTATTCGTTGGGAAAGCAAGGAAGCTGAGACCAAGAATTAAAAAGCATTTTGAGGATACTGTATCCCCAATCAAAATGCATAGAGATGAAGTTACAAAAATCGAAGTTTGTGTGATTGAAGATCCTGTACATAGAGAAATTTACGAGACGTATATCATTAATGAACTTAAGTCGAAGTACAATATAGACAAGGTGTTTTTTAGATAAAGCTTATTAAAAGAGGCAATAGGTACAGTCAGATCAGATCATACCTATTGCCTTTTATCATTTTAGAAATTAAAGGATGAGAATGGTGGTTAGTAAATATATTTATACTTACAACTGTTACGAAGAAGAGCGTTCATTATGTGCTTTGGAAATGCGCTCATTATTTGGGATTGAGCCTCAATTCGGCATAGTAGAAAGCAATATAAAGATAGACCCAAGCCGAAGTCCATTTATGAAGGAAAGAGTTTCTGTTATGTATACGGCGGATAGCCTAGATCATCTACTCGAGCAAGTATCAGCCTTACAAGTAATGGGTGAAACATTTAAAGTGATTTATGTAAAAAATGGCGCTCCTTCAAAGACGGAAAAAGCAGGCTTTGAAAATCGGCGTTCTGTTGAGAGGAAAATTGGACTACATATAAATGGAGTGGCTGATCTCCATCACCCAGATCGATTGTTTGGTGTTATTGTAGTAAACGGAAGGTGGATTTTCGGCGATTATGTTGAAGGTGAGCCTGTTTGGTTTCGGCACCAGCAAAAGCCGCATAGTTACTCTACAGCGCTTAATACACGTGTGGCAAGAGCCATTGTTAATATCGCCATACCAAATCCAACTGGGATCAAGGCCATTGATCCTTGCTGTGGAATTGGGACCGTACTAGTGGAGGCTTTATCAATGGGGATAGATATAGTGGGGAGCGATAGGAATCCATTGGTTCTTGGGGGAGCTAGAGAAAATATTGCACATTTCGGACTTTCTGGAGAAGTGAAACTAGCGGATATCCGTGACATCAAAAATCAATATGATGTAGCGATTATTGATTTACCTTATAATTTATGTTCAGTCATCACTCAAGAGGAGAAAACCGAAATGCTTCAAAGTGCACGTAGATTTGCGAAAAGAGTTGTAGTGGTAACTGTTGAGCCAATCGATGAAATCCTTGTCAATACGGGGTTTGTTATGATTGACCGAGCTGTTGTTAGGAAAGGTTCATTTTCCCGCGAAGTAATTGTATGTAAGTAAATTCTTATCATAGTTATTTTACCTCAATTTCCCTATAATTAAGAAAAAAGCATCTATAGCGATTCTTAAGTTTCATAAAAATGAACACTAAGGAGTTTTCGATGATGAAAGTAGGATTTGTTGGGACAGGGAATATGGCGAGTGCCATCATTAAAGGGATGATTCATACAGAACATACAAAAGCGAAGGATATTTTTCTGTTTGATGTAGATATGGAAAAGATGCATCTGTTTGCTAGTGAAACTGAAACGAATACATGTGCATCTTGTGAAGAGTTAGTAGAATATGCAGATATATTGGTCTTAGCGGTGAAACCGAATCAATTTGAGGCAGTTTTAACCTCATTGAAAGAATGTATTAAAGCAAAGAACCCGCTGCTTGTTTCCATCGCAGCAGGTACTTCAATTGAAAAGATTCAACAGCTCACAGAGGCAGAAAGTGATCTCGCGATAATTAGGGTCATGCCGAACGTCAATGCCATGATTGGTGAAGGGGCGGCAGCTGTTTGCGGAAATAAAGCTGCTAGTCAGGAACAAGTAAACTTTGTTCTAGACATGTTTAATGCGATTGGTATGGCAATTGAATTACCTGAACATCACTTCAGTACTTTTACCGCTATTGCTGGCAGCTCGCCCGCTTATGCGTATTTATTTATTGATTCCTTGGCCCGTGGTGCTGTGAAAAATGGATTGCCGAAAGATTTAGCCAATAAGATTGCTGCCCAAGCTGTTTTAGGCAGCGCCAAGATGATTCTTGAAAGTGACGAGGATCCATGGGTGCACATTAATAGAGTTTGCTCTCCAGGCGGGACTACAGTAGCCGGATTAGTAGCATTAGAAGATCATGCGTTCATCTCAACCGTAATCAAGGGTGTCGATGCTACAATTAAAAGAGATGAGGAATTAATGAAAAATTGAGAGTAAAGACCATTCAACACTGATTTTCCACAAACGAAAATTGAATATTCCACGCTGTTGGGACAAGGGACCTGACCCCATGTCCCACGGTGATTAAAGCATCCGCAGCACAGCGCGCACTGGACTGGCATCCGCGCCTTCAATGGCGAGCGGCAGTGCAATAAGTTCGTAATCGGCTGGTTCGATGTTAGTCAGGACGATGTTCTCTAGGATATATACGCCATTCTGATTCAATGAGTGATGTGCTGTCATTGATTTACTGTCGGCTGCATCTACCGAAGGTCCGTCTGTACCGAGCAATCGTATGCCCTTTTCTTTAAAAAACGGACCGATATTCTCCCGAAAGACTGTGAACATTTCAGGGAATTGATTCACGTTTCTCCCCCTGCATGTTTTGAGAAGGAGTCGCTCCACTCCCTCTAGGTCGTGCATTACCAATTCTTCTTTTCCGATTTTTTTATGTCCCGTTACATCAATGACACGAGCCTTCCCAACGAAAATATTCACATCTAGCTCATGGATCCTCTCACCTTTCTCATCGAAGTGATACGGGGCATCAATATGTGTTCCAGTATGGACGCCAGTGTGGATCTGGCCAATATTGACGGACCCTGTCTGTTCTTTCGTGAAACTTAGCTTGAATGAAAAAGGAATATCCCCTGGCCAGATTGCGATGCCATTAGTCAAAGGTTGTGAAATATCGATCCATTTCCTTTCTTTCATCAAAAACACCACCATGTAGAAAGTTTTCTTTACAAAACCCGTTCTTCTCAATTACCGCTGATAGGTGATCAAGTCTATAGTTCCGTGCGCAAATCCCAAAGCTCAGGGAAGAACCTGTGATCAAGCACTTGTTTCAAATAATGGACCCCCGAAGAACCCCCTGTTCCCACTTTATAACCGATGATCCGTTCCACAGTCTTCATATGACGGAAACGCCATTGTTGCAGCCAGTCTTCAATATCAACAAGCTTTTCAGCTAATTCGTATAGGTCCCAGTATTTGTCAACGTTTCGGTAAACCTCCCGCCATGCTGCTGCTACACTCGGATCCCCTGCATATACCTTTGAAAAGTCCCGATTGAGGAGCTCTGGATTAATTTTAAAGTCAGCGCGGGCCAGCGCTTTAATCGAAACATCATATATACTTGGCTCTTTAAAGGCTGTTTCCAGCGCAGCATGAACAATCGGATCCTTCTCATAGATTTTTAAAATAGGAGTAGACTTGTAGCCTAAAGCAAATTCGATCAGTCTGTATTGATAAGACTGGAAGCCCGAAGCCTTTCCGAGAGTGTCACGGAATTGCAAGTACTCAGCAGGCGTCAAAGTGGATAAAACATCCCAAGCCTGTATGATTTGCGTCTGGGTTTTCGATACACGTGCAAGCTTTTTAAAGGCAGAATGCAGTTCATTCTGTTCAATTTCATGAATAGCTAATGAAAGCTCATGCAAAATCAGCTTCATCCAAAGCTCACTGACTTGGTGGATAATGATGAATAGCATTTCATCATGATGGTCGGAAAGCCGTTTTTGGCTTGTGAGAATTTTATCGAGGTGTAAATATTCGCCATAGGTCATATTGTCTTTGAAATCAGTAAAGATTCCCTTTTCTCTTTCAAGATTTTTATAGAGATCTGATATGGATTTTGACATGCGACTTCTCCCCCTTTGAAGTGTTCGTATCATCGAAAAGATTAGGCACTCATATCAGTTACGAGTGCTAGTCTAAGAAAGCGATTACATTTCAAGAGACAACATCACGCTTATTCTCAAATTTCTTGTATTGCTCTTCTGACATAATCTTTTTCAAAATCTGAACAACCTCCCATACTTCTTGAAAGGTATTGTATAAGGCAGCAGGTGCAAGCCGAATGCCGTTTGGTGTACGGTAATCAGGAATGACTCCGTTATCTTTCAGTGCTTTGCAAATCCGGGCTGCTTCTTGATGCTCAAGGAGCACATGCCCCCCTCGTTGTGAGCTATCAAGCGGACTTCCAATCTTGAAATGATATGCGCTTAATTGTGTGTCAATGAGTTGAATCATGTAGTCTGTCATCTTCAGGGATTTTGCACGTATTTTGTCCATGCCAGCCTCTTCAAACATTGATAATGATCCTAATAGCGGTGCCGCGCTTAATAAATTCGGTGTGCCCATTTGCATGGCTCCTGCAGTTTGAGCCGGCGTTAAGTTATGCTCCATATCAAACTGTTTGTTTTTATCAGAGCTGAACCAGCCAGCAAGTCCCGGTTTCGCTCCAAAGTGCTTCTCGTTTACATACATACCTGCAACTGCTCCGGGTCCGCCGTTTAAATGCTTGTAGGAGCACCAGAAAGCAAAATCTACACTCCACTCACTCAATGAATGCTGAATGGACCCGATAGAATGGCATAGGTCGAAGGCAACTAAGATTCCCCTCTTATGTGCTTCCTCTGTAATACGCTTTATATCCAATATTTGTCCACTCCGGTAGAGAACGCCTGCAAGGACAATCAGGACCACCTCATCTGTCATGGCTTCAATAATATCCTCTTCACAAATGGTAATACCATCTCTGCTCTTTACTTGGATCAAATGTTCCTCAGGATCCAGTCCACGAATCATTAGCTGGCTTTTCAATGCATAAATATCAGATGGAAAATTCAATTCATCCGCAAGAATTTTTGTCCTTTTTCCTTCTGGTTTATAGAAAGTCGATACAATTTGGTGTAAATTAACTGTCGTAGAACCGGTTACAATTACTTCCTTAGGATCTGCCCCGATAAGCGGTGCAGTCATCTTACCGAGCTTTTCAGGGAAATAGAACCAGGGATGTTCACCTTTAAGCCAGCCATCAATTCCATACGTCTTCCAAGACTCGAGTACATTGTGCAGTGCTTTCTCAGCCCTCTTTGAAAGCAGACCTAGGGAGTTACCGTCAAAATAAATCGTTTCTGGCTGCAAATAAAACTCATCACGATACTGCTTAAGTTCATCTTCAAGATCAAGCTTCTGGGCATATTCCTTTTTCAAAAACTCCTTCTCACTCATATGAACTAACTCCCCTTTTTATGAGAAATTTCAATCTAATATCCATGATGAAATTCTTAATTGATATTATGTAAACATTTAATGGGAAAAGGGGGCAGGTTAGTCCCAACTTGTTATTTTTGGATCTTGACCTGTCCCCATTCTCTTATCCTCCTATTCCAAATCAAACACCTTATTTAATCTAGTTAATTCGAAGAGTTCTTTAATATTCCCTTTTACCCCAAAGATTTTGAGGGCTCCGCCTTTTTGAACACATCTTTTATGAATAGCAATCAGAACACCGAGCCCGGAACTATCGATATAGTTAAGTCCATTCATATCAAACTCCATTGTATGGACGCCTTTGTCAATTTGCTGAAGGAGGCGTTCACGCAATTCTGTTGCGCCTTCGACATACAAATTGCCTTCTAATTCTACTTTAATCATATTTGGTTGGGTCGCAGAAATTTCCATCTTTTTAATCATGGTTCTCAATCCCCTTATTTTCTTAAATTAAATTTTAAAAACTTCAACTGCAGACCTTAACTCTTGAGCCATTGCGCTTACTTCTTCAGCACTGCTAGATACGGTTTCCATAGCTGTTGTCGTTTCTTCTGTCGAAGCAGCTACTTCTTCTGTATTGGCTGCGGTATTTTCCATAACAGTGGCAAGTTCATTAATTAACGCTACAATTTTGTCAGAGCTGGCCACTTCTTCATCGGTTACATTCGAAATCCCATCTACCTCTTTTAAAGTTGTAGATACATCCCTTAATATTCGATCTAAGGCATGTCCCGCGCTCGCGACAATTTGCACCCCTTGTTCCACTTCTAATCTATTTTGCTGCATCGCTTGAACGGCTTCAGTCGTACTTCCGGAAATTTTCCTTACAAGTTCTGCAACCTGCCTAGCTCCATCATTTGACTGTTCAGCAAGATTCCTCACCTCACTGGCTACAACAGCGAAGCCCTTTCCGTGTTCCCCAGCCCTTGCTGCTTCAATGGAAGCGTTAAGAGCAAGGAGATTTGTCTGATCAGCAATGCTGGTAATCATTTGCGTAATATGGCCAATCTCTTGAGAATATTGATCTAGCCTTTGGATCAATTCCTCTGTTTTAACAGTTCGATTATAAATTAATTCCATTTTATTAATGGATTCATTGACAATTTCCTTCCCCTCATTTGCCGTATGAAAAGTAGTATTCGAGTTTTCAAGTGCAGAACTGGCTTTTCCTTTTGCAATCTGAATGAGTGAAGAAAGCTCTAATAAAACTGAAGTTACATCAATGACTGATTGATTGCCTTTTTCCGTATTTTCCGCTACATGGTTCATTGCTCTTGAAACTTCATTAGCAGATGAAGCCACTTCCTCACTTGAAGCAGCCATTTCCTCTGATACGGCTGTCAATTCCTCAGCAGAATAATGGACTGAAGAAACGACCGATTTTAAGTTTGTCATCATTTGATTAAAGGAGCTTGCCAGTTCCCCTATTTCATCCTTATTTTTAACGAGAATCTCATCCCCTGTTAAATCCCCTTCTGCAATTTGACGAGCTCTTTCGGAAATGGCCATGACTGGTCGAGTAATCACTTTCCCTATAAATAGTCCAATTCCAACAGCAAGAATAATTGCAAAAACGATAACAATCATTAAAATCAATCTAGATTGCTCATATTTCTGTTGGTTTTCAAGCAGCAGATCATTAGCTTGATTTTTATGGATTTCAAGCAGTTGTTTTAAATGTTCACTTGCATTTGAAAATGGTTCACGAGCTATTTGTATACCAGCCAAGGCTTCATCAAATTGGTTATTTTGGATAAAGGATATATTTTTCTCGACCTGTGAGACAAATTTATTCCAATTTTCGACAAAATGATTAAACTCTTCACTTTCTTCTTCAGACATACTTTTGTGTTTATAATCTGTAATGAGTTTATCAATATGTTCCATATTTTCCTGTGCAATTTTTGTTGAATCTTCCTTAAATATGACAGAATTTAACATTTGCACGCGAGTATTCTCAGAAAACTTGGCGGTTTCTGCAATTAGGCTTAGAGGAATGAGGCGATCATGATATAGCCCTTCACCATTTTTATTTACGGCAGATAATGAAAGGATTGCCCAGAAACCAAGTCCAGCCATTAGAACGATGATTATTAAATAGGATAACAATAATTTCTTTGTTAGTTTTGACATCTTAACAAAACACCTCATCTTTGCTCGAACTAATTTGTTCTGTCCCTTTTGCTCTGACGAATTTCATAAGGAGAATTTCATTCCCTTTCTGGTTGAAATACAATTTATCAGAAGCCGCGTTCATAATGGATAGTCCCCTTCCAGATTCCTCATATAGTCTTTCTTCAAACGCAAGATTAGGAGAATAGGAGATTTTTTTTAATGCCTCAAGAGCGTTGAACCCTTCTCCGTTATCCTTTACTCTAACAATAAGGCGTTTACCTGGTGTGACCCGTACCTTTAAGGTAATTGGCTTTTCAGAGCCATTGGAACGGAGGGCATTGTTTACAGCTTCATTAATAGCTATCTCCATAAGAAAAGACTCTTCACTAAGAATTGCTTGAATATCCTCTTGCACCGAGTCTCTTAATTCCCAAAATTCTTCCTCTGTCCTAAACTTTAATTGGTATTCAATCATCGAATTGTCCTCCAAAAGGTTTTAGGTAAATTCCAATTAGAGTGGCATCATCCTTTAATTCATCTGAAGTCATTTTTTTAAACTGCTCTACATTGCTTTGGAAATTTCCGTTTAAAGGGATGGTATTTACGATATCAATCTGATCCATTAAACCGTCAGTCAAAAAAAAGATCGACTCATTTTGTTCGACAGGAATGGTTATTTCATCAAATAGGGACTCTTCTAATATTCCTAAATAGGAACCTGCCATTTTGACAATATTCCTTTCCCCATCCGTATTTACGATCAAAAATTTATTTATGCCTGCACAGGCATAAGTTAAAATCCGCTTATTCACATCCAAACGGAAACAAAGTGCTGCAGCAAATGTATCCTCGAAAAAGTAGTTCATGGATTCCTTATTAATAGTTGTTAGCACATCAACAAGTGAACGATTCTTGTCGAAATTTTGTTTAAATAAAACTCTTAAAATTGAATTTTGATAAGCTGCCGTAAGGCCATGTCCCATGATATCGATGATATAGCCCGAAAGAGTTCCTTGCTCTTTATCCCAATAATAATCAAAGAAATCGCCACTAACATAATCAGATGGCGTATAGATCGTATGAACCTCTAATTGATCTTCTTGTATGGGGAGAGGAAGTAAAGACCTTTGCAGTTTTCCAGTTCTAATTATATCTTTGCGGATTTTAGCTTCTTCTGATATATCTGTAGTAACTCCTACATAAAAAATAATCTTATTTCTTTCATCACGGATGGCAATAATATAAACCTTTTGAAGATATAATCTTCCGGTCTTGTGCCGGTTCCATACCTCTCCTTCCCAATTGCCCGTTGTGATTAAACTATTCCAAAGCTTTTGATAAAAGGTTTGATCATGGACATGTGATTTTAAAACACGGGGATTTTTTCCTAACAATTCATTAACGGAATAACCGGAAATAGAACAATAGGCTTCATTGACATTCAAAATTTTTCCTTTTGTATCCGTAATGACAATTCCCTCATTCATTTTTTGGAAAATGCGAGTGGATAGTTGGGATATTATTTCGAGCTCTTTCCTCTCGGTAATGTCCTTTCGAATAGATACGTACTGGTAAACTTTATTTTCCTTATTCTTTAAAGGAATAATGACCGTTTCAATCCAATAGTAACTGCCGTCTTTTGCTTTATTTTGGATTTCACCCTCCCAGATTTCACCTTTTGAAATCGTCTTCCATAATTCAGAGAAAAATTCCTTTGAGTGATAGCCTGAATTGAGAATGCTGTGGGTACGTCCGATTAGTTCTCCCCTTGAGTACTTTGAAAGTTCACAAAATTTATCGTTCGCATATGTAATAATTCCATTCTTATCAGTAATAGCTAGTATGGAAGAAACGTTTAAAGCATAGTAAATTTTATGCCAATCTTCAGGTGTTTCATTATGGTATGAAGCAATCCCCTTTTTATCCTCATTACATTCCCTTACGCTCATTTGACCAACACTTTCATTATGAGAATTAGAATTCAGAGAAATTGTATAGAAATTAGAAAATGATTACTAGGTAAAAAATCACACGTTCACAATCATGTCATAAAGGTGTGTCTAGTGTAAGAACGGTGGGATAAAAGGGGTGTTTAGCCTGTCCCATAAATACCACGGCAAAAAGTGAAACTTTATTGAATATTGCACAGTATAATGTAGTAATGTTTTCCAAAATGACCTTTAAGGAAGGAGCAGAACAGATGAGTATGATCAAAAGATTTAAAGATATTATGGCAAGCAATATTCATGCATTGTTGGATAAGGCAGAGAATCCGGAGAAGATGATTGATCAATATTTAAGAAGTCTAAATAAGGATTTAGGGAAGGTAAAATCGGAAACGGCATCAGTGATGGCAGAAGAGCAGCGGTCAAAAAGAGTCTTAAATGAGTGCCAAGAGGATATGGAGAAGATGGAACGCTATGCGATAAAGGCATTAGAGGCAGGGAATGAAGGGGACGCGAGGAGATTTCTGGAGAAGAAAGCAGAATTGGCAGCAAGGTTAGCTGAATTGCAGACGTCTAATCAATTGGCTTCAACGAACTCCCAGCAAATGAAGCAAATGCATGATAAGCTTGTCGCGGATATCAGCGAATTGGAATTCCGCAGAAATATGCTGAAGGCAAAATGGTCTGTGGCAAAGACCCAGGAACGGATGAATAAGCTTGGGGCACCTGCTGCCCATTCAGGCCAGTCCATATCAGCATTTGAGCGGATGGAAGAAAAGGTAAATCGCGCATTAGATGAAGCGAATGCCATGGCAGAACTAAATGCTGGCCCGAAAGATAATCTCGCGGAATTAACAGCTAAATATGATGAGGGAAGCATTGATATTGAAGATGAACTTGCCGCTTTGAAAAAGAGAATGAAGAAATAAGGATGTGGGGGCAGGAACCCCGTCCCACATAAGAATTGTCCCATCATTGCCCAAAAAGCTCTGTTTTGCTTTATGTGGTAAAAGAACGGCATCTACATTACCCGAAAGAACTCTAATTTAACTTTTACGGTAAATGAACAATATCTTTAATGCCCATATGTTCCTCCTTTTTCCTTTTTGAGTAAATAGGAGGAGAACAAGGAACCGTCCTTAAAAGAGGTGAGAGAGCGTGATTTTTCATTATAAATGCCCCAGCTGTGGGAGTGATATGAGCTTTGATGCGGAATCAGGCGAGTTATCCTGTCAGAGCTGCGGCAGTCATGAAAATATCGAAAATTATCCTGAAGAGTTGAAGACAGCGGCTTTTTCTGAGGATGAGGCAAATGAATATCATTGTGGGAACTGTGGAGCAATTTTAATCACAACAGCTGAAACAGCTGCAACAAGCTGCAGTTTTTGCGGGGCGGGTGTGGTCATTGCAGATCGGGTATCTGGCCTTCTTGCCCCTGCCAAGGTTATTCCTTTTACAATCAGTAAAGAAGAGGCAATAGAGGCCTTTAAGAAATGGTGCAGAAAAGGGCTGCTTACTCCAAAAGGCTTTATGACTGCAGACCGAATCAAAAGCATCACAGGCATGTATGTGCCTTTTTGGTTGTTTGATTTAAATAGCAAGGTGCAAGTAAATGCCACTTGCACGAAGGTCAGAACCTATACAAAAGGGGAGTATATTTATACGGAAACAAGTTATTATGATGCCTTCCGTGATATTAACCTTGATTATGTCAAAATCCCAGTGGATGCATCGGAAAAAATGCATGATGACTTAATGGATAGATTGGAGCCATACCCGTATGATCAACTAAAGGATTTTAAAACTCCTTATTTGGCTGGATTTATTGCAGAAAAATATAATTATACGGATGAAGAACTGCTTCCGCGGGCGAAGGGTAAAATAGATGACTATGTTGAGTCCTATATTCGTTCAACATTTTCGGGCTATCAATCAGTCAATTATAAGAATAAGCAAATTGATACGAGAAATGTAAACAGCTACTATGTTTTACTGCCTGTGTGGATGGTGAGCTATGATTTCAATCAAGCCGAGCATGTTTTTGCGATGAATGGGCAAACAGGAAAAGTGGTTGGCAAACCGCCAATTAGTTCGGGCAAAATAGCTATGTGGTTTAGCGGGATTGCAGCCGGAACCTTTTTCGCCCTTAAATGTGCCTCCTATTTGATGGGAGGTGGCTTTTGGTGAGCGGAAGTTGGGTAAACAAACGAGGGTTCTTTTTCCTTGTCGCCGCATTCCTGCTACTGTTGCCATGGGGGGTACCAGCCAAAGCAGATTCGCTTAATCAGAAGCAATATATTTATGATTTTGCTAAGCTGCTAACGGAAGAAGAAGTGTCAGAACTAGAATCCTTAGCAAGCGAATTAGGCAAAGAAAGAAACACCGCATTCCTCGTAATCACAGCCAATGGAACGGAAGGGAAGGACATCGTTCAATACGTAGAGGATTTCTATGATGAACAGGCTCCAGGCTATGACCAGCCGCATGGAAATACCGCGATATTAACGATCGATATGCAAGAAAGAGATGTGTATTTGGCGGGTTTTAAAAAGGCAGAGCAGTATTTGGATAACGGGCGGCTTGATAGGATCCGCAATAAAATAACCCCTGACCTATCGGAAGGCCAGTATTCTCGAGCCTTTTCCGGCTTTATCTACACGGCCCATCATTACATGGGATATGAGCCGGGCGTGAATCCGGAAAACCTGCTTTTTAAATGGTGGTTTCAATTAGCGGCAGCCTTATTGACAGCTGCCATTATAGTTATGATTATGGGCTATCGCTCCGGCGGCAGGGTCACAGTCCATGCCGGGACCTATATGGATAGTGCTAAATCGGGAGTGCTCAATAAATATGATAACTTTGTGAGAAAAACCGTAACGAAGCAGAAAAAGCCATCTTCCAAAAATAGCAGCGGTGGAGGCGGCGGAATTTCTAGCGGCGGTCACTCGCATAGCGGAAGCAGAGGCAAGTTTTAACTTTATTCAGTAGATTTCCGACACTTGGAATGAAGAATGCAAGCTAATTAACAATTCAATTAAAAAGTAAAATCCAGCTGAATAAAGTTAAAGCCTCCGGAAGATGCTCAGATTCTCAAAGGAAATTTATCGAGCAAGCGCAGGTATTATCTGAGCGCAAATACGCCAAGGCGTATTTGATAGAAGGGAGCAAATAATCAATGTCTTTTTTCAGAAACCAATTTGCAAATGTAGTGGAATGGCAAGAATTTAGAGATGATATGATTTTTTACAAATGGAGCAACCGGGAGATTAAAAAGGGGAGCAGATTGATCATTCGACCTGGTCAGGATGCGGTCTTCTTCAATAATGGGAAAATCGAAGGGGTATTTCGTGATGAAGGGGAGTATGATATCGAATCGCAAATTATTCCTTTTTTATCGACATTAAAGGGGTTCAAGTTTGGGTTTAACAGCGGCATGCGTGTCGAAGTGCTGTTTGTGAACACGAAGGAGTTTATTGAGAAGTGGGGAACGAAAAATGCGATTAATATCCCGACACTTGGACTTCCGGGCGGTATGCCAATTCGTGCGAACGGAACTTTTAATTTTAAAGTAAATGATTATGTGGCCTTAATTGACCAAATAGCTGGGGTTCGCGAGCAATATGTTGTAGAGGATGTCAAAATAAGGATTACCTCGATCCTTGATCAGCTCTTGATGAAATGGATTTCAAGGGAAGGGAAGGATATGTTCAATCTCCAGTCGAACACCTTCGAAATATCTAAAGGGATTCAAGAGGATTTAGATATGCAGTTGATTAAAAGCGGCATTACGATCACGGGATTTAATGTCATGAGCTTCAGCTATCCAAAAGAGATTCAAGATATGATTACGAAAAATGCCTCACACGGAATGGTCGGTAACGTGGATCGATACCAGCAAATCTCCATAACGGATGGAATGGCTTCTGGAAAAATGAGTGGAGGAGGAGCGGCCTCCGATATGGCTGGGATGATGATGGGGATGAATATCGCGGGTAAAATGCTGAATCAAATGAATCAGCAGGCCGACAATCAACCTGCGCCCTCACAAAATCCGCAGCCTCCTGCCCAACAAAATGCAGGCAATCAAAAGAGACCTAATTTCTGCCCTAATTGCGGGACAAAAACAGGTGAAGGTAACTTCTGCTCCAACTGTGGGCATAAACTTGTTTAACGGGGAGGGCCCGTCTAGTTTTCTTAGCTTCATGGCTATAATAGGGCAGAGGACCGCCCCCCATTCCCTTCCTTCAGTGTTTGAAAAAATTAATGCTGAACATGTCCCTACGTATTCCTACTAAATAAGCGAATAAGCGGCTTTTGGTCAATGTAGGTGACCGAAGCTTTAAAGATAACGATAGAAGAAGGCTGAACAAGATGGGGCATGTCCTTCATTGCATCATCGACTTGTTTGTAATAATATAGCTTTTTCGTTGGAATGCCCATCGCCTTGGCTCCTTGGCAATATTCCTCAGCCCATTTGCCGATTGCAATTAATTTATCAATAGCTAAGGAGCCGGTTTTTTTACCAATCTGGTAATGTACCATTTTGGCGTATGCTTCGTTTGTTTCTGGACTTTCCATATCTCCTAAGACCAATGTAACCGGTCTTTTTCTAGGCAAATGTGGGATTTGGCTTAATAAGAGTTTGGTAGAATCGGGATTGGCATTGAAATTATCATGGATAAGAGTAATATCATTTGTGCAAGAAATGACCTGCATCCGGCCCTTTACGGGGGAAAATTCAGCAAGCCCTTGTTGTATCTTATGATGTGGTACACGAAGCTCTATGCCTACCGCAATAGCTGCTAATGCATTCGAGATATTATAGCTTCCAAACGTATTTAACATACAGTTAAATTTAAAGCCTTTTCCCTTTACTTTAAAAAAGCATTGGAAGTTTTTGTATCGAATTCTTTTTGCCCGAATGGTGTTTCCTCTATTAAAACCAAATGTAATAATTTTACCAGGGTACTTTATTATTTTTAGAAATTCAGCACAGTTCGGATCATCCCCATTAATAATGAGAGCTCCATCCGGGGATAAATGTTTAATCATTTCTGCCTTAGCTTTAATAATATTTTCAATTGACCCAAGTCTCGTTAAATGTGCCCGGTGAATGCCTGTAACGACTCCAATTTGAGGCTGAGTCATTTGACTTAATAAATCCATGGTGCCAAACGCTTTCATTCCAACCTCCAAAACAGCAGCCTCATGGTTTTTTTCTAATTTAGACAGATTGTACGGGACCCCGGTAAGGCCATTTAAATTCAAGGCACTGACTAAAGTGGAATACTCCTGTTTAAGAATGCTGCCGATCATCTCCTTTGTTGTTGTTTTGCCAGAACTTCCAATCACTTGTACGATCGGTATCGGGAATTGCCTCCGGTATAGCTTGGCCATTTGGAAATAGGCCTGTTTGATCCTCTTTACTTCAAGAACACCAATTCCAGCTTTAGCGAATTTATCAAGTTCGAGATGGTGATTGCTGCTAACGACAACCCCAGTTGCTTTTCCCATGACTAATCTTTGAATTAGTTTGTCCTCATTTACAACACGGTTAAATATAAATACTAAACTAAATGGAAAAGGGGTTTTATGTTTTTTTGTAAAACCTTTGATCACTTGACTTGTCTGCCAGGTTGCGACTCTGCAAGGCATGGCAGAGGAGATTTGCTGCAAGTTTAAATTAGGCACTGTTTTCTCACTCCTTTATGTCTCATACTATGTTTTATAAAAAATATTGATTTAGGAATATTAACCAAATTTTGTCACATTCTTTATATTGGCCTAGTTATCAAAAAGCACTTTCCAACTTCCGACATAACATAATATGTGTCTATCAATCGAATGGGAGGGAGTTTGAAATGATTAAAGTCCTTTTTATTTGCAAAGCGAATATTAATCGATCACCGATGGCAGAGGCAATCTTTTGTCAGATATTAGAAAGGAAAGGATTAAGTGAAAGATTTAAGGTGGATTCAGCGGCTACCGATAGTTCTCATGTTGGAAGGAAGCCCTTTCCACCAACAAGAAGGTTTCTAGACAAAATGCAAATTCCCCATAAATGGATACGTTCACGTCAAGTAACTGAAGATGATCTTTCGGCCTTTGATTATATCGTTCTTATGGATCAAGAGAATGTAAATGTGTTATCAGAACGTTTTGGACAAGCTTGTCAAATTCCATTTTTACTCAATTACGTGCCAGAAGTGGAAAATAAAAATGTCCCAGACCCCTCCATTACCGGCAACTACATGGAGACTTATAACCTGCTAGTAAAAGGCTGCGATAAACTGCTGCTTCATATCATTAAATGTGAAGAGTTAGATAAGAATTAAGAGTAAGGGGATAAATGGAAAAATTCAAAGCTATTATTTTTCATACATGACTTTACCCTAATGTTGGACAGCCTTTTTATGCAATTTAATTTATTCGCTATTTTCATAATATCTATTCCGTTTATTCATTTTACTTATAGGTGGGAAGACTGTAAAGTGGAGGTATGGATTAATTTTGAATTTTCAAATAAATGTTATTCAATCATACGTATTTGAAGGTGGATTAAGGGTAGCACCTATTATAGAAAAATAAATTAAAGGGGCTGAGAAGTAATGAAAACGATTCTTACATCATTTTCTGATGCTGTAAAAGATATTAAAGATGGGGCAACCATAATGGTTGGTGGCTTTGGATTAGTTGGAATTCCTGAGAATTTAATTCTGGCATTGGTCGAAACAGGAGTAAAGGATCTTACGGTTATTTCCAATAACTGTGGAGTTGATGATTGGGGTCTTGGTTTACTTTTAAAAAATAGGCAGATCAAAAAGATGGTTGGTTCTTATGTTGGGGAAAATAAGGAATTCGAACGGCAGGTGCTTTCTGGCGAAATTGAAGTAGAGCTTGTCCCACAAGGAACCTTGGCTGAACGAATTCGTGCAGGCGGGGCAGGAATTCCAGCCTTCTATACACCTGCCGGGGTGGGAACACCGATTGCTGAAGGGAAAGAGGTCCGCGAGTTTGACGGAAAAGCTTACTTGCTGGAAAGAGGAATGACAGCAGACTTTTCTCTCGTTCGAGCGTCAATCGGGGATAAAATGGGCAATCTTGTGTATAACAAGACAGCCCGAAACTTTAATCCGATGATTGCTGCTGCTGGAAAAGTAACGATAGCTGAGGTGGAAAAATTAGTTGAAATTGGAGAGCTGAACCCAGATCACATTCACACACCAAGTATTTATGTTCAAAAATTAATTGTCGGCAATCAAGAGAAGAAGATTGAGAGATTAACAGTTCAAAAGTAAAAAAGAGAGGAGAGAGGAACATGACCAAAACGGATAAATCCTTAATTAGGGAAAAAATTGCGAGACGTGCTGAAAAAGAAATTGAAAGCGGATTCTACGTGAATTTAGGAATTGGAATCCCAACCATGGTTGCCAACTATATCCCAGAAGGAAAGCAAGTTGTTTTACAATCTGAAAATGGGTTATTGGGTATTGGGCCTTACCCAACGGAAGATCAAGTAGATCCAGATTTAATCAATGCCGGAAAAGAAACAGTTACAGCGATAAAAGGGGCTTCTTATTTCACTAGTGCGGAATCGTTTGCGATGATTCGCGGAGGACACGTTGATGTTGCCATTCTTGGCGGGATGGAGGTTTCCGTGAAGGGGGACCTTGCCAATTGGATGATCCCCGGGAAAATGATTAAGGGGATGGGCGGAGCTATGGATCTTGTGCATGGAGCCAAAAAAATTATCGTCATTATGGACCATGTAAACAAAGATGGGGATCCGAAAATTCTAAATGAGTGTTCCTTGCCGTTAACAGGTATGGGAGTTGTCGACCGAATTATTACAGACCGTGCTGTGATTGATGTAACTGAAGATGGCTTGAAATTAGTTGAAGTAGCAAAGGGATACACGGTTGATGATATTATCGCCGTAACGGAGCCTCAGCTTGAAATATCTGAAGGTGTGAAGCTAGATGCATTTTAATAGCATGTAAGATGGAGAAAGGGAAAAACCCCTTTCTTTTTTTTTTAGCTATGGGGGAATTTGGCTTGGGAAGTCAGCTAAGCTTTGTTAAAATGACCATGCAGGCACTTTCGTCAAGTTTCTAAATAGCAATTTTGGAGGTTTAAATAAATGGATCTTTTAATAAAAAAGGCAAAGCTTCAAGATGGACAAGAGACTAAGGATATCGCGATTAAGGATGGAAAAATTACAGCAATTGAGCATCAGATAAATGCAGAAGCAGAACGTGTTATTGAGGCTAACGGAAAGGTATTAATTCCCGGGCTGGTGGAAAGTCATATTCATTTAGATAAAGCCCTTATTGCGGATCGGCTCCCCAATAAATCAGGAACTTTACAGGAAGCCCTTCAGGTGACTGCCCAATTAAAACCCACCTTTACAAAGGAAGATATTATTGATCGGGCTGAAAGAACTCTTGAATTGCTGATCAAAAACGGAACGACAAATATTCGTACACACTCTGAATTTGATCCTTCACAAGGTATGACTGGATTTGAAGTCATCATGGGGCTTAAGGATAAGTATAAAGATTTAGTCGATATTCAAGTAGTTGCTTTTCCCCAGGAAGGCATAATAAAGGCTCCTGGAACAGAGGAAATGATGTATCAGGCAATGGATATGGGGGCCGATGTAGTCGGCGGAATTCCTTATAATGATACACCATGGGATAAGCATATTGATCTTGTGTTTGAAATTGCAAAAAAATACAATAAGCCGATAGACTTCCATCAAGACTTTAAAGATGATGCAGATGGGATTTCGATTGAATATGTTTGTGAGAAAACAATTGCTGAAGGATATGTTGGCAGAGTGGCGGTTGGACATTTAACAGCTCTTGGGGCACTGCCTAAGGAGAGGCTGGAACCGATTATTGCAAAAATGGCGGAGGCACAAATAAGTGTCATGAGTTTACCTGCGACAGACCTTCATTTAGGTGGAAGACACGATGAACACAATGTTCGCCGTACTTTAACGCCTATTCGGGCACTGCGGGACGGCGGCGTGAACATGTGTATTGCAACTAATAATATTCGTAATCCATTCACACCCTATGGAACAGGTGACTTGATTCAAACAGCCATGCTTGCCATTCCGACAGCTCATTTAGGCGGTGCATCGGATCTTCCTACTGTTTTGCCTATGATTACGACCAATCCGGCCAAGGCTATGGGTTTAGATGACTATGGAATAGAAGTTGGAAAAACAGCCAATTTAATATTACTTGATACCGAGTCTGTTACAAATGCAATTATAGATATCCCAACAAGGCTGTATGTGATTAAGAGTGGAAAAGTAACAGTTGAAACAACGAAAACAGTAACCATTCATCGATGAAAATTGATTACAGATAGGTTACTTTGCAATCATGGAAAAAAAGTGACCGCTATTGAACTGCACCCCAATTGTTAGACACAGAAACTAACAACTGGAGGTGCAGTTTTTTTATTGGCTTTGTTTATGAATTTAGTTTCGTTCAAACCGCCTTATGCATACCTGCTCTCTACGTTATTCGTCCCGAATAAAACCCGTTCGCATGCATGCATAAGGCTGGTAATCATTATTAATCGCTAATATAGAAACTGACCGCAATAATTAGAAAATATCATTGAGCTCAGTATCGGAATAGATAGATATTAGAACAACTGCTTTTCCATCTCCAATATTTTTCACAAAATGTGGGCAGCTGGCATTCCAACTGAAGGAATCTCCCTCTTCTGCGATGATTGAGTCCTCACCCTGCTCAGCAAGAACTTTTCCCTCCAGTACTAAATGACTTTCCTCCCCTTCATGGGCATTTGCTTCCCCCATCGAAGCTCCCGGAGGAAATTCCACCAGCATCATTCTTAGACCGCCATTGGATGTCACATGCTCTATTTTCAGATTGTTATAAGTAGAATACGTTCTTTCATTTTTCCTTACTACTCTCATATGCTGCTGTTTTTCTAGTAATAAGTAAGGTAAAGGTACCCCAAGAAAGCCTGCAATGGTTTGCAAAGTACTTATGGATGGAGATGTATTATTATTTTCCACATTGCTTATAAATCCTTTAGATAATCCGGTGCCCTCACACATTTGGGCTATGGTAATTTTTTTTCTATTACGTATGGCACGTATCTTTGATCCAATTTCCAAATGAACCACCCTCTAATGTTTCCTAATAAAAAACATAATTCTATCTTAGCAAAAAAATAATTGACAATCTACTATAGAGGTTGTTATCCTATGAATAATTAATATTCATATAGGAATACAAAAACTTGTTTAGTTTTATTTTTTTATCTATATGTATTCTTATATGAATCTAATATATCTATTTAGAAACAAAAGCAATTAACATCAATTTGTTGATTAGGGCTGAGCAATAGAGGGAAGCTACTAGAAATATAAAAATAAATAGAATGGATGATGAGAGTTGAATTCACCGATGGTTTATGAGCTTCATCGACCGAAAGAGATTGCTCCTAATAAAACTTATCCTGCCCTTTTTGTGATGCATGGAATTGGAAGCAACGAGCAAAACATGCTGTCATTGGTAAAGGGGTTAGAAGAAGAGTATTTTATTTTTAGTCTTCGGGGTCATTTGGAGCATCCGCCCGGATTTGCTTTCTTTACGATTCAAGGCTATGGAAGACCGCATAGAGAGGTATTTGATCAAGCGATTAGTAAAGTGACAAGTTTTATTGATTATGCAGCCGATCAGTATCCTTTAGACTCAAGCCAGCTTTACTTAATGGGCTTTAGCCAGGGAGCAATTCTTTCGATGACACTCGGTTTGACATTAGGGGAGAGAATCAAGGGGATTATTGCCTTAAGCGGATACATTCCCGGATTCGTCAAAGAGGATTATAACGTAAAACCAGTGCATCATATGTCCCTATTTATTTCTCATGGGGAAATGGATCAAATACTGCCATATGAGTGGGGAGTCGCAAATAAAGAGTATTTTCAAGCATTAGGTGCAAGTGTCACGTTTAAAACGTATCAAGAAGGACATACCGTATCTTTGCAAAACTTTCAGGATTACATGAAGTGGCTGCAGGATTCATTAAAGAAATGACAGATTACACACAATGGAGATGATTTTTTATGCTTCCGTCATATTTTATTGCTCATGGAGCGCCATTAATAGCCATTGAGACAAATGAATATACGCAGTTTTTAAATGATTTAGGCAGCACATGGCCAAGGCCAAAGGCGATTATTTTATTTTCAGCTCATTGGGAGTCAAGTGCTCAACAAGTGAGCAATGTCGATCAATATAGTACAATCTATGATTTTGGCGGATTTTCTGAAGAATTGTTTCGCATTCAATATCCGGCAAAGGGAGATCAGGAGATTGCGAAGGAAATTCAAGAGTTATTTGAGAAACAGGGGATCTCTTATGAAGTTGATGCCAATCGCGGTTTAGATCATGGAGCATGGGTAGTTCTGAGATTACTGTACCCAAATGCCGACATTCCTGTCATCTCGATGTCAGTTAATCCGTCGCTTTCACCAGAGGAACAGTATAAGATTGGGAAATCCTTAGTGGAGTTAAGGAAGAAGGATGTTTTAATCATCGGCAGTGGGGGAACGGTTCATAATCTAAGAGCGCTGAATTGGGCAGATAATGGAGAAGTGGATGATTGGGCATTAAATTTTGAAGAGTGGCTGGCAAGTCATTTAAAAAATTGGGACCTAGCATCACTTTACAAGTATCAGTCATTAGCACCTGCCGCTAGTTTAGCAGTTCCGCCTTATGGCAATGAGCATTTTGTGCCGATCTTCTACGCAATGGGTGCGGCAGATGATCAGCAAACAGCAAAACTATTACATCGCAGCTACCGATATGGAAATCTTAGTCATAGTGTTTGGCAATTTGGCTGAGACATATTTACGAAAAAAGTCAGAATGAAGCGATAGATAAATTGAAAAAATGGAGGAAATAAAATGACAAATAAAATTGAAGCAAGTACGTTGATGTTACGAGTAATCTTAGGGATTAGTTTCTTTATACACGGGTTAGTCAAATTCCAGGGAGGCATTGAAAATATTGTTGGATGGTTTGATAGTATTGGCTTACCAGGGGCGCTCGCTTATGCAGTAGCATTCATAGAGTTGGTCGGCGGAATCGCATTAGTCATCGGGTTAGGCACTAAAATCGTGTCCATTTTATTATCACTATTAATGGTTGGTGCGATCTTCAAAGTGAAGCTAGCTGTTGGTTTTTTAGGCAATGGCCAAATGGCAGGTTATGAATTAGATTTAGCTTTCTTAGCGATGGCTGTATTCCTTGCAATCAACGGCAGTAAAATGTTTGCACTTGATCAATTAATGTTTAATAGGTCAAAAAATAATAGTCAAAATAGCAAAGCCGCTTAATAATGGATGGGCATTACTTCAAATGGAGGTAATGCCGTCTTTTTTAATAGAAGGAGGAAGCAAGATGCCGATTATTCAAATTACCCTGCTCGAGGGAAGAGAACCAGAAGCAGTTGAACAATGCATTCGCGATGTCGCCCGTACGGTTCATGAATCACTTGGTGCCCCTTTATCGACCATTCGTGTTTACGTAAACGAAGTTCCTAAAAATTATTATGCAGTCGGAGACCAATTAAAAAGCGAGATGTAGAATTGGGATAGGAGGATTCTTTTGATAAATTACAAACAGCTTGCTGAAATGCTAGTAAAAGCAGAAGAAAACAATTATGCAGTTCCCTGTATTACTTCTCAAATTCCTGAGTTTAATTTATCTATGGGCTATCTTGTTCAAGACGAGCTAATCCAAATAAAGAAGAATCAGGGAAGTAATTTTTTTGCTTATAAAATGGGCATAACCAGTGAAGCAAAGATGAAGCAAATGAATATAGACCAGCCGATCTATGGGGCTGTGTTTGACTATATGAGAGTACATGAAAAAGGGGAAATCTTCATAGAGGAATTTATTCATCCGAAAGTGGAGGCGGAAATTGCCTTTATACTTGCTGAGGATATTGAAGGACCGGCAGTTACAGGCGAGGAAGTGATGGCAAAAACGAAGGGAATTCTGCCTGCTTTTGAGATCATAGATAGCCGGTATGAAAATTTTAAGTTTAAGCTGCCAGATGTAGTTGCAGATAATACATCAGCCTCTAGGGTTGTTATTGGAAATGACTTTTTCGATCCTAAACAATTCGATCTTGAAAAGATTGGGGTAACACTATCTATAAATGGGGAAATAAAAGCTAGCGGGACAAGTGCGGATGTGTTAGGCAATCCGGCCAACTCTGTTGCGATGTTAGCCAATATGCTATTTTGCCAAGGAAAGGGCAAAATCCCGAAAGGCTCTATCATCTTCACTGGAGGAATCACAGAGGCGATCTTGTTAACGAAAGGCGATCATTTGACTTCAAAATTTGAGGGAATGGGTGAAATATCACTTTATATTCGTTAATCATGATACAGGGAGAGCTTAAAAAAATTGATGCATTAATAATGAAAAAAACTAGATGCTGTAAACTGCTTGGCATCTAGTTTAAATTTAATTAGTCTTATTTTGTATAGTTATCAAAATACCCTTGGATAAAGACAATCGGTGTTCCCTTATCCCCGCTGCCTGAAGTTAGATCAGATAGTGAGCCAATCAGGTCAGACAATTTTCTTGGGGTCGTTCCTTGAGATTCCATTGATCCTACAAGGTCAGATTCTTTGTTATTAATGAATTCGGAGATTGCCTTTTTAAGCTCTTCCCCTTTTAAATCAGCAAAGTTGTTATCAGCAAGATACTTTAGCTTTACTTCATTAGGAGTTCCATCAAGACCGGATGTGTATGCAGGTGAAACAACTGGATCCGCAAGCTCCCAAATCTTACCAACAGGATCTTTGAAAGCACCATCTCCGTATACCATCACTTCAACAACTTTTCCTGTCTTGTCTTTGAGCATTTGCTGGATTTTATCAACGACTGGCTGGCAATTACGTGGGAAAAGCTTCACGCTGTCTTCTGTTGCCTTATTGGATCCAAGAAGACCATACTCTTCATTGAATCCAGCTCCATTAATAGATTCCGCCAAAATATTATCAAGGCTGTAGATTTTTTCTCCGCCATTCGCTTTTAAGATTCTCTTCGTTCTAAATCTTGTATGGATATCACAAGTCAGAACATTTTTTGTGTATTCTAAAATCGTTTTCGGGTTATTAGAGAAGATGACTTCACATTCAACTCCGTATTCTTCCACTAACGATTTATAGTAATCAATATAATCAACACCAGTAAAAGTATGCTTATTATAGCCAAAAAGGTCACGGAATTGGTTCTCGGTTAAAACATCTGTCCATGGATTAACGCCCTTTTCATCAAGTAAATCAATATCAACTAAGTGATTGCCTACTTCATCAGACGGATAGCTAAGCATTAATACAACTTTCTTTGCCGCCCCTTTTGCAATCCCGCGAAGACATATAGCAAAGCGATTACGGCTTAAAATCGGGAAGATGACTCCAACAGTTTCGTTACCAAATTTTGAACTTACATCCTGTGCAATATGATCGATTGTCGCATAATTCCCTTGAGCGCGGGCAACGATCGACTCTGTAATCGTCACGATATCTTTATCTTGAATGTTAAAGCCTTCAACCTCCGCAGCCTTTAGCACACTATCAACAACAATTTCTTCAATATTGTCTCCTTGATTAATGATCGGGCAACGAAGGCCTCTAACAACAGTTCCAACTACTCTTTCCAATATAATCGCTCCTTATAACTGTTAGGCTTAATTTCCATATTATCCTCTTGTACTATACACCTCTTTAGTGATATAAGTAAAATTAATATATCTAATAGTGGATATAAGGGGTGGTTATATGGTAAGTAAATTAGATTTCTATAAGGTTTTTTGTACAGTTGGAAAGTGCAAAAGTTTTTCTAAGGCGGCGAGAGAGCTTTTCATGACACAGCCTGCAGTTAGTCAATCCATCATGCAATTAGAAAAAGAATTGGATACACGCCTTTTCAATCGAACTCCTAAAGGGGTAACTTTCACTGTTGAGGGCAAAATTTTATTTGAATATATTCATTCAGCCATTAATTTAATAGATGTGGGAGAGGAAAAAATACTTGAATTTAAGAATTTAACTACGGGAGAATTAAAGATTGGTGTTGGGGACACGATCTCCAGATATTTTTTACTTCCGTACTTAGAGGCTTTTCACAGTAATTATCCCAATATTAAATTTAAGATTGTGAATGGTACGACATTAGAAATTTGCTCTTTGCTAAAATCGGGAGAGGTCGATGTAGCTGTTTGTAATTTTCCGATTGATGATCCTGCGCTAGAGTTAAGGCCATGCCTTGAAGTCCACGATATCTTTGTTTGCGGAGAAAAATATAAGGGTCTATTATCTGAAGCTGTCAGTATTCAGAAACTAGTCAAGTTGCCTTTAATTTTTCTAGATAAATCAAATTCCAGAAACTATGTTGAGGATTATTTGCTTTCCAAAGGGATACAAATATCGCCTGAATTCGAATTAGGTTCACATGAACTACTTTTGGAATTTGCAAAAATAAATTTAGGGATTGCCTGTGTGACGAAAGAATTTTCTCTGGAATATTTAAATAAAGGGCTATTGTTTGAGGTTCAGCTTACTGAGGAAATACCAAAACGGGATATAGGTGTCTGCTTTCTAAAAAGTGTTCCACTATCGCCAGCCTCCACTAAATTTGTGGGGATTTTGGAAAAAAATCAGAGCAAAGGGCGTTAGCGTGAAATTAATGGTTGAAGGATTCTGTAAAATCTGATATCCTGTAATCAATTTCAAAGGCTATGTGTAACTGGCGAAAACGGATAACCGTGGGGGAGCACATAGTATCGATTAGCCGTTCGCCTGGGCAGAGGTAAGGGAAACTAATCCCTTACCTCTTTGTGTATATTCAGGGGGGATGGCTCAGGAAAAAATAGTTGATAATGTCTTTAATTTCGATTATTGTAGATGTACGGATTTTTCGAAAAATTATTAATAATTAAATATGAAGAAGGCTATGATTGTTATGGGTTGCACTATAACAGGAGCAGCTTCTGGAGAGACTGCAGGTTGACTGCAGCGCCGAAGGGTTCAAAATCTCAGGCAAAAGGACAGAAGAATAACAAATGAATCGTGCTATTTGTTATTTTTGACGTCGGATGAGATTGGAGAACACCAGTCTCTTTTTTTTTCCCCATTTTGTTAATAGATTAAAAGTATATTAAAAAAAGAGGAGATATGAAGATGAGCACAACGATGTTAAACAAAGTGAAAACGATCAAGACGTTGAATAATATTGCAGAAAGCGGATTAAAGGTATTTAAAAATGATCATGATCATTACACAATCGATAATGACAGTGTAAATCCAGATGGAATTGTCGTTCGCAGCTTTAACATGCATGAAGTGGAGTTGGGTAATCAATTAAAGGCTATTGCAAGAGCAGGAGCGGGCGTGAATAACATTCCTGTTGATAAGTGCACGGAGCAAGGGATTGTTGTATTTAATACACCAGGTGCTAATGCCAACGCGGTGAAAGAATTGGTACTGACCTCATTAATGGCTGCATCTCGTAATCTTTTTGCCGGTGTGAGCTGGGTTAAGACGTTAGCAGGAGAAGGTGAACAAATTCCAAAGCTTGTGGAAGCGGGCAAGAAGCAATTTGTTGGGAAGGAAATTAAGGGGAAAACTCTAGGCGTCATTGGGTTGGGAGCGATCGGCGCCCTTGTGGCGAATGATGCGATTGAGTTAGACATGGATGTCATTGGGTTTGACCCATTTATCTCTGTTGATATTGCCTGGAAGTTATCCCGCAAAGTCCAGCGGGCGATGACTATTGAACAACTTTTTGCAGAATCTGATTATATTACCGTCCATGTTCCATTAACGGAAGATACAAGAGAAATGTTCAACGAAGCGACCTTTAGCTTAATGAAGGACGATGTTTATATTTTGAACTTTTCTCGAGGTGAATTAGTGAATGAAAAGGATATGGCAGCTGCCCTTGAAAGCGGAAAAGTAGGAAAGTACATGACAGATTTCCCAAATGAAAATGTAATGAAAATGAAAAACGTGATTCCTACCCCTCACCTTGGTGCTTCAACAGTAGAGTCAGAGGAGAATTGTGCGATTATGGCAGCGCGCCAGCTAAAGGAGTTCCTAGAGACAGGGAATGTTAAAAACTCTGTGAATTTCCCAAATGCTACCCTTCCTTATACCGGAAAACAGCGTGTAACGGCATTCCACAAAAACATTCCAAACATGGTCGGAAAGATTACATCTGCTATATCAAACTATCACTTAAACATCGCTGACATGGTCAATAGAAGCCGTGGCGATTTTGCTTATACGATTATTGATATTGATAATAAAGTAGATAATGAAGTTATTATGAGTCTGGAAGATATCATTAACCAAATCGATGGAATTGTGACCGTTCGAATGATTCCATAAGCTAATAGACTAGCCCTCTTAATGCGGGGGTTGGTCTTTTTTTGCCAGAAAGGGTTCATGAATCTCGTTTATGCTGGTTAAGTTGGAAATCAGCAGCCATGAATGGTTCATGAGGCTTGTTTTAGTAGTTTAAGATGGAAAACAGTAGTCATGAAAAGGTTCATGGTATTTAAGGCCGGTGATAATAACATACTAAGAACAGCATTTATGAAGTTTAGTGGAAACTTTACTAATTATCCAATATACTTGTAGGCGATGAAACCAAAGAGTATTTAGAATAATAATGAAGGGGGAAATGGCTAGTGTCGAATTTGCCAAATTGTCCAAAATGTAATTCAGAATATACATACGAAGATGGAAGTCTGTTTATTTGTCCGGAATGTGCTTATGAATGGAACCTAGAATCTGAGGCCCAAAATGAAGACGTCAAGGTTTATAAAGATGCGAATGGAAACATCTTAAACGATGGGGATACAGTTACAGTCATTAAAGACCTTAAAGTGAAAGGAAGTTCATCCGTCATCAAAGTTGGAACAAAGGTTAAAGGGATCCGTCTCGTGGATGGCGATCATGATATTGATTGCAAAATTGATGGCTTTGGTGCTATGAAATTAAAGTCCGAATTTGTTAAAAAAGTATAAAAATATTTTAATCTAGGCTGAGTAATAAAGGGCGGGGAAAATACACTCCTGCCCTCTTACTAAATAAAAATCTATTCTATCTTAACCTTAATTTTATCTACTGCATTGTATCCATAGCCTTTTCTAGGACTAAACCCTAAAAAACGCCCCAGAATTCTGGGACGTTTTTTTAGTATCCATATTTCAGGAAAGTGATAGCGTAACAATAGTCTGTTTATTTAAATAAATTAATACTTGTTATAATAATCGGCATGGCGAATACATCAATCAGGAATGCACCTACGATCGGAACGATGAGGAATGCTTTCCTGGAAGGACCGAATTGTGCCGTAATCGCTGACATATTGGCCATCGCATTTGGAGTGGCGCCTAGTCCGTGACCAGTGAAGCCTCCAACCATAACGGCCGCATCATAGTTTTTGCCTAACAATTTAAATAAAACGAAAATGCTGAAAAGCACGATAAAGATGACTTGTACAAAGACGATGATGAGCATTGGCAATGCTAAATCCGCCACTTCCCATAGCTTAATGCTCATGAGCGCCATGGAAAGGAAAATCCCTAACGTCACATCCCCAATTAAATTGATGCTCTTCATGTCAATCGCATCTTTTTTAATGCTATCAATGATGTTTCTGACGATAACGGCTAAGAACATTGCACCTACATAGCTTGGCAGCACAAAGCCCGTTGCCTTTGAAAAAAGCTCGCCTAAGTAAGAGCCTGCAGCCATACACAATGTAATAATCAGAATTTGGGTCATGAATTTTTGTGAATTCATGCTATCTGTATCTCCCATTTCTTTTGCAGCTGCCACTTCATCCATTTCATCCGACTCAGTAGGCTTTAATTTATACTTAGTCACTAAATATTTAACAGTAGGACCGCCGACTAATCCTCCGGCAATAAGACCGAATGTTGCTGCAGCAAGCCCGATTGATAGAGCTGAGTTGACTCCTAGTTCTTCCAGGGTTCCGCCAAATGCTGTTGCTGCCCCATGGCCGCCTTCCATGGAAACAGCCCCAACCATAATGCCAAGCAGCGGTTCTAAACCAAGTACATTAGCAAGAGAAATCCCAATAAAATTCTGAGCCAAGGCTAGAAAGCCGCAGGCAATCCAGTAAATTACAAGGAGTTTCCCCCCAAGCTTTACTAGTTTGAAGCTTGCGCCTAAACCAACCGTTGTGAAAAATGTTAGCATGAAAAGGCTTTGCAGTGAGGTATCTAAGGTAATCGTAAGAATTCCTGTTTGTTTTAAAACGGTTACAAGAATTGCAAATAATAATCCGCCAACAACTGGTGCTGGAATACAGAATCGTTTTAAAAATGGAAGTTTATTAAGCAGCATTCCGCCTATCATTAACAAAGCTACGGCAAGAAAGACAGTTGTGATTTGATTGAGTTCCAAATTCATATGTTACCCCCTAAGATGCCTATTTTATATTAAAGTTCATGATGGCTTCATTGACTAACTGGGCAGCTAGTGCAACGGTTTTATTGTTTTCATCAACGGCTGGATTTACTTCGGAAATATCGAATGAAAGGATTTTATCATTTGAAATGATATGGCGAATCAATGAACGGACAATCTTTGGCTCAAGACCAAAAGGCGAAGGTGCACTAACTCCAGGAGCATAGGATGAATCAATCACATCGGTACATAAAGTAAGAATGACATGATCATGTTCTTTAATAAAACTCTCAATTTTCTGTTTAACAGGATCCATATTAGAAAGAGATAAATCCTCTTCTAGCAAATACCGAACGTTATACTTGTCCGCCGTATCAAAAAGGGACAAAGTGTTTCCATATTTTTGTATCCCTAAGCATAGATAACTGCTTTGAGCATCGTTATCTAAAATTTGCTTAAACATCGTACCAGATGATGTTTGCTCATCATACGGCCTCATATCAAAGTGGGCGTCTATATTAATGATGCCAAGCTTTGCGTTTTTGCCGATAAATTGTCTAGCTCCGAGATAATGGCCATAAAAGGTTTCATGACCGCCGCCGAGAATGATGGGGCTTACATTTTTGTTTAATAGGCTTGTAATGGCATGGCCTAATTCAGCTTGAGCCTCTTCCATTTGGTCGCCTATGCAAGAAACGTTACCAGCATCCAGCAGCCCTGTCTCTTTAGATAGATGCCACGGCAGCTTACCAAGAGCTTCCCTTATTTTATCAGGAGCTTCTGCTGCACCTAAACGTCCTTTATTGCGTTTTACCCCAGCCTCACACTTAAATCCAATAATGCCAAAAGTTTTTTGGTTTACAGAAGATGAAGGGATTCCAGACAAATTAACTACTTGATGATATCGAAAGCTTAAGGAGTCTGTGTGGCTATCAATTCTTCCAAACCAATGCTCTTTGGACGGTTCTGTGTACATAGGTTCTCCTCCTTTTTAAAAAAATTCTGAGTTATACGTGTAATCCTATTATAAAGGTGCTAATATATAAAAAACCAATACTGAAATATTATAATTGCATAGCTTTAAGCTATAAATCAAATAGGAGGTTTTATGGATATTCGTCAGCTTCGTTACTTTGTTACCGTCGTTCAGGAAAAAAACTATTCTAAAGCTGCCAGCATTCTTCATATTTCCCAGCCTTCTTTAAGTAACGCCATTAGAAAGCTGGAAACGGCAGTTGGTTTTCAGCTGCTCGAAAGAAATACTCGCCGGTTGGCATTAACGGATTCAGGAAGAATTTTTTATAAGAGGTCTTTGCAGCTAATTAGAAACTTTGACAATATGCTTAAAGATCTTGATGCAATCAAACAACATGGTACCGGAAAAATAACTATTGGCATGATTGAATCCACTAAATTCTGGCTTCCTAAAGCAGTGAATAAGTTTAAAAAGAGTTTTTCAAATATACAGTTTCAATTAATCGAGATACTTGGAAAAGAAACAGTTTATAAATCCCTTATGCAATATGATGTCCATTTCACCATTACAAATCAGCCAATTGATAAAAAAGAGATTCATCTCATCCCCCTTTATGATGAAAATTTAATTCTCCTAACTCATAAGGACGATATTCTTAATCAAAAGGAGCGAATTACCCTTCATGATCTAAAAGGAAGGGATTTTATTATTAGTAAGGTTGGATTACGAACTAGAGAGGATATTCTAAAAGCATTTGAAGAGGAAAAGATCATTCCCCAGATCATGTATGAGATTGAAAGGTTTGAAACCGCCTACAGTTTTGTTGAACAAGGCCTCGGCGTCACGATTCTGCCTGAAAGCTATATTAAATATACGCCAAACCCCAATATTACGATGCATATGATTGAATCTGAGCATTTAAAGCGTACAGTCTATCTGGCTTATTTAAAAGACCGTTATCTTTCTCCAGCTGTTTGTGATTTATTAGAAGAAATTAAAGGTTTTTTTAAATAACAATCATTTTAAAAATCAACAAGCAGACGTCTTTTGCATAGATTATGGATAAAACCAACTATACAAAGGGGATTGCTCGACATGATTCATCCGCATACGGAACTGCGCTTTATTAATGAGCAGATAGGTTTTGGTGTATTTGCAACTGAATTTATTCCAAAAGGGACAATAACGTGGGCATTGGATGGGCTTGATCAAATATTAGAGCCAGACTATGTTAAAAATCTAGATAAATACAGGAGGGACCTCCTAAAGAAATACTCCTACCGCAATCAAGAAGGAAAATATGTTCTTTGCTGGGATCTCGGCAGGTATGTGAATCATAGTTTCCATGCAAACTGTATGGGAACAGCTTATGAATTTGAAGTAGCTGTTCGGGACATTTATCCAGGAGAGCAATTAACGGATGATTATGGATCTTTGAATGTAGATGAACCCTTTGAATGTATCCCGGAAGATGGAACAGAGAGAAAGAAAGTGTACCCAGATGATCTTCTATATTACTCAGAGGAATGGGATCAGAAGGTAATTAATGCTCTTGAACACTTCTATGAAGTTAAACAACCGCTGATCCACCTTATTCCATGCGAATTCATGGAAAAAGTAAAAATCACAGCCACCGAGCAGATTCTCTTTGACTCAATCAAATGCATCTATTATGACCGAAATAAACATAGGTAATGGTTTATAAAAATATGAAGCATACACCTTCTACATCAAGGATGTATGCTTCTCTGGGCATCTATTTAACTCTTTTAATTTCAATTTGGAATTCTTTAAGTCTCTGGTAAAGGGTTGTACGGGAGATGCTAAGGTGTTTGGCTGTTCTAGTTATATTTCCCTTGTGTTTCATTAATGTTTGAATGTAAAATTGGCGTTCATGTTCATAGTTTTTTTCCTTAATATCTGAAATGCTCTTAATATTATAGGGGGAATAAGTATCTTCCTGCTTCAATGCTTGGATATTTTCAGCTATTTCTTGAGGAAGATGCTCTTGTTCAATAATTGATGAGTTCCCTGCTAAGTAATAGGCTCTTTCTATAACGTTGCAAAGCTCTCGGATATTTCCAGGCCAATTGTATTTTTTCATTAGTATCAGGGCTTCATTTGATAGTTCCTTCTTTTGACTAGTAAGAGCATTGAGTTCTTCTAAATAATGATAACTGAAATGGACGATATCCTCAGGTCGTTTGCGAAGAGGTATTAGTTCGATAGTGAAAACATTTAGACGGTAGTATAGGTCACTCCGAAATGAACCATTGAAGGCAATTTCCTGGAAAAGATCCTTATTCGTTGCTGCAATGATTCGTACATCTAATGGAATAGGCTTGTGACCGCCAACGCGAACAACTTCCTTTTCCTGCAAAACCCTTAATAAGGTTGTTTGCAGTTCAAGAGGCATTTCACCAATTTCATCAAGAAAAAGAGTTCCCCCATTAGCAACCTCAAATTTACCCGGGCTGCCGCCCTTTTTGGCACCAGTAAAAGCCCCTTCCACATATCCAAAAAGTTCCGAATTGATTAGGTCTTTTGAAATTGCACCGCAATTTATCGCTACAAATGGCTTATTCCTCCGTGCACTTTCATTATGGATAGCACGGGCAAACATCTCTTTGCCAGTCCCGCTTTCCCCTAGTAAAAGAGTATTAGCTTGTATTTTCGAAGCAGAGCGTGCCAATTCAATTGTTTTTAAAAATAAATCACTGGAGCCGACTAGATCATAAGTGGTTAAGTTCTTTCTTTCATTCAAGGAAAACCGATACGGATGGCGAGGAAGGGATTTAAAATGAATAAAAATCAACGAATTTTTCTTTTGTACTTTAATCTCGTAGCTTTCTTCGCTATCCTTACGCCTTAAAATACGCTCCTCACCTTTTTCTCTATCCGCCCTATTCAAAGAAATCTCCTGTAAAACAGTTTGTACTAGGCTTTGTTTATTTCTCCATAATTCTACTGCCTTTTTGTTTTGAAAATGAATATGCCCTTCTTTTATGATAAACAAACCTCCCGGTTGCTGGTCTGTAATTTCACCAAGGGCGTTATTTAGAATATACTGTTTCTCTTGACTTTCAACTAGCTTAAAACTTAGATGGATGATACCCCTAATGCTCTCCAGCAGCTGTTCGGTTGACTCAGATGATGTCTTTGGCATATAAACGCCCAATACACCCTTAAGTTCATCAAATGATCCAATGATAGGGAACCCTGCAACAACATATGTATTGTTTGATTTCCTATCCCATTCATTTGTAACTTCATATGTGGATGTTTTCCCACTAAAAGCAGCGGCAATTCCACTGTTTTTCAATAGTGTGCTATTTACCGTATCTCCCGTCTTCAAATTTAATAGAGGGGAGGTATCTGCGGGAGAGCCAGTATTAATGATTTCTATCAGCAAACCTTCCTTATCAAAATAGGCAAACGGAAAGGGCAGCCTTGATAAATTCTTTTTGAGTTCAGAAAGAAGGGGCTGGAATTGATTTATTTTAGGCTGGAATTGTTCATTCTTTTTGTCAGGGATAGTATCCTTACGATGTAATGGCAGGGCATCTTCCATCAAAGGAATCGGTTTAATTGGATTATCTGAATCCCATAAAATATGAAATTGACCGGATTCATTGACCTTTCCAATTCGCGAATTTAGCCATACATGCTGATTGATCGGATCAACCATGATTTTCCCTTGTGGGGCTTCAATGGATAGACCAGACAAGGCACTTCGAATGGCATTAGTTGAGAAAGTATCTACCCTTTTGAGTGCTTCTGCAAGCAGGATCATGCTATTATAGGCACTCTCCATAACAGAACTAATAATATCAGTCCCATAAATTCGTTGGAATTCCATTATGAATCTTCTGTTTTCGGGACGATCAATAGTACTGAAATATGAAAAACTGGAGTAAAATTCGGTTTTTCCTTTAGGATCAATCGCTTTAATTTCGGTTTCTGCTGTCACATTACTAGCAATGGGCTGCTGCAAGCCAAGTCTTTCATGCTGCTGGTAATAGCTAATAGTACTGTCGCCAACCAAGGTCGAGAAGACAATATCTGGATTCATCTGTCTGATTTCATTTAAATGCTTATCAAAAACTTGGTTTCCTAATGCAACGTATTGCTCTCCGAAAACAGATCCCCCATGATACTCAACAAGTTGGCGTACGAATCGGTTTATCTCTCTAGGATAAATATAGTCTGAACCTAGGAGGTAAAAGGTCTTCCCAACATGGCGAATGAGCCAAGGAATAAAGTCAAGCAGTTGTTGATTAGGCGTTGAATTGGAATAAAAGATGTTGGGATGCATTTCTCCGCCTTCATTTATGGTCGGATAGAATAATAGATTATTATACATTTCTAAGACAGGAATGACACTTTTCCTGCAGGCGGCAGTGTAGCAGCCAATAATGGCCGTGACTTGATCGGTAACGATAAGCTTTTCAGCCTTCTGGCGAGTTATATCAGGATCGGAAGCCGCATCCTCGACAATCGGGATAAGTGTTTTTCCATTAATGCCGCCGCTTTCATTAATATGTTTAATTGCTAATAAGCATGCTTGATACTGTCCCCGTTCAGTAATACTGGTTGTCCCTGTTAATGAAAAGAGAATTCCCACTTTCAACTCCTGTTTCTCCAATGATATTGGCTCCTTTCTTTTATAAAATTGTTCATTTATTGTTCAGTACACTATTTTGACAGTTGAACAACCTCTTTACAGATTTAGGTGTACAAATGCTTTACAATTTGGCAAATAGTTAATATTTTTTGTGTGGGAAAAGTTTTTTATGAAAAAATTACACTTTGTATAAAAGGAAGTAAGTTGACTCTCAAAAGGTTAACAACATCAAGGTATTATATTCTTCATTTCATGGGAAAAACCTTTAAGTCTATTATCTATGAAACTTGGCATGGATTTTGCAACACTTAAAGTGAAGGGTGCTTACCAAAGAAAGGAAGTGAGTGATTGTTTGGGTATTGTACAAATGTCACCCGAAAGTCGAAATTAATTAACTGATTATTTTAAAATTTCATCCGCTACTTTGGTAAGTCAGAAACATTACAATGGTGAAAATAAAGGAGGGTTTATTTTGAATGCACAAGCAAAGAAAGCTTATTTAAGTACAGATAAATACATCCTTGAGAATAACATTAAGCCCCTTATTACAGAGGAGTTAATTGAAGAACATAGAAAGCAGCCTGTTGGCAGACATAGCTATAATCTGAGTATGGTTCTCAATTTCCTAAGAAGAAATCACGAAATTATTGAAGGAAAAGATCTAATTGTTTGTACAAAGCCCCATCAAGAATGGTGTTTGGGGGAACATCCGGGGAAGCGCGGAGTTCCTTATAAAGTTTTTGAAGATCAATGCTTTGACACACGTGAGAAGGCGGAGCATGCCTTATTCCTTAAAAGACTCAAAAAACATGGATTAGTAGATTAATAATTATCAAAAAGGGAGAGGATTCTATTGGCAATTAACGGTTATACAGATCGATTAAGTGTTCAGCCCGGTCAAAATATTAAATTTATGGTAAACAGTGATCATAAAAAATATAAAACAGAAATTGTCCATCTTGTCCATGGAGATTCCAATCCTGAAGGGCCGGGACTAAAGATTTATAGTGTAGATGCAGATGTGAATAAGGAATATGATGGCAGGAAGCAGGCCATACATATGGGGTCCTATATCAAGTTCGATTCCCAGTCTCATTTTGAAAGCGTTAACAGTTTTTCTCTGCAGGCCATGATATTCCCAACAACACCTGATTTAGGCGTGCAAGGAATTCTGACAAAATGGTCCCCTGATCAAAATTCAGGCTATGGCCTTTTCATTGATGAAAAAGGCTGCCTGGCTTTATGGATTGGCGATGAAAACGGGAACGTTGAGAAGGTAAGCACTAACAAGCCACTCGTACAAGGCACATGGTTTTTTGTTGGGGGATCCTTTGATGCAGAAACGGGAAGGGTAACAGTTTTCCAAGAAGCGGTTATTAGTAAAACAAATGGGAGATTTTCACTTCCATACGGCATTGAAGAGATGAACGCAAATAATGAAGTAGAAACAGTAGTAAAGCCTCATGCTTCAAACGATGCTGAATTCATCATAGCTAGTATTTTTCAAAGGGCAGATGGTAAACAAAAGGTAATATGGCGATTCAATGGAAAAATTGACCGTCCGCGTATCGCGAATGCAGCTTTAACGAAAGAAGAAATGTCTGCATGGATTGAAAATCCTTCTGGAAATCGTGTTGTAGCCGCATGGGACTTTGCTGAGGGGATTACGAAGAAGGGCATTAAGGATCTTGAGAAGATATATGATAAGGGACCAAATCAAATTCACGGTGAAGCAGTTAATCACCCTACCCGTGCGATGACCGGATATAATTGGACATCAGAGGAGCAAAACTTTACCCATGCTCCAGAACAATATGGAGCTATTCATTTCCATGATGATGATATGACTGATGCGAAATGGGATGTTGACTTTGAATGGACAGTTCCTGATACGCTAAAAAGCGGTGTATATGCTGCCCATGTGTATGCTGGAGATGATGAGGATTACATCGTATTCTTCGTTAGACCGAAGAAGGGGAAGCCAACTGCGAAAACAGCTCTTATTATTCCTACTGCCAGCTACTTAGCATACGCCAATAATCGCTTCCAGGACATCCCGCTTGCTCAGCTTATGTTTGGAAGAGCCCCAGTTGTTCAGCAGGAAGATATGTATTTGGGAGAGCATGCGGAATTTGGTCTATCCACATATGATCACCATAATGATGGTTCAGGGGTTTGCTTCTCATCAAGCTTGCGTCCAATATTAAATATGAGACCAAAATACCGTCACAATTTATCTCCTTCTTTATGGCAATTTAACGCTGACTTACACTTAATCGACTGGCTGACTGAAAAGGGCTTTGACTTTGATGTCATTACGGATCAAGACCTGCATTTTGAAGGATATGAGCTGTTAAGCCATTATCAAGTGGCCATTACAGGCTCTCACCCAGAATACTATTCGGGCCAAATGCTGGATGCTGTAGAGGATTACCAAGCTAATGGGGGACGCTTCATGTATATGGGCTCAAATGGATTCTATTGGGTTGTTACCTTTGATCCAAAAAATCCAAACCTCATGGAAGTTCGAAAGAATTATGGAAACCAAGGCTGGAAATCTAAGCCGGGCGAAATTCATTTAAGTATTACGGGCGAACAGGGCAGTATTTGGAAGCACCGCGGCAGGGCGCCTCAAAAGGTTTGCGGCGTAGGATATATGGCGGAGGGCTTTGAAGTATCCTCTTATTATCTCAGATCAGAAGATAGCTTTGAACCAGGAGTAGAGTGGATATTCGAAGGAATTGGAAAAGACGAAAAAATCGGTGACTTTGGTTTAGTAGGTGGAGGAGCAGCCGGATTAGAATTAGATATTTATGATGAGGAGCTTGGAACCCCTTCACATGCCGTCATTGTTGCTTCATCTGTAGGCCACACAAATGTCTATGTGCCGGTAGCAGAAGAATTGTACTTTAACATTCCAGGCCTAGGCGGGGAAGAGAATCCAAGAGTAAGGGCTGATATGGTTTACTATCCGACCCCAAATGGTGGTGCGGTATTCTCAACAAGCTCCATTGCCTATTGCGGAAGCCTATCCCACAATAATTACGATAATAATATTTCTCGTCTAACAGAGAATGTTTTGAAACGTTTCTTATCAGATGAACCGGTTCCATTTCCGGATTTAAGCAAGAAGGCTGAAACTGTAAAATAATTGTGAATTAAAAAGATAGGGCAATTTTTAGCTCATTAGTTTAATAGGTATATAAAGGTAAGCTCCTAAGGACAAACACCTGCAGGGCTTACCTTTTGTCTGTTTTCTCAACTACACCTACATAAAATACTACTCTTTAAATGATTCCTATTATTCCCTTTACTTTATTTATATTTTAAAATAAAATATCTTTAATTCAAAATAATTATCAATACGTTAGTTTGTATGTATCAGGCATATAATAATAAAAACGTTTATAAAGGGGTATGAGGATGAGCAGCTTCCATAAGAAACCGAATGTTTATGTTGGAGAAGTGAATATAAAAGTAAAGGATTTAAAAACCTCGCTTACTTTTTATCAAAATCTGATGGGGTTTAAAGTATTGGAAGAATCTAGTCACACGGCAGTCTTAACAACAGATGGGAAAACTCCCTTGGTTACACTTGAGCAGCCTGCAGATGTTATCCCGAAAACAGGCCGTACGTCAGGTTTATATCATTATGCCATTCTGCTGCCAACCCGAGCTGATTTATCCGTCTTTTTACGGCATTTGCTTCAGACTGGCTACCGGTTTGGAGCGGCTGATCATTATGTTAGTGAAGCTTTGTACCTCAATGATCCAGATGGCAATGGAATCGAAGTATATCGTGACCGCCCGTCTGATGAATGGAATTGGAAGAATGGGTTAGTGGATATGGCAACGGAACAGCTGGATGGGGAAGGAATTTTGGCTGAAAGTAATGCGGAATGGACAGGTTTGCCTGCTGATACTTTAATGGGGCATATTCACCTTCATGTAGCTGATCTCCAGCAGACTGAGGAATTTTATACACAAGGCCTTGGTTTCCAGACCGTTTGCTACTATCCTCAAGCTGCCTTTCTATCAACCGGGGGCTACCATCATCATATCGCCATCAATACTTGGCAGGGAGTGGGAGCACCACCCCCTCCGGAAAATAGTGTAGGTTTGAACTGGTACACACTTGTTTTTCCGAATAGCGAAGCAAGGGATAACGTGGTTGCGCAGTTAAAAGAAATAGGTGCATCGGTAAAAATAGAAGAGGATTACTATGTTACTAGTGATCCAGCCGGGAATTGGATCCGGTTGGTGGTTTAAGCAGATAAAGCAGGCTTAGAGATGGGGAAGACAACCATTCTACGGCTTGCTTTTCTTTTTTTTTACAAAGACTATTGTTTCTTCGTTGTTGAAGAAATTCCCTCCGTTTTTGCCTTTTATTCTATTTGCAGAGTATGATTAAATTATGTATGAAACGTATCCTCGGAAAGGAGCGGGCCATGTGGAACTGCATTTAACTCAAAAAATGATAAAAGACATGTGTGGTGCTGTCTCCTTCAAAAGAGGAGACTCTTTTTATCGTGCGGGAAAGGTAAAAATCAATAAATATAATGATAATCGCTGTGAAGCAACGGTTAAAGGCACGGAAAACTTCTATGTGACAATTGATAAGGATGAGGGTGGCGGTATACAGATCGCATGCAGCTGTCCAAAGCTTGCTTCTGTTAAAAATGATTGCCAGCATATTGCGGCTGTTTTGCTAGCTATTTACGAGCGGCAGCGTCAAAGGACAGAGCTGAAACAGAATAATGTGCTGACGGAAGGGCTGCTTAGACTTTTCAATGATCAGCCCGTTCGTTCGAGTGGAGAGCAGCTTCATTTTGAAAACAGACAAGTTCTTGCTGCCGAGTTTATCTGTAAGCCAGTGGATATGGGCATGGGTTCATGGATGATGGGGGTCGGGGTAAAAATAGGTCCTGTTCTTGTCCAGGATATACGGGGATTTCTGGAAAGGGTGGAGGCTGGTCGTTCATGCGAGCTTTCAACACTATTTACGTATGATCCGGAGATTCATTGTTTTCAAAAAGAAACCGATGATGTGATTCAGGAGCTTATTCAGGTAAGACAAGATGAAAAAACTTCTCTTAGGACAGTGTCAGACCATTCGGACGAATACATGCTTCTGATTCCATCTTCTTCTTGGGACCGACTGTTGCCACATCTTAATATGGCTCCGTTTGTAAAGCTCGTTTACGGCGGAACTATGTTTGACGGTCTAAGGGTTTCTATAGAGATCCTCCCATTACAGTTCGACTTTGAAGAAAGTGGAAGAAGCAGCTATCGGTTACGTATAAACGGAATGGACCGTTTGCTTGTGATGGAATTATACAGGGCTGTCTTATTTGACGGACGATACATTCAGCTGAAAGAGGAAGATTGCAAGCGTCTAATGGAATTAAAACAAATGCTTGAAACGACCGGTACGGATGAAATCCCGATTTCGAGCAATCAGGTCGATTTTTTCCTGGAAAAAGTGATTCCGGGCTTAAAAAAAGTTGGGAATGTCCGTATTTCAGAAGCCATTGCTAATCGACTTGTAAGGGCCCCGTTAATCGCGAAGCTTTATTTGGATCGGGTAAAAAATCGTCTGCTTGCCGGGCTTGAGTTTCATTATGAAAAAATCGTCATCAACCCGTTAGAGGGACGGGAACCGCCTGCAAGCATTATGCTCATAAGGGACGAAGAAAAGGAAGAGGCGATCCTTCAGCTGATGGAGGCTAGCTCCTTCGGTAAAACAGATGGCGGTTATTTTTTGCAAAATGAAGAGCTAGAGTTCGAGTTTTTATGCTACACGGTTCCGAAGCTGGAGAAGCTTGTGCAGATTTATGCCACAACAGCGGTAAGAAATCGGATTTTCAGAGAGAACGCCCGTCCGCAAATTAGGGTGAGGGTCAAGAAGGAACGCACCAATTGGCTGGAGTTTAAATTTGAAATGGACGGCATACCTGAACAGCAAATCCGCGATATTTTACAAGCTTTAGAGGAAAAAAGAAGGTACTATCGTTTACGAAACGGATCATTGCTTTCATTGGAGACACGGGAGTTTAAAGAAATACAACGTTTCCTGCGTGCTGTTCCTGCCCAAGATGAGGATCTAGAAAGCGGATTGAATGTCCCGATTGTTCAGGGGCTTCGGCTGCTGGATTCGGCAGAGGGAAGCAAGGCATTAACAATAGAGGAATCGTTTAAGCAGTTTTTAGAAAGTCTTCGAAATCCAGAGAGTTTGGAGTATGAAGTACCAGAGCGGTTAGAGCCGATTTTGAGGGAATACCAAAAACAAGGCTTTAAATGGATGAAAACTCTTGCTGGCTTTGGGTTCGGAGGGATTCTTGCCGATGATATGGGCTTAGGGAAGACACTGCAGAGCATAGCCTTTATTTTATCAGAGCTCTCGGATATCCGTGAGAAGAGGAAGCCTGTCCTGATCGTGTGTCCATCCTCATTAACCTATAACTGGCTTAGCGAATTGATGAAATTTACTCCGGAAATAGAAGCCTTGGTGATGGATGGAAGCAAAGCAGAGAGGGCCCAATTGCAAAAGGCTTGCATGGATATGGACGTCATTATTACCTCATACCCCTTGCTGCGCCGGGATATGAAATGGTACGAAAAACAGACCTTCCATACTGTATTTTTCGATGAGGCACAGGCCTTTAAAAATCCGATCACACAAACAGCGAGAGCGGTGAAAAGAATACAGGCGAATTACCGCTTTGCACTCACCGGGACACCTATTGAAAATTCCCTCGAGGAGCTTTGGTCGATTTTTCATGTAGTCTTTCCGGAATTATTTATGGGATTACAAGAATACAGTCACCTATCAAAAAAGATCATATCCAGGAGAATTCGTCCGTTTTTGCTTCGCAGGCTGAAGGAGGACGTCCTGGCAGAGCTTCCTGAGAAAACTGAGGCGGTGGAATCAGTGGAGCTGCTCCCGGATCAGAAGAAATTATATGCAGCCTATTTGGCGAAGCTTCGTCATGATACGCTAAAGCATTTGGATAAGAACACACTCAGGAAAAATCGCATTCGGATTCTTGCGGGATTAACTAGATTAAGACAAATTTGCTGCCACCCAGCCTTGTTTGTGGACGGCTATAAAGGAAGCTCAGCGAAATTTTTGCAGCTTATGCAACTCATCGAGGAGGCAAGGCTTTCTGGAAGAAGGGTGCTGATTTTCTCCCAATTTACAAAAATGCTTTCACTTATTGGCAGAGAACTGACGTTGCAGGGGCTCCCTTTCTTTTATCTGGATGGTCAAACTCCATCAGAAGAACGTGTGGACTTATGCAATCAATTCAATGCAGGGGAGCGTCACTTTTTCCTTATTTCCTTGAAAGCTGGCGGCACAGGGCTCAACTTGACCGGGGCTGACACAGTTATTCTATATGATCTTTGGTGGAATCCGGCTGTTGAGGAGCAGGCTGCAGACCGGGCTCATCGATTTGGGCAAACGAAAACGGTGCAGGTCATTAAGCTCATATCCCGCGGGACCATAGAGGAAAAAGTAAATGAACTGCAAGAGAAAAAGCGCCATTTAATAGAAGAGGTCATTGAATCCAAGGAGGGCGTGATGTCTGCTCTTACGGATGAGGATATTAGGGAGATATTGGGGGTTTAATGGCGAATATAAGAAACTTTTCACATCATTAAAACGTAAATAAGTCACTTAGTTAATTGCCCAAATATTTAACAACTTTATAACAGATTGCATAATAGTGTTGTAACGTCCTTTTGTAATTAGTATCATAGGGAAATGCAGGAATTTGAAAGTTGGTATATGAAACCACAATTTAAATTTTAATATAAATAGGGCTCAGCAACCCATTTTGAAAGCGCTATTATATTCTATTTAAAAAATTGCTCAAATGGCCGCAGAAAGAGAGCCCTTTGGCTCCATTTTTGAAAGCTCGATTTTCAAAGCTCATTTAACAAAAGATTATTAGATTTAAGAAACGGGGGGGAGAGTGTGATGAGTGGAAACTCGATTACGATAGAACAATTGGTTCGGCAGTTTAAATTAGAGGTTTTAGCTGGAGAGAGTCAATTGGACCGGATCATTACCAAACCGAAAACCGTTCGACCTGGCTTAGAATTTATCGATTTCTTTGATTTTTTACCGATGGAAAATGTTCAGATTCTCGGGAAGCATGAAGTTAATTATTTAAAGACGTTAAATGATGATGAGAGGAAGCTTCGTGCAGGCAATATTGTTAAATATAATCCTCCATGTATAATTGTGACTGCCCATCAGGAAAAACCGAAGTACTTAACTCAATTTTGCAACGAAGAGAAGATTCCTTTGCTGCAAACTGAGGCATCTACTTATGAATTTATTGCAAAGCTCGATGCCTATATGGTCAAAACTTTGGCACCCGAGATTGCTGTTCACGGTGTTTGTGTGAACGTTTCGGGAATCGGCATTTTGCTGAGGGGGAAATCCGGCGTTGGAAAAAGCGAAACCGCCCATACGCTAATCGGGCGCGGACACCGCCTAATCGCCGATGACATCGTTGTCCTGAAAAAACTTAGCCCCCAAACACTACTTGGTTCCCATAATGGGATGAACAAAGAATTTCTCGCCCTGCGCAGCATTGGGCTATTAAATGTGGTGCGCCTATATGGAAGAAAGGCTTTCCAAGAAGAAACCCGGATCGCGCTCGATATTGAATTAACGAAGTGGGAAAAGGATGATCTTAATAACGAGCTTGAGCTTGAGTCCAGGTTTACGGAATACATGGGTGTTCAGATCCCTCACATACAAATTCAGCTCCAGCCAGGACGGGATGTGGCCGGATTAATCGAAGCTGCCGCCAATAACTGGTACTTAAAGCAGCAAGGCTACAGCGCCGCGGAGGAATTCATGAAGCGCCTTGAAGGGGACAGTGCGGATTCGAGCTGGAAATGAATTTTTAATGAATTGTTGACCCTCTGCCTGATTAATAAGGTAGGGGGTTTTTAGAAGGCTTTATGACCCGCGTTTAGGAGTCACCTCGGTAAAAACACTCACTATGAAGTGTTCATGGCTTGCGTTTAGGGTTCTCCCCTGCCAAAACGGTCACTATGAAATGTTCATGGTTCGCGTTTAGGGGTTCCCCCGGCCAAAACGCTTACTATGAAGTGTTCATAGCTCGCGTTTAGGAGTCACCCCTGCCAAAACGCTCACTATGAAGTGTTCATAGCTCGCGTTTAGGAGTCACCCCTGCCAAAACGCTTACTATGAATTGTTCATGGTTCGCGTTTAGGGGTTCCCTCGGCCAAAACGCTCACTATGAATTGTTCATGACTCGCGTTTAGCGGCCCTCCACGAAAAAACACTAACCATAAAAATTCACACTTTCCATCCACTCTAAATTCCCTAATTCCACCACCTTTCAAGAGACATTTCCTTCCTTATCGGCTAAACTAAAAGGGGGAAAATACTTGTTAAGATAGGAGGAACGGGATTATTCGGACACTAGCACGTTTTGTAACGAAAACTTATAAATATATCATTCTGGCGTGGGTAGTACTGACAGTTGTTATGTCGTTTTTCGCTATTCGGCTTCCGGCTATGCTGCAGGGCGATGGGTTTCGGATGAATGGGGAGCATTCAGAGGTCATGGATATCGCAGCAGATACTTTTAATATGCCTGTGGAAACGATGTTCCTCGTCTTCAACGAAATAAGTGATAAAAAAATCGAATCTATGGTAAATAAAGTAGAGGAGCTTGGCGTTGCTTCTACAATAACTTCACCTTTAGAAGACCCCACACTCTATAAAGGTCACATAGCCTATGCCATCCTTCAATTTGATAATAAGGATCTGGATATGGCCCAGGTCGTAACTGACATACGTGAAACGATCGGCGATGAAGAGGGAATTGTTCTGACAGGAGCTCCTGCGATTTCCAAGGATATCAATACTGCCAGCCAAAAGGATCTAATGATTGCTGAAGCGATTGGACTTCCTATTGCTGTGATCGTGCTCCTATTTGCCTTTGGAACGGTTATCGCTTCAACGATTCCGTTAATTATTGGAATTACAACGATACTTGTTTCCTTTGGAACGCTTACGGTACTAGGCGGTCATGTGGAATTATCCATTTTTGTCATGAACATCATTCCGATGCTTGGGCTCGCACTGAGCATTGATTTCGCTCTATTGTTTATTAGCCGGTATCGGGAGGAGCGGAAAAAATCAAACTCGTTTGAGGCTGTTTCCACAACCATTCGGACAGCTGGACGTTCAGTCGTTTTTTCGGCCTTCTGTGTGTTTATCGGTTTAGGAGCCATGCTGTTGATTCGGGTCGAGATTTTTCAAAATATCGCTATTGGCGGGATGATTGTTGTTGCTATGGCAGTGCTCAGCTCCATCACGCTGCTGCCATCTGTACTAATCGCTTTAGGGGATAAAATTGATAAGTGGCAGCTGCTAAAAGTAAATCCAAACGGGACGGACCGCTGGCGCTTTTTCGCCAATGCAGTCATCAAGCGTCCTGTGTTTATTACGATAATCGCTCTCATTTTATTAGGGATTGCCCTTATCCCTGCAAAAAACATGAATTTAACGATTCCGACAATTGATTCATTGCCTGAATCGTATGATTCCCGTCAAGCCTATGAGCTGCTGGAGGATGAATTTGGCCTTGGAAAAAAAGCCTCTGCTTTTGTTGTGGCCACACGCGAAAATGGCTGGCAGGATACGGATGGTTTAGAGCAGATGAAGAAATTAGAAGAGGATCTGTTAAAAGACCCGCTAGTTGAAGAGGTCAAAACCATTTATGCTTTAAGCGGGATTCACTCGCCGGGGGAATGGGAACAGGCATTGGCGTTACCTGAAATGAAGGCCAAACTCGAACCGCTGACAGAATCATTCATTAAGGATGAAAAACTGCTCATTCCTGTTACCTTAAAGGCTTCTGGAGCCTCGACAAAAGCACAGGATTGGGCTCGCCAATTATCGGAAAAAGAAACAGAATTTGATTTACTCATTGGTGGACAGCCAAAATTCAATCAGGAAATCTTTGATGAAATTTCGAATCAAATTTGGCTCGTTCTCACCGTTATCATTGTTTCGACCTTTTTCATTCTGATGCTTGCTTTCCGGTCCATTCTTATTCCAATTAAGGCAATCCTGATGAATATCATTGGATTAGCATCAACATTTGGAATCCTAGTATACATCTTCCAATATGGACATTTTGGCTTGCAGGCTGGAACAATTGCACTCATTATTCCGGTTCTCGTCTTTAGTCTTGTCTTTGGGCTAAGCATGGATTATGAGGTTTTTCTAATCTCAAGAATGCAGGAGGAATATGCCAATTCTCTGGATAATGACCGGGCAACTGTGGAGGGCCTTGCCACAACTAGTAAAATTATTACTTCAGCTGCACTGATTATGATTGTTTTAACAGGGGCCTTTGCCTTTACGGATGTAATGCCGGTGAAACAAATTGGGGTAGGAATTGCAGTTGCCGTGGCCATTGATGCAACGATTATTCGGCTTCTGCTCGTCCCCAGCTTAATGAAGCTTTTTGGAAAATGGAATTGGTGGTTGCCGTTTCGAAAAGGGAGCTATAAAGCGGGGAACTGGCATTAATAAAATATCGCTAAAAAGTCACGGAGTACACCCCCAAAATGTGCTCCGTGGCTTTTTTTTGCAAAATTCCATATATTGGAGAAAAAAACGTTCGGCACACGAAGAATCTGGAGTATAATGGAGAGATCATTTAAAAATTATTAGGGGTAGAAGCCATTGGAAAAACAAAATAGCAAGTATAGGTGGGTTGTGTTTGCCGCAGTCTTATTTATCTATTGTGTAATTGCGAGTCAAAGAACAGCGCCCGGATTAGTAACAAATCAAATTATGAAAGACTTTAGTTTAACGGCTTCGACTATTGGGTTGCTGACGAGTATTCAATTTTTGGCTTATGCAAGTTTACAAATTCCCATTGGGATTTTGTCTGATCGCTTCGGACCTAATATATTCCTCATTGCTGGTACTTTATTAAATGGTGCAGGCACGCTTATATATAGTCTGGCAGAGCATGCAAATGTTCTCCTGCTTGCCAGATTACTAGTCGGTATAGGGGATGCGACCATTTGGGTCAATTTGGTGCTAATTTTAAGTCTGTGGTTTAAAGGGAATGAATTTGTTGTTTTGATTGGAGTAGCGGGGATGGTTGGGAGCCTCGGCTTCCTGATGGCAACGGTTCCTTTTTCAGAGTGGATCACGTTATGGGGCTGGAGAAAACCATTTTTTACAACTGGTATTATTCTATGCCTGTGTGGGTTCATTCTTTATTTCATCCTCGTTCATAAACCGAAACAGATGTTTAAAACCGATTTCACTTCCGTATCTGCCTCTCCAAAAATAAGGGAGAAACGTGAAAAGACTTTACATTTGCTCCATCGCATCCTTACAAGTCGCCAAGCTTGGGCGACCTTCTGCTGTCACTTCGGAATTGTCGGAACATATATAGGTTTTATCGGCTCATGGGCTGTGCCATATGGGATGGATATGTATGGAATGACGAGGTCCGATGCGAGCCAGCTTATTATGATTGGTCTGATGGGTGCGATTATTGGAGCTCCTTTTTCGAGCTGGATGGCTAATCGGCTTGGGGTGATTAAACGTCCCTATGTAGTTATCCATTTCATCACTTTCATGTGTTGGGTCACATTTTTTGTATTAGGCGGGAATCCTCCGTTTTCCATACTCATTCTGCTATTCCTTATCATCGGGCTTTGCAATGGAGCGAACACGCTCACCTTTGCGGTTGTCCGTAAATCCTTTGATGTTAAGGATGTTGGATTTGTTTCAGGGTTTGCGAATACAGGCGGATTTTTGAGCGCTGTTCTGTTGCCAAGTATCTTTGGAAAGGTTTTAGATCATTATCATACTACTGATGTGGGGTACCACTACGGGTTCCTCATTCCTGTCATATTTTCGCTTGTCGGTTTAATCGGGGGAATCCTAATTAAGGAACAGCGTCGGGAAGCGAAGAAGCCTAAGAAAGCACTTGCTTAAATAATTGGTCAAGGGGTTGTCCTATAGGAAAAGTGGCAGGCACCACAATTTTTATATCTAGGTTCAAATTGTTGAGTAAGCTCTAGATAGTATTGTGGAGCAAGGTACCTTTATATGACAGCCTCATTTTTTTGCATAACTCTGAGTAATATTTATGGATATGCCTAATGTGAACTTAAACAAATTCTTCAAAGACTTATTAATGCCAAATACATATTCTTTAGGATATAATCATATATATTTCGATTATCGAATGAAATTTAAGGGGAAATTTGGATATGTGGCGAAATAAAAATGTATGGATTATTTTATGCGGGGAATTAATTGCTGGGTTAGGGTTGTGGATGGGGATTATTGGGAACCTTGAATTTATGCAGGAAAAGGTGCCATCTGATTTTATGAAATCCGTTATTCTGGCGATTGGGTTATTAGCCGGCATACTGGCTGGTCCCATTGCAGGAAGGATTACAGACCAAAAGAGGAAAAAAACGGTGATGATTTATGCAGGTCTAGGGAGAATGGTGAGTGTACTCTTTATGTTTATTTCTTTGCAGACTGGCTCCATTCTTTGGCTCGTAGTTTTTGTCATCAGCATTCAAGTTGCCGCCTCGTTCTATTTCCCGGCACTTCAAGCAGCCATTCCATTGATTGTGGATGGAAAAGATTTATTGAGAATGAACGGAGTCCATATGAATGTTGCCACGATTGCACGGATTTTAGGCACATCCTTAGCGGGCATTCTGCTTGTAGCTATGTCATTGTTCATGTTATATCTTACATCATTTATTGCTTACTTCTTCCTATTCTTATTTACATTATTTTTGAAAATTGATGAACCGGCTAAGCAGAAAAACACGGGCACGTCCAAGTCAAAGGGCAGCTTTAAAGAGGTATTACCTGTCATTAAAGGGCTGCCGATTGTATTAATGACACTTGTTTTATCACTTGTTCCGCTTTTATTCTTAGGCGGCTTTAATCTTCTTGTGATAAAAATAAGCGAAATTCATGATGATCAATTGCTGAAGGGGATAATATATGCAGCTGAAGGCATTGCCTTTATGATAGGGGCTTTTGCTGTGAAGAAAATGAGTGATCGCTGGTCACCTTATAGCATTATGTTTTTCTTCTCGCTTATTGTAGGGTTTGCGCAAATTTCATTATTCTTCGTAGACTCAAAAATAGTGACTATTGCTGCCTTCGCGGTTGTTGGGTTTTCAGTCGGGTGCTTCTATCCGACTGCTGCAACCATTTTTCAAACAAGAATGCCGAAAGAATTCCATGGGCGCTTTTTCTCCTTCCGCAGTATGTTAGATCGAGTGATGTTCCAGGTAGTACTATTAGGAACAGGATTTTTGCTGGATTTAGTTGGGATGCAGATGATGGTCGTGATATTCGGAATCATCTCGGCAGGATTAACTGCTATTTTCTATCTTCAATTTAAGCGTCACATAGGTCATGAAGACCGGAAAAAAGCCGTATCCTTTTAAGAGCTGCTGCTCGAATAATGCGTGAATGTTTGGAAACTCTATAGATGTATTTTATTCATAGAGGAGAGTGGTGCGCATGCTAAAGCGAAAGCTGGATCAAGCAAAGGAACAGCAGCGGGTAGTAGAAGCTCAAAATCAATTTGGGCATTTTGACAAGGCCGATACGGAATTTTCCATAGAGGAAAGCGTCCAACAGGCGATAGCCAAAAGCCAGGCTTACCAGGCGCAAAATCAACAGCCAACCTATGAGCCGAACAAACCTTTATAATTATTATTAAGCTAGACGGGAGTAATTGGCTCTCGTCTATTTTAATGCAGTATAATGATAAGAAAGTATGTGAAGGAGCTGATTTGGAATGTCAGAGAAACTAGAACTGGCAACGTTTGCTGGAGGATGCTTTTGGTGCATGGTATCTCCATTTGATGAGCAGCCTGGGATAAGGGAAGTCATTTCAGGCTACACGGGCGGTCATAAGGAAAATCCAACTTATGAAGAGGTTTGTTCCGATAAAACTGGTCACTATGAGGCTGTCCAAATTACATTCGATCCTGCCATTTTCCCGTATGAAAAATTACTTGGCCTGTTTTGGCAGCAAATTGACCCAACCGATGAGGGAGGGCAGTTCAATGACCGTGGGCTTTCCTATCGAACAGCGATTTTTTATCATAATGAAGCACAGCGAGAATTGGCAGAGGCTTCAAGAAATGAACTAGCTGCTAGCGGCCGTTTTCAAAAACCAATCGTAACTGAAATTCTGCCAGCGAGCCGTTTTTACCCTGCCGAGGATAAGCATCAGCATTATTATAAAAAGAATTCTTTTCACTATAATCTTTATAAAGAAGGATCAGGACGTGCGCGGTTTATTCGCGAGAACTGGAAAAACCTCAAAAGTGAAGAACAATTGAGGAAAGAGTTAACTCCGATTCAATATGAAGTCACACGAAATAACGCAACAGAGCCTCCGTTCCGAAATGAATTTTGGGATCATACAGAGGAGGGCATCTACGTAGATATAATTTCAGGCGAGCCGTTGTTTAGTTCGAAGGATAAATACGATGCTGGCTGCGGCTGGCCGAGCTTTACACAGCCATTGCGAAGAACAGAAATCGAGGAAAAACTAGATACATCTTACGGAATGAGGAGAATAGAGGTCCGCGCAAAATCGTCCGATTCCCATTTGGGTCATGTCTTCGATGATGGACCCGGTCCAGACCATGCCCGGTATTGTATAAACTCTGCCGCACTCCGATTTATTCCTAAGAATAAACTTGCGGATGAAGGGTATGGCGAGTTTTTGCAGTTATTTGAACAGCATTAATATATATGATGATTGTTAAAGGGAACAAAGACAAAGGTTAATATACTCTTGTCTTTGTTCCTAGCTTTTTATTTCCTTAGTATGGCCAATCGATAAGGGGAAAGCTTTGCTTCCATAATTCCTTCCTTAACAGCAGGATCATTTTCCATAAGCTCTATTGCTTCATCTTCCGTATCTACTTCCAAAATAACTAGCCCTAATGGGTCAGTATCTAATGTTCTGCCTGCCATTATAAGCTTCCCTTCCTTTTCTAAGCTTTGTAACACCTCAAAATGCTCCTGAACAATGTTATGCTCCTTGTCAGTCCAATTGTCTTCATCCAATAACGATGGGATGAGCTTAAGTTGATATAGAAATTGTAATTTTCCCATGAAACATATCTCCTTTTTAATTAAAATCATTCAAGATGCAGGATCTGATTTCTTTTTACATAAGGAATGAGAGGGTGGAAGTTTCAAACTAGTGGCAAAGAATAAACTAAAAATGAATCTTGCTAGTATCATTTATTGGCTGTTTACTTGTATACAAATTGTAAACAGTTCGTGCACAAACACGTTTACTTGTTTACAAATTCGTATACATCCTTTAGTGGCAATAGGTATACAAATTTGTTACACAAGTATACATAATTGTTTACAGAAAATCACTTAGTTTACAAGATGTTTACTGATTTACAGTTGTATTTTATTTCGGCTGCGTCCATTGAAGATTTCAATCATACCCCTTAACCTTAAAAGTAGAAACTGCTTAATACATATAAAACAATTAAATAGAAAAGGGATGAAGATGAAATGACTAGATCCAGAATTGCAGCTATTGATGTTGGAAATGACTCGGTTAAGGCTATTTTCGGGGAATTAGAGTACGAATTAAATATTCCTAATATTATTGCTAGGGACACAGAGGATCGTCCTATTATAGGAATCGAAGAGCTGGATCAGAAAAACCCGCTTGATGGCATACATATAAAGGTCCATTCACCTGCTTTAAAGGAGAATAACGTCATTTACCGGGTTGGAAACTTGGCAACTAAAAGCAACAGCGCATCAGAGCTTGACCCTGGGAGCAGTAAATCAGAGGAAGATCAAACATTAATTATGCTTTTTGCAACACTGGCTTTAGATGCAGTAAGGTCAGAAAACAAAGATGTCTTCCAGCGGACAAAAAATATCATTGATGCTGCCTATACACTCGGAACGGGACTCCCTCTTCGTGAGGTTAAGGAGGGAAAGGATGCCGGATACCGTTCGAAATTAATAGGGTCTGTCCATCAGGTGGAATTTCTTGTGACGCCTAAATACCAAGGATTAAAGGTAAATTTAAGGTTCGATGAGATTAAGGTTTATCCTGAAGGATTTGCTGCTTATATTAATCTAGTCATGGATAATGACTTGAAAGTTATTAATAAGGATCTTATTGACAAAAGAATTATTATCCAGGATATCGGGGGTTTGTCTACCGATATTGCGGTTATTAAGAACCGAAATGTTGATGATGATAAGGCTCAAGGGTTTAATCTTGGTGTGTCCGAATCACTAGAAGCCATTAGAGAAGAAATAAGATCGAAGCATGGCATTGAACTCGACAGCCGCAGAGATGTGGTTGAAATTATAACGAAGAAAAATGACCGCAATCATATTATGGTAAAAGGAAGCCGGACAAGTGTCCATGACATTACAGATCGAATCCTGCTTGATTTGGCTAAGAAGCAGTATCGTTTATTGCGGAATGTGTGGCAAAAAAACTCGCAGACAGAGATCTGTTATTTTGTCGGCGGCGGGGCGAATGTACTCAAGGAATATATAAAAACAATAAACAATAATCTAGATGGGTATAACATTGATTTTTTTGAAAATGAAAAAGAGAGCATTTGGATGATGGCCAATGCCTATTATAAATTAATTAAGGACTATGAAAGAAAAATGGAGAAGGTAAAAGCGGTCAAAGCGCCTGTGAAGGGCTAAGGTGATTCTATGGAAAAATCAAAATCAGGTACGATTAAAAGGGGGCAAGCGATATCCTTTCGTGTCCCCTCAGATACACCTGACCACTTATTAAAGCATCTGCAAAAGCTTAAGGAAACGGAACGAAGAAATTTCTCAAGCAAAATGGCTGAGTTTGTTCTAGAGGGAGTTGGAAAATCATACTCCCAAGAAAGGGAAACGATCACCATTCCTCTTCCTCAGCGATTAAGTAAATCCCAGCGAGATTGGTTAAAGCATGAGCATTCCGAAGCCCTCATAGGCAATATTATTTATCAGCTGTTAATCGATCCTGTTCGGTCAACCTCATTATTGGCATCCATGAATAGCAAATCTGTCGATATCAATGAGGCATTGTATTTGCAAGAAGGGCCCGAGATTTCTAATGTAGATGAGGAAAAGGCTAATCTTTCAACATATGAACAGGAATCAGCAGCAGCTTTAGAAGAAGCAATGGACGATGACTTAATGGCGTTTGATTGGGAAACTGCCAAGGAAAATCAGGAGCCGGATAGGGTGGATGAGACTCCAGAAACCGATTTCGACCTTGATGATCTGCTTGGTGATTTCCTTGCTAAGATGAATAAGTAGAATACTATCCTTTAAAAAGTAGTGCCTATTAGAAAAATGGCACTGCTTTTTTAATTGAACAGCTATACGTGAAGATTTTTTGCCTCTCATATTCAAAAACCCTCAAGTTGCCATAAAATCAGGCTCTTTTAAGCATGAATGGACTATTAAATAAGTAAAGTCATCCAATCAATCAATATCAATTTTCCATATGAATATGTAAAGTTGTCATAAAACACTGAAAAAGGGCGATTCATTTGCTAGGAATAGACAAGCTCTAAGAAGGGAGAATTTATTGGCAATAGGAGATGAGAATGATGGATATTACAATTTCTCAAGTGACCTTCCGCGAAATCACCCCAATCATTCCGTATATTAAGCAAGCAAAAATGAAAATCGGGTATACAGAAAATACAAGCTGGATTGCGGCTAAAAATGGGGATGAGCTCGTTGGTGTAGTTGGTTACACGGTTTACCCCGAAGTTATTTTATACAGAACAGATTTTGTGAAAAGGAATTATCGTGGGCGTGGGATTTATAAGCTGTTGTTTGCTGAAAGGGACAGGCTTGTATCAAAGCTTGGGTCAAAAACAGTAATCGCGTATTGTACGAAATATTCTCTAGGTTATTATTTAAATAATGGATTTAAAGAAATTAGAAAGCTGAAGAAAGTTACTTATGTTGAAAGGGTAAAGCCAATATAGATAGAAGACGATTTCTAAGAGGGTGTCAGTTTTATTTAAGAGCCGTACGAAAATCTTAATGTACGGCTCGATATGCTTTGGTTTAAGAATAATCAGTCGAGTTAAGGTTTAGAAAAAAATTTCTAAAACATTTTAGACTGTTACCGCCTCTAAAGCCACTTCAATCATGTCATTAAAGGTGGTTTGTCTTTCTTGAGCTGTTGTTTGCTCGTGTGTAATGATGTGATCACTTACAGTTAAAATAGATAAAGCTTTTACGCCGAATTTGGTTGCTAAATAATAAAGTCCAGCCGTTTCCATTTCAACAGCAAAAACACCTAATTTTCCCAGTTTTAAAAATGTTTCCGTATCGTCTGTATAGAAAAGATCAGAAGATAAAACATTTCCCACATGAAGATTAAGGCCCTTTTCAACGCCAATTTCGTACGCGCTTTTTATTAATTCGAAATTCCCGATTTGTGGAAAATCATATCCAGGAAAATCATTGCGGATAATTGCTGAGTTTGTTGCAGCCGCTTGAGCAATGATGACATCACGAATTTTTACATCCTCTTGAATGGCTCCGCAAGTGCCAATGCGAACAAGATTCTTTGCGCCATAATCTTTAATTAATTCATGAATGTAAATGGATGCTGATGGCATACCCATCCCTGTTCCTTGTACGGAAACACGTTTCCCTTTATATGTTCCAGTGAAGCCGAGCATACCTCTCACTTGGTTATAGCAAACGGCATTTTCTAGAAAAGTCTCAGCAATGTATTTGGCACGAAGCGGATCTCCTGGCAGTAATACGGATTCTGCAATTTCTCCAACTTTTGCCTCGATATGAAAACTCATATATCTTCCCTCCAAAATTCTTTCGTTCGAAAGCGATTCCAAAAAATCATAACATAATAAAATTTTGCGTTCTGTTAAAAGGGTAACGACAAAAATGTGAGCCAGTTCACAAAAAAAACGTTAAACGCATAACTGAATTACTATTACTCATTTGCTATATTTGATTTGCTGCTAGACTAAAGAGAATTCCACTTGCGAAGTGAAGGGGTCTCTTCAGTTTCATTACATATCAATTCTAGTTTGTCTTTTTCAAGGAGATAAAAATACTTATCGTGTACATCAATAAGGCCCTCATTTTGAAAATCACCTAGGGTTTTGGAGATGGATTCTCTTGTCACACCAAGCATGTTTGCTAGTAAGGATTGATTTACTTTCAGGTCTATTTTGTAACCGTTATCACACGGTTTTCCAAAATTGTAAAATAAATCAATGAGTAAATTTGCAACCTTCGTGCGGACATCATAGAAGGTTAAATATCGAACGAGCCGATTCAGGACACGGGTCCTCTCGGCAAGAATCATATAGGCTTTTCTGAGGACTGATGGGTATTTTTCCACAATATTTAAGAAATCATTCCTGGAAATAAGCCAGGTTGAAACATTCTCTATAGCTTCAATCGATGAGATCCGGTGTTGATCGTTGGAAAGTGCTTCTGTCTCACCAATAATATCTCCAGGCATTGTTATACCAAGGACAATTTCCCTGCCTTCATGTATACGGCAGACTTTTGCCATTCCTGAGCGAATGATATAAATCTCATCACTTTGGTCATTTTCAAACATTAGAACATGGTTTTTTTTGAAAAGACGCTCTTTAAATAAAGGAGTGATTTTAGATAATTCATTCTCGGGAATATCTGAGAAAATGGCACAGTCTGTGATTTTGGTAATCAAAGAAATCCAACCTTTCAGTTCATTGTTTCTGCTTTTTTTGAATGATAATGAACATTATACCATGGGAATTAAAATAAAAAATTTGTTGAAAAGGGAAGAATACTTTGGATTTAGACCAATGAGTTGGACAAAATAATCGAGAGTATTTTCAAAACTAAAGGAGGAAGTAAAATGAAAAAAGTTATGGGTAAAATCCTGCCATTAATATTAATTCTTACCCTTGTTCTTACAGCATGTGGACAAAAGGATAATGCAAACGATAATGGCACAGAAAATGGTAATAATGAGGGAGTAAAAAAGCTAAAGGTTGGGATGGTTACTGATTTAGGAAGTGTAAATGATAAATCATTTAACCAAAGCGCTTGGGAAGCGCTGCAAAAATTAAATAAAGACTACGGATTTGAAGTGAAATACTTAGAGCCAAAAACCGATGCTGATGTTATGCCAAACTTATTGCAATTTGTTAAAGGCGGTTATGACTTAACTTGGGCAACAGCCTTTACACTGGCAGATGCGGTTACACAGCTGGCTAACGAGAATCCTGATGCTAAATTCGGGATCGTTGACTCGGATATCATTGTGCCGAATGTGGCAGCAGTAGCATTTAAGGAACAAGAAGGGGCATTCCTTGTAGGGGTAATTGCTGGTCTGACAACAAAAACAAATAAAATTGGTTTTGTCGGCGGGATGGAAATTCCGGTCATCAAACGTTTTGAGGCTGGTTTTAGAGAAGGAATTAAAGCTGTTAATCCAGATGCGAAATTGATTGTGAACTATACAGGTTTATTCAACCGTGTTGATATGGGGAAATCAGCAGCATCAACGATTTATAACGATGGCGCCGATATTATTTTCCACGCGGCAGGGCTAACAGGAAATGGTGTCTTTAATGAAGCAAAGGAACGCAAAAGCAAAGGCGGGGACGTTTGGGTTATTGGGGTAGATAAAGACCAAAGCTTAACATTTGGAGACGATGTTACATTAACTTCAATGATTAAAAAGGTTGATGAAGCCGTTTACCAAGTTTCAAAAAGCTTAGCTGAAGACAATTTCCCAGGCGGAAAAGTGACGTTAATGGGTTTAAAAGAGAATGGTGTGGATATCGCCCCAACCTCTAATAAAAACGTAGCCCCAGAAGTACTTGAAAAGGTAGAGGAATATCGCCAAAAAATTATTAATGGTGAGATTGTCGTGCCTGAAAAATAAAAGCAATTTTTAGGGTTGTCTTAAAAGCAGAGGGTCAGCCTCTGTCATAGACAGCCCCAAAATTTTTTAGGGAGTGTATCCGTTTGACAATGACTGATAGTGTACTCGAATTGAAGGGGATCACGAAGCGTTTTCCAGGAGTGGTTGCCAATGATTCCATCAGCTTTCAATTAAAACGCGGCGAAATACATGCCTTGCTAGGGGAAAATGGTGCGGGGAAATCTACCTTAATGAGCATTGTATTTGGATTATATCAGCCTGATGAGGGCGAAATCTATGTAAATGGCAAGCCTGTCGTCATGGATAACCCCAATAAAGCGATTGAGCTGGGGATCGGAATGGTCCATCAGCATTTTAAACTCGTTGAGCCCTTTACGGTAACTGAAAATATCATTTTAGGGATGGAACCGAAGAATGGCGCAAAGATTGATATTAAAGGGGCTAGTAAGAAGGTTAAAGAGCTCTCTGAAAAATACGGTCTTGATGTGGATCCAATGGCAACCATTGAGTCCATTAGCGTGGGGATGCAGCAGCGTGTCGAGATCATTAAAACTCTTTACCGTGGTGCTGATATTTTAATTTTTGACGAACCAACCGCTGTTCTGACTCCTCAAGAAATCGGTGAATTGCTTGAGATTATGAGACGCCTTGTAGCAGAAGGAAAGTCCATTATTTTAATTACCCATAAATTGAAGGAAATTATGGAAATTGCCGATGCTTGTACGATTATTCGAAGAGGAAAAGTGATAGAAAGCCTGCAAGTAGCCCATTCAAATCCGCAGGAATTAGCGGAAAAAATGGTTGGAAAAGCTGTTAATTTTAAAACAGAGAAACAAAAAGCTATTCCTAAAGATGTTTTATTAGATGTGAAAGATCTAGTTGTAGCTGGAGAGAAAGGAAGAAACGCTATAAACCATCTTTCCATTTCTCTGCGCGAGGGCGAAATTGTCGGAATTGCAGGTGTAGACGGGAATGGCCAAACAGAGTTAATCGAGGCTCTGACAGGCATGCGACCGATTCAATCTGGAGACATTCTTTTAGAAGGCAAAAGTATGGTCAATCAATCGCCTCGCACGATTTCCGAGGCAGGTGTATCGCATATTCCTGAGGACCGGCATAAACATGGACTTATTCTTGATTTCAGCGTTAGCGAAAATGCGATCCTGCAAACGTATTATCAAAAAGAGATGAGTCCAAATGGATTTATTAATAAGAAGGCAATGGATGAATTATCTACACGGTTAGTGAAAGAATTTGATATTCGCACACCTGGAATTGAGACGAAGGTTCGCTCGATGTCGGGTGGAAATCAGCAAAAGATTATCATCGCCCGAGAAATTGAGAGACAGCCAAAAGTGTTAATTGCCGCACAGCCAACACGTGGTCTCGATGTAGGCGCGATAGAGTTTGTACATAAGCAGCTTATTTCCCAGCGCGATCAAGGGAAAGGGGTGCTTCTCATCTCGTTTGAGCTAGAAGAAATCCTCAATGTAGCTGACCGAATTCTCGTATTATTCGATGGTGAAATTGTTGGCGAGACGACTCCTGAAACAACGAGTGACCAAGAATTAGGCTTAATGATGGCAGGAAAACATGAAGGAGGGAGCATGAATGGATAAATTGTATAAAGGACTCAAAAGTGAATCATTATTGATCCCTTTCGTTGCCATTATTGTGGGCTTACTCCTTGGTGCTATCATCATGTTAATCGGCGGCTATGATCCTGTCTTAGCTTACCAATCTTTAGTAACAAAGATTTTTGGAAGCAGCTACGATATTGGCGAAGCCATTCGGACAATCATTCCGCTTGTCATGAGCGGCTTAGCTGTTGGAATCGCCTTTCGGTCAGGATTGTTTAATATCGGGGTCGATGGGCAAATTGTCATGGGGGCTCTAGGGGCGCTTATTATTGGGACGCAGCTGAATCTTCCTCCTTTTTTACATGCAACATTATCGGTGTTATTTGGTGCGTTGCTTGGCGGACTATGGGGTGCTTTAATTGGATATATTAAGGCGAAAAGAGGGATTAATGAAGTTATTACTTCCATCATGTTTAACTTTATTGCCCTATACATTAGCCAATTCTTTATTCGTTTATTTATGGCGCAAGAAGGCACACAGCGCTCTGAAATGATTAAAGAATCTGCAAGCATTCAGATTAGCTGGCTTTCTCAATTGATGGGCGGCGCAAGGATGCATTGGGGCTTTGTGCTTATGATTGCTGCTGTTATCTTTTATTCTGTTTATTTAAATAAAACGAAGTGGGGCTATGAGCTTCGCGCGGTTGGCCAAAGTCAGCATGCCGCATTTTATGCAGGGATGAAAGTGCCGAATGTCGTTGTCCGGGCGATGTTTATTTCTGGTGTGTTTGGCGGTTTAATTGGCACCTTTGAAGTGTTAGGCGTCTTTAAATATGTTGCCATTAGCTCAACTACTTCAGGTATCGGCTTTGATGGAATCGCTGTTGCTATTTTAGGCGGCAATACCGCTCTTGGTGTACTGCTATCTGGTATTTTAGTAGGGGCACTCACTTACGGATCTCAAGGAATGAGCTTCGGGGCAAATGTACCTGGAGAAATTATTCGTATGGTCATTGGATTTATCATATTCTTCGTTGCTGCACCGGGAATTGTGAAGACATTCTTCCCTTCAGTGAAAAAGAAGTCTAAAAAGGAGGCGTAGCATATGGAAGTCATCGGAAATCTCCTTAGTGGAATGTTGGTCTTTTCTACACCATTTATTTTTGCGGCACTAGGAGGACTCATATCAGAACGATCAGGTGTCATTAATATTGGACTTGAAGGATTCATGGTATCAGGTGCTTTCTTTTCAGCGATTATCGCTTACTATGCCGAAACGGCAGGATTAGGATCTCTTTCTCCTTGGATTGGCTTAGTAGGGGCATTCGTTTTTACGGTCATTTTCTCGCTTATTCATGCCCTTGCTACGATTAAATATAAAGCCAATCAAGTTGTGAGCGGGGTAGTTATTAATATTCTTGCGGCAAGCACAACCTTCTTTTTTGTGAAAATGATTTTCTTTGGTTCAGCAGAAACACCAATGTTAGCAAATGTTTTTCATAAGATAAGGATTCCTTATTTAAGCGATATTCCTTTTATCGGGAAAGTGATTTTTTCTGCCTATCCAACAACTTATCTTGCCATTCTATTAGTTATTGTTATTTTCTTAATACTATTTAAGACACCAAGCGGTCTGAGGCTGCGTGCAGTGGGTGAGCATCCTAGTGCTGCTGATACAGCGGGAATTAAAGTGAACCGGATCCGTTATACTGCGGTGTTGTTAAGCGGTTCTCTTGCTGCTCTAGGCGGAGCGACCATTGTTCTGACGTCTAACAGCAACTTTGCCTTTAATACGATTTCAGGTCAAGGGTATATTGCTCTTGCCGCTGTTATTTTTGGAAAATGGCATCCTGTAGGGGCGATGCTCGCTGCCTTATTCTTCGGATTAGCCCAGGCAGTAAAGGACCAATTCCAAATATTAGAGTTTGCTGCTAAGGTTCCAACCGAGTTTTTCTACATGCTTCCTTATTTGCTGACATTGCTTGTTCTTGTTTTTACAGGAAAAGCACGTGCACCGAAGGCATTAGGGGAACCTTATGATGTTGGAAAACGTTAAGCAATATAAATTATAATTGAAAGCTGGAGGTCGGATAGACATCCAGCTTTTTTAGAATATAAGAAAGTATAACTTTTCTCGAATTTGAGAAATGTCTAGCTCCAGCGCCTACCCCCAACGTACAGGACGTACTAGTGTCGACAATGCGACAGGACGTCGCGTTTTTGTCGACCTCGAGCTCACAAGCCAATCCTGAAAGGTAGAGCTCACCTTACCGTGAGGCTCGTCTTGTGCTAGTCGGGGGTGGGCACAAAGGAAAGCTTCTGCGAATAAACATCGCAGGAACAATTGTCCTTTGATTGTTCCGAAGGCGCTTGCGCTTTTCTTAATACTGGCTTTTTTTAGAAAGAAGTGATTGACTCTTGTTAAAACAATTGAATCAATGGTTTCACCTTCAAGAAGAACATACGAGTGTCCGGACAGAGATGGTTGCTGGTCTGACCTCATTTATTACGGTAGCCTATATCATAGTTGTGAACGGTGCGATTTTGAATATTGCCGGCATGCCTTATGAAGCGGTCACTCTTGCCACGGTGATTTGCTCCTTCATAGGCTGTATGTTATTAGCCTTTTGGGCAAATTCTCCACTAATCATCGTTCCAGGGATGGGGGACAATGCCTTTTTTGTATTTACCCTTGTGTTATCTTTCGGTCTAACTTGGCAGCAGGCTTTAGCCGTTGTTCTTATTGCAGGAATTGTTTTTGTGATAACGACAACTTCGAAAGTTGCTGATTATTTATCAAATTCTATTCCGATGTCTATGATTCATGCCATGACGGCAGGGATTGGCTTATTTATAGCATTTCTAGGTTTGAAAAATGGCGGTGTGATCGTAGCAAATGAGGGAACCTTTGTAGCGCTGGCGAAAATTAGCGATCCCCATGCTTTAACGACCCTGCTTACTCTGCTTATTCTTGTGGCCTTGTTTCAGAAAAATGTTAAAGGGAACTTTTTGATCGGAATTTTGATCGGGACAGTTATTGGAGCTTTATTTGGTATTGTCGACTTTTCAAAGTTGCGTGATTTCCAACTTTCATTTAACGGCTATCAAGAGGTTTTTTTAGCTTTTGATTTTAGCCAAATTGGAACGTTTCATTTTTGGACAGCCGTATTTTCTTTATCGATGGTCATTATTTTTCAAAATATGGGTGCCCAGCTTGGCATGCTCCCAGATAAATCGAAATTTCGCAAGTCCTTTCAAGCGCATTCCTTTTCAGTTATCGGTGCGGGCCTATTTGGCTGCAGCCCAACAACGACTGCTGCTGAGTCCGCAACAGGTATTGCCGCGGGTGGTAGAACTGGCTTAACCTCATTAACAACTGGATTGCTGTTTATACCGGCACTATTTCTCACACCGATTTTTAAAGTGATTCCTAATAGCGCGATCGCACCCGTATTGATTATTGTTGGATGTCTTATGGTCCAATCCATAAAAGAAATTCCTTTTAGCGATTTTACAGAGGCTTTCCCGGCTTATTTAATGCTGGCCATCATGCCGCTAACGTTTAATATCGCTAACGGAATTGCTTTTGGCTTTATTGCTTACCCGATCTTAAAATGGGCAACAGGCAGAAAAAAAGAAGTTACAGGAACAATGTATGTTATTGCGTTTTTCTTTCTCCTGTATTTTATATTAGGTGCTTTATAATAAATTATGTTCTAAAAACGGCCCAGTGCAGAGGAGTGATTATCACTTCTCTTTTTTCTTGTGAATAAAGTTTTTTTACAAGGAAAAAACAGGCTCTACTCTAGTTTATGAGGTATAATCTAATACATCATATAAAGAAATAACTTATACATATTTATACTCATATACTAAGGAGCAGAAATATGGAGAAAGAAGATTTAAAGCTATTACAGCAAAAAGTAACCAAACTTAGGGCCGAGGGAAAATATAAGGAAACGATTGAGGCATGCTATCATCTTCTGAAGAGCGGAAAAGAATGCAATGATTTTAAATCTATTTTAACTGCCCATATAAATCACGCTGCTTCCTATTATTGTATTGGTGATACAGAGGAAGCTTTTAATAGTATTGAAGCCTATGTTGAAGTTTGCAGCCGTTTTGGAGACGAAGCAGATCTATTACATCAGTACAATGTATTGTTTTTGCTTTATGAATATAATAAGGATTTTGCGAAGGCCAAGGCGACACTGGAGAATTGCATTGGGTTAGGAAAGAAATTAGAGAAATATAATATAGTTAGCAATGGATATAGCAATATCAGTCATGTTTTGATGGAGGAAGGCAATTATGGGGCAGCCTTAGAAGCGGGGCAAAAGGGACTAGAGGCGTCTAAATTACACAAACCTGCCAGTCCTATTCTTGAACTGAGAGTAAAGCTAAACATTGCAAAAGCTTATCTTGAGCTCAATCATTTTCATGCTTCCAAAGCACTAATTAATGAAATGATCCATGACCCCATTTTAGAATCCTTTATAAGGGAAAAGTCTCAATGCTATCATTTACAAGGCAGCTGGTATAGGAAGCAAAAAATATTTAAGGAAGCATTTGACTCTTTAACTGTTGCAAAGGAATTAGTGGAAAGCTATCGTGATTTATACCTATTAAAATCAATTCAAGAAGAGCGATGCCAATTATGTGAGCAGATGGAGGATGTTCAGTTAGGGTATCGTGTTCAAAAGGAATATATATCCTTGTTAAACGAAATTAATAAACAAGAATTAGCATTAACGGCTTTAAAGCTTGAAATTAAACATAGTATGTCTGATTTTAAAAGGAAAGCCAATACCGATTTTTTAACAGGTATCTTTAATCGAAGCTATTTAGAAACCACCTCAAAAGAGTGGTTAGAACAAGCATCTGTCAAAGATGAAAATATTGTCTGTATCTTATTTGACATCGATAATTTTAAAATCATTAATGATCAGTACGGTCACCTTTTTGGTGATGAGGTTATTAAGCAAGTAAGTAATGCTTGTTCAAAAACAATGAAGGAAAATGAGCTATTCGCCCGCTATGGCGGGGATGAATTTGTCGTATTGGTAAGGGGCGCTTCACTTGAAAGTGGCAAGAAAAGGGCTGAAGAAATGAGGGGGATTATCGGTAATGTAAAGATTGAAATGGGAGGAAACAGTGTATCCATAACATCCAGTATGGGGGTTACGGATAACTTAGACGGAAAAGTACGATCATTTCAAGAACTATTCCATCATGCAGATCTCGGACTTTACGAGGCCAAAAAAAGCGGAAAAAATAACGTTTGTGTTAAGTTAGCCGATAAGGAATAACAGAAGCCCGCTCCTAACCTAAGGTGCGGGCTCTTCTAATGATCAAGCATTTACTGGCTGAAGTGTTTGCAATACTTCCTGCAATGCAGTCATTTCCGTATTATTTAAAGGAACCAATGGAAGCCGGACTCCGCCAACCTGAATGCCTTGCAGATTAAGAGCAGCTTTTACCGGTGTTGGATTTGGAGCATTAAATAAAGCATTCATAACCGGAAGAAGCTCGCGATGGGCAGCTGCGGCTTTCTGAAGCTCACCGTTTTTAAAGCTATTAATCATGTCTTGCATTTCGTTCCCGATAATATGGGCAGCTACAGAAACAATCCCTGCTCCTCCAATAGCCAGGACCGGTAGTGTAAGGCCATCATCCCCGCTGTATAGAGTAAAGTCAGCTGGCGTCTCGCTGATGATTTGGGCCATAGTGTCTAAGTCACCGCTAGCTTCCTTAATGGCCACGATATTTTGAATTTCTGAAAGTCTTACAATGGTCTCAACTGACATATTCACAACGCTTCGTCCCGGAATATTGTATAGCATGATCGGTAAAGACGTTGCTTCAGCAATCGCTTTAAAATGCTGATACATGCCTTCTTGAGATGGTTTGTTATAGTATGGAGCAACAAGCATGATGCCATCCACTCCAGCCTCCTCAGCCTTTCTAGTCAGGCTAATGGAAGCTCTTGTATTATTCGATCCTGTACCAGCTATGATAGGAACTCTGCCGTTAGCTGCCTCAACAACAAACTTAAATAGAGCCACTTTCTCTTCCTCTGTTAAAGTTGGCGACTCACCAGTCGTACCTGCGACAACTAACCCATCAGACCCATTCTCGATTAAATAGTTAACTAAATTTTTTGTCGCTTCAAAATCAACCTCACCGTTATGATCAAATGGCGTAACCATTGCTGTAAGTACTTGACCAAAATTCATAACTTCACACACCCTTTTTTTAAAATGATAAGAAAGTTTAAGTTTTCTCGAGTTTGAGAACTGTCTAGCTCCAGCGCCTACCCCCTCGAGGTCATAAGCCAATCTACCCTGAAAGGTAAAGTACACCTTTCCGTGTAGATCGTCTTATGCTTGTCGGGGGTGATCAAGGCGCTTCCGCTTTTCTTATTAAAAAGTAGAGGTGATAGGGCCTATTTAAAACTAAACGCAAAAAAGCAACAACGAGGGACTCGCTGCTGCTATAGAAACAATAGTGTGGAAATTCACCGTTTCTTGTGCGATAGCCCTCCATATAGTCTCTCCTATATGACAGTCCTGTATTTATTCAACACAGGCCCAGCTTTAAGAACATGAGATTCCTAAAACTTCGGCAAATTCCCCTTTCGACAATCATCATAGGGTCTCATTATCCTCCGATTGTGTACTGATGGTCTTTGCGCCTCTATCCTCACTTCAAAAAGTTCTTGAAATAAGAAATTATTTAATTGTATTCCATGTTAACTGAAAGTTTCCTTAATTGCAAGACATATTTAGAAATGTTTTTCCAGAAGCTTACTATAGCACTCGATTCAAGAATGCTTTTGTCCGATCAAATTGAGGGTTGGAGAATAGTTGATCCGGATGGCCGGACTCCGCAATTTCTCCGTTATCCATAAACAGAACTTGATTGGCGACTTCTTTAGCAAAGCCCATTTCATGAGTAACGACTATCATCGTCATTTGCTCTTCAGCAAGTTTTTTCATTACTTGCAGCACTTCACCAGTTAATTCAGGGTCTAGAGCTGACGTAGGCTCATCAAACAGAAGAATTTCAGGCTCCATCATTAAGGCTCTAGCAATAGCAACCCTTTGTTTTTGTCCGCCTGAGAGGTTTCCAGGATACACGCCTGCTTTATCAGCTAACCCAATCTTCTCGAGAATTTCCATGCTGCGCTTCTGAAGGGATTCCGCCGTTTCCTTTTTTACCATCTTAGGAGCAATTTCTAAATTTTCTTTTACCGTTAGGTGAGGAAATAGATTAAAGTGCTGAAAAACCATACCCATTTTGGAAGTAATCCGATTCAGTTCCTGCGGTTTGGAGTACACGCCGTTCTTCACTAGATAATCACCGTCAATACAAATGCTGCCATCATCAATTTTTTCAAGATGAATCAGACTGCGAAGCATAGTGCTTTTTCCAGAACCGGATGGGCCAATGACAGCGATAACATCATTTTTTTGAACATCAAATGTAATTTGCTTTAGGACATTTAAATGACCGAATGATTTTTTTAGGTTGGATACTTCTATGATAGCCATAATATCAATCCTTCTTATTCAAATTTATAGCGCCGTTCTAGCCATTTAAATAGCACTGTTAAAATAAGCGTAATACCTAAATAAATAATACCGGCGATGAAAAACGGCACAATCGTAAAGTCGCGGTTAACAGCTGTCTGGGCAAAGTGTAAAAGCTCCGGTACAGCGACAGCATATAGCAATGCCGTATCCTTAACAAGTGTCACCGATTCATTTGAAACAGCAGGGAGCGCAATTCGGAACATTTGCGGCAGGACAATTCGTGTCGTTGTCTGCCATTTGCTTAAGCCAAGCACCTGGGAAGCCTCATATTGTCCCTTATCAATAGCCAAAAGGCCTCCACGGAAAATTTCCGCGAAATAGGCAGCATAATTCAAGATAAAGCCCAAGCAGGCAGCTACAAAACGATCAAGCACTAAATATTCCCCAATTACAGGTATTAAAGGAAGCCCGAAACAAATAAATAATAATTGCAATAGGAGCGGGGTTCCACGCATCACATAAATATAGCCTTGTGCCAACCATGAAAGCGGCTTGATCGAACTTTTAACAGCTAGAGTCAAAAGAAAGCCTAATGGAATGGACACAACGATGGCAATAATAAATAAAAGAATGGTCATCTGAGCCCCTTCAAGCATGGGCTTAATAATTGTCAGAATGTATTCCATCATGAAAGAATTCCTCCAAAAACAAAACAGGCTTTCCGAGGGAAACCCTGTTTGCTTCTATAATTTGTACGATTAATTTAGAACTTTGTCTTCACCGAACCATTTTTCTGAGATTTCAGCAGCGGTACCGTCTGCGCTTAACTCATCAAGGGCTTTTTGCAGTTCTTTTAATAATTCATCGTTGCCTTTTTTCACACCTACACCGTATTCCTCTGGTGCTAATGATTCGTCAAGGACCTTAAATGTACCCTCTTCTTGGGCCATATAATAATCAATCACGACTTCATCAATGATAACCGCATCCACACGGCCGGCCTTTAAATCACTTAGGGCAAGGACATTATCCGCGTATTCAGAAACAGACTTGATGCTGTCCTTAATCGGGTTGGCATTTAAGGCATCAGATGCAGAGGAAAGTCCTTGAAGGCCAATTACCTTCCCATCTAAATCAGCTAAAGCGCTAATGTCAGAATCTGCTTTCGTTGCAATAACCTGAGCATTCGCTAAATAAGGCTTTGTGAAAAGAACCATTTCTTTACGCTTATCAGTAATGGTATACCCATTCCAGATAAGGTCAATTCGTCCGCTGCTCAATTCAGATTCCTTTGTCTTCCAATCAATTGGCTGGAATTTAACTTCTTTCCCCATTTTTTCGACTGCAGCTTTTGCATAATCGATATCAAATCCTACAAGATTATTATCCTTATCTCGGAAGCCCATAGGAGCAAATTTATCATCAATCCCAATAATTATCTCGTTGTCTTTCGTATCAGCACTTGATGAACAGCCTGTTAAAATTGCAAACACAGTTAATATTGCTAGAATAATAGCTGAAAATCGTTTCATTAGTAGTAGACCACCTTTTGTCATAATCCTTTAGTACGTTACCATGTTATCATGATAACAAGATAAAATTAAAAAGTAAATAGAAATATTAGGAGATTTATTTTAGTAGGAAAGTATTGTTGTAGAGATTGTTGAGACCAATCAACATTATGTTGCGTTATTAGCTGAGACCAATCAAAACCCTTATGTCCATCATTAGGACTGTAAAGGAGCGTTTAGCCAGATATCCTTTGGAGTGGAAAAATGATGAAGATATGCTTTTTTGGAAGGGGAGAAAAACTCTAGCCGCAAGTATAATATTTTGAAATATAAAAATAGTCATACTATAATGTTGTTAAGTCTTAATTTTACAGGTAATATAGTATGCAATTAAACAGTGATTTCTACGGTGCGTAGCCGGAGGAATGAGGTATTGGATTCAGAAGCAGCTTGAAAAATAAAAAAGGGATCGAAGAAAATGGTTCCTATTTTCAGAAAGAAGGTATTGATTTTGCTAGTTTTATCAGAAAAACAAATACGATCGATGTATACAATGAAGGATGCTATTCAGGACTTGGAACAGGCGTTACTGCATTACATAGAAGGGAAAATTCTTAGTCCGCACAGGACAGTTTTAGAATTCCCCGAAAAAAATGCATCGGCCCTCTATATGCCCAGTGCAATGGAGCCAATCGGAAAAACAGCTGTCAAGGTAGTCACCATTTTTCCAAACAATCCATCAGTAGGGAAAAAGACCACGCAGGGAGTTATTATTTTAAGTGACACCGACAATGGGGATCATCTGGCTTGTATGAATGCTTCTTATTTAACAAGGCTTCGTACGGGGGCGGTTAGCGGGATCGCAACGAAGTATCTGGCGAAGGAAACAGCATCAACAGTAGCAGTGATAGGTTGCGGCGGAATGGCAGAGGAGCAGCTTCAGGCTGTTCTGGAGGTTCGTGATATTAAGAAAGTCATGCTTTATAATCGAACGAAAGAAAGAGCACATGCATTTGCAGGTCGCATAGCAGATCTTAGTCCAGAGTATGAAGGAGAAATTACGATTATGGATGATGCAGATGAAGCTGTTTCGAAAGCAGAAATCGTTATTTGCAGCACGAGATCAGAAACTCCTGTTTTTTCAGGGGAAGCGCTGCAGCCTGGAACACATATTAATGGTGTTGGATCGTATCTCCCGCATATGCAAGAGGTAGACGTGCAAACTCTTCAAAAATGTTCAAAAATTGTTGCTGATACGATCGAAGGCGTAAAAGATGAGGCTGGTGACTTTATTATTCCAGCTAACAGAGGGGAATGGAGCTTTTCAGACCTTCATGGGGAAATTGGAGAGCTGGCAGCAGGGAGAATCTCTGGCAGGGAATCGGATGAGGAGATCACCTTTTTTAAATCAGTTGGGATTGCTTATTTTGATTTGGCTGTTGCATCGGCTGCCTATGAAAAGGCTATTAAACAGGGTGTGGGAAGTGAAGTAGATATATAAAGCAGGTAAGAAGAGTAGTTATAGATTTATAAAAGGCCTTTTCTTGTTTTCCAAGGGGAGGTCTTTTCTTGGTGTGAAAATCAACCAAAGGGCATAACTCCCCATCCATTTACTAATTATCTATCTCTTTATGAACTTCCTAGCTTAAAATCCCAATCCTTTAAAAAATCACAAAAGGCCTTTACTAAAACATTGTTTGAATATTCCTTTTTGTAAATTAACCATGTTTTTCTTTTAACATGTTGGCCATCTTTCGTTAAACAAGGAGTTTTATATAATTTTTCATCGCCTTCTAATAAAATATTAGGAAGAATTGCATAACCTAAACCATTTAGTACCATTTCTTTGCAGGTTTCCATATTATCTACTCTCATCGTAATTGTGGGAGGTGAAACATAATTTTCGGTCCACCAATTATCAATTAAAGTTTTTAAAGAGGTGTCTGTATTGTAATAAATTCGTGGTAACTTTGAAAGCTTTTTTAAATCAATCGGGGTCTTTGAAACTAAAAGTAAATTTTCTTCCATAAGCAATTGCTTTTCATGTGAAAAATTATAATTTCCTCGAAGAATGCCTAAGTGTGACTGATCCTTAAAAATAGCGTTAATTACTTCCTCACTCCATCCAGTATCCACATGAAACTCTACTAATGGATATTTTTCGCTAAACCTTCCTAGGATGGGTGGTAACTTATATCTTGAAAAGATGCTGGATGCACTAATTCTTAAAATTCCTTGTATATTATTTTCAAAATTCAGGACTTCTTCCTTAGCCTTTCTGAGCTCTTTAAGCATTTGCGCAGCGTACTCTGCTAGATATTCCCCTTGTGGTGTAAAGGAAACTCCTCGATGACCGCGGTAAACAATTTTTACCCCAAACTCATCCTCTATTCTTTGTAATCTATATGTAATAGCGGGTTGAGAGCTTCTTAATACCTCACTAGTTTTCGTAATATTTTTATACTCAAATAAAGTAGTAAGTAAATGCCAATCCAGATGATCCATAATTTCTCCTCCATTTAAGAGTAGATACATAAGAAATTTCTATAGGAATAAAAAAAATTTATCGGTTATTATAAAAAACCAATATTTTATTTATTTCTTAATATTTAATATACTCTGATTATACCATGGTATCAATATTTATTAAGAGGTGTACCCGGTGAACATTCACGGTAAATTATACAAGTTGCCAAGCGTTTTAATGAGGGGAGGTACGAGCAAAGGATTAATACTAAAGGATGTCGATTTACCAAAAGATCCGGAAGAAAGAGATCTAGTTATAACAAAAATTTATGGGAGTTCTAAAAATGGTCAAATAGATGGCGTTGGTGGAGGAACCCCTTTAACAAGTAAAGTAGCCATTGTTGGAGTTACAGATAAGCTAGGTTGTGACATTTATTATACTTTTGGTCAGGTGAGTACAAACAGCCAAAATATTGACTATAACGTTACTTGCGGAAATATGGCATCTGCTGTGGGATTGTTTGCTGTTGAAGAAGGATTAGTAAAAATAACTGAAGGCCATACAACCGTTAAAATTTATAATACAAATACAATGCGTGTTATGGAAGTTGAAATCCCTGTTTTTAATGGGCAAATCGTATATGATGGTGATTTCTCTATTTCAGGGGTATCTGGAACTGGTTCTTGTATTATGGTAAACTTTCTCGACTTTGGTGGAGCCTTTACAGGTAAATTATTTCCAACAGGAAATATTGTCGATTTAATAGATTTAGGGGATAATAAGGAAATCGAAGTTACCATTATTGATGTGGGGAATATACTGGTCTTCATTAAGGCATCTGATTTAGGCTTAATGGGAACTGAACTTTCGGGTGAGATAAATAACAAAGTGAATAGGCGGAATATTGAAAATATACGTGTGAAATGTGGAAAACTTATTGGCCTCTTTCATGAAGGGGAAACAATAACCCCTGAAACACATGCATTGCCTAAGATAGTGATTGTTTCACAGGCACAAGATTTTACAGATGAAAATGGAGAACTCGTTAAAAAAGAGAAAATTGACATTGTAGGAAGATATATTGCAATGGGTACTTTGCACCGTGCTTTTGCGGTAAGTGGAGCGATTGGTTTAGGAACTGCCTGCAATATACCTGGGACTATCCCAAATTCATTAATTTCAACCAATCATACAAATCAGATTACAATTGGACACCCAACTGGGACAATTCTAGTAAATGTTAATATAGAAAAAAACAATTCATCTTTTAAGCTAGTTAAAGGTGGAATTGGCCGAACAGCTAGAAGGATTATGGAAGGGAATTCATATGTACCCATTGAGTTAATGGGGAAATAATTATCAAATATTTTTAAAGCGTTTACAAAGGAGGAGAATTTTTATAATGAGAAAAGTACTGCTTACTTTTGTTATCATCATTAGCTTAATATTATCCGCATGTAGTTCCAAGGAATCTGGTTCGGTCAGTACAGACTATCCAAAACGCCCAATTGAGCTTGTCGTGCCATTTGGTGAGGGAAGTGCGAGTGACACCTTTGCTAGAAAATTTGCGGAGATTATGTCTAAAAACATGGCAAAGCCTTTTCAGCCAGTAAATAAAGATGGTAGTGGTGGATTAGTTGGTATGGTTTATGCTCATGGACAATCGAATGACGGGTATACAGTGTTGGAAGTAACGCCTTCACATGTTATTGCGGATGTTCTAGAAAAAGGAAAGAATCTAAAGTTTCTTGAAGAATTTGAGCCCCTAGCTCGAATTCAAGAAGATATCTATGTTTTATCAGTACCAGCAAATAGTGAGATTGATAGTTTTGACAAACTATTAGAAATTGGCAAGGAAAAAGAGGTTACATTTGCAGGGGTTAGTCCGGGTGGTCTAGATGATTTAACATTGAGTGCACTAGCAGATGCTACGGGATTAAAGGTAAAATTCATTCCTTATGGATCAGGCTCTGAAGTAAAGGCTGCTGTTCTTGGTGGGGAAGTAGATGTTTATCTAGACAAACTCATTAACACCGTTAGTTATATTAAAGATGGAAAGGTAAGACCTATTATTGTTTTAAATGATGAGCGAATTACGCAAATTGATGAATTAAAGGATACACCATCAACTGTTGAAAAAGGATTCGACATTACTATTGGTTCTTGGAGAGGCTTTGTTGTCAAAAAGGACACACCGCAGGAAGTTAAAGACTATCTAATAGACCAAATGAAAAAGGCATATGAAACGGAAGAGTACCAGAAATTTAACGAGGAATCTTTGACAAATATCCGCGATGGATTTTTAGGTCCTGAGGACTTTAAAGCTTCCATGTTAGAAGACTTTGAGATGTTTGATAAAGTAGCGAAACAAATTGGGCTTAAATAAATATTGGCGGCATTTTAGCCGCCTTTTTTTGGAGGTTTTCATATGGGTGAAGTTATTTTTCATGTTGTTCTTATAGTTATAATGGGACTTTTCGGGAAAGAGTCCTTCGCTATTTCAACAGGACGATCTGCTGACCCTATTGGCCCGGCGGGATTTCCACAAGTATTAATAGGAATCATCTTAATATTACTTCTTATTTCCTTATTTAATTCAATTAGAAAAATGAAAGCAGGGGAAGGAAAAGAAGCACTGAATATCAATGTGGCCTACTTCGGCCTAATAATTGGGATTGTAGTATTTATTGTATTAAATGATTTTATTAGTTTTACTCTTGCTTCTATTGCATTTTGTTTCCTGTTATTTTATTTACTAGGGCAAAAAAAGTATTTAAAAATGTCTATTAATTCAATTATTATCGCAGGGGCATTTACGCTAATATTTGGAAAAGTCTTGTCAGTTCCACTGCCAAGAGGAATTGGTTTTATTAAAGAACTTAGTTATTTCTTATATTGATAAGGGGGGAGAATAATGGATTTACAACTATTAGTGGAAGGCTTATTAACAACATTGACTCCCGGTAATTTAGCTCTAGTATTTGCAGGGATGCTAATAGGGGTGTTCTTCGGATCGTTGCCTGGAATTAGCTCCTCAATGGGAATTGTCCTAATGTTACCTTTTACATACTATATGGGGATACTTCCTTCGATTATTTTACTAGTTGCTCTTTATGCAGGGTCGGCCTATGGGGGGTCCATTACAGCCATTTTGTTTAATACACCAGGGACACCTGAAGCTGTTGCTACAACTTTTGATGGCTATCCAATGGCGAAGCAGGGGAAAGCAGGCAGAGCACTGAGTCTTGCCATTAGTGCATCTGCGTTTGGGGGAATATTCTCTGTTTTAATTATGTTATTTTTGGCTCCTCCACTATCTAGTGTTGCTTTAAAAATTCAAAGTGCTGAATATTTCGCATTAACTGTCTTAGGGTTAATGGTCATTTCATCTATTGGTACGAAATCACCTGTTAAAGCAATCACCTCCGGTTTGATTGGTATTATGATAGCTATGATAGGAATGGACCCTATTGTAGGGGCAGACCGCTTTACTTTCGGTAATATTGAGCTCATGAATGGTCTAGAAATGATTCCTATTATGATTGGTGCTTTTGCTTTAGCAGAGGTATTAAATCAAGTTACAGAACGGCAAGTAAATTTAGATATGACTAAGAAGGTTTCTCTTGAAACAATTAAGCTTTACGAACTAATTAAGCATAAATGGGTTCTATTAAAATCAGCTGTAATTGGGACCGTTATTGGTATTCTTCCTGGAACAGGGGGTTCTATCGCTTCAATTGTAAGTTACGGTGAGGCAATGCGTTCAAGTAAGAACAAAGAAAACTTTGGACAAGGGGAAGAGGAAGGGATCCTTGCACCAGAAACAGCTAATAATGCTGCAGCTGGAGGCGCAATGATTCCTACGCTTGTATTGGGTATCCCTGGAAGTCCTACAACAGCAATTATTTTGGCAGCACTTGCTCTTCAAGGATTACAGCCAGGACCACAGCTAATGACTGACCAGCCATTAATGCTTTATTGTATTTTCTTCTCCATGTTAATTGCTAGTGTCGCTGTATTTATTGGTGGGCGTTTAGGAGTAAAGGCATTTGCTGCTATTTTAAAACTACCGTATTCAGTTTTAGGCACCTTAATTGTTTTATTATCTATGGTTGGATCGTACGCCGTAGGAAATTCGATGTTTAATGTTTGGATTATGTTACTTTTCGGGGTTTTTGGCTACTTTATGAAAAAGTATCATTTTTCACCGGCATCAATGGTTTTAGGACTTGTTTTAGGTCCAATGATGGAGGAAAACTTCAGAAGACATTTGTTAGTTACTAGTGGAGACTATTTATCATTCATCACTCAACCAATCTCAGGGGTTATTCTATTATTCTCTGCTTTGACCCTGTTATATCCAGTAATTGCAAAATTCATTAACAAGAGAAAACCAGTAACACCCGATGAAAAAAAGGCAGTATAAATTAGTTTGCTCACTAATATCAGAACACTCTAATGTTTCTGATATTAGTTTTTTTATTTTTTATAAGATACATCTAATGAGTTCTGCCTCACGGATATAAAAACAGAGGTAAAAAACAAAGCGGGTTTTAGGAAGCAAAGTAGAAATATAAGAAGATAGTTTATAAGGATTTGAAAAAATCAATAGTGTTGATATGAAAAGGGGCATCCAATAGTCGAAAAATCGACTTATTAGATGCCCCTTGCACTTTTTCCTATTTTTAGCGGACAGAGAATCCCTTATTTCCATAAAGTTCGCAACTTTATCGAATGAATCGGACACAGGATCCACTAATGAATGAAATCTATAAGAAAATAGCTTTATTTTCGCCCATTAGCGGAACCTAAGTCCATAAACTTTAAAAAAACAAGCAATTCAGATAAATAGCGGAACCAGGGTCCTTTTTTAACGAATCCCCTTCATAAAGCTCTGAATTTTCGGAGATAACATAAAAAGGATGATGGAGAGCACGATGGAGGCCCCGCCAATGACGCCAAAGTAAAGCATTTCCGTTTCTTGTGAATAGAACTTAACGACTTGTGCATTAATGGCTCCTGCAGCAGCAGTTGATAAAAACCATAGGCTCATCGTCTGTGCTGAGAAGGCAGCAGGTGCTAATTTCGTTGTAGCTGAAAGTCCTACAGGTGATAAGCATAGCTCGCCAAGAGAGACAATTAAATAGCTTAGTGCAAGCCAAATTGGACTAACTAGCGAATCTCCGCCACTCAAATACCCTGGCAATAGAATGACGATAAAGGATAATCCCGCTAATAATAGAGCGATTGAAAACTTTTGCGGAATGGTTGGCTGGCGCTTCCCTAACTTTATCCAAAGCCAAGCAAATACAGGTGCAAAGATGATAATAAATAATGCAGGCAGAGATTGGAACCAAGCAGGTGAAATATGAATGCCTGCAAAATCTAATTGTGTACGCTTATCTGCATAGTTTGCGAGAATAGTAGCCCCTTGATCATAAATAACCCAGAACATGACAGAAGCAATAAAAAGCGGAATATAGGCAATGACTCGAGAACGTTCCACATCCGTTGTTTTTTTACTGCGGTACATCACAATGAAATATAAAGTTGGTATTAAAATACCAAGAACACCAATGAACGCAATAAATACATCGAATGTTAAATATCCTGCTGGAATGGCCGCTGCGCATATAACAGCGATTACAATAATAGATAAACTAAAAATCTTAAAAACTTTTTTCTTTTCTTCTGGTGATAGTGGGTTAGGAACGATTGTTCCTGCAAGTCCAAGATTTTTTTTCTTAGTAAAAATAAAAACGAGTAGTCCTAAGAACATCCCAATAGCAGCAAAACCGAATCCTAGATGGAAACTATACCCCATAGCACTGCCCGTAATTAATGGAGCAAGGAATGCGCCAAGGTTAATCCCCATATAGAAAATACTGAAACCGGAATCGCGTCGATCATCATTTTCGCTATACATGTCACCGACAATACTCGAAACATTCGGTTTCAATAACCCTGTACCAAGAACAATCAACACCATAGATATAAAGAACAATGTTGTATTTCCGGGTATAGCTAAAGCAATATGGCCAAACATAATTAAGATCCCGCCGTAAAATACAGCTTTAGATGTCCCGAATAGCCGATCGGCCATCCAGCCGCCGATTATTCCCGACATATAAACGAGTGCACCGTAAATCGACATAATCGATAGCGCTAATGACTGATCTAATCCTAAACCGCCCTTTGACACTTCATAGTACATATAGAAGACAAGAATAGCTCTCATACCGTAATAGGAGAATCTCTCCCAAAACTCTGTAAAGAAAAGGGTAAATAATCCCTTAGGATGGCCGAAAAAACCTTTTTGGGGAACGCTTTCATAAACCTTCTTCATATTTAATTTAGACATAAGACTACCTCCTTATTATTCTATAATACTTTTGAAAGTTTTGAATTGTCAAAAGGAAATTTCCTAAGAATGCATATAAATAATTTTTAGTGTTGGTAATACAGTGTTTGTCTGACAGAGTTGTAATATTGCTGTTTTTCAGAATAGTTTATATATTCTGTTAGAATAATATATAAAAAAAGAAACAAGGAAGTCCTTGTTTCTTTTTAAGGCATATAAGAGACGAAATATCTATTAATGAACACCCTTCATAAAGCCTTGAATCTTTGGCGATAAAGCAAAAAGAATGATGGAAAGCACGATGGATGCGCCACCAATGACACCAAAGTAAGTCATTTCTGTTGCAGGTGTGTAGAATTTAACGATTTGTGCATTGATTGCCTGAGCAGCTGCGTTTGATAGGAACCATAGGCTCATCGTTTGTGCTGAGAAGGCTGCAGGCGCTAATTTAGTCGTAGCTGATAGACCAACTGGTGATAAACATAATTCACCAAGCACAACGATAAAATAGCTAAGAACGAGCCATAGTGGATTAACCAATGAATCGGAACCGCCAAAGTAAGCAGGCAGCAGGATCACAAGGAATGATAAGCCCGCGAACAATAGACCGAGTGAGAATTTTTTTGGAATAGATGGCTGGCGTTTTCCTAACTTCACCCACATCCACGCAAAAACTGGTGCTAAGAAAATAATAAATAATGGGTTCAATGATTGGAACCAAGCAGGTGAAATATGAATGCCTGCAAAGTCTAGCTGTGTTCGTTTATCTGCATAGTTAGCTAAAATCGTTGACCCTTGCTCTTGAATCGCCCAGAACATAACAGAAGCAATGAAAAGCGGGATATAAGCGATGAGACGTGAACGTTCAACATCCGTTGTTTTCTTGCTGCGATACATCGCAATGAAATAAGCTGTTGGGAGTAAAATACCTAATATCCCTACAAGTGCAATAAAGCTATCAAAGGTTAAAAGCCCATTTGGGATGGCAATCGCAACTAGCACAGCAATAATAACGGCAGCTAGTCCAAATCTTGTGAATACCTTCTTCTTTTCATCTGGTGAAAGCGGGTTGTGAACAATCGTTCCAGCAAGACCAAGATTTTTTTTCTTAGTAAAAATAAATACTAATAATCCTAAAAACATTCCGACAGCAGCAATTCCAAATCCTAAATGGAAGCTATATTTCATCACACTTCCAACAATTAGTGGAGAGATAAATCCTCCAAGGTTAATACTCATATAGAAAATACTAAAGCCTGCATCACGGCGATTATCTTCTTCGCTATAGATTTCACCGACCACACTTGAAACGTTTGGCTTCAATAATCCTGTACCAAGTACAATGAGAACCATGGAAATAAAGAATAAAGTAATACTGCCTGGTACAGCTAAGGCGATATGACCAAGCATAATTAGTACTCCGCCATAGAATACACCATTAGACGTTCCGAAAACTCGGTCTGCTAGCCAGCCTCCGATAATTCCAGACATGTATACGAGTGAACCATATATGGACATAATGGCGAGGGCTGTAGGTTCATCAATCCCTAAACCGCCTTTAGAAACCTCATAATACATATAAAAAACAAGGATTGCTCTCATTCCATAATAAGAGAAACGCTCCCAGAATTCAGTAAAGAATAGAGTGAGCAGTCCCTTTGGATGACCAAAGAATCCTTTTTGGGGGACGCTTTCAACAATCTTTCTTTTATCAAAACTGGACATAAAAAAACCTCCTTATGTTATACCATAATACTTTTTAGAAATTAAAACTGTCAAAAACAATTTTTTGTAAAATGAGGAAACTCAAATGAAAATCGCATAAAATCAATCAATTCCAAAGTTTATTTAGAATAAAAAAGTTTTTTTAAAATAATAAATGAATTCTGACGGAACTGAGGTATTTTAAGAAGATTGTTAAAAGTTGAGCAAGCTCGCGCTCATTCCCAGAATTAGATATTCCTACAGCAATGAATTGTAAGCGCTTCCTTGATATTGCCTTATACTATATAATATTGTGAAAAGGGGGAGAAGGAATGGAAGATAATGTACTTCAAGCAGTTCAAGATATTTATCCGGATGACTTTGCCTGGTGTTATGGCTGTGGCCGCTTAAACGAGAACGGCCACCATTTTAGAACGGGCTGGCTAGGGGAAAAGACAGTAACAGTGTATTCACCTGAAGAAGAACATACTGCCATTCCGGGGTTTGTTTATGGAGGTTTAATTGCATCCCTCATTGACTGTCACGGAACAGGATCTGCCGCATTGGCTTTGCACCGTAAAAATGGCCATGAGGTTGGAGATGGAGCGGAGCCGCCGCGATTTGTAACGGGCTCCTTAAAGGTTGATTTTCTTAAACCGACCCCTCAAGGCATCCCGTTAAAAGCAATAGGGACTGTAACAGAAATACATCCGAAAAAGTGGAAGGTTGACATCGAAGTGTTTGCAAATGATACTGTATGTGCTCGCGGTGAAGTTGTCGCAGTTGTTATGCCCAGCACTTTTGCCAAAACGGAATAAATAAACGAAGCAGGAGGGGGAGACCTCCTGCTTTAATTATCTAGTATACGGCAATAGGATTTTGACGAGGGTTCCTTTGGGTGAACTCTCGATCATTATTTCTCCTTTATGTTCAGAGATTATATTTTTGCAGATCATTAAGCCTAGCCCCGTTCCCTTCTTCTTCGTTGTAAAAAATGGCTCCCCGACTCGTGTAAGTAAATGTTCGGGGATACCTGACCCCTCATCGGTGATCTGAATCATAATCCAGTCTGGATCCTGCTTTCGAATATCAATATGTATGGTGCCGCCCTGGGACATGGCCTCAATTGCATTTTTGAGAAAATTGATAAACACTTGCTTTAATTTGTTTTCATCACAATTAATAGCGGGCAGATGTTGTTCAATATTCTTTATGATTTGGATGTTATTTAAATTCGTTTGGGTTTCTAATAAGGTGAGGACATGGTTTAGTACAACCCCAATATTCTTCTGAACAAATTTTGATTCTTGGGGCTTAGCCAGCCATAATAGCTCATTTAGAATGGTTTCAATTCGATTAATTTCTGAGTGGATGACATCGAAGTATATTTTATTTTTCTTTAAATCGCCTTCCATCATTTGAAAGAAGCCTTTAATAGCTGTTAGAGGATTTCTGACCTCATGTGCAATTCCGGCCGCCAATTGGCCAGCGATTGTGAGCTTTTCGGAATTAATCATTAGTTCCTGGGTTTTTTGTCTTTCACTGATATCGCGCATAATCATATGGACTGCCTGGTTATTTTCATAGATCGTTGGAATTGTTTTTAGTTCAACATGTATGATCTTTCCATCCATGCGAATGAATTTCTTTTCAAAAGGGCCAACAGAATGAATATGCAGATTACGCTTTTTAAAACGCTCATGGTCCTGAAATAACATAAAGTCATAAATGGATCTCCCGATAATACTTTCTTTATGCTGCAGTCCAAGCATCTCGATCCCTGTTGAATTAATAAACATACATTTTTCATCTTTTAATATAATAACGCCATCAGGTGATTCCTCCACTAAGCGGTGATATCTGCCCTCACTTTCACGCAGCTTTTCTTCGGCTAACTTTCGGGCAGAGATATTCTGAATCTGACTGATATAGAATAGAGGGCTGCCGTCCTTATCCCTCACTAATGAAACACTCATTATAGCCCAAATATAATGTTGGTTCTTATGGATATAACGTCTTTCTATTTGATAGGAATTTCTTTTCCCTTCGGAAAGGACTCGAACAATATGATGATCTATTTCAGCTTCCTCTGGAGGAAGGATGTCCAAAATATTTAATTGTAAAAATTCATTTTCTTCATAACCCAAACTGTCACATAAAGACTGATTCACTTTTACTATTTTTCCATCCAATGAAATGAGTGCCATTCCTATTCCTGCATGTTCAAAGGCATGGATGAATAATAACTGATTATCTAAATTAATTTGATTCATCATCATGAATACTCCTTAATAATGATTTATTCATTCCTTCAATAGTTACAGGATTTTATGTAGGTAATGAAAGGATTAGGAAGATGAAACTCTTGGTTGCATTCATTTGCTTTTTAGTACAAAAGCCACACAACAATATAATACCATTTTTTACAAGGGAATCATATAAATGCCACTATTCCTTTTCTATGCTAAGAATTTAATGATCCTTTATACGTATAGGAAAATCATAAACCCAGATCTTTTCAATAAAATAGGTAAGGAGATTTTTATTTTAAAAATATATACCAATACGCCAGGAAAGTGGCGTTAAGGAGAATCTAAACCGCACCTCTTTAGATCATAGCTTAAATCAAAGAATAAAAGGTTAAGAAGGGGTTACAGTTATCTAACTCTCTTGGTTAAACTAATGGAAAGAGAGGGTGCTACAGCATGAACGAATGGTGGAAGGAAGCAGTTGTCTATCAAATTTATCCGCGGAGCTTCCAGGATTCGAATGGTGATGGGATTGGCGATCTGCAGGGGACCATACAAAAACTTGACTATATCCAGCAATTAGGTGTGGATGCCGTATGGATATGTCCGATGTTTAAATCGCCAAATGATGATAATGGCTATGATATTTCAGATTATCAGGATATTATGGAAGACTTCGGGACAATGAGTGATTTTGATCAGCTTCTGGAAGAGGTACACACACGAGGCATGAAGTTAATCATTGATCTTGTTCTCAATCATACAAGTGATGAACATCCTTGGTTTATTGAATCTAGGTTCTCAAAAAGTCATCCGAAGAGAGATTGGTATATTTGGCGTGATGGAAAAAATGGGCGTGAGCCGAATAACTGGGAAAGTGTTTTTGGCGGTTCGGCGTGGGAATATGATGATAAGACAAAGCAATACTATCTCCACCTATTTTCAGTTAAGCAGCCAGATTTAAACTGGGAGAATAGGGAAGTTCGCGAAGCACTGTATGAAATCGTTAATTGGTGGATTCAGAAGGGGATTGATGGCTTTCGGATTGATGCGATTAGCCATATTAAAAAGCGAGCGGGTCTACCCAATTTGCCTAATCCAAAGAAATTAAAGTATGTCCCGTCTTTCCCGATGCATTTGAATCAAAAGGGGATTCATGCGTTTTTGAAGGAGTTTAAGGAGCGGACTTATGGAAAATGGGATGTGATGACAGTTGGGGAAGCAAACGGAGTGACGGTTGGGGATGCGGGGGAATGGGTAGGATCAAAGCAGGGCGTCATGGATATGGTTTTTCAATTTGAGCATCTTGGACTTTGGGACCCGGAAGAAAAGGATGCAAAGCTTGATATTGTTGAATTGAAAAAGGTACTGACGAAATGGCAAAAGAGTTTAGAGAAGGATGGATGGAATGCGTTGTTTATTGAAAACCATGATAAACCGCGTGTGGTTTCAACCTGGGGGGATGACCGGAAATACTGGCGTGAAAGTGCGACAGCCTTTGGAGCAATGTATTTCTTCATGAAAGGGACGCCATTTATTTATCAAGGGCAGGAAATCGGCATGACGAATGTTTGTTTTTCTTCCATTGATGATTATGATGATGTGGCAACGAAAAACCTCTATAAAAAGAAGCAAAGTGAGGGATTCAGTCACCTGGAAATCATGAAGCTCATTTGGGCCTCCTCGCGTGATAATAGCCGCACACCGATGCAGTGGTCAGCGGGTGACAATGCCGGATTTAGCATTGTACAGCCATGGATGAAGGTTAATCCAAATTATAAAGATTTGAATGTAGAGACGCAGCTGCGGGATGAAGGGTCGGTTCTTTCTTTTTATAGAAAAATGATTCGGTTGAAGAAACAGAATGATGTGTTTAGTTATGGTCAGTATGACTTAATCTTAGAGGAGAATAAGCAAGTTTTTGCCTATACACGGACGTATAAGGATAAAAAAGCGGTGGTTCTCACAAATTTGTCAGATCAGCAGGCGAATTTTCAGATTGATAAATGGATTCTGGGATCGGATCAGCTTCTTTTGCAAAATTATTCAGTGGAAAATCACGGCCCGCAATACTTGTTTTCCTTTAAACCATATGAAGCGCGCGTGTATTTGGTTTGTTCCGTTTCTTGAGGCGAAAGTGATAAAATAGAGGAAAAACTTCCGTAAGGAGCACGATGATGGCACAAGGGAAAACGAATGCCATGCGCATTCTCGATTCGAAAAAAGTAAAATACGATTTAATCACCTATGATAATCAAGATGGAAAAATTGACGGTGTCGCAGTAGCGCAGAAAATTAATAGAAAGCCGAGAGAAGTTTATAAAACACTGGTCGCACATGGGACCAGCAAACAAACTTATGTGTTTATTATTCCGGTCGAGGCAGAGCTAGATTTAAAGAAAGCTGCCAAAGCAGCAGGAGAAAAGAAAATCGAAATGATTGCCGTCAAGGATATTCAAGCACTGACAGGCTATATCCGCGGCGGCTGTTCACCTGTTGGCATGAAAAAGCAATATCCAAGCTTTATTGATATTCAAGCATCCGGGTTAGAGAGAATTATTGTGAGCGGAGGCAAAATTGGTGCTCAGATAGAAATTGGGATTGAGGATTTGATCAAGGTCATTCAAGCAAAGCTAGTGGATATTGGTAAGGAATGAAATCTTATAATGATTTAATAATTTTTCCCACAGACATGTTGCTGTGGTGTTTTTTTATCGAGGGAGAGAAAAAACCTAACATAGAGCTGTTCAATGTAAGTGTTTAGAGGCTAAGAACCCCCAAGCTCCGTTAGAGAAATCCCCTTTGAACTTCTAACTTATGGGAAATTGCTCTACTCTCTATAGGCATTCACCCATCACCCCCCAATTGCATATGGTAAAGGTGAAAACAATTCAGGCTAATGAACGGGAAAGGACGTGTAATTGTGGCTGGAAAAATTTTAAATTACTATGGCGGCGGAAATACAGCACGTGGTTTTTACAGCTTGTTTGAGTCTAACCTGCAAGGACTTGAACGATTATTCATCTTAAAAGGCGGTCCTGGAACGGGAAAGTCCTCTCTTATGAAAGCCGTTGGGTCGGAATGGGCAGAGAAGGGATATGATCTGGAGTATATCCACTGCTCATCGGACAATAACTCGATTGATGGTGTCATTATTCCCGCTCTGAAGGTGGGAATTGTTGATGGAACAGCTCCTCATGTCATTGAACCGAATACACCGGGTGCCGTGGAGGAATATGTCAATCTAGGTGAGGCCTGGGATTCAAAGGCTTTGGCAGAGCGAAAAGAGGAAATTACACAAATCAATGAGCGAGTAAGCCGTTCCTTTGAAATGGCGTATAGTAAATTGGCAGAAGCACTGAAAATTCATGATAAATGGGAAAACATTTATATAGAAAATATGGATTTTGCAAAAGCGGATCAGCTTACAAATAAGCTGTTAAAGGAATTCTTTGGAAACATGCAATTAAATAAGGCTTCCAATGTTAAGCATCGCTTCCTTGGAGCAGCCACTCCCATTGGGGCAGTTGATTTTGTCCAAAATCTGACAGAGGGCCTTCCTAAACGCTATTTCGTAAAGGGGCGCGCGGGTACTGGAAAGTCTACTATGCTAAGGAAACTGGCTGCTGAGGGTGAAAAAAGAGGGTTCGATCTTGAAATTTACCATTGCGGATTTGACCCGCACAGTCTTGATATGTTGATATTTCGCGAGCTAGGTCTGGCGATTTTCGACAGCACGAGTCCACATGAATACTTTCCAGATCGGTCAGGAGATGAAATCATCGATACGTATGAAATCATTGTCACACCGGGAACGGATGAAATTTTTGCTGAACAAATTAAAGAAATTAGCGGACAATATAAGGCAAAAATGAAAGAGGCCATTTCCTATTTAGCTCAGGCAAAAGCACAGCGTGAGGAATTAGAAAAAATATATATTAGTGCCATGGACTTTAAAATAGTTGACCGGCTGCGTAATGATATCAGGGCTGAAATTCTACAAATGTCTAAAGGAAAATAAAAGTTGTGAGGTTAATAGTTTTTTTGATTTATTCCTTCTTTTCATTTAATCCCCTAAATGCTAAGATTGTTGCTTTATTAAGGCTCACTTACAAATGAACTAAAGAGTCAAACACCAAAGTAGGCGTTTTGCATACATTAAAAGGAATGTAAAATGAGAGGAGATACAAAATTTATGGATTACAGATACTATCCCTATTCATTTCCTTACAATGTAGAGCCATATGCTATTGATGACAGAATATTTCCGGGCGGGGGATTTGGACCTCCGGGATACCCGCCAGGAGGTTTCCCACCAGGCCAGCAACCAGGATTTCCACCAGGCCAACAGCCGGGATTTCCACCAGGTCAACAGCCAGGATTCCCGCCAGGCCAGCAAGGTGGCCCTCCATCATCCCCGCCGCCATCCTTCACACCGCAAATGCAGCAATTTACTACATTTGCAGTGGATCCAGGAGGAATAAGAGGATGTTTATTCCGTTATACTTATATTTGGCTTGAAAATGGCCGGAGCTTCTGGTTCTATCCAGTCTTTGTCGGACGGAATTCCGTTGCCGGCTGGCGCTGGAGACGCAACCGCTGGGTATACTACGGAACAGACCTGCGCAGCATCCGCTCCTTCCAGTGCTTCTAAAGTCCGGTGCCAGGCACCATCTGTGGATAGTATAATTGAATTTGTACGCCTGGAAAGGACATTTGAAGGGCAAAAAAGACGGACCTCCACAGGTCCGTCTTTTCAATTAGAAAATAATATGAGCAGCCAGAACAATCACTGGCAAGGTAATAAGTGTTCTTTCTAAGAAAATAATGAACAGATCCTTAAGTGAAACTGGAATCTTAGAACCGAGCAGCAATCCTCCGACCTCGGACATATAAATCAGCTGAGTCACAGAGACGCTTGCAATGATAAAGCGGGTCATATCGCTTTCAATGGACGCTCCAATGACTGAAGGAAGAAACATATCGGCAAATCCGACAACCAATGTTTCTGAAGCCGCCCTTGCCTCAGGAACCTGCATAAGTTCAAGCAATGGAATGAAAGGCAATCCTAGAATTTTAAAAACAGGAGTGTATTCTGCCAATACGAGTGCCAGCGTTCCAAGTGCCATGACAATCGGCGCAACACCCATCCACATATCAAGAATATTCTTTAATCCCTGTTCAAAGAAGCTTCTTACACTTTGATTCGTTCGGGCTTTATCTACTGCCTGGAGGAGTCCCCAGCTAAATGACGTATAGCCGTTAGGGACCGTTTCATCAAGCTCCTTCACCTGCTCCCTGTAAAACGTTTCCGGCTTTCTGGAAAGAGGCGGGATTCTCGGGCAGATAATCGCAGCTATTAGCCCAGATAGTGTCACAGTTGCATAAAAAGGAACAAACATATGAGCTAAATTTACCTGTGAAATGACAACTAAACTAAATGTAATGGATACGACAGAAAAGGTTGTCCCAATAATCGCGGCTTCCTTCTTCGTATAATACCCTTCTTCATACTGCTTACTCGTTAACAAAACGCCAATCGTCCCGTCTCCAAGCCATGAAGCTGCACAATCGATGGAAGACCTCCCGGGAAGCTTAAAAATGGGACGCATAATTTTCGTAAACATTGTTCCAAAGAACTCAAGCAGTCCAAAGTTTAATAGCAAAGGGAGAAATAACCCAGCAAACAAAAAGACTGAAAAAAGAATAGGAAGCAAGTCATTTAATAATAATCCCCCTGTATTTTCAGACCAAATAAATTCCGGCCCGATTTTAAACAAGGTCATAACTGCGAAAATTCCGCCTAATATTCTAGCAATAGCCCATACTTTCGGGACGTTTAATAAATTGTTTAGAAAGGGACTTTTAACAATGAATAATGGCTGAAATATCTTAGCTGCCAATGTCCCGATTAACGTAAACACGATAATAAATACCATAATGGCCGGAAGGTATGGACCAAGAACCCCTTGAATCCACCCGGATAAAATGGCAATTGGAATTGTAATATCGCCCTCAAATTTAATCGGTACCATGAATAAGCTTATACCAATAAGTGATGGGATCAAGAACTTTATATAATCTGCAGGAGCTGTTTTTCTTCTAGCTGTACCGTTCAAAACTATCACCTTTTATTAAATATTTATTAACAGAAGCTTATTTTAATGCAAAACCGTAAATACAACAATAACTTACCCCAAAGTCTTAATTATCAAACTAAATAAAACAATCATGTGCGGCTACCAGCAACCCAGAATTTAGTTTTACACAGAAAAAAAGAGGATGATCGCTCATCCTCCTTAAAATCTATTAGAAAAATGTCAGTCCAATTGAAATAATAACTCCCGTAACAACAAGTGTAAGCACACAATAGCCCATAATATCCTTTGCACGCAGCCCGGCAATTGCCAGAGCAGGAAGGGCCCAGAACGGCTGGATTAAGTTCGTCCACGCGTCTCCCCATGCGACAGCCATGGCTGTCTTCGGAATGGAGGCATTCAGTACTTGAGCCGCTTCAAGCATGATCGGTCCTTGAACAGCCCATTGTCCTCCCCCGGATGGAACGAAGACGTTCACAATTCCCGCACTAATAAAAGCGAAGAATGGGAACGTAAAATCATTGGAAATCGATACAAAGGCATTTGAAATGACAGCAGCTAATCCGGAAGCTGTCATCATGCCCATAATTCCCGCATAGAAAGGGAATTGAACAATAATTCCGCTTGCTCCTTTTACAGCATTCAGCACGGCATCAAGGAAATGCTTTGGTGTTCCGTGGAATAGAATGCCTAAGAACAGGAATAAGAAATTGACGATATCTAGATTCAATTTAAATCCATTTGTGGCGAAATAATAGAATAAGAAAACTAGTCCGAAAATCCCGATGAGTAAAGAAACGACCCGGCTGTTCTCAAGCCTTTCAGCAGGGGTCATAGCCCCTTTTTCCAACGAAGCTGCCTGAACATCGTCCTGCAATACAGCGGGATCTACTGTGATGGTTTCTTCCTTTGATGGCATCATCAAACGATTGACAAATGGCAGAATCAGAAACATTATGGCAATGATCATCAAATTAAATCCTGCAAATATAGTTTGATCAGTTGAAATAACCCCAATTAAATCCTCAGTAAAATGTCCATTTGTCGCAATCGTTAATGGAACAGAGCCAGAAATCCCCCCATGCCAAACGATAAACCCTGAGTAAGCGCTTGCAATTAATAGCCGGTAATCTACGCCTTTAACCTTTTTCGCTAATTCCTTTGCAAATAAAGCCCCAATTACGAGGCCAAAGCCCCAGTTAATTAAGCTAGCAATGATAGAAACAATAGTTACAATAATAATAGCCTGCCCTGGTGATTTAGCAGTTCCTGCTAGTGCTCCAAGCCCCTTTTTAAAAATTCGGCTGCTAGCTAGAACATGTCCTGTCACTAAGACAAGAACCATCTGCATGGAAAACGTAAGCAATCCCCAAAACCCTGAACCCCAGTGCTGAACCATCTGATATGGTCCACTGTCTGTGAAAATGAGCCCCAATCCAAAAACGACAAAGGTAAGAATAATGACAAATAAAAATGGATCAGGCAAGTACCGCTGCATAAGCCGGTTAAAAAAAGATACTAATGATTTCATCCAAAAAACCCCTTTCTTGTAAAAGTAATTCCTTCAACTTAGTATACATTCTACAAAATTCGCTATATTCCTTTAATTCTGAATAAATGAGGCGGAATACTAGTTTTCCCGAATAGAATGCGGATGTAGAGGCTGCCATCTTAGACGGCAGGCCCTTTCATTTAGTATTTATATTCAAACTGCTGTTTTGCCAACTCTCGGTAGAAGGGACCGTTACGTAAGATGCAAGCAAAACTTTTGAAATAGCGGTTGTGCTGTTTTCTTTCTGAATGAATAAGCTAAAATAATAGTAAAAAGAATTTGAGGTACATAATATGATCGAATTATTAGTTGAACTTTTTGAACAGAACCGGGATCTCGAGAAAGCCGGACCAATGGAAGCCTACATGAAAAACCATTTCTCCTTTCTCGGGATTAAGTCGCCTGATCGGAAGGGATTAGTCCGGCAATTTTTTCAAGAAAGCGGGCTGCTAAAGCAAGAATTTCAACCGGAATTTGTCTTAGCTTTATGGGAAAAGGAAGAAAGAGAATACCAATATGCCGCCATGGATTATATAGAGAGGAGTTTGAAAAAGCTAGACAAGCAGCATCTCTCATTGATGGAGCAATTAATTACGACAAAGTCTTGGTGGGATACAGTTGATTTGCTCGCATCAAAAGCTGTAGGGACAATAGCTGAAAAGTACCCAGAGGTTATTGCTGAAACCATTGAAGGCTGGGCGTTTGGGGATCACCTCTGGCTCCGCAGAACCGCCATCCTTTTTCAGTTGAAATATAAGGGCCAAACAGATAAGGATCTCTTATACCGCTGCATCGAGCAAAATAAAGACAGCAAAGAGTTCTTTATACAAAAAGCGATTGGCTGGGCTTTAAGGGAATACTCCAAAACTAATCCGGAATCGGTTAAAGGATTTATCGAATCGACTTCGCTGGCAAGCTTAAGTGTTAGGGAAGGAAGTAAATATATTTAGGAAATGAACCATTGGCTGAGATTATGAAGCGTTCATGGTGATCGTTTTCGTTGGAATCATGTGGAAACGCACTCCATGAGTGGTTCATGGTGATCGTTATTGATGATATTATGTGGAAACGCGCTCCATACACTAAAAACATAAATACCGTTGAATAAATGTAATACTTTCCTAATAAACATGACCTAATCCTATTATTGGCTGATAAATGATCTCAAATTGGTTGATAAATTTTATGAACTATTAATCTTAGTATGTTTTCCCTGTTTTTCATATGGAAATTAAATAGAATATGTTTAAGAATCCAATCAAATGGCGAAAACACTAATATTTGAATGATGGGAATTTTGGAAAGGGAGGGATATGGTGAAACGTTTACTAACGATGATATGTCTTGCAAGTATGGTCATGATTGGGTGTTCAAATGAAGGAAAGCGGGATGCTGAGGATCAGGAAGCAAGCATTCCAGTATCTGCTCCGCAAGTTATAGCCGATGAGCTGCAAATTCCATGGTCGATTTCTTCAGTTGGCGACAGCTTTTATCTATCTGAAAGACCTGGGGCAGTTGTGAAAGTGGAAGAGGGAAGAACAGAGCGGCAAAAGGTTGAATTTGAAAAACCGCTTGCTACGGCTGCAGAGGCTGGGTTTTTAGGATTTGTACTCTCACCTGATTTTTTACAAACCAATGAGGCATTTGCCTATTATACCTACGCGGATCAGGCTGGCCAATTTAACCGGATTGTCGTGCTCCAGCTTGAGAATAATGTTTGGCGTGAAAAGAGGCTGCTCCTGGATAAAATACCGAGTGGACAATTTCATCATGGCGGCAGGCTAAAAATTGGGCCGGATGGCAAACTGTATGCAACAACTGGGGATGCTGCTACTAATCCGGAAATCGCTCAGGATCTCGCTTCTTTAGGCGGAAAAATCTTAAGAATGAATTTGGACGGATCTATCCCTAATGATAACCCACTTCCGAATTCATACCTGTATAGCTATGGACATCGTAATCCTCAAGGGCTTGCTTGGACTGCAGATGGTGCCCTTTATGAAAGTGAGCATGGCCCTTCAGCCAATGATGAAATTAATGTCATACAGGCTGGAAAAAATTATGGATGGCCGCTCATCAAAGGGACAGAGAAAAGAGCAGGCATGGAGTCGCCATTGTTTACTTCTGGGGCCAACCATACGTGGGCACCCTCAGGTATGGCTTATGCCAGCGGAAAGCTTTATGTTGCGGCATTAAGAGGGAATGCTGTAATGGAATTTAATCTGCAAACGGGGGAGCAGCGAGAAATCATTTCAGGACTCGGGCGAATACGTGATGTTTTCATCAAGGATAATACTCTCTATTTTATTAGCAATAATACGGATGGTCGCGGAAATCCGCTTGATAGGGATGATAAATTATATCGAATCCCGTTGGCATCTCAATAAAAAAAGGTTGGGCCCCGAGGCCCAACCTTTTTATTGCATTTTTTGATTATAATATTTAACCGAATACAAGGCTCCCTCATCAACCATTTTATTGTCCTCAATATCTTGTGGGTGTGGGTTTCCCGCCTTTTCAATCGGGAGAATTTTACTTTTATCTAATGGAGATGGCTTGATTTTTCGTTTCCAGTCTCTTAATACATTTCCGGCTTTTAATCTATTAGATTTAGAAGATAACCATACTGCAGCAGCTGATACACCTGCCCCTGCCGCCACTACGGATGTCATACGTAAGGCTTGTCTCATTGTAACTCCTCCTCTAAAAGTTTTGGTTTGAGCCTTCTTCATTTCACCTCCTGCTATTTTTCATATGTATACCCTTCATCTTTTCTTTCAAAACATGTTATCTAGTAATCTCTCTTTTCAATCCTGTTACAAAAATATTAAATGGAAAAATAAGAGTTTTAGATTTAATAGACGGTGGTACATATTAAGCAAGGTTGCAGTGAGCAACCGAAATAAATTACTAATGGAGGGAATTCAATGAATACAAAATTAATTGTCAGAGAATGTGATAATGTGGTCCAGGTCTTAAATGAGGTTAAAGCATTTGAATTCAGTGGAGTCCAGCCAGATGATATGTATGTGTTGGCGCATGAAAAAAGTCGGACGGATGAGTTAGCAGGGCAATTGGGCATTAATACAATTGGTATAAAGGAAGAAGGCCTTGGTACAGCTGTTAAGAATTTATTTGAAGGCAGAGGAGATGTCCTCCGTCATAAAATACAAGAGATGGGGCTTTCCAAAGAAGAAGCGGATGTGTACGAAATGAAACTGGATCGTGGAAAGATCCTGTTGTTTGTTCAGGAGGACGAGCGTACAATTGGCAGTACTTTTTAATAGAGGCCGAGCACTAGCTTTACATTTTCATATAGCAGATATTTGTTAAATTAAGTTAAAAGTGAAAAGAGAATTGTCCCTTCTGATAATCATAACAGAGAGGACAATTCTCTTTTTTAGATAAACTAAAATGTCCACCACACATGGACAATTACCTGCGTTTTTCCATGAACGGTGCCTGGCACCAAGTTTTAAGAGATGTCAGATGCTAATTAGGGGCTAGACCTCGCATAAGAAATTTAATGGTAAGTTCAATTTCTTCCTCATCGTTCCAAGTAGCATCAGGGAACAGAATATACCGTCCGATAAGATAACCCATGATGGTTGTAACCGTTAAGCGGATGACCTGCTGTGGAGGAATATCGATAATCTGCCCTTTTTCTTGATAATGCTCCGTTACTTTCACATAGCGTTCAAATACCTTTTTGGCAATATGTTCGAAAAATTGCTCTTTAAGCTCAGGGTGAAACGGGATTTCCTGAATCAAAATTTTCAAGAGAGGCATATTTTTTTTCGCAAAGGCCACGCGGTTTTCAATCATGGCTCTTAGAAAGTCTTCAAAATTCTCGTATTTCGTATCAAGCACTTTATATAAATCCTTAATGACAAAAGGGGCAAGCAGCTTAGCCATTGTAGGAGCAACAATACCTAATAGCAAATCTTTTTTTGTCTTATAATGCCGGAAAATCGTCCCTTCCGCTACACCTGCTTTCTTCGCAATTTCACTTGTTGATGTAGCAGCATAGCCCTTTTCAGAAAAGGAGTCAATCGCGGCGAGAATAATCTTTTTCTGTTTATCTGTTAACTCTTTTTCATCATCGAAAAGTTGGGTAATCAATGAATCTTGCTCAAATATGGTGAACAGCTCCTTTTTTCGACATCTTCTTTATCTATTATAAATAAATGCATCTCGCTTTTATAGCTTTCTGTATTTTCTTAGTGCAGCAACATTAAGCATCATAAATAGCAGGGAAAATCCCGCTAATATAAGCAAGTCCTGATAAATCATATCCCAGCCAAACCCTCTGATCATCACATTTCGCAACGCCTCATTCGCATAATAAAGAGGGGTCAAAGGACCAATCCAGCTGAGCCACTTTGAAATGGTGTCAGGGTTAAATAAACCGGAAAAGAACAGCTGCGGAACAATCACAAGCGGGATAAATTGAATCATTTGCAACTCATTATTGGCAAAGGATGATAATAAAGTTCCTAACGTTAAGGCCGTAAGAGAAACGAGTAATGTAATAAGAAGAACATAGCCGAAGGCGCCTTCCATTATCATACCTAGCACATAGATGGAATACCAAGCAATGATCGTTGCTTGAATCACCGTAAATATTCCAAAGCCGAAAACATAGCCAGCAACGATTTCCCATTTCCTAAGAGGACTTGATAAGAGCCTTTCCAGCGTTCCTGTCGTCCTTTCCCGTAAAAAGGAGACGCCAGCAATTAGGAATACAAAGAAGAAGACGAAATAACCTAGGAGAATCGGACCGTAATAATCAAACTGACCCATTTCGCTCGAACCATATAAATAATTAATTTCTGCCGCCTCTTGTTGCCCGCCTTGTTGTAAAGGCTTTAGTGCATCCTGTAACCATTTCATAACAGAGCCGTTCGCACCTGGATCACTTCCTTCAAGGAATACAGCAGGCTGCTGATTTTCAAACATGATATACCCATCTAATGCTTTATTTGCTAAATCCTTCTTAGCCTCTTGAATAGAGTCATATCTTGTAACCTCAGCATGATCTAAATCTAGCACATCTGCTATTTGCTCAGGCACATCTACTAAACCAATTTTCGGTTCATAATCATCGCCATTAAAGACTAAATAGAGCATAGACAGGACTAGAATGGGCGCAAAAATTAAGAGGGCCATTGTCCGCTTATCCCGGACAATTTGGCGCAGAATTCGAATAACTAGAGCGGAAATCCTCATCCTTCAGCACCTCCATACACAAGGAAAGCTTCCTCAATATTATGGGAATTTGTTTTTTCCTTCAATTCGTCTGGCGTGCCAACTGCTATGAGCCTTCCATTTCGAATCATGCCAAGCCGGTCACATTTCTCTGCCTCATCCATTACATGGGTCGTCAAAATAATGGTTGTGCCGTCATCCTTAAGCTTATAAAAAGCTTCCCAAATGCTCTTTCTTAAAACAGGATCGATGCCGACTGTCGGTTCGTCAAGAATCAGCAACTTCGGTTGATGTAAAAGCGAGATAGCCAGCGAAAGGCGCCGTTTCATTCCGCCAGAGTACGCCGAAACAAGCTTGTTGACATGTTCAGATAAGGAGACCGTCTCCATTACTTCATGAATCCGAAGCTTTCGTTTTTCCCCTTTTAAACCGTAAAGGGCAGAGAAGAATTCAAGATTTTCTTTAGCAGAAAGCTCTCCATATAAAGCATCTGACTGGGCCATATACCCGATCTTTTCAATAAGATTGAGTTTAGGCATTTTCTCTTGAAAAATGAAGTTTTCTCCCTTAGTTGGGAGATCAAGTCCGACTAGCTGTTTAACTAATGTCGTTTTTCCAGCGCCAGAAGGGCCAAGAAGGCCAAAAATTTCTCCGGGTGCAATCTCAAGGCTGATGTTTTTCAGTACGTCATGTTTGCCAAAAGCTTTAGACACATTTCGAATTGAAACAATATTATCTTCCACTATTGTCACCTCTTTTTTAAAGTGAGTAATCACTCACTAATAGTTTATGTGAAATTTTGCAAGTTGTAAAGTGAGTAATCACTCATTTTGTAATATGTATTATTTAATAAGGCTTTATGAACAAATTAAGGTGTTTAGTCCAATTACTCTGAAGTTGGTAAAAGTGTGCGATTGCTCACACTTTATGGCATACCCCTCCGATACAATGATAGTAAGTGTAAATGAAATCGGGGGTGTATCAGTATGAAAGCACATCAATCAGACATCGAACATTTTTTAGAAAAAATTGAGATATTTAAGGATCTCCCAAAACAATCTTATCAGCTGCTTCATAAAAGAATTAGTAAGAAACCCTTTAAAAAAGGAGAAAAAGTTATTTCAGAATATGATAAGGCAGAAGGAATATTCTTTGTTCATTCAGGCATTGTCAAATTGACGAAGCAGGACGATCAAGGGAATGAGATGATCACTTGTATTAAGAAGAAGGGGGAGCTCTTCGCTGAGGCATGCTTATTTAATGAGGAGGGAACTTGCTATCCAGCAACCGCGACCATGATTCAGGACGGAGAAGTGTATTTTTTGAAAACGGAAGACTTGGAGCAAGAGTTTCTAGTTTCCCCAGAGTTGGCGGTTCAGATGATTCGCTATATGAGTGTGCAGCTACGTGATTTTACTTCGATTCTGCGGGATATTGCTTTACTTGATGTTTATATGAAAACGATCCGGGCATTAGAACGTTTGGCTGAAAAGTTTGGTGCCAATCATTGTAACCGAATGCATATCGAGCTTCCGATTACCGTACAAGAATTTTCTACTCTAGTTGGAACAACGAGAGAAAGCGTCAGCCGGGTTTTTTCAAAGCTCAAAAAGGATGGACTTCTTGAAGTTAGCGGGAAGAACATTATTATTACAGATTGGTGCCGCTTTTGCTCCCTATTTCACAATAAACTCTAATAGTTTATTTTAATAGAGTTATGTATAATAAAGGTATTTAAAAGGGTGCAGAGGTGCTTTAGCTATGGCAGATTTCCGTTCTAGTGTAATTATTCATAAACCAATTTCAGAAGTCTTTCATTACATGGCCAGTATGGAGAATGTTCCCGAACTCATGCCCAATGTCGTGAAAATGGAAAAGCTCACAGAAGGGCCGATTGGCAAAGGAACAAGATTCAAGGAAAGCCGATCCGTTCGAGGAAATACCGTTAATGCAGACATTGAGATGATTCAATATATACAGGATCAAGCATTCACAACTAGGAGCAACTCTAACGGGTTGATCACCGAGTATGCTTACGCTTTCCATGAGATTGAGGAAGGAACCCAGGTGGAGATGGATGCCTTTGTGAAAACGAGCGGCCTTAGGATGAAATTAACGAAACGCTTAATTGTCAAAATGATAAAAAGAGAAGACGGATTTCAGCTTGAGTATTTAAAAGAAATGCTTGAGGGAAAAAAGGAAGATTCGTGAAAAAGGCAGCTTTCCCAACTGTTTCGGGTAAGCTGCTTTTGTTTAAAGAATGAAAGTATAAGTTTTCTCGAATTAGAGAACTGTCTAGCTGCGAGTGCCATCGGCTCGAGGTCATAAGCCAATCCATCAAGAAGGTTAAAGAACAACCTTCCTGCTGGCTTGTCTTATGCTTGTCGCCGATAAGCAGGCACTCTCCGCATTTCGAATTATTTCCATTCATTCATGCCTTTTTCGAGGTTATAGATGTGCTTAAAGCCGTTATCAACTAGGATTTCACTTGCTTGTGCAGAGCGGTTTCCGCTGCGGCAAACAATTAAGTAATGGGTATCCTTATCAAGCTCATCTGTACGATCTTTTAGCTCAGGAAGGGGAATTAATGTGGCCCCTGGGATATGCCCTTCGTTATATTCATCCTGGGAACGGACATCAATAACAGTTACTTTTCCCTCGTTAATTAATTCTTTCGCCTTTTCGATGCTGACAGTTTCAAAGGATGCTTTTGAGCTGCAGCCTGCAACTGTTAATAGACTAGCCAAAAGTATAAATAAGAATAACTTCCTCAATTTAGCCACTTCCTTCGTCTAGAACGAATAGGTCCAAAAGCGCTCGTTATGAAATCTGGCTAAATACTCGGGATCCTGGTTCTCTAGGTTTATCGCCATTTGACTTACGACCAGCTGGGTTTGCGATACATGTGCTTTAATGGTGGCGATCTTTTTATGAACAAAGGCGGATACATCATTGACGACATCTGCCTGGCCCAGTTCTTCCTCACAATTATGAGAAAAGGCCACACAATGAACCTTTGGACGTTCTTCAGCAGGCATTTCCCTAACCGCCCGAATGACGGCTGCACCTGTGGCATCATGGTCTGGATGCACAGCATAGCCTGGATAGAATGTGATGATTAAAGAAGGATTTACATCTTTAATAATGGACGCCATATGGGCAGCGACCACTTCCTCATTTTCAAATTCAATTGTTTTATCTCGGTAGCCAAGCATTCTTAAATCAGTAATCCCTAGAATATTCGCAGCATCCTGTAATTCCTTTTTGCGAATATGGGCCAAGGATTCTCTTGTGGCAAAAGGAGGATTTCCCATATTTCGCCCCATTTCACCCAAAGTCAGGCAGGCGTATGTTACAGGCGTCCCACTTTCGATATGGGAGGAAATCGTTCCAGATACACCAAATGCCTCATCATCGGGATGGGGGAATACGACAAGAATATGTCTTTCTTTTTCCATTGTGATGTCTCCTTTCTTATAGTAAAGGCTATGTTAAATAATATTGTAGATGTAGAACCGCCATATGTGCGCATGTTCTCTAAGTTATTCGTCCCTAAAAGAACCCGTTCACATGCACACATATAGCTAAATCAATACAATCACTAATTTAGTCTTAGTAAAAGTCAATATTCTCACTTTAAAAAGGTGTCTCGCTAATTTGCAGCGCGACAGCGAGCCTGCCTTCGTTATCATGTCCGGCTAAAAGGAGACGCCCCTTTTCATCGATTTCAAAATGGGTGATTCCTTCAGCATATACCCAGCCAAAGCTCATTTTGAGCCCAACCCGATAAGGTCCATTTCCTACTATTTTTCCGTGCTCATATTGCAGAAGAGCATTTCGAATATAGGCCCCCGAAGAGAAAAAAGACTTATCAAAATGGGAAGCATAGGCCCCGTTAGTCGTTTCCAAATGAATATATACATCTTTCTTAGCAAAGCGGTCTATTTCCTTTTGCACCTTCTCGATTATTACTGATTCCATAATGGGCCTCCTTTCCAATTTATATTATGGTTATTTGACAACATCGGTTTTAGTGTTAATAGGGAGTGTTTTGTTACTGAGTTTTGAAAACCACTCACCATGAAGTTCATGGAACGCGTTATAGTGAGTTCCCAATCAAAACGCTAACTATGAAGGGTTCATGGAATGCGTTTTAGTGTATCCCCAATCAAAACGCTAACTATGAAAGGTTCATGGGCTGCGATTTTGTGTGTCTTCAATAAAAACGCTCACTATGAAAGACTCATGAACCACGTAATTTAATTTTCCCCATTTATATTACTAAAAATAGACAATAAATGCGAAAATAACGCTTATATGATGAGATATAGCGTGAACGTACCAATGAATGGAGCATTTTTGCAAAAAAACAGAGCCAAAAAGGCCCTGTAAAATTACAGTAAAAAAACTTATTCAGTTGCTCCTGATCGCCCAGCGCCAAACAGACGGTATGCACCGTGCATCGTTGGCCCCACGTATTGATTTAATTTAAAGCCATGATTAATAGCAGCAGTAATGAAATCTTTTGCTGTTTCAACGGCTTCAACAACCGTTTTGCCTTTCGCAAGCTCAGCTGCAATGGCTGATGCGAATGTGCAGCCTGCCCCATGTGTATAGGTTGTGTTGACCAACTCAGATTCCAAAAGCTTGAATTCCTTTCCATCGTAGAAAAGATCAACGGCTGTAGGATGGTTTAGCTTGCTGCCGCCTTTGATTACAACATATTTTGCTCCAAGTTCATGGATTTTCACAGCGGCTTCCTTCATATCGTCCACTGTTTTGATTGGTCCTGTTTGTGCCAGCTGCCACGCTTCAAAAAGGTTAGGTGTCACAACTGTTGCACGAGGGACAAGAATGTTTCTTAACGCATCTGCTGTTTCAGGGTGAAGAACTTCATCTTCTCCTTTACAAACTAAAACCGGATCAATGACTACTTTATCTAATTGATTCTCATCAATTGTTTTGGCTGCAAGCTCAACGATCTCGACTGAACCAAGCATACCTGTTTTCATTGCATCAATGCCTGTTGAAAGAATCGTTTCCAGCTGAGTCTCAAGAGTGTCGAGCGCAATTGGAAACACGTTATGGTTCCAATTATTTTTCGGATCCATCGTTACGATAGTAGTCAGAGCCGTCATTCCATATACGCCAAGCTCCTGGAATGTTTTAAGGTCAGCTTGAATTCCGGCACCCCCGCTTGTGTCTGAGCCAGCAATTGTTAGAACTTTTTTCATTGTCATGTGATACCTTCCTCCCAAAATTCAGGTTTCGATTTGATTAATTTTTTATCCATTTTTAATTATAGCAATAATTATTATTAGCTGAAACTTTATTATTATAGGCTTTTATTTCCAGTTCGTTTTCTCTATTATAAGCTTAGGTGATGAATAATGAGGAGAATTTTATATATAGAAGATGATTTGGAGATTGGCAGCTGGGTAAAAGAAGATTTAGAGCAAAGGGGATATAAGGTTGAATGGTTAAAATCGGGTGATGGAGCTGAAAAAATGGTCTCAGATCATGACCTCGTCATATTAGATGTTTTGCTGCCGGGTCTTGATGGCTTTACGATTGGCCAGCGGTTTAAGGGGCAATGTCTATATAGCGAAATTCATCATCGTGATGGGGTTACTTGCACTGACTCAAAATCTTTTTACGGGAGGGCTTTTGCTTATCGGGCAGCTTAAAGGCTATGAAGCAGCCATTCCATGGAAAATCATTGCGATTAGTGTAATCGGAGGCTGGGTTGCCTGTATGCCACTTGCTGCTTTACAGCTTTTTGTGTCAACTGCCTGGTCAAGCTTTGCAGCACCACTAGCGATTAATGTGATTTTTACATTGCCCAATATTCTAATCGTGAATTCAGAGAAATTCGGTCTTTATTATCCGTGGGCACAGCCATTTCTGCTTATGATGCCTGGACAAGGAGAAAGCTTTGGCGCGTTGAATGTATCGTTCGAAACATTGTTTATCGTTGTCATCGGCAGCTTGTTTTATTTTTTCTATCAAGATTTACCTATTTTCAAAGAAAAGAAATCTAGCATCCTTCTGATTGGGGGATGTTTTTCCTTCTATGTTGTGAATTTATAGCCAATTCCCCGAACCGTTTGGATAAAAGGGTAGTCTGAGTAATGGGCAATTTTCTCACGAAGGTTTTTAATGTGCACATCAACCGTGCGTTCGTTAATTAATTTTTCTTCATGATTGTAGATTAATGAAATAATTTGTTCTCTCGAAAATACTTGATCAGGATGAGTCATAAAAAGGTAAAGCAATTTATATTCAAAGAGGGTTAGGTCTAGGGGTGTATCTACAAATTTGGCCATGCCAACGATCGGTTTAAGTGTGAGCCCGCGATAGCTGATTTTGCTGCACCGGTTCGCTGTTCTTCTTAAAACCGTTTCAATTCGGGTCGTTAATTCCTCTAAACTAAAGGGTTTAGCCATATAGTCGTCTGCACCCAATTTCAAACCTTCAATCCGGTCTCTTTCACTGTGATTGGCTGAAAGAATAATAATAGGCACATTGCTGTTCAAGTCTTCACGCAGCCAGGTGCAAATCTCGTTTCCGGTTAAGCCGGGAAGCATCATATCTAGAATAATAAAGCACGGGTCATATTTTAAATATTGTTCCTTTGCTTCATAGCCATTAGCTGCTTCTAATATTTCATAGCCTTCTCTTTGTAAAGATAGTTTTATTAACCTTCTAATTCTTTCCTCGTCTTCAACAATCAGTATCGTTTTTCCCCTAAGCTTCTCCATCAAAAAGTCACACCCCTTTGCGAATGATTCAATCTGGTCTCTCGTTTTATTATATAGAAATCCATTCTCCATTTGAAAGAGTCCGAGAATTGTTCATAAAAATATCAAAAACCCGGATAAAACCGGGTTCTGTAAAAGTTTTTAGGCCTACTTTTTCGCGGTGTTATCCTTCTTTTTCCCGGCAATGGTTTCGTATGCAGCATCGTCAGGGGCATCTCCGTTTGGCCAATCATAAATTTTGTCAGGGAAGTCAGGACGCATTTGGGCATTAATATAGGCTGCTATATTCATAGCTTCCTCATCGGTAAGAGAACCTTGTGAGTAACCCCCAACTTCCGCCTTGGGCATATATTCTTTAATAAAGCCTGCGGCTGTTCTTAGTCTAGCCATCCCAGCTCCGATATTATATGAATCGTCACCCCAAAGAGCTAGAGGTGTACCTTGACCGCCATTTTCACCATGGCAGGTTATGCAGGCTTTATTGTAAAGCTCTCGGCCTTCTTCAATATCGACATTTTCAATATCCGCTTCCGACCTTTTTAACTTAGCCCACGGTCTTTCTGTTGTGCCATCAGGAACATTTTGCGAAATATAATCGTAGAATGCAACCATCGCTTTCATTTCTTGTGAATCCTTTGGCAGTGGTTTTCCATTCATGCTTCTTTTGAAACAGCCGTTGATTCGATCCTCAATTGTGACCTCTTTCCCAGCTCTGGGATTATACTGCGGGTAAGTTTTTGAAATTCCTACTAGATCAAGGGATCCTTCATATCCTCCGTTGGCATGGCAGCTTGCACAGCTTAAGGTGTTTCCAACATATCCGTCCAATGCGGTGCTTGTTTCAGTTGCATATTTGTGGCCGAGCTTAATTAATTCTCCCTCTTCTCCCACGGGTACATCGTCAAGGCTTGGCGGGGCATACGGATGTTTAACAGTTTCCCCTGTTTGCTCTTGATTTGCATTTGTTGGCTGTGAATCTGCTGCCATATGTTTATCTGGATCTTTTACAATGAAATAAGTCAATGTAAAGCCCAGCACTAATAATGAAATGATTCCAAGAACAGAGGATAGAAAAAGTTTTTTCATTTATATCTTCCTTCCTTTCTTATGATTTCGCCCTCAGTATAAATTTGGATTGTTAAGATTCGGTTAATAAACACGAGACTTTAATTTGAACGTTTTGTGAAGACACAAATCCTTCAAATTGTTTGCCTATATGAGTGATTAAGAAATACATGCTTGATGGCAAAGCAAAGGGTATACTTAAGGGAAGATGTTGAGAAAATGGAATGATAGGAAGCTAGGGACTATTGGTTCCTTCAAAGATAGGCAGGTGAGGAAATGCAATCAACAGGGATTATCATGGCTGGCGGCAAGTCGAGCAGAATGGGGACGAATAAGGCGCTGTTGCCCATCGGTGGAAAAACAGTGATAGAACGAATTGTGATGGAGCTAAATAAGATAGTCTCAAACATTGTCATTGTCACTAATACTTTTGAGGACTATCAATTTTTAAGGCTCCCAATGGTTAAGGACATATGGAAGGACATGGGGCCGCTGGCTGGAATCCATGCTGGCTTGAGTGCCTCCAGCACAGAAAAAAATCTTATCGTGGCGTGTGACATGCCGTTTATTTCATCTCAATTAGGTGGGATTTTGCTGACCCTTTTAGATGATTATCAAGTCGCTGTCCCTCATATTTCAGGCCAGCTTCATCCATTGTTTGCTGCCTACCGGAAGGATACTATTGGAGAAGTACATCAATCCTTGCAAAATCAGGAACTGCGAATCAGGCAGTTTTTTAAACATACTAAGACGAAATTCGTTACAGAAGCTTGTCTTCAGAAGCTTCAATACCATTATCAGGAACAGCACTTTTTCAACATGAATCATCAAGAAGATTTTGAAAGGGCAGTAAAAATGGAGTCTGATTTTAAGCTTAAATAAAGGCATCCCCTTTGGAATCTGTCCAGAAATTTGATATGTTGATAGTAATAAACTTTTACTGAAAACAAATAAACTACCTACATTAAATCGGGAGGGGATTACTTGAATTTTTACGAGATTTCTAAGGAGCCGATTGTCATTCAAGAAGTGATCGATAAAGTGGTCCAGCGTGAGGCGGGGGCCATTACAACCTTTATCGGTACAGTGCGCGAATTAACTCATGGAAAAAAGACATTGTACTTAATTTATGAGGCCTATGAAGCAATGGCAGTAAAGAAGCTTGAACAGATTGGGCATGAAATAAAGGAGCGCTGGAGCGGGGCAGAAGTCGCGATTACTCACCGTGTCGGGAAGCTTGATATTACTGATATTGCCGTTGTTATTGCGGTTTCAACCCCTCATCGAGCTGATGCTTATGAAGCAAATCGATATGCAATTGAACGAATTAAGGAGATTGTTCCGATTTGGAAAAAGGAGCATTGGGAGGATGGAGAGGAATGGATTGGCAACCAGCTTGAAACGGTTGCCTATCCAAAAGGAAAACCGGAGGAGAGTGACCTAAATGATTAAAGTTTTATTTTTTGCTCATTTGCGTGACGCCGTTGGAGAGGAATCTGTCCAGCTGGATGTGAGCGGAAAAACCGTTGCCGAGCTGAAACAGCTTATTTCTGAAAAATATGAGTCCGTTAATCTGGAAAATGTCATGACGGCTATTAATGAAGAGTTTGCATCTAATGAAGAGGTTACTCAAGCTGGGGATACAGTTGCGTTTATTCCTCCGGTCAGTGGAGGCTGATGTACTATGGATGATCGATACTCCCGGCAGACCCTGTTTCCGTTCATAGGGAAAGAGGGGCAGGAGAAAATCCGTTCCAAGCATGTATTGATGATTGGAGCGGGTGCTTTAGGTTCAGGCAATGCTGAAATTTTAACCAGAGCGGGCATTGGAAAATTAACGATCATCGACCGCGATTATGTGGAGGCAAGCAATCTGCAGCGCCAGCAGCTTTATACGGAGCAGGATGTGGAAGAGAAACTTCCGAAGGCGGCAGCGGCTGCGAAGCGGCTGCAAGCCATTAATTCAGACGTTAACATCCAAGCTGTGATTGCGGATGCGAATCCAGAAATGATGGAGGACCTAATTCAAGGTGTAGATTTAATCATCGATGCAACGGATAATTTCGAAACAAGAATGATGATCAATGATATCTCACAAAAGCATCATATCCCGTGGATCTATGGGGGATGCGTTGGGAGCTTTGGCATGAGCCTGACCATTATACCTGGAAAGACTCCTTGTTTGAATTGCCTGCTTAAAACGATTCCTGTTCAAGGGATGACCTGTGATACGGGCGGAATCATTGGACCAGCTGTACAGATGGCCATTTCACACCAAGCCGCAGAAGCTTTGAAAATTCTTGTGGAAGACTGGGATGCTGTTAGAACCTCCTTTGTCAGCTTTGATTTATGGAGAAATCAATATACTAGTATGAAGGTTTCGAAGGCAAAGGATACAGGCTGTTTGTCGTGTGGAGAAATGAGAACCTATCCGTACCTTGACAGCGAAAACATGATGAAATCAACAGTTCTTTGTGGAAGGGATACCGTGCAAATTCGTCCGCCAAGACAGCAGCAAATTCAGTTAGGTGATTTATCTCGTCAGTTAAGAACGCTCGGCTACCAGGTGAAGGGAAATCCTTATTTACTTTCTGTTGAAATGGATGAGCAGCGTCTCGTTATTTTTAATGATGGCCGGGCGCTCATTCATGGCACAAATGATTTAACACAGGCTAAAGCGATTTATCAGCGTTTGCTTGGATAAGGAATTAGTGGCTAAGTAAAACGATACATTTACAAAGCCTAAAAGATAATGATAAAAGAGGGTCCTAATCTGTAATGAGTAGGACCCTTTTTAAGGTTCTATTTTGGTGATTTCTACATCATTCGCCTTGTTTCACGTGAAACAGACAGGATTTGGCAAAAGGGGCCTCTCAATAATACAGTGTGATCGAAAATTCATTTGCTATCATGTATAATGTAGAATGATTAATTGGGGAATGAATGAAAATGAAGGCAAAGAGAGTAGATTGTTTTAAGTGTAAATTTTTCTATGTAACGTGGGATCAAAGATTTCCTAAAGGCTGTAAAGCTTTTCAATTCAAAACAGCAAAGCTTCCTTCAATGGAGGTATTGCGCGCATCGGGGCAACCGTGCTTACGTTTTGAAAGAAAGGGAGATAAATAGCTGTCTAGGGATTTTCCATATTTTTAACAAATAGGCACGAAGGAGTTGATTGTGTTGAACATTTCTGTCCAGCAGCTTTTAGGGAAGATGGAAAAAGAATTGAAGGAAGCAAAAGATAGTTCAACAACGGCAAGGCTACGTGAAAGAATTCATGCGATTAAATCTTTATGTGAGTTAATTCTTGACGAGCCGGCACAGGAAAAGGGCTTAACCCCTTCAATAAATTCTTACATGGCTCCAGCTGTACAGGACGTTCAGCCAGCAGCTCCCATTCAGCAGCCGAAGCGAATGGAAATGGATGATAGTGCTAACGGGGAATCTTTATTTGATTTTTAAAATTTAATAGAAGTCTAAGTACATTTTGTGAGGGAAGTATGATGAAATTATTTATTATTCTCGGGGCGCTAAATGCCTTTTTATCTGTGGCTTTGGGTGCATTTGGTGCTCATGGGCTTGAAAAAATGGTAGAACCAAAGTATCTGGAAATTTGGAAGACAGGTGTTCAATATCAAATGTTTCATGCTACTGGCCTGTTAGTTATAGGAGTACTGCTTGGTAAAATGCCGGCAAATGCCCTATTATCGTGGTCTGGCTGGATGATGCTCATTGGGATTGTTCTTTTCTCAGGCAGCTTATACGCTTTAACCGTTACTCAAATCAGTATCCTTGGCGCAATTACACCTTTAGGCGGGGTTTCCTTTTTGGCAGCTTGGGTGCTATTGATTGTAGCTGCTGTGAAATATTTATAAGTGAAAACCAAAAGAAGCTTTGACTAGTTTGTCAAAGCTTCTTTTGGCTGTAGATAAGAAAGAATAACTTTACTCGAGTTAGAGAACTGTCTAGCTCCACAAGGAACGCTTCGGCAGCATAATCATCGCACGAACAATTGCCCTTTGATTGTTCCGAAGGCGCTTCCGCTTTTCGTAATTATCTAGGGCTAAATTGCGATAACATTCCAGGTGGTGTGAACCCTGGGTACTCGTATTCGATCTCTTCGGAGAATGTCACATAATCTACATACACCATTGGAATTAAGAATCTCATGCCTGATTGAGGATCACTTAATATCAAGTGGTCTCTTCCAGCAGCTTCAATGATTCCCTCGAATTTTTTCGTATTCCATTCTCTATTGTTCTCAAAGGTTGCATAAACGGTGACAAGCTTTCCTTTGTTTAAGCGCAGAATGTTCTCGATATAAGATTGTTCAATCGGAAGCATGCCAGGTACCTGCGGGCCAGTTGTTTGTGGGCTCATTCCAGTGGTTTGCGGAGGAAGCATCCCGCCAGTTGGCATCATCCCCATTGTTTGCTGAACTGTTGGCATTTGTGGCATGACAGGCTGGGCACTCATTGAAGGCTTTTGTCCCGGCACACCTGCCATAGGCTGCTGAAACCCATAATAAGGTGTTCCATATGGATTAAAACCTGATTGACTCATTTTTTCCCCTCCCAAGCTTAAATAGTTAAACAGTACCCCATTTTTAAGAACTATTATTCAAAATGGCGGTGTGAGCGGAGCTATGTATCCCACTTAAATATGTGAGCTCCCACTCCATTTCCTTCATAAAAAAGAACCTTGAAGCATCGCAGAATTTTTTCTCAAGGGAAGTGGATCATAATTAATAGATTATCAGAGATTTTTCCCTCATAAACGCCATGAAGGAAACTAGGAAAAACTCATAAAAAGGATTGGATAACCGCTCACTAATTCATTAGTATGTTCATGCTTGTTCCTTTATGCTTTTATGAATAAAAAAGAAGAGCCTCAATAAGGGGGAGGGGAAAAAGAAGGATTTCAATAAAAAATACTCCTAGATCAAATCTAGGAGTTAAAACAGTTAATTGACATGCAGCAGCTTGCTAATTTGATTTTCCTCAAGCAGATTTCCAACGAAGAAGGAGCCAAACTCTCCATAGCGAGCACTTACTTCGTCAAAACGCATTTCGTATACAAGCTTTTTGAATTGAAGTGCATCATCAGAGAATAGCGTAACGCCCCACTCGTAGTCATCTAAACCGACAGAACCAGTAATAATTTGTTTCACCTTGCCTGCATATTGGCGGCCTATCATCCCATGGCTGCGCATCATATTGCGGCGGTCTTCCATCGGAAGCATATACCAGTTATCATTGCCTTGACGGCGTTTGTCCATTGGATAGAAGCATACATGCTTAGCCTTAGGCAGAATTGGATATAGGCGGGCAAGTACTTCTGGGCTTTGGTAAGGGTCCTGATCGGAAGGCAAGTAATTGCTTAGTTCCACAACGGACACATAGGAATACACAGGAACCGTATATTCAGCTAGCTTAGTTTTATTAAATTCATTTTCAATTTCATTTAATTCTTCTAAAGTTGGTCGTAACACCATCATCATAAAATCGGCTTTTTGGCCAACAACTGTATACAATGCGTGGCTGCCTTTTTTCTCACTCTGAACCCCATTCCATTTGTCAACCAGGGTTACAAACTCATGGATAGCTGCTTGGCGCTCATCACTAGAAAGCATCTTCCAAGACGTCCAATCAATAGCACGGAAGTCATGTAAACTATACCAGCCCTCGAGCGTTTTTGCTGCTTCACTCATAACTATCACTCCTATTATGTACTTAGAAAGGCGGAAGCGCCTAAATTACACCATTACTATATCACAGTTTCTCCAATTAACCACTTTATAAAACTTGAAAAGGCAGAGGAAAGCCGTATAGTATGGCAGAATTGTGGATACTTTGTTACAAGAGCCAAATATTGAATGATTGAATTTGACGATAATAGTATTAAGCCGTAGATTAAAATTGTGACTAACTTTTTCCAGCTAAAGGAGAGTAAGTAATGATTGATTTATTTAGAAAGTTACAGGAAAAGGTCAAGGGGAAGAATATAAAAATTGTTTTTCCGGAAGGGACGGATAATCGAATACTAGCAGCTGCAGGAAGGCTGGCGGAAGGGAAAATACTGACGCCTATCTTAATTGGCGGGCTTACCGAAATTGAGGAAAAGGCGAAGGAGATGAACATTTCACTAGAGGGTGCGGAAGTTTATGATCCAAACAAAAATGCATTAGTTGATGAAATGGTGGCTGCCTTTGTAGAAAGAAGAAACGGAAAAGCTTCTGAAGAGGATGCAAGAAAAATTCTTCTCGATGAAAATTACTTCGGAACCATGCTCGTATATATGAATAAAGCGGATGGACTTGTAAGCGGGGCTGCTCATTCAACGGCTGATACCGTTCGTCCCGCATTGCAGATTATCAAAACAATTGATGGTGTAAGGAAAACATCGGGTGTCTTCATCATGGTTCGGGAGGATGAAGAGTATGTTTTTGCAGATTGTGCCATAAATATTGCTCCGGACAGTCAGGATTTGGCGGAGATCGCCATTGAAAGTGCCAAAACAGCGAAAATGTTTGATATCGAGCCGCGGATAGCGATGCTAAGCTTCTCAACAAAGGGATCAGCGAAGTCCCCGGAAACCGAAAAGGTCATTGCGGCCGTTGAAGAGGTAAAAAAACGGAATCCGCAATTATTAATTGATGGGGAATTTCAGTTCGATGCAGCATTTGTCCCATCTGTAGCTAAGAAGAAGGCACCGGATTCACCGATCCAAGGGGATGCGAACGTTTTTATTTTCCCAAGCTTGGAGGCAGGAAATATTGGTTATAAAATAGCTCAGCGTCTTGGGAGGTTTGAAGCAATCGGCCCTATTTTACAAGGGTTGAACCAGCCAGTTAACGACCTTTCCCGCGGATGCAATGAAGAGGATGTCTATAAACTAGCCTTAATTACCGCCGCACAGGCATTGAGAGATTAATTAGGCTAGACGTGAGGGACGGACTTAAGTCGGTCTCTTTTTTTTCGCGATTTTTGCTGATATAATGTCCTTTGGTTGAGAAATAAGTGTTATTGGAAGAGAAGGATGAAAACCATAATATAGAACTATTTCATATTAGCGTTATATTGAAAGGATTCGCTCAAAGGAGAACCACTATATGAATGATTTACTACAGCAAGATCAATGGAGAGTGATTGATCAGTCGTCAGCAGCCGTCCATTTACATGCTTTATATTCATTCGGAATGGATGATACCCTCTGTGCATCGGTTGGGAGCGGAATGGCTCCACCAACGGCAAGGGCTTGGGTTCACCGGGATACAGTTGTTTTAGGCATCCAGGATACAAAGCTTCCCTTTCTGGAAGAGGGGATAGGCTATTTGCAAAACGAGGGTTATCATGTCATTGTCAGAAATTCTGGCGGATTGGCCGTTGTTTTGGATGAAGGGGTCTTAAATTTAACTCTAGTTTTTTCCGAAAGTGATAAGGGTATTGATATTAATCGCGGCTATGATGCAATGTGGATGCTCGTTAAGGAAATGTTTTCCGATTTTAATAAGGAAATAGAGGCAAGGGAGATTGTTGGCTCCTATTGTCCGGGCAGCTATGACTTAAGTATAGGCGGAAAAAAGTTCGCTGGTATCTCCCAAAGGCGCCTGCGAAATGGGGTAGCTGTACAGATTTATCTCTGTGTACAAGGAAGCGGGAGTGCCCGTGCTGAACAAATTGAACGTTTTTATGCAACTTCCAAGAAGGATGCAGACTCTAAATTCCTTTTTCCTGAAATAAAGCCTGAGGTGATGGCCTCTTTATCTGAATTGCTGGGGCAAAAACTTTCAATACAGGATGTAATGCTTCGGTTTTTGCAAGCATTAAAGAATCGTTCCAACCACTTATTTTCAGGTGAACTGCAGGGTGAGGAGATTTCGCTGTTTGAAGGGTATTATCAGCGTATGGTCGAGCGAAATGAAAAGGTGCTCCGGTGAAATATGAAAAAGCCGTAAACGGCAGCGTTACGGCTTTTTTAAAAAATCGAGGATGTAATTCCTTCTCCTGCTCCCAAAATTGGAAGTTTTATATTTAAAGAATAAATTAAACATTTTTCGAGTTTGAGAATTGTCTAGCTCCATAAGGAACGCTTCGACAGCATAATCATCGCACGAGTAGAAGCGCTAGCTTTTAGGAGGAGCGCCTACCCCCTCGAGGTCACAAGCCAATCCTCCCAAAAAGGTAAAGAACACCTTTCCGGAAGGCTCGACTTGTGCTTGTCGGGGGTGGGCGAGGCGCTTCCGCTTTTCTTGTTATTCTGCTACCTTTTCTAGGTTTCCGTTTCGATCCATCTTGAACTTAGTCGCTGGTCTTTCTTCTTCCTCAAAGAGTACGAGTTTGCGGGCACGGTTCATGATCTTCATTAACGTCTCGTAATCTTCTTGGATCGTTTCCGTATTTTCTTCAAGCTGGTTAATCTTACCCTCCAGCTCATCGTTTCGGCTCTTAATCTGTGCATTCTCACGCTTCAATCTTTCATTCTCATTTCTCAAAATATCTAATTGAATACTCGAGTGTTTTAAAGATTGTAAGTAAGTAATGACGCGATCAAGATTTAAATCATTGGCGCCAATGTGAGTTCCGCTTGTGTAGCTCGGTTCCTCGATATAGGAAGGAACAGGCCTTGCTTCGATAATTTCCAATGAATCATCCTGTTCTGCAGGTGCTGATAACATCATTGCCGCTGCGGGTACGGATTCAACCTCTGAAATGGATGGTACTGGCGGTGCATATAGCAGCTTTTTCTTTCCGCCCTGATCTTTTCCAAGCAAGCGCTGTCTTTGCTTCCGCTGTTTCTTAGCGAGCTGCAAAGCCTTTTCATATTGATGCCTTACAACAGCATTCCAGCGAAATCCACATGCCGCAGAAGTTCGGTCGAGTCGATCGCCCACCTCTTCAAAAGCATTTAATTGTGTACTTCCCTCTCTTACATGTCTTAATACGGTTTCAGCTAGTAATAAATCATTTTCTTCGGTCCATGCATCCTGACGAACTTTCATTTCTTCAACTCCCAATTCATTTACATTTTTTATTCTTAATATAAGGATGGACATTTCAGAAGAAAAATATACAAAGTGAATTAAAAGGATAGTAGATTTTTTTATTTTTTCAATAGATAGGTATTGTAAACACTTTAGATTCATATGTTTATTTGCCTTTTTTCAGTGCTTGATATAGGCGACAGCTTGCATTAGAAGGAAAGAAGCTGTAAAATACAGCAAGAGAATCGAAAAGCGGAAGCGCCTTAATTAGACTGTTAACTTACTTATCAAATAGCGTTTAACAAACTGCAGGACCGCTGCTGTTTAATATTTCATTTTATCTTAAAGTTAAGGCGGCGTTTGCCCCATTTTGTATAAATATTTTTTAAGATAGACCATAGAAAGGGTTGTAATAGATATGGCAAACGAATTTCGTGTTTGCGACGATTGTCAGGGTGTTAATTTAAAAACCTTAATTCCCCGTTTGAAGGAAATAGATCCAGAAGCGAAGATCGAAATAGGCTGCCAATCTTATTGTGGACCAGGCCGTAAGAAAACATTTGCCTTCGTTAATAATCGTCCGCTCGCTGGATTAACAGAAGAGGAATTAATGGAAAAAGTTAATAAAAAGCTAAAGAAATAAAATCACCTTACAGATCGCCTTGAGGTGATTTTTGTTTTTTTCGGTTATTTGACAAGAAAGGTGCGAAGTGTCCGAAAGAGGAGTGGAAGCGGACATTTCAAGCGAAAACTTTTCAAACCCGTCCACATCAAGGCTTTCGTTGAATTCTGCAGAATTAGCAGATTTTCTGTAGTGAATTGCGGAAGGAAACGGGCTATAATAGAGACACATTAGAAAATCGGAGGTAAATGATGGCATATCCGGTGGAGAAATTACGTGAAGAAAAGGTATTTAAAGACCCTGTCCATCGCTATATTCACGTGAGGGATCGGGTAATCTGGGATTTAATTGGGACGAAGGAGTTTCAGCGCCTTAGACGAATTAAGCAGCTCGGGACTACTTATTTAACATTTCATGGGGCCGAGCATAGCCGTTTTAATCATTCCCTAGGGGTTTACGAAATTATTCGTCGAATTGCAGATGATCTTTTTCAGGGCAGGCCGGAATGGAATGAAGATGACCGCCTCCTCTCCCTATGCGCAGCCTTACTCCACGATTTAGGACATGGCCCATTTTCCCATTCGTTTGAAAAAGTCTTTGACCTCGACCATGAGCACTATACAAGAGCTATCATTCTCGGAAAAACGGAAGTCAACCACGTTCTATCTACCATAAGTGCTGATTTTCCTATGAAGGTAGCAGAAGTCATCGCGAAAACCTCAAAAAACAAACTAGTTGTAAGCCTGATTTCCAGCCAGATTGACGCCGACCGTATGGATTATTTGCAAAGAGATGCCTACTATACAGGGGTCAGCTATGGCCATTTTGATATGGAGCGGATTTTGCGCGTCATGCAGCCGGGGGAAGACCAGGTTGTCTTTAAACATAGCGGCATGCACGCTGTTGAGGACTATATTATGAGCCGGTACCAAATGTATTGGCAAGTATACTTCCACCCTGTGACGAGAAGTGCCGAAGTGATTTTGACGAAAATTTTGCACCGTGCCAAAGACTTACATAAGCAGGGCTATTCTTTTAAATCACATCCTTATCATTTCTTTTCGATGTTCGATGGGAAAATTACACTTGAAGATTATATTAAACTTGATGAAGCAATCATTCTTTATTATTTTCAAATGTGGCAGGAGGAAGACGATCCTATTATACGGGACCTTTGCCGCCGCTTTATGAATCGAAATCTATTTAAATATGCTGAATTTGATCCAGCAAAGGAATATAAAAAGCTTGCGGAGCTGTCCAATCTATTTCAGAAGGCAGGAATTGATCCTGAATATTATCTGGTTGTCGATTCCTCATCCGATCTCCCGTATGATTTTTACCGGCCGGGGGAAGAGGAAGAACGGCTGCCGATTTCTTTGCTAATGAAAAATGGGGAGATTCGGGAGCTTTCCCGGGAGTCTGAAATTGTCGATGCGATCTCTGGAAAAAGAAGGACCGACCATAAATTATATTATCCAGCAGATTTTCTAAAAGACTTTTCAACGGAATCAGCCTTAAAAAAGGACATTTGCAAGCTGCTTGAAATAGACGTGTCACGGTATTAAGTGGAGTAGGAGTTGACGTATCTTGTTGAAAGATCATGCTAAAATCATTCATGCCATTGCTGCCTCTGAAGAAATTATTGGACGGAAAAGGCTTCAGAAAATGGTCTATATCGCAAAAAAACTAGAATTCCCTTTCCAGGAAAGATTTCAATTTCATTTTTATGGACCTTATTCAGAGGAGCTGACTTTGAGAGTGGAGGAGCTTTGCAATATGGGCTTCCTTAATGAATTAAAGGAGAAGAAGGGCGGCTATTATCAGTACCGGTACACGTTAACGGACAATGGCAAGGAGTTCCTAAGCCTGAATGAAGGGGTTTCAATGCCTAATCTTCAAGATTGCTTGACTGATATGAATAGTCAAAATGCAAGATTCCTTGAGCTTGTTTCAACCGTACTATTTTTTGAAAACCTGCCGAAAGAAGAAGTGAAGGAGAAGGTTTTTACGTTAAAAAGCAAGCAGCGCTATACGGAGGAAGAAGTGGAGGCTGCTTATCAATATATTGAAAGCTTGAAAAAGAAAGCCGGGCATTGAGTAAGCCCGGCTTTTGGGGTACATGACCGCACCCCTGCATAAATTATTGATCGCTTAGTCGCTTGCCAGCAACAGCGTAATGATTTTTAGACATTTCCTCGATAAACACAACGACCTTATCCTTCGGTGCTCCTGTTGTCTCGCTTACTGCGTCTGTTACTTTCTCAACGAGTGATTTCTTTTGTTCCTCTGTGCGGCCTTCTAGCATTTTAACTGTTACATATGGCATGGGGATCTCTCCTTTTTGTGAGCTGGGGCATTCCGCTTTGATTTTACAGGCGGATTCCTTAATGCTTGTAGTTTTCCATATTTCAGAAAAATGTGCAAGTGGTTTGTTCTTTTTCCTTTTATCCTCGATATCGTGTATAATTTTTTTTAAGTTGTAATTAAAGGGGTTTTGGCCTTGGAACAATTTTTAGCCTTTAATTTAAAGGAAATTCCTTATGTGGCGATTACATTAATGATTGCTTTTACCGTTCATGAATTTGCTCATGCGTTTGTCGCCTATAAATTCGGCGACCCAACAGCGAAAAATCAAGGAAGGCTGACGTTAAATCCGATTCAGCATTTAGATCCAATTGGAACCATTCTGATTTTTATTGCAGGCTTTGGCTGGGCAAGACCTGTTCCGGTTAACAGATTCTTCTTTAAAAATCCGCGTTTAGCAGGAATTTCGGTATCCATTGCCGGTCCTATCAGCAATTTAATCATGGCGAGCCTAGGGTTTCTCATTTGGTATGCTATGGTCGGAATGGGTCTCGCGGCTGGATTACCATCTTTTGTCCCTGATTTTTTAAATATTTTTATCCATCTCAATTTAGTTTTGTTTATTTTTAACTTAATCCCGCTCCCGCCTTTGGACGGATATCGCATTGTGGAGGATTTAATGCCAAAATCGATTCGACCGCGTTTAACTCAGTATGAGGCATACGGGTCGGTGATTTTCTTAATACTAGTCATTACGCCGCTCGACCAATATACGATTCAGCCAATTTTTCGTTACGTTTTACCAGTCGTTGCAGATGGGTTAGCTAACTTCTTTGGCGGGATATTTTTATAAAAAGCTTTTTTGAAAAAAGGAGGAACTTCAAGTTGGAAGAAAAAAAGAAGAAAAATATTGCATTCAATATTATTAAGAGTGATCCGACTGACGGACATGGAGGCTTTGGCTCGGGGGCGTTAAGTTTGGATAATGTTTCGCCTGTCATCATTGACGTGGAGGCGGGGGAGGCATCGATTGAAGTGGGTGCGTTGCATGCCCGCAGTCCAGTAGAAAAGGGTATTAAATTCCTGCCCAATAAGAAAGATGTGCCAAATGGAAAGCCGTATTGGCTGATATGGGTAACGATTGACCGCAAAGAGGACGGTCCTTATTATGCAGGTGTGACGGCTTGTGAAATGACGGTAGATCGAGAAATTCGCAGGGGTTATAAATCTTTGCCGGAACATGTGAACCGCATGGATAAGTCGATTAAACGCCATATTATGGTTGATCATATGGATGCCAAATCGAAGAAAGTTCTAAGCGATTTTCTGAAAAATCACGATGTAGGCATGTGGGAACGCTCTCTACAACAACTGAAGGATGGTTTGCAAGAAAATTAAAATAATCTTTTTAATTTATGACGAAATTGTGACAGATTACTGACTTAAATTTCTAACTACTTGCCCAAATCCAATAAAAAATAGTACACTATTTAACAGTGTGAATGCACTGTATAGAACTAGGACACGAAAAACCTCGGGCCTTTTGGCACGAGGTTTTTCACTTTGTCAAAGCGAGTTTATTTGGACAGATTTAGTAGAAAACCCAGAAAGCTGTCAAAAACCGAGCTGATTCGGACAGGTTTTAGTAAAATCCCTGAAAACTGTCCAAAAGCTTAAGTCCCATACAATACTGGTTCTATTTTACCAATTAAACAACCGCTTATACCAAGGCTTCTTCGCTGGCTGCTCATTTCCATCTGGTTTCTCCTCTTGATATAACAAGTGAGCTGTACAATATTCGGTTGGCTCTGTGCCTTTGGCGAAATACGTTAGACGCTTAACAGGGCATTCATCGGTGGCTAATTTGCCGTTTTCTGGATTTACATAGACGCCGACTGTTCCTTTTACCGGTTTAAAGCCTTTGACCGGCAAGCCCTGATGTGCCTCCTCCATAAAGCGAATCCAGATGTTTTTTGCATATGATTTATCTGCGGTTTTATGAATCGTTTTTCCCTTGTCAAAGCCAGTCCAAACGGCGGAAACAAGCTGCGGGGAATAGCCGATCATCCAGCTGTCGGTATCCGTTGAGCCGGATTTCCCCGCGTAGGTCCGAGTCATATCATTGATAACGGATCGCCCCGTGACACTAGTGTATCCGTTCAGCTTCGGGTCAAAAATACCCGTCATCATTTGGGTCATCACATAGGCTAATTCGGGGCGCAATATTGGGAGGGCCTCTTTTTCCTGTTCGTAAATGATTTCTCCCTTATGGTTCTCAACCCTTGTAATTAAGACAGGTGCCACTTTTTTTCCGCCGTTCGCAAATATACTATAAGCATTTGCCATTTCGATCACCCGAACACCAGATGTGCCTAGCGCCAGGGAAGGGACTCTGTTCATTTTTGTAGAGAGTCCAAATTTCTGAGCTGTGTTAACGAGTGTATCAATTCCTAAAAAAAGATGGGTTTTAACAGCATAAATATTATCCGAAAGGGCTAGTGCCTGAGCCATGGTGATATCGCCATCCGCATACTGGCTGTTAAAGTTTTTCGGTGTATAGTCAGGTCTTGCGTCATCGAATCGGAAAGTGGTTGGCTCACTTCGCATTAAAGAGGAAGGAGTAAATCCATTTTCCAAGGCAGCGTAATAGAGCACAGGCTTCATCGTAGATCCGGGCTGGCGAATTGCCTGAACGGCACGGTTAAAAGGACTCTCCGCGTAATCCCTTCCTCCGATCATCGCTTTGACATGCCCGTTTTTCGGATTCATCGAAACCATTCCAACCTGGATTTCAGATTCCTTTGAGATTAATTGATCAACTGTCTGTTCCGCGACTTCCTGCTGTTTCATATCCAAAGTGGTGTAAACCTTTAGTCCCCCTAATTCAATGATCCGGTCATCCAGTTTCAGCTCTGTTTTCAATGCTTGGCGAACCGCATCCTGAAAGTAAGGGGCTGTTTTTGCTTTAGTATGGAGATGCTTCCCTACAAAGGTCAACGGTTCTTGCACTGCTGCTTCGGCCGCTTTTTTATCAATATAGTCATTTTCGACCATCGTGTTCAAAATAATCCTTTGCCGGTTTTTCGCATTTTCGAGTGATACGAGTGGGGAATAAATGCCAGCCCCCTTTGGAATTCCAGCTAAAATCGAAGCCTCTCCAATGGTTAAATCACGAGCAGGCTTCCCAAAATAAAACTGGCTTGCTGCTTCTGTTCCGTAAGCGCCATGCCCATAATAAATAGTATTTAAATAGCCTTCAAGAATCTCTTTCTTTGAATAATTCATTTCAAGCCGAATCGTATAGAAGGCTTCCTTCAATTTACGCTTCCATGTTTTTTCGTGTTCAAGAAATAGATTTCGGGCGTACTGCTGGCTAATGGTACTAGCCCCTTGCACCTTGGCCATTGCCTTAATATCGGCAAGGATGGCACCTGCAATTCTCTTATAATCAAATCCATGATGGGAGTAAAATTTCCGGTCTTCAATCGATACGGTGGCATTCACTAAGTATGGGCTAATGTCATCGAGCTCTACCCAATACCGCTTTTGGCCATTATGACTTTCCCCTATCACGGTTCCATCATCAGAATAGAATAAGGTCGACTGCGGAACGGCTAGAGGAGGCGGTCCAAGAACCTTTGCATAAATCAAAATACCAGCCATGATAATAGCAGCCAAGGCAAAACCAATTAAACTTAAAATAAAAATGGCGCGGAAATACTTACCAGCTTTTTTAAAACGTTGATTCGTCATAATCTCCATTGTGAAAACCACCACCTCTCCAAAATTTTTTACTAGGTTTTATATATTTCTAATTTGGTAAAAATTCCATCTCTCAATAGTATTGAAACAAACCTTTCGTTTTAAACATTTCTCTTAAGCAAAATTCAATTTTTTCTTGCTTTTTTGCTAGATTCATCTATACTTTTTCTCATGTTTGTAATTATTTAGATTGGGGACTATAAAAAGAAAAGCGGAAGTGCCCCGCTTAGCGCCGTATGGACTGGACTGACCGCGACTGAGATAAAGGAAACACGAAGAGCGAGAGCGATTCGATGTTGACTTATCGTAGGGAGGGGGAAGGAAGTCCAATAGGCGCTGGGCACTGGAGCTAGACAGTTCTCAAACTCGGGAAAGAGAAATGTAATAATAATCGATTTTTACGGAAGGAATGGTTAGATAAATGGGACTTTGGTTTACTGAAAAGCAAACAGAGAATTTTGGCATCACAATGAAGGTTAAGCAGACTTTACATACAGAACAGACAGATTTTCAAATGCTTGAAATGGTAGAAACAGAAGAATGGGGCAATATGCTTTTACTAGACGGCATGGTGATGACTTCTGTGAAAGACGAATTTGTCTATCATGAAATGGTTGCACATGTACCGTTGTTTACACATCCAAACCCTGAAAATGTGTTAGTTGTTGGCGGCGGGGACGGCGGGGTAATCCGCGAAGTTCTTAAGCACCCAAGCGTGAAAAAAGCAACGCTTGTTGATATTGACGGAAAGGTCATTGAGTATTCTAAAAAGTACCTTCCAGAAATCGCTGGCAAGCTAGATGATCCGCGTGTAGATGTTCAGGTTGGCGATGGTTTCATGCACATTGCTGAAAGTGAAAATGAATACGATGTGATTATGGTTGACTCCACTGAGCCTGTTGGTCCAGCCGTGAACCTTTTTACAAAAGGATTCTATGCTGGGATTTCCAAAGCTTTAAAGGAAGACGGAATTTTTGTTGCGCAATCAGACAACCCTTGGTTTAAAGCTGATTTAATTCGCAGTGTTCAAAAGGACGTTAAGGAAATTTTCCCGATTACACGTCTTTATGTGGCAAACATCCCTACGTATCCAAGCGGATTATGGGCATTTACTATCGGTTCTAAAAAGTATGATCCACTAGAGGTAAGTGAAGAGCGTTTCCATGAAATCGAAACAAAATATTATACGAAAGAACTTCATCAGGCTGCTTTTGTATTGCCGAAATTTGTGAAGGATTTAGTGGAGTAAATTCTAATTTTAGAAGTATGTTAATTGGCAGCAAAATGCCGATTGGCTGACAAATCGAAAAATTGGCTGACAAAACCGTCAAATTGGCTGATAAACTGAAAAATTGGCTGACAAAACAGGTAATCTGGCTGATAAATGAGTAAATTTAGCTGATAAACTGTTTTTCAGATAAAGTATTTTAGCGATTATTTGTTGATACCAGGCTTATGCATGCATGCGAACGGGTTTTATTCGGGACGAATAACGTAGAGAGCAGGTATGCATAAGGCGGTTTGATCGCCAACAAAATTCATTAACAAAAGTCTAGATAAAAAAGCACATGGGATTCAGCGATCATTCAAAAATATCGCTGATTTTAGCACGATCAAGGGGCTAGTGACCCCAAATTAAATACGAACGAGGGATGACAGTGGTGCGTTTTGATGAAGCATACTCTGGCAATGTTTTTATAAAAAGCCATCCGAATTACGAGGAAAGTGAAGCGGTCATTTACGGAATGCCGATGGACTGGACCGTCAGTTACCGTCCGGGTTCCCGTTTTGGCCCTGCCCGCATTCGTGAGGTGTCTATTGGGCTCGAGGAATATAGCCCTTATTTAGAGCGCGAATTAGAAGAAGTGAAATACTATGATGCCGGTGATATTCCGCTTCCATTCGGAAATCCGCAAAAAAGCTTGGATTTAATTGAGGAATTTATTGACCAGCTTTTAGCAGAGGGAAAATTCCCGATTGGCATGGGTGGAGAGCATTTAGTTTCATGGCCGGTTTTTAAAGCAATGTATAAAAAATATCCCGATTTAGCAATTATTCATATGGATGCACATACGGATCTGCGTGAGAATTACGAAGGGGAGCCATTATCCCACTCAACGCCAATCCGCAAAGCATGTGATCTAATCGGGCCTCAAAATATATTTTCCTTTGGCATCCGTTCCGGTATGAAGGAAGAATTCCAATGGGCAAAAGAAGTCGGCATGCACATTTCGAAATTTGATGTGTTAGAGCCGTTAAAAGCAATCCTGCCAAAGCTTGCGGGACGTCCGGTATATGTAACAATCGATATTGATGTGCTTGACCCTGCACATGCTCCGGGAACTGGCACTGTGGACGCAGGAGGCATTACTTCGAAGGAGCTTTTAGCTTCCATTCATGAAATTGCCCGCTCTAATGTAAAAGTGGTGGGCTGCGATCTTGTAGAGGTTGCACCTATCTACGACCCGTCCGAGCAAACAGCTAACACAGCAAGCAAGCTTATTCGGGAAATGATTTTGGGCTGGGTGAAATAAGAAAAGTGGCGGCGCTTTTTTAAAAAACGATGACGGAGACAGGGGTCTCCGTTTTTTCCATTTTTAAAATAGGCTATATTAAGTCTTATGCATGCATGCAAACGGGTTTTATTCGGGACGAATAACGTAGAGAGCAGGTATGCATAAGACTTATCACCAAGCCTTCATACAGGGAAAAGTAGAACCTTTTGCAAAAGTCTACTATAATGTTACGAAAAGGATGTGTGGCCGTTGTCTACTAGACCAGCGGAGCAAATGCCTGTTAAAATTAACGTGAAGACAGATATTCGGGATGGGCAAAGCAAAGATACTTTTGAACTCATCGCATTTGGTCGATACTATATAAAAGAAAATGCCCGCTTTCTTCAATATGAAGAAGCCATGGAAGAAGGAATGGCAAAAACGATTATCAAAGTATCTGATAAAGAAGGTCTTATATTGCGAAGCGGTGCAGTGAAAATGAGGCTCCCTTTTATCATGAATAAAAGGCTTAAAGGAAGCTACCATACACCTTATGGCGTGTTTGAAATCGATACGATGACAAAAAGGCTGGATCACCAGTTTGACGAGCAAACGGGGACCGGGTCTATCGATCTTTTATATGAAATGAAAATGCAAGGCGCTAGCACAGGTACATATCATTTATCTATTCATTTCCAAGAGGAGGAAGAAAGTTGAACAGTGTAGAACAAATGCAAGAAAAGCTGAAACAGGAAATAAAAGCAGCTGTCATCAAAGCGAATTTAGCGACTGAAGAACAAATTCCAAACGTTATTTTGGAAACGCCGAAGGAAAAGGCACATGGGGATTATTCCACGAATATGGCGATGCAGCTTGCACGCGTAGCGAAAAAGGCGCCGAAAATGATTGCGGAGGCCCTGATTGCAAATTTTGATAAATCGCAAGCCTCAATTGAAAAAATGGAGATTGCAGGTCCAGGATTTATTAATTTTTACATGGACAACAGCTATTTAACGAACTTAATTCCTGCTGTACTTGAAGCAGGCGATGGGTACGGGGAAACGAATGTCGGAGGAAATCAAAAGGTTCAGGTTGAGTTTGTATCTGCCAATCCGACTGGGGACCTTCACCTTGGGCATGCGCGTGGTGCGGCTGTAGGGGATTCTTTGTGCAATATTTTAGCGAAAGCTGGCTACGATGTTTCACGCGAATATTATATTAATGATGCGGGAAACCAGATTAATAATCTTGCGTATTCAGTTGAAGCCCGTTACTTCCAGGCATTAGGATTGGAAAAAGAAATGCCTGCTGACGGCTACCATGGCGAGGATATTATTGGAATTGGGAAAAAGCTTGCTGAGGAATTCGGCGACAAATACGTTCATACTGACGAAAAAGAGCGCTTCAACTTCTTCCGTGAATATGGATTAAAGATTGAAATGGCAAAGCTAAAAGCTGACCTAGAAGAATTCCGTGTGCCGTTTGATGTGTGGTATTCTGAAACATCTCTATATCATAATGGAAAAATTGATACGGCTTTACAAAAATTAAAGGACAACGGCCATATTTATGAGGAAGAAGGGGCAACATGGTTCCGTTCGACCACATTTGGCGATGATAAAGACCGCGTTTTGATCAAAAATGACGGTTCTTATACGTACTTAACACCAGATATTGCGTACCACAAGGATAAGCTGGAGCGCGGCTTTGAAAAGCTGATTAATATTTGGGGAGCTGACCATCACGGCTATATTCCGCGTATGAAAGCAGCTATTCAAGCATTAGGCTATGACCGTGATGCACTTGAAGTAGAAATTATTCAGCTCGTTCATTTATACAAAAACGGCGAAAAAATGAAAATGAGTAAACGGACAGGAAAAGCGGTAACGATGCGTGATCTAGTGGAAGAGGTAGGCTTAGATGCAACTCGTTATTTCTTTGCAATGAGAAGCGCGGATACGCATATGGACTTTGACCTAGATTTAGCCGTTTCCGAGTCTAATGAAAACCCTGTTTATTATGCGCAATATGCTCATGCGCGGATTTGCAGTATTTTACGACAGGGCGAAGAGCAGGGATTAACGGTGAGCAGCTCAGCAGATTTCTCCTTGATTTCAGCTGAAAAGGAAATTGACGTTTTGAAGAAGCTGGGTGAATTCCCACAAGCAGTCGGTGAAGCCGCACAAAAACGGTTACCGCACCGAATCACCAATTATATTTTCGAATTGGCATCTGCGTTCCACAGCTTCTACAACGCTGAGAAAGTATTGGATACCTTGCACCCAGAACGGACGCAAGCAAGACTGGCATTAATCAAAGCAGTAAAAACCACATTGAAAAACGCACTTGCATTAATTGGAGTATCGGCTCCGGAGAAAATGTAAAAAGATTGCTGGCATGTAAAAGAGAGGGAGAGCCCCATCGAGCGGGCTCTCCCTCCCAATTACATGCCAGCTTTTTTGTTTGTTTCCTAAATTTTAGCGATTTTCGGAAAAACGGGAAAGAAAACAAGATATGTTTCCTAAATTTTAGTGATTACTGGAAAAACGGGAAAGAAAACAAGATATGTTTCCTAAATTTTAATGATTACTGGAAAAACGGGAAAGAAAACAAGTTATGTTTCCCAAATTTTAGCGATTTCGAGAAAATCGGGAATGAAAACATGTTTGTTTCCAAAATTTCCACGAATCCAAGAAAAACAGGAATCAAAGGATATTACAAAAACAAAATAATCAAGTGCGCCGCCCATTCCTTAAACGACCGGATGGGGTTGAATTGATTAAGTTCTGCCAGTGTCATTCGTTCGGATTGGCGAATGTCTGATTGAATAACCTGACGCACCTTCTGGATAAAGTCATAATCATAGATATAACAATTAATTTCATAGTTTAAAAAAAAGCTTCGAAGATCAAAATTAGTTGTGCCAATATCACATACTTGATCATCAATAATAAGGGTCTTAGCATGATAAAAGCCATTTTTAAATTTGTAAACGACCGCACCTTGCCTGATTAATTTTCTAAAGAAATAATACGAAGCTTCCTTTACAAGAGGATGGTCCGGTGTCTTTGGGATAAGTACGGTAAGGCTGACTCCTCTTGCAAGGGCATCGGACAATTCATGCAGCAGTCTTCGGCTCGGAATAAAATAAGGTGTTCCTATGGTAATATTCGCTTCTGCCTTCCGAATAAGCGAGGTATAGGTATCCTCCAGAAATGCACCTTTCGAGGGAATTAACTGATGTCTGCACGGTCCCTGAGGGAGTGTGGGAAAATAGCTTGGCTGATCCAGTAATTCCTCCTTGCTGTCATGGTGCCAATTCATCAGAAATTCCTTTTGCAGCCCAGTTACACCCTCACCCTCTATTTTCAAATGATAGTCCCGCCAAGGACTCAAGACTGGATCTAAATCGATGTACTCCTTGCCGATATTGAAACCGCCGATATACCCAATCTTCCCGTCAATAACTGTAATTTTTCTATGATTGCGAGCCTGCAGCGTATAGAAGAGGAAAGGAAACTTAGGCCGCTGGGAAAAAGAAAACAGAATACCCTCACTCTCTAAAGATTGGATCGTTTTTTTATCAATTAAATGGCTCCCCAGCCAGTCCAGAAGGAGGCGGATCTCAACCCCTTCACGCGCCTTTTGCTTCAGGAGATTTAAAAATTCTGTACTAATTCGATCGTCCTTTACAATATAAAATAGTATGTGAATGTGATGTTTTGCTTTCTGCAGCTCCGAAAAGAGATCCTCGAACAAATCTGGCCCCTTTGCAAAAAAATCTAGGCTGCTGTTCCAATAAGGATATTCTTTTTTAGTCAGTTTGCTTATTTGATTTCGTCTCCCAAAGTAAAAATCAAGTATCAGCCAAAGAGCGATCAAAAGTAAGATTACAAAAAGGATGGAGGTTACTTTCATCGTATCTGCTCCTCGTGATGGTTTCCAATTATTATCTCCAGATCAATCATTTATATGATGATTTTCTTAGCATATAGCAGTAAGTTGGTCAACTGAAAAATTTTTAAAATAAAATGTGTTGACTGAATGCTCATTCATAATATAATAGAGACAAAGAATAATTTCTGAAAATTTCATTGTGTTGAAAATTTTAGAATTATAAGCTGGACAATCCATTTGAAGAGGGGAGAGCTAACGATAATGACAGGATTGTTGTGGGTGAATCTAATTGGATTTCTCCTTGTAACCGCTTACGCAGTCAGTTTGTTTGTGTATGTTGTTAAAACGAGAATTGAATATATCAAACTCGGAAAGAAGGTAGAGTTTGATAACAATGTTAAGGAACGTCTAAATAAAATTTGGGTGAACGTCTTTGGCCAAAAGAAGCTGTTGAAGGATAAGAAAAGTGGGATTATACACGTCATGTTTTTCTACGGGTTTATTCTTGTCCAATTTGGTGCGATTGATTTCATCATTAAGGGAATCAAACCAGGTGCACATTTGCCGCTTGGACCTTTATATTCAGGATTTACGTTTTTCCAGGAACTTGTTACTTTAATGATTCTTGTTGCTGTGATTTGGGCCTTCTACCGCAGATATGTAGAAAAGCTTGTTCGTTTAAAAAGAGGCTTTAAATCAGGTCTTGTGCTTATTTTTATCGGTGGATTAATGCTTTCCGTTTTACTTGGAAATGGGATGAGCATGATCTGGCACGGACATGAAGCAGCATGGACAGAACCAGTTGTATCAGTCATTGCAGGAGCTTTCTCATGGATGGGCGAAACAGCCTCCATTGTTGTGTTCTATATTGCTTGGTGGATCCATTTAATTTTCCTATTAGCATTCCTTGTATATGTGCCGCAATCGAAGCATGCGCACTTAATCGCAGGGCCAGCCAATGTCTATTTCAACCGTCTTGAAAAGCCGGGTAAATTAACAAAAATTGATTTCGAAGATGAAACACAGGAGAGCTTTGGAGTCGGAAAAATTGAAGATTTCACTCAGCTTCAAATGATTGATTTCTATGCTTGTGTGGAATGTGGACGCTGTACGAATATGTGTCCAGCAACGGGAACAGGCAAAATGCTGTCACCAATGGATTTAATTCTAAAGCTTCGTGATCATTTAACGAATCATGGGGCAGCCGTTACTTCCAAACAGCCGTGGGTGCCAACCTTCGCTTTTTCGAATACAATGGGCAATCAGATTGCCTTAGCTGGTGCGGGAAAAGCGGCAGAGGAAGCGGCTGCTGGATTAGCTTACAGCCCAAGTTTAATTGGGGATGTCATTACAGAAGAAGAGATCTGGGCTTGTACAACTTGCCGAAATTGTGAAGATCAATGCCCGGTTATGAATGAGCATGTAGATAAGATTATTGATCTTCGCCGTTATTTAGTTTTAACAGAAGGGAAGCTGGATGCAGATGCTCAGCGTGCTATGACGAACATTGAGCGTCAAGGAAATCCTTGGGGATTAAACCGCAAGGAGAAGGAAAACTGGCGTGAAGCCCGCGAGGATGTTCATATACCAACTGTAAAAGAAATGAATAAAGCCGGGGAAGAGTTTGAGTACCTATTCTGGGTAGGATCAATGGGTTCATTTGACAACCGCAGCCAAAAGATTGCTCTTTCTTTTGCAAAATTAATGAATGAAGCTGGCGTGAAGTTTGCCATTCTTGGAAACAAGGAGAAGAACTCTGGAGATACGCCGAGACGTCTTGGAAATGAGTTCTTATTCCAGGAGTTAGCTACAAAAAATATTGAGGAATTTGAAAAGGCTGAAGTGAAGAAAATCGTCACAATCGACCCTCATGCCTACAATATTTTCAAAAATGAATATCCTGATTTCGGGCTTACAGCAGAGGTTTACCATCATACAGAAATCCTTGCGCAGCTTGTTGAGGAAGGCAAGCTGAAGCCGCAATATCCGGTAAATGAAACGATTACGTTCCATGATTCTTGTTATTTAGGCCGCTATAACGAGGTTTATGATCCGCCACGCGAAATTTTGAAATCCATTCCTGGTGTGAAGCTTGTGGAAATGGAGAGAAACCGTGAGACCGGCATGTGCTGTGGAGCAGGAGGCGGCTTAATGTGGATGGAGGAAGAAACCGGACACCGCATTAACGTATCTCGTACAGAACAAGCATTAGCCGCAGGTCCATCCGTCATTAGCTCAGGCTGTCCATACTGCTTAACGATGCTATCGGACGGAACGAAGGCGAAAGAAGTGGAAGAAACCGTTCATACGTATGATGTAGCAGAAATTCTCGAAAAATCAGTCATCGGGGAAAAACAAACTTTAGTTTCTTAATAAATTTTTAGTTCAACTTCAATTGGTATTTTCGCTAATTGAAGTTGAACTATATCGCAGATTAACGGACTGTAAAATCCACTATAAGATAGTAAATGTTAAAAAAGTCTAAAGTGAATTAACAGTCCGTAAAGGCCCGACGACGGACAGGATGTCCTAGTCAGGCGAAAGCCACAGGACGTGGCGCTATAAGCGTGATTAAGTTCAACTAACAATCCGCATTCCTTGCGGATTGAGTTGAACTATATGAATTTTTCGCAAATTGTTTTAATTTTTACTATTTTTAAAGTAAAATAGAATTATAGATAAAGCGCTTACAATTTAGGGGTTATTTTTTTGAATGGATATTGAGCGAGCGTTCAGTCAAATGCCTGGCCGCAATGAATCCATTAGGCAAGCACATTGAAAAAATCACATTAAACAAAGGAGAGATTCTGATGGGAAGAACCGTAATTTTAGGTGGAGCAAGAACGCCATTTGGTAAGTTTGCTGGGGGATTAAGCAGCTTTTCTGCTTCAGACCTTGGCGGTTTCGCTGTGAAAGAGGCTTTAGTTCGTGCTGGTGTGAAACCGGAGGAGGTCGGTGAAGTCATTCTCGGAACGGTACTCCAAGGTGGGCAAGGCCAAATTCCTTCCCGTCAGGCTGCAAGAAAAGCAGGGATCCCGTGGAATGTGAAAACAGAAACCGTTAATAAGGTTTGTGCTTCAGGCATGCGCAGTGTCACATTAGGGGATCAAATCATCCGCCTCGGTGATGAAGAGGTAATCGTGGCTGGCGGAATGGAATCCATGAGCCAAGCGCCTTATTTCCTGCCAACTGCTCGATGGGGATTCCGTATGGGAGATGCGCAAGTTAAGGATTTAATGACACATGATGGATTAAGCTGCAGTTTCACAGGTGTTCATATGGGGACATACGGAAATGAGGCAGCGGAAGAAATGGACATTAGCCGGGAAGAGCAGGACCGCTGGGCACTTAGAAGTCATGAACTGGCTATTGACGCAATAGAAGCTGGAAGGCTGGCAGAAGAGATTGTTCCCGTCTCGGTTCCGCAAAGAAAAGGAGAGCCCATCATAATTTCCGAAGATGAATCTCCTCGAAAGGATACATCCATTGATAAATTGGCAAAGCTGCGCCCGGCATTCGGTCCAGATGGCACGATCACGGCCGGCAATGCGCCTGGAGTGAATGATGGAGCGGCAGCATTCGTGTTAATGAGTGAGGAAAGGGCTGCCCGTGAAGGAAAAGAGCCTGCAGCGGTTATTCTTGGTCACACGGCCATTGCGGTGGAAGCGAAGGATTTCCCGAAAACACCAGGACTTGTGATCAACGAGCTTTTGAAAAAGACGGGGAAATCCATTGAGGAAATTGATCTTTTTGAAATTAATGAGGCATTTGCAGCTGTCGCGCTAACGAGCGGAAAAATAGCCAGCCTTGATGAAAATAAGGTGAACGTGAATGGCGGTGCTGTTGCGCTTGGACATCCGATTGGGGCAAGCGGGGCGAGAATTATTTTGACATTAATGCATGAGTTAAAGCGAAGAGGCGGCGGCATCGGCATCGCGGCCATTTGCAGCGGCGGTGGCCAAGGGGATGCCATCATGATTGAGGTTCCGAAAAACTAAATGAATGACCTAGAGGATTAGTTTACAGGCAGAATTCATCGTTATAACGGTCAAATTTTGATTGAATAACGACTAAAGCTGAATTTATCAGCCAATTCACTGTATTTATCAGCCAAATCATTAGGTTTGTCAGCCAAATTTGCATGTTTATCAGCTAAATAATGAATTTATCAGCCAAACCAAGGTTAATAATCATCAGCCAATATATACATCCAACCGATCGGAGGAATAAAAATGAACGTACAAAAAATTATGGTAATCGGAGCCGGTCAAATGGGCTCAGGGATTGCCCAGGTTTGTGCACAAGCAGGCTACAGCGTATTTTTAAATGATTTAAAACAGGAGTTTGTTGATCGCGGTTTAGGTGTGATCAAGAAAAACCTTTCCCGCCAGGTTGAAAAAGAACGCATGACAGCTGAGCAAATGGAAGAGATTCTCAATAATCTCACACCATCAACTGATCTGCAGGATGCCAAAGCTGTGGATCTCATTATCGAAGCAGCCGTGGAAAATATGGAAATTAAAACGAAAATTTTCAGCCAGCTGGATGAAATTGCACCTTTACACACCATCTTGGCAAGTAATACGTCATCCCTGCCAATCACAGAAATTGCAGCTGCCACAAAGCGACCTGAAAAAGTGATTGGAATGCACTTTATGAATCCAGTTCCGGTTATGAAGCTAGTAGAAATTATCCGTGGCCTTGCAACAACGGATGAAGTCTATCAAACAATCGAGGACATAACAAAAACGCTCAAAAAAGTACCGGTAGAAGTCAATGACTTCCCAGGCTTCGTGTCAAACAGAGTGCTGATGCCGATGATTAACGAAGCCATTTTTACCCTATATGAAGGGGTGGCTTCTAAGGAAGCCATTGATGAAGTGATGAAGCTTGGCATGAATCATCCGATGGGGCCGCTTACTTTGGCAGATTTTATCGGGCTCGATACTTGTTTATATATCATGGAAACGCTCCAAGAGGGCTTTGGTGACGATAAGTACCGCCCATGCCCGCTGTTAAGGAAATACGTGAAGGCCGGCTGGCTCGGACGTAAAACAGGCAGAGGCTTTTATACGTACGAATAGGCATATTCTTTTTAAAAAAATCATCCGATCGGAATAACGGAGGGCTGCAAATGAACCTGAGATTTACAGAAGAGCAGGAAATGATGAGAAAAATGGTGCGTGACTTTGCCCAGGCCGAAATAGCACCATTTATTGAAAAAATGGAGCAGGGGGAGTTTCCTCGTGAAATTTTACGGAAAATGGGAGAGCTTGGCCTAATGGGAATTCCCATTCCGGAACAGTATGGCGGTGCGGAGATGGATTTTACCTCCTACATCATTGCCATCAATGAGCTGTCAAAGGTGAGTGCGACCATCGGCGTCATCCTCTCCGTCCATACCTCTGTAGGGACCAATCCGATCCTTTATTTCGGTACTGAGGAACAAAAGCAAAAGTATATTCCGAAGCTTGCCTCAGGAGAGTATCTTGGCGCCTTCTGCTTAACAGAGCCTAGTGCAGGATCTGATGCGGGAAGCTTGAAATCAAAGGCTGTAAAAAAAGGTGACCATTATGTGATTAACGGCTCAAAGGTATTTATCACAAACGGCGGGGAAGCGGATGTATATATTGTATTCGCTTCGAATAATCTGGAGCTCGGAAGCAGAGGGATTTCCGCTTTTATTGTTGACAAAGATACACCTGGTCTTGTGATCGGAAAAGACGAGAAAAAGATGGGCTTGCATGGTTCCAGAACGCTTCAGCTGAGTTTCGAGGATATGAAAGTTCCTGCAGAGAATCTTCTTGGTGAGGAAGGACATGGTTTTAAGATTGCCCTGGCCAACCTGGAAGTTGGGCGAATAGGCATCGCTGCTCAGGCTCTCGGAATTGCAGAAGCGGCTCTGGAAGCGGCGGCGGAATACGCGAAAGAGCGTGTCCAATTCGGAAAGCCGATTGCCGCTCAGCAGGGGATCGGATTCAAATTAGCTGATATGGCCACGGCTGTTGAAGCCTCGAAGCTATTAATCTACCGTGCAGCTAATCTTCGCCAAAAAGGAATCAAATGCGGAATGGAAGCATCTATGGCAAAGCTGTTTGCTTCAAAAACAGCAGTTGAAGTAACAACAGATGCTATCCAAGTATTTGGCGGCTATGGCTACACCGAGGATTATCCGGTCGAACGCTATTTCCGGGACGCGAAAATCACCGAGATTTACGAGGGTACTAGCGAAATTCAGCGATTGGTCATCAGTAAACATCTGTAGTAGCGAACTCACTTAAAACTCTAATCATGAGGGGTTCATAGTGCGTGTTTTGAGAGGGACCCACCAAAAAGGCTAACCATGACTGCTTCATAGTGCGTGTTTCGAAAGGGCCTCACCCAAAACGCTAATCATAACCGCTTTATAGTGCGAGTTTTCAAAGAAATTCAACAATCATATCAATTACGCTAAATTTAATGGGGGATAGGGACATGAACTTTCAATTATCAGAAGAGCATGAAATGATTAGAAAAATGGTACGCGATTTTGCAAAGAATGAAGTGGCCCCAACGGCTGCTGAGCGTGATGAGGAAGAGCGCTTTGACCGTGAAATTTTCGACAAAATGGCGGAGCTTGGACTGACTGGAATTCCATGGCCTGAGGAATACGGCGGCATTGGCAGTGACTACCTTGCCTACTGTATTGCTGTTGAGGAGCTTTCGAGAGTGTGTGCTTCAACAGGTGTAACCCTTTCGGCGCATACATCATTAGCTGGCTGGCCGATTTTCAAATTCGGCAGTGAAGAGCAAAAGCAAAAATATTTGCGTCCAATGGCGGAAGGAACGAAAATCGGCGCATATGGCCTAACAGAGCCGGGCAGTGGTTCAGATGCAGGCGGAATGAGAACAACGGCTCGTCTTGAAGGGGATCACTACGTTTTGAATGGTTCAAAAATCTTCATCACAAACGGCGGAATTGCGGATATTTATGTTGTTTTTGCCTTAACAGACCCGGCAGAAAAACATAGAGGAACGACCGCGTTCATCGTTGAGGCTGACTTTGAAGGCTTCTCAGTCGGCAAAAAAGAGAAAAAACTCGGCATTCGTTCATCACCAACAACGGAAATTGTTTTCGATAATTGTAAGGTTCCAGTAGAAAATGTTCTTGGCAATGTGGGAGAAGGCTTTAAAATTGCGATGATGACCCTAGATGGCGGTCGAAATGGAATCGCTGCTCAAGCAGTGGGAATTGCGCAAGGTGCATTAGATGCCTCCATTGAATATGCAAAGGAACGCGTTCAATTTGGCAAACCAATTGCGGCTCAACAAGGAATTGGCTTCAAATTGGCGGACATGGCAACAAGCATTGAAGCATCTAGACTATTAACCTACCAAGCTGCATGGCTTGAATCTGAAGGACTTCCATATGGAAAAGAGTCTGCGATGTCCAAACTATTAGCTGGAGACACTGCTATGAAGGTTACGACAGATGCTGTTCAAATTTTTGGCGGCTATGGCTATACAAAGGATTATCCAGTTGAACGCTTTATGCGTGATGCGAAAATCACCCAAATATATGAAGGCACACAGGAAATTCAACGCCTCGTTATTTCTCGTATGCTGACAAAATAGGCTCCTATCATTTATTCTATTAAAAAAAGGTTTTTGCAGAGGAGAGACTTGGCCTAAGGTCTCGACTCTGCACCCCGAATATAGAAGGACGGTAGGTAAAATGAAAAAACGTGAAGTACAGGCGTCTGTCAAAGACGAGCGCCTTGTTAAAAAAAGACGGGACCAGATGATCAAAGGGGCTGTGACCCTGTTTATTCAAAAAGGCTTCCATCGCACAACGACAAGAGAAATTGCGAAAGCGGCAGGCTTTAGCATCGGAACACTATATGAATACATCCGCACAAAAGAGGATGTCCTATATCTCGTTTGTGACAGCATCTACGACCAGGTTAGTGACCGTCTGCAAAAGGATCTCAATACCGATCAAGGTACGCTTGAAAGCCTAAAGCGCGGGATTGCTGATTATTTTCGTGTTGTGGATGAATTGCAGGATGAAGTCCTTGTTATGTATCAGGAAGTGAAATCATTAACAAAGGATGCCCTTCCATATGTGCTGAAGAAAGAAATCGAAATGGTTGAGATGTTTGAGCAAATCGTAACGAGATGCGTGGAAAATAAAGAATTGGATTTAACCGAAGACCAGATCAAAATGATTGCCCATAATATTTTTGTACAGGGACAAATGTGGGCCTTCCGCCGCTGGTCATTGAAAAAAATGTACACGCTAGACGAGTATATCCAGCTTCAAACGGAATTGCTTTTTCAAGGAATTAAACAAGCGGAAGTGCGGTCCTACTAAGAACGCCACGTCCTGTGGGAACTTTTAAAACTAATGGTCGACTCTAGTTTCTAGACAGGTTTTGGCGGCTTCTTGAATACTTGTCCAAATAACCCACTTATCTGGACAGGTAAAGGGGTTTCCCTGAATACTTGTCCAAATAATTAACTTTTCAATAAAAAAGGTATTACAGAACCTGCTTTAATACGAACAGGGGGAGAAAAATGAGTAATCCAGTAGTATATAAGCCAAAGAATCATATTCGTTTTGTGACGGCCTCCAGTCTTTTTGATGGGCATGATGCATCGATTAATATTATGAGAAGAATCATCCAGGCAAGCGGGGCGGAGGTCATTCATTTAGGCCATAACCGTTCTGTGGAAGAAGTGGTCAATGCGGCTATTCAAGAGGATGTTCAAGGTATTGCAATTTCTTCCTATCAGGGAGGACATGTGGAATACTTTAAGTATATGTATGACCTGTTAAAGGAAAGAGGCGCTTCCCATATCCGCATTTATGGGGGCGGCGGCGGTGTCATCATTCCAAAGGAAATTAAAGAGCTGCATGACTACGGAATTGCGAGAATTTTTTCACCTGAGGATGGCCGTCAGCATGGGCTTCAAGGCATGATCAATCTCATGATTGAAGAATGTGATTTCTCGACTTTTACTCCGGAAGCTACAGAGCAGATTGAAAAGCTTCAGGAAGGGAATACGAATGCAATCGCCAAGCTTATTACCCTTGCTGAGCACCATGTCAATGTTGAAAAAGAAACGGCAGCCGCACTTGATTCTGTTATGGAAAAAGTGAAATCATTGGAAAAGTCTGTTCCTGTTCTAGGAATTACCGGTACAGGCGGGGCTGGAAAAAGCTCATTAACCGATGAATTGATTCGCCGTTTTATTAATGAAATTCCTGAGAAAAAAGTAGCCATTTTATCCGTAGATCCGACAAAGCAGAAGACGGGCGGAGCTCTTCTTGGCGACCGAATCCGCATGAATGCGATTTTTAACCCGCGTGTTTATATGAGAAGCTTAGCGACAAGAAATTCGAAAAGTGAGCTATCACTTGCGATTAAAGACGCGATTTCTGTTGTCAAAGCAGCCGGATTTGATTTAATTGTTGTGGAAACAAGCGGAATTGGGCAAGGGGATGCGGAAATTACTGAAATTTGTGACGTTTCGATGTATGTCATGACGAGTGAATTCGGTGCACCGTCCCAGCTTGAAAAAATCGATATGATCGATTATGCCGATTTAATTGTGATCAATAAGTTTGAGCGCAAGGGTTCTGAGGATGCGAAGCGCCAAGTGCAGAAGCAATACCAAAGAAGCCGCATGCTTTTTGAAAAAGATTTAGATGAGATGCCTGTTTATGGCACGATTGCCAGCCAGTTCAATGACCCAGGAACAAATGCTGTTTTCGCGGCTATTATTGAAAAATTAAACGAAAAAGCAGGCACGGAATGGAGTACTACTTTTTCCAAACATGCACTTGTGGAAAAGCAAAATGTGATTATCCCGAATGAGCAGCGCTATTATTTACGAGAGATTTCGGAAACGGTACGCGGCTATCACAAGAAGGCAGAGGAACAGGCGAATCTTGCCCGCAAGCTTTTCCAGCTTGAAGGAGCGATTCTTGCTGTCAAGGAGCAGGAGGCAAATGAGGAAGTGGTCGCTTCATTAGAGGCTATCAAGTCCAATGTGGAAGCCAAGCTGACTGCTGAAACGAAGAAAATCCTTGAGGGCTGGGACTCACTTAAGGAAAAATATTCAGGAGATCAGTTTGTCACGAGAATCCGTGATAAAGAGATTATTACAGTGTTAAAAACGAAGAGCCTTTCCGGTTTGTCTATTCCTAAGGTTGCTCTTCCTAAATACAAGGATTACGGCGAAATTATCCGCTGGGTTTATAGAGAAAATGTTCCAGGCTCATTCCCTTATACGGCTGGCGTATTCCCGTTCAAGCGTGAAGGGGAGGACCCAAAAAGACAGTTTGCTGGGGAAGGAACACCGGAAAGAACGAACCGCCGTTTTCACTATTTGTCAAAGGATGATTCAGCTAAACGCTTAAGTACTGCCTTTGACTCTGTCACCCTTTACGGAGAGGATCCGGATTACCGTCCTGATATTTACGGAAAAGTTGGTGAAAGCGGAGTCAGCATCTGTACGTTGGACGATATGAAAAAGCTCTATGACGGTTTTGATCTTTGTCATCCATCTACCTCTGTATCGATGACCATTAATGGCCCAGCTCCGATTATTTTGGCGATGTTTATGAATACGGCTATTGAACAGCAGATCGAAGCAAAGGAAAAAGAACTCGGCCGTATCCTAACGGCAGAAGAATTTACAGAAGTCAGAGCACGTACGCTTCAAACCGTGCGAGGAACTGTTCAAGCTGATATTTTAAAAGAAGATCAAGGACAAAATACTTGTATCTTCTCAACCGAATTTGCTCTTCGCATGATGGGAGATATCCAGCAGTATTTTATCGACCAAAAGGTGCGTAACTATTATTCTGTTTCGATTTCGGGCTATCATATTGCGGAGGCTGGAGCGAATCCGATTTCACAATTAGCGTTCACATTGGCGAACGGCTTTACGTATGTGGAGTACTATTTGAGCAGAGGCATGGATATTGACGACTTTGCACCTAATCTTTCTTTCTTCTTCTCAAATGGGCTTGATCCGGAATATACGGTGATTGGCCGTGTGGCACGCCGTATTTGGGCGACTGTCATGAGAGACAAATATGGAGCAAATGAGCGCAGCCAAAAGCTAAAATATCATGTTCAAACATCTGGACGTTCACTGCATGCGCAGGAAATTGATTTCAATGATATTCGTACGACTCTGCAGGCTTTAATGGCGCTGCATGATAACTGTAATTCCCTTCATACGAATGCCTATGATGAGGCCATTACAACACCGACAGAGGAGTCTGTGCGCCGCGCGATGGCGATTCAAATGATCATTACTAAGGAGCACGGTCTCACGAAGAATGAAAACCCGCTGCAGGGTGCCTTTATTATTGATGAGCTAACAGACCTTGTTGAAGAGCAAGTGCTGCAGGAATTCGAACGCATTAATGACCGCGGCGGTGTTCTCGGTGCAATGGAAACGCAATACCAGCGCGGAAAGATCCAAGATGAATCCATGCATTATGAAATGAAAAAGCACACAGGCGAGCTGCCGATTATCGGGGTTAATACGTATTTAAATCCGAACCCTCCTTCTGAAGAAGAAGTGAACAATATGGAGCTTGCAAGAGCCACACAAGAAGAAAAAGAAACGCAAATCCAAAATTTGCGCAGCTTCCAGGAGCGCAACAAAGACAAAACAGAAGAAGCGATCAAACGCTTAAAAGAAACAGCTGTATCAGGCGGAAATGTTTTTGCTGAGCTGATGGAAACCGTAAAAGTGGCAAGCCTTGGCCAAATCACACGAGCCCTGTATGAAGTAGGCGGGCAGTATAGAAGAAATATGTAGGTTTAAAAGTGAGAAGTGAAGCCCGCTGAAATGATTTCAGCGGGCTTTAGTTGACTGTGGTTATTTTGGAAATCGCCCATAGGACCCCCATGCGGGCAAAATTTTGATCTGGACTTTGGATCACTTTCTGAATGCTTGCCCATAGGCTTTTCTTATTATAAATAAAGCTTATAAATAAATCGCATTAGCCAGCAAGCCATAAAGATAAGACGGATACTGCCGAAAGCCAATGTCCATACCGATCAGAATCACCCGATTGTCTTTTTCCGCTATAATAACCGGCTGCCCTTGCGCCTTTTCGTAGCCCGGCCAATAACCGGAAATGAGAGAATCAGAAGCCTTAGAGTAGGTTGCTGCTACTACAGCCCCTTTTGTATTCGTAAACCAAACGGGACGATAGACAAATCCAATGCTGCCAGATGAATATCCGTATGTGAGTGGGCTTGGCAAATAATTGATATTTAAGATTGCGTGGTTAGTGGAGCCGTCTGTTTGAATGCCGACATTCGTTACACCTAAAGATTTTTTAGCAGCTCTGGCTGCTCCTGCACCTATTCCGATAAAGCGCCCGCCCCGTTCGATAAAAGCTATAATTGTTTCTTTGCATTGAGCCAGCTGTTCTTCTGACTTTAGGATTGCGTGATGGTAACGTGACGAAACCTTCGATGGAAGATAGAATAATTGCTCTACACCGCTGTAGATTAAAACGTCAACGTCTTTTAATTGGGCTTCATCCGTTAAACTTCTTGGGTGGATTTCTTTTACTTGAAAACCCATTTTCTTTAGTGCTTCTTTTGTTCCAGCATGGGATTGTGCATGGAATATTCCATTATCTTGAATAATAGCAGCCTTTTTTATTTGTAAAATAGTGAGGCTTTTAGAAGAGGATCCGGTTCTTAATGTAAGTCCTGTTCCTCTTGCTTGTTTCCTGAGCCAGTTTTTTCCCTTATTTTCAATGAGAAATTCTCCTGACTTTGTGCACTTGACCGAAATACCCTGTGCTAATAACTTTTGAATGAAGGCAATGCCTTCAATGGAACGGCTATTAAGGATAAAAGGACCATCTCCACTAACATAATATTTCTTCACTAAACGAGAAACAGGTGTTGTTTTTACAGCTAATGGACTCCCTTTTTTAACAGGAATACATTCGGCACCCCAAAGAAGCGGCAAGCTCCATGCACTTAAATTCGTTATTTTCATCGGGCCATTTGAGAGATTTTCTCCTGTCCATAAAAAGGTGTTGGCTAACACAGCTTTCGGTTGATTCATTTGTATGATGAATGTGCCTTTTAGAAATACTTTTTTTTCGTAAATAAAGCCTTTTTCAGCGATTTCTACACTTACTCCATTTTTTATGAGGTGATCAATTACTTGATAAGCTGGAGATGCATCGTCCCTCGGAACTGGAATGATATACGCTTCTGGAAAAAATCCGGCTGCGTGATGGGGATGGTTGCTTTCGGTACCGCGGTAAAAAAAGGAAAGAATGTTTTGTAGCAACTCTGATTTTTGGACTCGAACAAACTCACAAGCCGCAAGCATGACATAATATAGCCAGAGTTCCCCATCATTTCCTCTAGTAGGGGCCTCGATCGTTACGCCGAGTGTTCCATGGAGCATCGCGTACATCGCTGCATAATAGGCGCCATAATCATCCCACCCTTTAGTGCTGTCTCGAAAGGGAATAAAAGTTCCTGTCATGCCTTTATACTGATCGGATTGGAAGCTGTCTTTTCTATTTAAAAGATAGGATTCAATAGATTGTGCCATCGGAAAAGCCCATTTTTCATATAAATCGTATTCATAGTTAGGATTGTGTGGGGGAGTGCAAGGCTCTATAAGGCCAATTTTTTTCTCATCTTTATTCACGTAGCCATGAAGGTCTAGGAAAACAAGAGGATTACAGCTTGAGATCAGTTGTACAACTGCTTTTGTTTCTTCTTGGGACTGTGTAATGAAATCGCGGTTTAAGTCAAACCCGTTTCCGTTATACCTTGTATTTTGTTTCCTTCCCTCTGGATTAGCACAAACGGCACATAACAAAATAATATTCTCTAATAGACGCAAAATATCCTTATCTTTCTTTATCGCGATTCGTTCGATTAAATGAAGTACAGCGTTTGTCCCAGATAATTCACTCCCATGAAGGGAAGCATTAATCATGATCGGAACCTTTTTTTCGCCTTGCAAAAATTCTTTAGGGCTGGTGATCATCTGATGGGCCTGAGTTTGACAGTACGCCAAATTATATGTGGCCGCGTCTTTGCTAATAATGACACAATACAAGTTGAGGCCAGATGCTGTTTTTCCAATGGTTTCTAAAGAAATATACGGGCTTTGTTTGGCAAGCGACTTTAGTTTTTCTTCCAATTGCTGATAGGCCATCTCTATTGCTATTCCCTCCTTCTTGAGCTCTATCCTTTGTCCTTACTAGTTTATTCTTATAAAAAGAGGGATGATTAGACTCGTTAAATAGGAGAAGCAATAAAATTAATTCAAGCTTATACAATTCTTCGCTAAATTCGATATAATCAGATTAGAACCGTAGAGCTGGTTTGTTTCTTCAAGGATCATAAAGCAGGATGTGGGGAAAAGTGAAGCGAATTTTTTTATTTGCAGCGACCATCGGAATTAGTATCGGATTTTATTACCTTTACCAAAAGCAGTTAGGTGCGATTCCTTTCTTTTTAATATCGATTTTATTATTTTCTCTCGCCTATAGCCAGCTCTCGCAAAAAACGAATGATTCAGCTAAAAATGAAAAAGATAAAGGGCGAAAGATATAGCTAGCATAAACACCAAAATATTGTTTATAATGGAGAATATGTATTCTTGAGGGTGCCTAAAGGCTTAAAAATCCAAGTTTTAAAATGGTGCCCAAATTATCAATAAAACTAATTTTGAATAAGCTGTTTATTTTTCGCTTTTTAAAAGGCTATATTAGCGATTTTTTGTTGATTACCAGCCTTATGTGTGCATGCCGAACGGGTTTTATTCGTTACAAAAAAATGCGAGAGCAGGTATGCATAAGGCGGTCTAATTGCCAACAAAATTCATTAACAAAGCCTTTTAAAAAAGCGTTACATAGTGAAGGGACGTGCTAATGTTGAGTTTATATGAACTTACAAAAGAAGAATTAAAGGAAATGTCATTCATTGAAGTCACCTATGAACTATTAAAAGGCAGAAAAGATGCGATGGCATTTAAGGATATAATGAATGAATTGACTACCCTTCTTGATCTTACAGAGGATCAGGTGAAATCAAAAATTGCTCAATTCTATACAGATTTAAACATTGATGGCCGTTTTTTAGGCTTAGGAGACAATCGTTGGGGACTTCGTGTTTGGTACCCAATTGAGCAGCAGGAAGAGGATGTCGTAACGGAAATTAAGCCGAAGAAGAAAAAGGCGAAGAAGGCGAAGGATGAGGACGATCTAGATCTTGAATACGATGATCTGGACGATGAAGATATCGATTATGATGATATCGATGACATAGATGATGAATTTGAAGAGGAAGATGAAATCGTTGAAGACGATGAAATAATTGATGACGAGGATCTAGATGAGGACGATGACCTGATTGACGAGGATGAGGAGTATGACCTTGGAGATGAGGATGAGGATATAGAAGAAGATGAAGAACTGGAATTAGACGAGGAAGAATTAGATTAATTTTATATTCCTATCGGATGCCTCAGATTTTTGGTGGGAAATTATTTAGCTTCGCTCGAAAAAATCTGACGCAATTTTACCAAGCCGAAATTAATCGTGCTATCTTGACTTTTTATTTATAGGCTTGTAGAATACTTTTTGGGCTCCTTAAAAAGGAACGAATCATTAGACGCGTATAGCGCTCCCTTACTTGTTGAAAGTAAGTGGAGCGCTATTTATTTTTTTTGGCAGGCATTAAGTAAAATTCATTATTTTTATTCATTAATTAAAGAAGAATATGCACAAACTGTAATGAGGAGGAATTATAATGACAAAGTATATTTTTGTAACAGGTGGCGTAGTTTCATCGCTCGGGAAAGGGATTGTCGCAGCTTCCCTTGGACGCCTTCTGAAAAACAGAGGATTAAGCGTAACGATTCAAAAATTTGATCCGTACATTAATGTGGACCCAGGGACAATGAGTCCCTATCAGCACGGTGAAGTGTTCGTAACTGGTGATGGCGCGGAAACCGACTTAGATTTAGGTCACTACGAGCGTTTTGTTGATGTGAATCTAACTAAATACAGCAGCGTGACGACTGGTAAGATTTATTCCACTGTACTTAGAAAGGAACGCCGCGGCGAATACAATGGCGGTACTGTTCAAGTGATTCCTCATATTACAAATGAAATTAAAGATAGAGTTTATCGTGCGGGACATGAAACCAATTCAGATGTCGTAATCACCGAAATTGGCGGAACGGTTGGAGATATTGAGTCCCTTCCATTCCTTGAAGCGATTCGCCAAATTAAAAGTGACATTGGCCGTGACAATGTGATGTACATCCATTGCACATTAATTCCTTATATTAAAGCCGCTGGCGAAATGAAAACAAAACCGACACAGCATAGTGTAAAGGAATTAAGAAGCTTAGGGATTCAGCCAAATGTGGTCGTAGTCCGTACAGAAATGCCGATTTCTCAAGAGATGAAGGACAAGCTTGCTTTATTCTGTGACATTGATAAAGAAGCGGTTATCGAATGTAGAGATGCTGACACATTGTACTCTATTCCGCTTTCACTTCAAGATCAAAACCTTGACAGCATTGCCTGCAATCATTTGAAACTTGTTTGTGGCGATGCCGATATGACGGAATGGAAGCATCTCGTTGAAAAAGTAACAAATCTATCTAAGAAAACAAAAATCGCACTTGTTGGAAAATATGTTGAGCTTCAAGACGCCTATATTTCAGTCGTAGAGGCTTTAAAACATGCAGGTTATGCACATGATTCTGATGTTGATATTAAATGGATTAATGCTGAAGATGTAAATGTGGATAATGCTTCAGAACTATTAGGTGATGTGGATGGGGTTCTCGTTCCTGGCGGCTTTGGCGACCGTGGGATTGAAGGGAAGATCCTTGCAATTAAATATGCCCGTGAAAATAAAAAGCCATTCCTTGGTATCTGCCTAGGCATGCAATTGGCATCAGTAGAATTTGCACGCAATGTATTAAATTTACAAGGCGCGCATTCTGCGGAAATTGATCCGTCTACGAAGCACCCAATTATCGACCTTCTTCCTGAACAGAAAGATGTTGAGGACTTAGGCGGAACGTTAAGATTAGGTATTCAGGCATGTAAGCTAAATGAGAATACGAATGCTTATGCCGCTTATCAAGATGAAGTAGTGTATGAGCGTCATCGCCATCGCTATGAGTTTAACAATCATTACCGCCAAGAAATGGAAGATGCAGGTTTTGTCTTTTCTGGTACAAGCCCTGATGGACGCCTTGTCGAAATTATTGAGATTAAAGACCATCCATGGTTTGTAGCATCCCAGTTCCATCCAGAATTTATCTCAAGACCAACACGTCCACAGCCATTATTCCGCGACTTTGTTGGAGCAGCATTAAAATTTAGCGAATAAGAGGAAAGGAAGACTGCTGAGTATCAGTCCCCGACGGTGGGGGCTGGTGCTTTGTGGGGTCTTCCTTTTTTGTGATTTTGAAAAACGGCAACTATGGAGAGTTCATGGAACGTGTTTTGCAGGTGTAGGTGTGAAAACGGTAACTATAGAGGGTTCATGGAACGCGTTTTGCAGGGGCATGTGTAAAAACGATCACTATGAAAGGTTCATGGAACGTGTTTTGCAGGAGTAGGTGTAAAAATGGTGACTATGAAAGGTTCATGGAACGTGTTTTACAGGAGTTGGTATAAAAACACTAACTATGAATAGTTCATGGCTACCATCAATCCTAAAAGTTAGTGACAACAGCAGCCATGAATGAATAAAGAGGTCAGTAAACGGCGAAGGCACGTTTTTTTAAGATTAATTCTTAAAACCCTTTATTCATACTCCTCCAAAATTTCATCCAATGTAAATTTGATCCCATAGTATACAAAAAGCGCAGCCATCGAGGAAGGATAGCCAAATCGATTGCCAGTTTCATCTGGCAGCAGCCCTTTGGTAAGCTTTAAATCAATATGTACATCAGCCAAATCATCGAGGCCGTGACCTTCTAGAATTGTCGAAATTCCTACAAATGGAATCTGCTTTTCAACAAGAATTTCACCCATTTTCACAGCTTCATCATCTGTAGAATTTCGGGTGACGATTAGAAATCTGTCTGTCTCTGAAAGATCATCCAACGGACGATCCAATGGCCAGAGAGCTGCATTTTTTAATGGCTCTTGTCCCTCGGTTGCTTCATAAGCAACGGCATTCATCTCATTGGCCCCAAAGATATAAATATTACCATTTCCGACAGCCGCCTGGGCTAGTAGTCTGGCACCGTCTTCCATCGCAAATTCTTCTTTTTCCTGGATTCTTTTAAACAGCCCGGAAAGCTGTGTAGAAAACATTTTTAACATCATGTCTCTCCTATCTGTATTCAAAGATTCGATAGATCAATTATATGAAATGCAAACCAAAAGGTAAAATGGGATCACAGTAACAATGGCCTTCCATAGTATAAAAAAAATGCAGCAGGCAAAATTTTAGAAGAGGCAGGAATTTTGAGTAAGCTGATAGAATTAAAGGGAAGGGGAATTCTAATTGGGTAGATACAATAACAACAAATGACAGAGTTTTTGAGACGAAGGGAAGAGGTGGGTAGATTGAAGGGGAAAATATTAATCGTTGATGATCAATTCGGTATTCGCATTTTGCTAAATGAAGTTTTACAGAAGGAAGGCTATGATACATACCAAGCTGCAAATGGGATTCAGGCACTTGACATTGTCTCCAAGCATTCGCCTGATCTAGTACTTCTCGATATGAAAATCCCTGGAATGGATGGAATCGAAATTTTAAAGAGAATGAGGGTTATTGACAAAGAAATTCGTGTCATCATTATGACAGCCTATGGTGAGCTGGATATGATTCAGGAAGCACGCGATTTAGGGGCATTAACGCACTTCGCAAAGCCTTTTGATATTGATGATATTAGGGCAGCCGTTAAAAAGCATGTGCCAATAGCTAATTCGTTTTAATTTAACAACTAGCCTGTGGGCGATCAACGGCAGAATTCACCTGTAAAATTTCTGCACGCTATCGCCTCACAGGCTTTTCTTGTCACGCCCCGTTTTTCTCATGAAAATTCTTTCGGAGTAATGGCATTTCTTTTTCCGTTTTGGTATGATACAAATGAATTCTATTGGATCGGTTCCGTTTAAACAGGAGAATACATAAACACAAGTAACAAGGGAAGACTTATCCTGTGAAAATTAGAAGCGATGATGATGAAGGAGGAAGAAATATGCCTTTAGTATCAATGACTGACATGCTGAACAAGGGAAAAGCGGAGGGTTATGCAGTAGGTCAATTTAACTTAAATAATCTTGAGTTTACTCAAGCGATTCTTCAAGCAGCAGAGGAAGAAAAATCCCCTGTTATTCTTGGTGTGTCCGAAGGGGCCGCACGATATATGGGCGGATTCAAAACCGTTGTAAAAATGGTGGAAGGCTTACTTGAAGATTATAAAATTTCAGTACCTGTAGCCATTCATTTAGACCATGGTTCAAGCTTTGATAAATGTAAAGAGGCGATCGATGCTGGCTTTACTTCAGTCATGATTGATGCTTCTCATGATCCTTTTGAAGAAAATGTAGCCACTACTTCAAAGGTTGTGGAATATGCACATGCCCGCGGTGTTTCAGTTGAAGCTGAATTAGGAACGGTCGGCGGACAAGAGGATGATGTTATTGCGGATGGCGTGATTTACGCGGATGCAAAAGAATGTGAAGAGCTTGTAAAAAGAACGAAAATTGACTGTCTAGCTCCTGCATTAGGATCCGTTCATGGTCCTTACAAAGGTGAGCCAAATCTTGGTTTTGCTGAGATGGAAGAAATCGGCCAACTGACAGGCGTACCGCTTGTTCTGCACGGCGGCACGGGAATTCCAACGAAGGATATTCAAAGAGCGGTTTCGTTAGGAACAGCAAAAATTAATGTGAATACAGAGAATCAGATTGCTTCTGCCAAGCGAGTTCGTGAGGTGTTAGCAGCCAACCCAGAAATGTATGATCCGCGCAAATACTTAGGGCCTGCTAGAGAGGCCATTAAGGAAACCGTTATTGGAAAAATGCGTGAGTTTGGTTCTTCTGGAAAGGCTTAATAGCAGTGAGATTTTTTTAGGAAACCGCCTTTAAGATAGAGGCGGTTTTGATTCATTTCTTGGCTAACAGGAAATTTTCGGGCAGGAAGGTTTAAGCCTGCTTCCATAAAAGTACAATTTATTTTTTTTGAGGAGGATTTTATTATGAAATTTTTTATCGATACAGCGAATATGGATGAGATTAAAGAAGCACATGCTTTAGGTATTTTAGATGGGGTTACTACTAACCCTTCTTTGGTGGCGAAGGAGAAGAATGTTTCTTTCCATGATCGACTTAAAGAAATTACAGAGCTTGTTCCAGGTTCAGTAAGTGCAGAGGTTATCGCTTTAGACGCAGAAGGCATGATTAAAGAAGGACGCGAATTAGCGGCCATTGCGCCTAATATTACGGTTAAAGTCCCAATGACACCTGACGGATTAAAGGCCGTTCATACTTTTTCAAAAGAAGGAATCAAAACAAATGTGACGTTAATTTTCAGTGCTAACCAAGCATTGCTGGCAGCAAGAGCAGGGGCAACGTATGTTTCTCCTTTCCTTGGCCGATTAGACGATATTGGCCATAACGGGCTGGATTTAATTTCTACGATTGCTGAAATATTTGCTATCCATGACATTAAAACGGAAATTATTGCAGCATCCATTCGTCACCCTCAGCACGTAACAGATGCCGCTTTAAGAGGTGCTCATATTTCAACGATCCCTTATAAAGTGATTATGCAATTATTTAAACATCCGCTAACGGATAAAGGAATTGAAGCATTTCTTGCTGACTGGAATGCTCGCTAAAAGTTAAATGGAAAAGCATCCATTTTTTGTATAAGTTTGGGTTTTACCAATGGCTAATTTGGGGTAAAGTGTTAGTAGCAAGCAATAGCAGACATTGAACGAATCGGAACTTTATTTTCATAACCACACATGGGAATGGCATTTTCGTGTAAACTAGAAGATAAGGATCATGTCGGAATAAACAGGAAGCGACCTGTTGTCAGTTCTATTAGTGAAGCAAAGGACAAGCTAAATAATTCCTACATAGTTCAAGATGGATGCAAACATTTCATTACCCACGCAGCGTTTTTCATATACTTTACGGCGTAGAAGGGAGCTAAAAATGGAAAAGCTTATGATTGCAGGCGGTTACCCTTTAAAAGGAACTGTTCGAATTAGCGGAGCAAAAAATAGTGCAGTGGCATTGATTCCGGCTACGATTCTAGCTGATTCGCCTGTCACAATTGAAGGGCTGCCAGATATTTCGGATGTGCAAATTTTAAAAGGACTGCTTGAAGAACTTGGAGGGACCGTCAGCTTTGCTGAAGGAGATATGAAAGTTGACCCTTCATCGATGATTTCCATGCCTTTGCCGAATGGAAAAGTAAAGAAACTGCGTGCCTCTTATTATTTAATGGGGGCCATGCTAGGCCGATTCAAAAAAGCGGTGATTGGTCTGCCAGGCGGATGCCATCTTGGACCGAGACCGATTGACCAGCATATTAAAGGCTTCGAGGCTCTTGGCGCAACCGTAACGAATGAGCAGGGAGCCATTTACCTGCGTGCGGATGAACTGCGAGGGGCTCGAATTTATCTGGATGTTGTCAGTGTTGGGGCGACTATCAACATAATGCTTGCAGCTGTTAGAGCTAAAGGAAGAACGATCATTGAAAATGCCGCAAAAGAGCCGGAGATTATTGATGTAGCGACTTTGCTGACAAATATGGGAGCAAAAATTAAAGGTGCCGGAACAGATGTCATTCGGATTGATGGAGTAGACCAGCTGCATGGCTGCCAGCACACCATTATCCCGGATCGGATTGAAGCCGGTACGTATATGTTACTTGGTGCAGCTGTTGGTGAAGGAATGACCATTGATAATGTGATCCCTCAGCATCTCGAGTCATTGATTGCGAAATTAAGAGAAATGGGTGCTGTGATTGAAACTGGGGATGACCATGTCTATATTCATCCGGTTGGAAAAAGAAAAGCCGTTGATATTAAGACACTTGTCTATCCAGGTTTCCCAACAGATCTCCAGCAGCCTTTTACCACTTTATTAACGAGTGCAGATGGGACGAGTATGGTGACGGACACCATTTATAGTGCCCGTTTTAAACATATTGATGAATTAAGAAGAATGAATGCGAATATTAAGGTAGAAGGCCGTTCGGCAATTATTCATGGTCCTGTCAAGCTTCAAGGTGCCAAAGTGAAGGCCAGTGATTTACGAGCCGGTGCCGCACTTGTGATTGCTGGGCTAATGGCGGACGGAATAACGGAAGTAACCGGAGTTGAGCATATTGACCGCGGCTACAGCCACCTAGTTGAAAAATTAAATGGCCTCGGAGCAACCATCTGGCGAGAAAATTTAACTAAAGAAGAACAGGAACAAATGAAAAATGCATAGGTAAAAACTAAGTAATTTGATAAATTTGCCTATGGGGTATGCGGGCGAATTTTTGATCCGTACTTTGGACCACTTTTTGAACATAGAAAAGCGGAAGGGGCTTGCCCCATAGGTTTTTGGATGTATGCATGATGAACAGCAGAGATTTGAGGGGGAAATAAGGATGGAACGCAGTTTAACAATGGAGCTTGTCCGTGTGACAGAAGGGGCAGCCTTAGCATCAGCCCGCTGGATGGGACGCGGGAAAAAGGACGAAGCAGATGATGCAGCCACAACAGCCATGAGAAACGTGTTTGATACCGTACCTATGAAGGGAACCGTAGTCATTGGTGAAGGAGAAATGGATGAGGCGCCAATGCTTTACATCGGGGAAAAGCTTGGTACTGGCTACGGACCGCGCGTTGATGTGGCGGTAGACCCGCTTGAAGGCACGAATATTGTTGCATCTGGAGGCTGGAATGCACTTGCTGTTCTAGCTGTAGCAGATCATGGCAACTTGCTTCACGCCCCTGATATGTATATGGACAAAATCGCGGTGGGCCCTGAAGCTGTAGGCAAAATTGATATAAATGCTTCAGTCATCGATAACTTAAAAGCTGTTGCAAAAGCGAAAAATAAAGATATTGAAGATGTCGTAGCAACTGTTCTAAATCGTGATCGTCATAGTCACATCGTGGCTCAGCTCCGTGAAGCGGGAGCTAGAATTAAATTGATAAATGACGGCGATGTAGCTGGTGCCATCAACACGGCATTTGATCATACCGGAGTCGATATTCTTTTCGGTCTTGGCGGTGCACCGGAGGGCGTTTTAGCCGCTGTAGCACTTAAATGCCTAGGCGGAGAAATTCAAGGAAAGCTTGTTCCTCAAAACGATGCTGAGATCGAGCGCTGCAAAAAAATGGGCCTTGATGTAAACAAAATTCTTCTTATGGAGGATTTAGTAAAAGGCGATGATGCCATCTTTGCTGCAACGGGTGTAACAGATGGAGAGCTGCTTCGCGGAGTACAATTTAAAGGAACCTACGGGTCAACTCATACGGTTGTCATGCGTGCAAAATCCGGAACAGTCCGTTTCATTGAAGGACGTCATAGTCTAACAAAAAAACCAAACCTAGTCATTGGATAAAGTGAGCCTTTACGGGCTGTTGATTCCCCGCTTAGAAATTTTTGTTTTACTCAGCTACTTGAAGTGGGGGTCTTACAGCCCGTTAATCTGCGATAATATCTTCAGAATGCTAGTTCATTCCATTTGGGAAGTAACATTTCCAAGTAAAAAATGAAGAGGATAAAGAAATAAAAAGGTCTGGCTATGAAGTTGTCAGACCGTATCCTCTTATTTCCTGCCAAAATTAACTTGTTTCCTATTTGTAAATAAAATATAGTTAATACAGGCCCCTATGGGGAGTGCTTTTAAGTTTTTTTCCAATAAAGCTAACCTCAAAAAATAACCTTTCAAAGTTGTAGGATTAAAATGGGCTCCTTTTTTGATTTATCCTCAAGTTAATTATATATAATAGTAGTTTTCGTTTTACCCCAATCATATTTTTCCCGTTTTATTTTATTGTTTTTTAGTTTGACTGATTTCAATTTTTTAGGGGAAGAGTTTGAAAAAATAAAAGTGTGGTGTCATTATGGGATTAAATATATCCAGTTTAGAAAATATGAAGTTAAAAGAGCTTTATGAACTTGCCCGCGAATATAAAGTTTCTTATTACAGCAAATTAACAAAGAAAGAATTAATTTTTGCGATTTTAAAGGCGAGAGCAGAGAAGGAAGGATACTTCTTTATGGAAGGTGTCCTGGAAATTATCCAATCAGAGGGCTTTGGATTTTTAAGACCGATCAATTATTCTCCAAGCTCAGAGGATATTTATATTTCGGCTTCGCAAATCCGCCGTTTTGACTTAAGGAATGGAGATAAAGTGTCCGGTAAGGTTCGTCCTCCGAAAGAGAATGAACGTTATTTTGGCTTGCTTCAAGTAGAACTTGTTAATGGGGACGACCCGGAAACCGCGAAGGAGCGCGTGCACTTCCCTGCCTTAACGCCGTTATATCCAGACAGTCACATGAAACTGGAAACAACGCAAAGGCATCTTTCTACGAGAATTATGGACGTGCTGGCACCCGTTGGATTTGGACAGCGCGGTTTAATTGTCGCTCCGCCTAAAGCAGGTAAAACGATGCTTTTAAAAGAAATTGCCAATAGCATTACAACGAACCATCCTGAAGTGGAGCTTATCGTCCTCTTAATTGATGAGCGCCCGGAAGAGGTAACCGATATTGAACGCTCTGTTGCGGGAGATGTTGTGAGCTCAACCTTTGATGAGGTTCCTGAAAATCATATCAAGGTGGCGGAGCTTGTCCTTGAACGTGCGATGCGCCTAGTCGAGCATAAGCGCGATGTTGTAATCTTGATGGATAGTATTACGAGATTGGCAAGGGCCTATAACCTTGTTATTCCGCCGAGCGGCAGAACTCTGTCAGGGGGGATTGACCCGGCAGCCTTCCACCGTCCAAAACGTTTCTTCGGTGCAGCGCGTAATATTGAAGAAGGCGGCAGCTTAACCATTTTAGCAACCGCCCTTGTCGATACAGGCTCCAGAATGGACGATGTTATCTATGAGGAATTTAAAGGGACAGGAAATATGGAGCTTCATCTTGACCGTTCACTTGCGGAAAGAAGAATCTTCCCAGCGATTGATATCCGCCGCTCCGGAACGCGTAAAGAAGAGCTTCTCATCCAGAAGGATCAGCTTGACATGCTATGGGCGATTCGAAAATCCATGTCAGATTCACCAGACTTTGCCGAGAAGTTCCTTCGTAAGCTAAGACAAACGAAGTCAAATGAAGACTTTTTTGCAAACCTGGCAGAAGAAATGAAGACGAAGCGTTCTCACTAGTAGAGCGTGTGCATTCCTGGAATTTTATTTTTAGGATATATTTGCGATTATTATTGATAACCAGCCTTATGCATGCATGCGAACGTGTTTTCTTCGGGACGAATAACGTAGAGAGCAGGTATGCATAAGGCGGTCTGATCGGCAACAAAATTCATTAAAAAAGCCTATTTTTAAAACAAGAAAAAATTCCCTTTTTTGATAGGAAATCAAATATTGCAAAATGAAGTTGACCTTGTTATAATTATTCCAGTGTGTTTTAGATTATACGGTCATCCAATAATGACCCGTAATATATAACTCTGTCTCAGCATGATTCAGGGCGGAAGGAGATGAAAAGAATGAAAGCAGGAATTCATCCAAATTACAATAAAGCAATCGTTAAATGTGCATGTGGTAATGAATTTGAAACGGGTTCTGTTCAAAAAGAAATCCGTGTTGAAACTTGTTCAGAATGCCATCCATTCTATACAGGACGTCAAAAATTCGCTGAAGCTGGCGGACGTGTTGACCGTTTCAACAAAAAATACGGCATTAAGCAACAACAATAATACAACAACCAAAACAGGCAAGTTTTCTTTCTTGCCTGTTTTTTATTTCAATTTTAAGCATATTTTGCACTGTTTTTTAAGGAGGAGAGGCCTTCTATGTATGTCATGAAGCATCATGGATGGGTAGAGGTTATTTGCGGGAGTATGTTCTCTGGAAAATCGGAAGAACTGATTCGTCGGGTACGCAGAGCCCAATTTGCGAAACAGCAAATGGTCGTGTTTAAACCGCAAATTGATAACCGCTATAGTGAAGAAGCGGTCGTTTCCCATAATGGGACAGCCTTTACAGCTATACCGATTTCTAATTCTACAGAGATTTTTAAACATATTCACTCTGATATCGATGTTATTGCTATTGATGAGGTTCAATTTTTTGACTCGGAAATTGTAAAGGTGATACAGCATCTAGCGAATAGCGGCCATCGTGTCATTGCAGCAGGCCTCGATCAGGATTTCCGCGGCGAGCCATTCGGTCAAATGCCAGCCCTTATGGCCATTGCCGAATTAGTGACCAAGCTCCAAGCAGTCTGTGCGGTATGCGGCTCACCAGCTAGCCGTACGCAAAGATTAATTAACGGGGAGCCCGCTTCCTATGATGATCCTGTTATTTTGGTTGGTGCTTCTGAAGCGTACGAAGCACGGTGCCGCCATCATCATGAAGTGCCAAAGTCACCGATGATTTTGGGTGAAGAGCAGGAAACACAGCTTTTATAAAATACTTTTTCTGTCTGAAGAGATTCAGGCAGTTTTTTGTTTTATGGAGAAGGCGGTGACGGAAATATGGTTCAAAGTGGCGGATATAGTGGCACATCTTGCGGATATCCTGACTTTGGCCAAATTTTTAAAGGCGAATTCTTTAAAAACAACTGCGTTTTGGCTGAATTTGGACGGTGGAATCTCCGTTATAGTGGACAAGCTATAAATGGAGGTGTAAGCGATGAAAAGATGGTTTGTTATTATTATGCTTCTTGTTTTATCGGCAGGCTGTACCAATTTTAATCGTGGAGTTGAAAAGCTTTACGGTCCGAATGAGGATCAGGATGGATTTAGAAATGTGTCTACCCGAAATGATGAACAGGAATATAATACGAGGGCTTGGACAATGGATGAACAAAATCCTAATTTTCCTAATACGCCAGGAACGAACAGGGTTAATCAACAGGCAGAAATTGATCAAGCACGCCAGGTCATCAATGCGATAGATGGCTACCGTTCTGGTCCTGTATGGATCAACGGTGATGATATGTGGGTTACGGCTTATAAAAAGGGCATGCTGTCTGAAAGCGAAAGATCAAAAGAAAGGTCTAAGCTGCGAAATAAGCTAGAAAATGCGCTGCCTCGTTATCATATTGAGATTAAAATTCAAGAGGATCGAAGGTAAAATGCCTTGCTGTTGCAGCAGGGTATTTTTTTGTTGGTTTAAGCTGGGACTGGGCGGACACTGGATCTGCTAATTGCGGCAAAACGGGTTATTTCCTTATGTTAGTGGACACCAGTTCCGCAATCTGCTAAAAAACAGTGATAATTTAAGTGTTTTTTGTAAATAGAGGACTTAGTGTCCACTAGGACCATTAAAATGGGTCATTTTATGAGGATAACGGCTTTAGGGTCCGCGAGGTTGTTCAACTATCGCGCTTAGTGTAAAAAGTAAGTTCATTTTTATGAGTCCTGTTTTATACAAATCCCACATTTAAAAAAACAGTTGATAAAAAACCGAAATGCGATATATTAGTTATATGAATTTATCATAATATTTCAAATTTTGGGGAGAGAACATCATGCGTCCGATTATAATAGGGATCTTTGCAGCATTCTTTTTTGCTTTTACTTTTGTTTTGAATCGATCAATGGAGCTTTCAGGGGGAAGCTGGATTTGGAGTGCCTCGTTACGATATATATTTATGGTCCCATTTCTAATTGCCATTGTGATGAGCAGAAGGAATTTAAAGCCGCTTTTGATTGAAATGAAAAAGAATCCGGGCGCCTGGTTTTTATGGAGTTTGATCGGATTTGGACTTTTCTACGCTCCTTTAAGCTTTGCAGCGGCCTATGGGCCTGGATGGCTGATTGCCGGAACATGGCAAGTGACGATTATATCGGGTTCCCTTCTCGCTCCATTATTTTTCGAAACGAAACAAACGCCAAACGGCCCTATTAAAGTAAGAGGGAAAATTCCGTTTATCGGTCTCTCGATGTCATTAATCATTCTGCTAGGAGTAGCATTAATGCAGATGGAACAGGCAAACAATCTTTCAGGAAAAATGCTTATGCTTGGAGTATTGCCTGTCATTCTTGCCTCATTTGCCTATCCGTTAGGGAATCGCAAAATGATGGAGGTTTGCGGCAATCGGTTAGATGCGTATCAGCGGGTGTTAGGGATGACTTTAGCTAGCCTGCCATTTTGGCTGCTTTTATCTTTATATGGGGTTGCCACTGTTGGGCTGCCCAGCACGGGACAAACCTTTCAATCACTTCTAGTAGCGCTGTTTTCCGGAGTAATTGCTACGGTACTGTTTTTCAAGGCAACGGATTTAGTAAAAGGGGATATGCAAAAACTAGCAGCAGTTGAAGCGACACAATCATTTGAAGTTTTATTTGCCGTGGCAGGGGAGCTGCTCATTTTATCGGCACCCGTTCCATCGATTGTATCTTGGGTGGGCATTCTAATGGTCATTGCAGGTTTGATTCTGCACAGCTATGTCTCCAATAGGGAAAAGCCATTGGAGGTTGAGGCTGTAAGATATAAATCTAGCTAAGTACTGATAAAAGGAATAGTAGTTGGAGCCATACGGAAATTGACAGACAATTACAAGGTTGATATATTGATTTTATGAAGATGATAAAAACGATTGCGCGCCCAGCCTTAAGAGATCAAGTGTATGAGTCATTGAAAAAAGCCATTGTGACATTGGAATTAGAGCCTGGTCAACGAATTATGGATAAGGATTTAGCCACACAGTTTGGTGTTAGCAGAACGCCTGTGAGAGAAGCTCTCAAAAGGCTGGAGGATGAAGGCCTTGTTGAATCCTTGCCCGGTTCGCAAACTCGAATTACGCAAATTCATTTAGAGGAGGCGAAGAACGCGTTTACAGTTGTTGCAGCCCTGCACGGGTTAGCTGCACGTCTGGCGGTACCGTCTATTACGGAAGAAGATATCCAATTGATGGAAGAAAGCAACGCTCAGTTGAAAAAGGCGTTAGAAAATAAAAATGTTTTGGATGCAGTAGAAGCGGACGACCAATTTCATGCGATTCTTTTATTAGCTTCCGGGAATCAGGAAATAAGTCTGGCATTAGAACGAATAATGTCTAAAGTTCGGAGATTGGAATTTTCAAAGTTTAGTTCTCTTGATGGGATGAAATCGATTGAGGAGCATAATAAAATAATATCCGCCTGCCGTTCTAAAAATACAACCCTAGCTTACTTCCTTGTTGAGGAGAATTGGCTGAGCTTAGGAAGGCTATTAGTTGGAGATGCTGAATGACACTTTTTGAGTATAACATTTGTTGTACTCTTTTTATTTTGCTTTTTTCAAAGAGAATGAGTATTTCTAGTTCATTAACTGGTTCAAGAGGACAAAAACGGGTGGCTCCAGTGTTAGGACATACGATTGGTGTAATGCTGCATTTCGTGTCCTATAAATCGTAGTTAAAGGACATAAATTGGTGTATTGCTGCATTTCGTGTCCTATAAATCGCAGTTAAAGGACATAGATTGGTGTATTCCTGCACTTTGTGTCCTATAAATAGCAGTTAAAGGACATGAATAGGTGTATTCCTGCATTTCGTGTCCGATAAGTCCTTTTAGTGATTCATTAAAAAAATAAAAATGGGTCTTCATAGCTAAAATTCCCCATTATAAAAATAATAAAATTAAAAAGGTATTCATTTTTTTCAAAGCAGCAGCCTTTTCTATTTCGATTTTAAATTATTTTTGACCTCATCTTCCACCTATACTATAATTATAATGTTATGGACTCTATCGGTAAATAAGCGTGAAAAGCTGCTTTTAAGCGTAAACGTATTGAATAGATTTGGCTCGGAAATAATAGTCCGAAGTGTAATGGAAATAAGAGGTGAAATGCTATGTTTGATCGTCTTCAATCTGTAGAGGACCGCTATGAAAGATTAAATGAGCTTTTAAGTGATCCGGAAATTGTTAATGATCCAAAAAAATTGCGCGAATACTCGAAGGAACAGTCAGATATTCAAGAGACTGTTGACGCTTATCGTGAATATAAGGATGTTCGTGAGCAGTATCAAGATGCGAAAGCCATGCTTGATGAAAAGCTAGATGCGGAAATGCGTGAAATGGTAAAGGAAGAACTTGATGAGCTAGAAGACAAGGTTGAGGAATTAGAAGCTCGTTTGAAGATTCTTTTAATCCCGAAAGATCCGAACGATGATAAAAACGTAATTGTGGAAATTCGTGGAGCAGCAGGCGGAGATGAAGCTGCCTTGTTTGCTGGGGATTTATACCGCATGTACAGCCGTTTTGCTGAATCGCAGGGATGGAAAACAGACGTGATTGAGTCACATTCTACTGGAGTAGGCGGCTACAAAGAAATCATTTTTATGATTAACGGAAACGGCGCTTTTTCAAAATTAAAGTTTGAGAATGGTGCTCACCGCGTACAGCGTGTACCGGAAACAGAATCTGGCGGCCGTATCCACACTTCTACGGCAACGGTTGCTGTTTTACCAGAGGCAGAGGAAGTAGAAATCGAAATTCATGAAAAAGATATTCGCGTTGATACGTTTGCATCAAGCGGACCAGGCGGACAGAGCGTAAACACGACCATGTCAGCTGTTCGTCTTACCCACTTACCGACAGGGACAGTTGTGTCCTGTCAGGATGAAAAATCTCAAATCAAGAATAAAGAAAAAGCCATGAAGGTATTACGTGCGCGTGTCTACGATAAATTCCAGCAAGAGGCACAGGCTGAGTATGATCAGGTACGTAAATCTGCGGTCGGTACAGGTGACCGTTCTGAGCGGATTCGTACGTACAACTTCCCGCAAAATCGTGTGACAGACCACCGCATTGGATTAACAATCCAAAAGCTTGATCAAATTCTTTCAGGGAAAATGGATGAAGTGATTGATGCGTTAATCGTTGAAGAACAATCGGCAAAGCTGGAAAGTGCATCCAATGAGTAATCAAGCTAAGAAAGTCTATGAAGCCCTCCAGTGGGCTTCTTCTTTTTTAAAAGAAAAAAATCGAGATGACAATGCGGGAGAAATACTATTGCAGCATTATATGAGAATGGACCGGTCAATATTTTTAGCTAGCCTGCGAGAAGAGCTTGAGGCGCAGGTTTTCGAGGATTTTAAGAAGGCGGTGCTTCTTCATAGTGAAGGTAAGCCAGTTCAGTATATTATTGGCTCCGAATCCTTTTATGGGCGGGATTTTAAAGTGAATGAGGATGTTCTCATTCCTCGTCCCGAAACGGAGGAGCTGGTTTATCATACGCTACAGAGGGTCGGGAAGCTTTTTGGAAATCGGGAAGGCCTTAAATTGGCGGATATTGGGACGGGGAGCGGGGCCATTGCTGTCACGTTGAAGCTGGAGAACCCTGATTTAGCTGTAACCGCGACAGATATTTATGGACCAACTCTGCTTTTAGCGGGGGAAAATGCGCGTCATCTTGGTGCTGACGTTCGGTTTATCCAAGGCGATCTACTGAAGCCTTTTATTGATAGCGGCGAGAGGTTTGATATTGTTCTTTCCAATCCTCCGTATATTCCGGATGGGGATATTGAATGGATGTCAGAAGTTGTGACTGAGCATGAGCCGCACCGAGCACTTTTTGCTGGAGTTGATGGTTTGAATATTTATAAAAGGCTAGCGGAGGAGCTTCCGCTTGTAGTCCGCGAACAGGCGCTAATTGGTTTTGAAGTAGGGGCAGGTCAAAGTGAAGCTGTTGTCAGTCTGCTGAGGCAAGCCTTTCCACAGGCGAAAGTTGAGATGGTTTTTGATATAAATGGGAAGGACCGAATGGTGTTTGCGGAGATTGGTTTTTAGGAAATAGGATGCCCTCATAATGAGAGTTTTGTTCAATCAAAGAGAATATCGCCATCCCAATAGCCCTTAGAAAATCTCTAAGGGTTATTCCTATTCAATTATTCTTTTTTTTAGGCGCTAAACTTTGCAGAAATTCGTTTTTTCTATTACAGGTGAAGATAGAATTTTTTAATTTTACTAGTTTAAGATTCTGCCTCCTTGACCACAATGAGTTAGTGAAGGGGCGTGAAGAATATGAAAACAAAAACAGCGGTAAAATTATATATAATTATCTTATGTTTAGGAACTATTTTAAGTTTATATATACCACAAAATGAAACATTGGCGGAAGATCAGCTCGTCATTCCAAATGAAGCGATCCGTCTTAGAATTCTAGCAAATAGTGATAGAGAAGCAGATCAAGTACTGAAACGCCAGGTGAGAGATGCGGTAAATGCCGAAATTACTAATTGGGTAGAAGAGTTAACCTCTATTGATGAGGCAAGAAATTTACTTCAATCCAAGCTGCCGGAAATTCAAGAAATTGCAGAACAAGTAGTAGCAGAAAGCCAATCGGAACAAGAGGTGAAGGTTAACTTCAGCAAGGTAGACTTTCCAACGAAGCTTTACGGGCAATTCCTTTATCCAGCAGGTGAGTATGAAGCAATCTTGATTTCACTTGGTGACGCGCAAGGGGCTAACTGGTGGTGTGTATTATTCCCGCCGCTATGCTTTCTCGATTTCTCAAATGGGGTAGCGGTAAGTGATGGATTTGAAGAAGAGGGAACGAAAGAAACTGCGGCAGCTGCCGATAACAAGCAAGAGAAAGAAGAGAAGACACCACCTGTCTATACGGAAGAAGATGAACAGCCTGTAAAGGTGAAGTTCTTTCTAGTCGAGCTTTGGGAGAAAATTTTCGGATAAGGAACTGAGTATCTTGTTCAAAAATATGATTTCTTTGCACATAAAGGTTTGTTAACGACAATTTTATTTTCCACAGGACAGTTCTACTATCTCTATTTTTTCATATGAATATAGTAAGTTTCTACATACTTAATAGAACAGAATGGAATGAAATTTACTAATAGACTATGAAGAATGAGGTGGAACGATGGCTGCTTTCATACGAGGTGCAGTGGCGGAGGATGTTGAGAGATTAACAAGTTTTTTGGCAGAGGCCAAACTTAATACAGATGGATTGGCGGAATCCATCGATTACTTCTTAATTATGGAAAATGACCAGGGTAATGTAAAAGCCACGCTTGGAATTGAGCCACTAGGAACAATGGGATTGCTCCGTTCCCTTGCGGTGACAAAGGAAATGACTGAAAACGAGTTATTCATCCTTTTCGAGCAGATTCTAATGTTGGCGAAGGACAGGCAGCTGCAATCTCTTTACCTTTCTTCTAATAAAAAAACCTCGCTGGCTTTTTTTCAGCTGCTGGGCTTTAAAGAGATGAATAGGCTGAACTTGCCGGAGGAACTCTATGGTTCTGACCATGTAAAACATATTTTAACTGTGGACAACTCATTCTTTTTGACATTATCCCTGTAAAATGTGGATATATTGGCGAAGTTATGCACAAATGTGAGTTATCTATCCACAAATTGTGGATAATGCTTGAGTTATCCTCCATCTTCTTTTATACTTTCAAAAGTAATTAACATGTGAATAAAGGATTTTATTACGATATTAAGGTGACAAAAAGAAGGTGGAGCATCATGAATACGAAAAGATGGTCAGTGGATAAATTTGTGGATGATCTCGAAAGTTATCCACAAACTGCACAGGCTGCGGATCTTTTAATAAATAATGAAGTGGTGGCATTTCCTACCGAAACCGTCTATGGCTTGGGTGGAAATGCAGAAAACAGTGAGGCTGTAGGCAAGATTTTCGCAGCTAAAGGAAGGCCGAGCGATAATCCGCTGATTATCCACATTGCGGAGGAACATCAGCTTGATGATTTTGCGGAGGACATTTCAGATCAAGCAAAGCTGTTGATAAAGGAATTCTGGCCAGGCCCGCTTACCCTCATTTTTAAAAAGAAAGAAGGAAAGCTGTCGGATCAGGCAACAGCGGGTTTATCCACAATTGCTGTGCGCATGCCGGATCATCCGGTTGCGTTAGCCATCCTGAAGAGATGTGGACTTCCGATTGCGGCACCGAGCGCAAACCGCTCAGGAAAGCCAAGCCCGACAACAGCCGAGCATGTGTGGGAGGACTTAAACGGGAAGATTGCGGGAATTGTGGATGGTGGACCAACGGGAGTGGGTGTGGAATCGACCGTATTGGATTGCACGGAAGAAATCCCTGTTATCCTGAGGCCGGGTGCAGTGACAAAGGAACAGCTTGAAGCCGTGATTGGGGAGGTTTCCGTTGACGCCGCGCTCACAGATGAGACTCAGGCGCCTAAATCCCCTGGAATGAAATACCGACACTATGCTCCAGATGCACCGCTTTATTTAGTGGATGGGTCAAGAGAGTTTATCCAGAAGCTTGTGGATAAGAAGAAGGAAGAGGGTTTGACCGTTGGTGTGCTAACAACTGTGGAAAACCAAAACTTCTATCAAGCGGATTATGTCGTACCTTGTGGACAACGTGAAAATCTTGAAACCGTTGCGACCTATTTATATGAGGCATTAAGGAAATTCAACAATACAAACGCAGATATTATTTATAGCGAAATGTTCCCGAATGAAGGAGTCGGCGTTGCTGTCATGAACCGCCTTATGAAGGCAGCGGGACATCGTGTGATCTGATGGGATGAGGGGCGGGTGCCTTGTCTCACTTTTTTTGGACGTAGCATCCACTTTTACTTAGATATGCCCCCTCGGTAGGTAGCAATCACCCGACCCATTTTGGTTTGGAAAATGGTCTGTTGCTCATTGGGGAGTTGAGTCGATGTTCGTCTTTTTTAGGATGTCAATGATTAGGTCTCTTGTCCCAATGGATATGGAGATACAGATCCGACCCTTTGTTTTTTCGATTCTAAATCCTCTTGGACGTGCATATGTTGAAATAGCAAGTCCAAGGAGGAGAAAAGATGGCAGATTTAATCGGAGAAATACTAACACTCACAATCATGGCATTCGCTCTGGCAATGGATGCTTTTTCAGTGGGCTTGGGAATGGGCATGTATAAGCTCCGCCTTAAACAAATATTCAAAATTGGCGTGACCATCGGCTTTTTCCATGTTTGGATGCCCCTCATTGGAATGATTGCAGGAAGAATATTATCTGAAAAATTCGGTGCCATTGCCACCTATGTCGGCGGCGGGCTCCTGCTCATATTAGGTATACAAATGGTCTGGTCCGGATTCCAGAAGGAAAAAGAGAGCATGATTACGCCAGTGGGATTAGGCTTAATGCTCTTTGGCTTCAGCGTAAGCTTAGACAGCTTTTCCGTAAGCTTAACTCTAGGAATTTACGGGGCTAAAACATTGTTGGTTTTGACTAGCTTCGGCGTAACTGCCACCGTCCTTACGTGGCTCGGCCTGCTCATTGGCAGAAAGGTCCAGAGCTGGCTCGGCTCCTATAGTGAAGCTCTTGGCGGCAGCATCCTTTTTGCGTTCGGGATTAAGCTGCTATTGGGGTAGCGCCGTTGGATTCATGTGTGTAACAATTTTAAGAGTTTTCGGAAAGGATGGTGGCTGTCCTTTCTTTTTTGTTGTCTATGAAAACATAAAAAGATTGTATAATGTAAGCGTTTGGGAGTAAGAAGCAGCAAAACGCTAACATATGAGCATTCAATGTGAGTGATTAGAAGGGTGAAGGTAGAGAAACGCCAACATAGCCGCATTCAATGTAAGGATTTTCAAATTATTTTAATAATTTTTTACATACAATACTATTGAATCTGGGAACTTTGGCTTATAATGGGATGAAGGGAGGCGCAGCTATGACTCGAATTTTATTTGTGTGTACGGGGAACACATGCCGGAGCCCTATGGCTGAGGCCATTTTGAGGAGTATGGGAATTCCTGGTGTAGAGGTGAAATCAGCAGGCGTTTATGCACAAGATGGAAGCGATGCGTCAGAACATACACGAACGGTTCTCGCGGAAGAAGGAATCGATATCGATCATCAAGCTTCTATGATCAACGAAAGCCTAGTTAATTGGACAAGCTGTATTTTGACCATGACGGAAAGCCATAAGGCTGCAGTCACACGGATGTTTCCAAATGCCGCGGGGAAAATATTCACGTTGAAGGAATTTGCCGGGATTGAAGGGGACCTAGATATTATAGATCCTTTCGGGGGACCCGCTGAAATTTATCGAAAAACCTTCAATGAGATGAAAATAGCAATATCAGAAATAATAAAAAAACTATAAAGCAAATATTTTTTCAGGGGGAGCATGAATGGGAGAGAAGCAAGGATATAAATTTGGTTTGAGGAAGAAACTTGTATTTTTTATTACGATTTTAGCTATCATAACGTATTCGACAAGTGCACTCTTTATTTATTTCCTATACCCAATGATCAAAGATTCACTGCCTGTCAATGAGGTTCTTTTCAGCGTTATAACATTAAGCTTAGGAATCATCTGGTCTGGGGTCTTAGCCTTTTTCGCTGCGGGCTTCATTATAAAGCCATTACAAAAACTAGAGAAAATGGCTTTAAAAGCTGCGCAAGGGGATATTCAAGAGGATGTGGAATTAGCGAAATCCGATGATGAAATTCGCTCACTTGGTGTTGCTTTCAATGACATGCTTGCGAATTTAAGAGAAATGGTTCAAAAGATTGATGAGAACTTTCGTGAAACAAATGAGAAGGTAATCGCGATTTCCAAGGAATCCTCCTATGCGGCTGAACAAGCCAATTCCATTGCCCGAACGATCAATGAAATTTCACTTGGAGCTGACAATTCAGCGATTGCGATTCAGTCTACAGCGGAACTTGTTGAAGATGTAATTAGCATAGCGGAAGAGGTTCAAGCGAAAGCGAAGGCTTCTGTAGCCGTTTCTAGTGAAATGGTTCAGGATCTCCATGATTCGAAAAAGGTGATTCACTCTCTCGTATCAGGGATTGAAAAGCTTGCCAATGAAAATCAGGAATCTTTGCAAACGGTTATCCGCTTAGAAGAGAATGCGAGAAAAGTAGAACAGATTATCCAGCTTGTTGGTGACATTGCTGCCCAGACGAATCTTCTAGCATTAAATGCTTCCATTGAAGCAGCACGTGCTGGCGAACATGGGAAAGGCTTTGCCGTTGTTGCTGAGGAAGTAAGGAAGCTGGCAGATGAAAGTGCGACCGCTGTTCAAGGAATTTCAGAATTAATTTCGAATATCCAAGCTGAGGTTCAAAATGTCGTTAAGCAAATTTCCGAGCAAGTCGAGACCGCTAACAATGAAGCGAAAAAGGGAACAGAAACTAATGTAGTCATTGAGGAAATGACGAAAACAGTTAACGAAATGGCTTCCTTTGTTTCTGCTATTACCGATTTGGTTGACCGTCAAATGGAAAGCATTCAGCATACATCCACCCAATCTCAGGAGGTCGCAGCGATTGCGGAAGAAACCTCCGCAGGCGCTCAGGAAGTGGCAACAGCTACAGACCAGCAAAACGAGGTCATGTCGAATGTCGAAAATCTTGCAAGTGAACTAAAAGAACAAGCGGAAAAATTAAAGAATACGATTACGAGATTTCAGATTTAATAAGGGGAGAGTCTTCTTGATGGGAAGGCTCTCTTTTTTGTACGTGTCATGAGGTTTTCGAATAAAATCAAACACTGCCACCTTGCACACATCTCAATTATTGTGCAAAATGAAAGTATATTAAAAATTGTTTGTTAGACAAATAGGAGGATTACAAATGAAGGTAGCAATTGCTTCAGATCACGGCGGCATTCACATTCGCGAGGAAATTAAAGGGCTCATGACAGAAATGGGCATTGAATTTGAGGACTTTGGCTGTGAGTGTGAAACATCGGTAGATTATCCAGATTATGCGCTGCCTGTTGCTGAAAAGGTAGCGAATGGTGAATTTGATAGAGGGATTCTTGTATGCGGGACTGGCATCGGGATGAGTATTGCGGCAAATAAGGTGAAGGGCATCCGTTGTGCGCTTGTGCACGATCTTTTCAGTGCGAAGGCAACACGCGAGCATAATGACAGCAATATGCTGGCAATGGGTGAACGCGTTATTGGTCCAGGACTGGCACGTGAAATCGCAAAGGTATGGCTGACAACTGAATACGAGGGCGGCCGCCACGAAAACCGAGTTGGAAAAATTAAGAACTACGAAAATAAATAGGGTGGAATTTCCGGTAGATGGACAGGTTTTTGGGAAAATGATGTGACCTGTAAGGAAAGCCTGATTAATTGGACAGACTTTCGGGAGAACGTGGAGCCTGTCCAGAAAGCTTGATAATTTGGACAGGTTGTCGGAAAACCGTTGAGACCTGTCCAGAAAACCTGGACAGGTTCCTCTGACAATGAAACCTGTCCGATACATTCAGCAGCGGGGGAAGGCCCGTTTTATCAATAACAAAAAAATGAAGCTTCCGAAAGGGTGAGCTTTTTATGTCGGAATACATTCATGCTTGGGAAAAGCAGCTAACAGATATTATTCAAGATTTTAGTGAGCAAGTGCCCCTCAATCATCGGCATATTTTAGTGGTCGGATGCAGCACGAGTGAGGTGGCCGGGAAGAAAATCGGAACAGCCGGCACTGAGCAGGTAGCCGAAATGATTTTTAACAGACTAAAAGGCTTTAGTGAAAATACAGGCGTAGCTCTCGCTTTTCAATGCTGCGAGCATTTGAACCGCGCTTTAGTCGTAGAGCGGCATACAGCGGAGGAGAAAAGTCTTGAGGAAGTCACTGTGGTTCCGGTTCGTACGGCTGGCGGCGCCATGGCAACGTATGCTTTTGCGCATTTCAAGGATCCGGTTGTAGTTGAACATATTAAGGCAGACGCGGGAATCGATATTGGTGATACTTTCATCGGCATGCATATTAAACATGTGGCTGTACCGATTAGAACCGCTCAGAAAACGGTTGGCGATGCACATGTGACATTAGCCAAAACGAGACCAAAGCTGGTCGGCGGCGCAAGAGCTGTATACGAAAGAAAAGCAGAAAATGAATCTTGCCTATAAAACTGTTGTCGGGCAATAAAAAGGAGAGTCTTGCATCATGCAGGGCTTTTCCTTTTAAAATCGTTGACTATGTTATAGTGCATTGTTTACTTAGTTGATTGAAACTGTAGGTGCGGAACTCTCTTGGAAAGTACTGCACTAAATCGTTAAAGAATTTATAATCTTCTTTTCACAAACAAAACGTGATAATATATAATAGAATTTTCAAAAATAGAAGAGTGTACATACTTTTTTTGAAAAAAAGTGAAGGAAAAGGGAGGCCTATTAGATGAAGCATTTAGCAAAGCAAGATGAGCTAGTTTTCAAGTCCATTCAAGATGAGTTAGGACGCCAAAGATCAAAAATTGAATTAATCGCTTCTGAGAACTTTGTGAGTGAAGCAGTAATGGAAGCACAAGGATCTGTGCTGACAAATAAATATGCAGAAGGCTATCCGGGCCGCCGCTATTATGGCGGATGCGAACATGTCGATGTTGTGGAAAATTTAGCTCGTGACCGCGCGAAGGAAATTTTCGGAGCAGAGCATGTGAACGTGCAGCCGCACTCTGGTGCTCAAGCGAACATGGCTGTATACTTCACAATTTTAGAGCCAGGCGATACGGTTCTTGGTATGAATTTATCCCATGGCGGTCACTTAACACATGGCAGCCCTGTAAACTTCAGTGGAGTTCTATACAATTTTGTTGAGTACGGTGTAGACGAAAAGACTCAAATGATCGACTATGATGTGGTTCTTGAAAAAGCACGCGAACATAAACCGAAGCTAATCGTAGCGGGCGCAAGTGCTTATCCACGTGCGATTGATTTTAAACGTTTCCGTGAAATCGCTGATGAAGTGGGAGCTATTTTAATGGTGGATATGGCTCATATCGCTGGTCTTGTCGCAGCTGGCTTACATCAAAACCCAGTTCCTTATGCAGATTTTGTGACAACAACTACTCATAAAACACTTCGCGGCCCGCGCGGCGGTATGATTCTTTGTAAAGAAGAATATGCGAAGAAAATTGATAAATCCATCTTCCCTGGCATTCAAGGCGGTCCATTAATGCATGTGATTGCGGCGAAAGCTGTTTCATTTGGCGAAGCGCTTCAAGAAGACTTCAAAACATATGCAGGCAATATCATTTCCAATGCGAAGGTTCTTGGGGAAGCCCTTCAAAAAGAAGGAATCAACCTTGTTTCTGGCGGTACAGACAATCATTTACTTCTAGTTGACTTGCGTTCTCTAGGCCTAACAGGAAAAATTGCTGAACATGTGCTTGATGAAATCGGCATCACTGTGAACAAAAATACGATTCCATTCGATCCACAGAGCCCATTTGTAACAAGCGGTATCCGCATCGGTACAGCAGCTGTAACATCCCGTGGATTCGGTGAAAAAGAAATGCAAGAAATTGCATCCATCATTGCTCTTACACTGAAAAACCACGAAGACGCAAGCAAGCTTGAGGAAGCAAGAAATCGCGTAGAAGCTTTAACAAGCAACTTTACATTATATCCTGAATATTAATCAATAAAAAGCTAGGGTCAGATCCTATTGGAAGGGGTCTGGCCCTTTTTTGCGTAAAATCCAAGGGGAAATTAGTCAAAAAAGATGTTGTTAGCTAAATTTGTTACGTTGTCAGCCAATTATGATAGTTTATCAGCCAGATTAGTTACTTTGTCAGCCAAATATTTGATTTGTCAGCCAAATCATACAGTTTGTCAGCCAATTTCAAAAACCTGCTAATCCCAGATTGTTTTTCCGCACATTATGACGAATCCATAACAATTTTAAATCAAAGTTGCCGTAGGAAAAGTTTTTCTGTAAAATTAGACGAAGTGCAAGATGAAGAAAATTGTCGAAGAGAGAATAGCTTCCTTATTGTTGCTAACCCTATTGGAGAAATGGGCAGATTTTTTCGTGAGGTTGGCAGGAAAATTCTTCATTCATAGGAGCATGTCTAAAATATAAAAAAGGAGAGATTTTTACATGGCAAAAGTATTCGTATTCGATCATCCACTAATCCAGCATAAACTTACATACATTCGCGACAAATCTACAGGGACGAAGGATTTCCGCGAGCTTGTAGATGAAGTGGCAACGTTGATGGCGTTTGAAATTACGAGAGATATGTCATTAGAAGACGTTGAAATCGAGACGCCGATTAGCATGACAAAATCGAAAGTCCTCTCTGGGAAAAAGATCGGAATTATCCCGATTCTACGTGCCGGAATTGGAATGGTGGACGGAATCTTAAAGCTAATCCCAGCGGCAAAGGTCGGTCATGTGGGACTATACCGCGATCCAAAAACATTGCAGCCGGTAGAGTATTATGTAAAGCTGCCTAGCGATGTGGAGGAAAGAGATTTCATCGTCATTGACCCGATGCTTGCAACAGGCGGATCCGCAATTGAAGCGATTAATTCCTTGAAAAAGCGTGGTGCAACACATATTAAATTCATGTGCCTAGTTGCCGCACCAGAAGGAGTCGAGGCGCTTCAACAAGCTCACCCGGATGTAGATATTTATATCGCAGCCCTAGATGAAAAGTTAAATGACCACGGCTATATCGTTCCTGGACTAGGAGATGCGGGAGATAGATTGTTTGGGACGAAGTAAGAGCTTTTGGGGTAAATACTACTCCTTTTGCTTTTAGTTTTGCAATGCCCTTTTGAAAAAGTGCAAAGATGCTAAAAGGCTGAGACCGTTAATCTGATTTTGGCGATGGAGAAGGCTTAGGAAGAATTTACGAAGCCATCCGTTTTCATTTTGGACAATTGGCGGATTGTGGTTTGTTTTTCTTTGGCAATAATGAAATAAGACTGGTCCTTGCGAGGGGGCCGGTTTTTTTAGTTCTTGGCATGTCATGATTTTGTAAGAAACTAGATGAAAAACACTCACTATGAGTGGTTCATGTTATCGTTTTTCAGAAATTGTAATAGAAACCCTCACCATGAGCGGTTCATGGTAAGAGTTTTAGCGAAGTGGCAGTAGGAATGCTCACTATAAAGGGTTCATGATAAGTGTTTTAGAGAAGTGGCAGTAGAAATGCTCACTATAAAGGGTTCATGTTAAGTGTGTTTTAGCGAAGTGGCATAGAAACGCCCACTATAAAGGGTCCATGGTAAGCGTTCTAGAGAAGCGGCAGTAGGAACACTTACTATAATGGCTTCATGGTAAGTATTTTTATGAAGTAAGACTAAAAACGCTAATACGGAAGGCAAAAACCCGCAATTTTCATAAGCCAAACCAAACTACCAATAATCCCCTAGCATATTTCTGCTTTCCAAAGAAAACCCTATTTGAAAAAAGGGTGATGACCAATATGAAAAAACTAAAAATAATTTTACCCCTCATCCTCATGCTGTTTTTTCATTCAACCGCATATGCCCAATCACTGCATCACCCTCCCATCCCAAAGGAATCTTTACAGAGCGAAAAGGTATCGATTATTATTCTTGAGGAAGAAAAAAGCGAGCAGGAAATCAAGAGACTTATCCATTCCATCCCCCAGCTGGAATTACGGCATATTTACAAATACGCTTTTCACGGATTTTCCGTAAAGGGAAAGCAAGATGATATTAATCGGCTTTCCAAGTTGGCCAATGCAAAAATTACTTCACCAGTAAACACATACAAAATTCATGCGGACGAAAGTGTGAAAATGATTGGGGGAGAAGAGGTCAGGGGCTTATTTGATGCTAAGAATCAGCGGTTAACTGGAAAAGGCGTTAGGGTTGGCGTCATTGATACAGGGATCGATTATACCCATCCTGATTTAAGAGTGAATTATGGGGGTGGCTATGATTTAGTTGACGGAGATCACGACCCGATGGAAACCTTGTCTTCGCAAGGGGAGGGCACCCTCCATGGGACTCATGTCGCTGGGATCATTGCCGCCAATGGAAAAATTCGCGGGGTTGCTCCGGAAGCCACCATTATTGCCTACCGCGCTCTTGGGCCAGGGGGGAGCGGCACTACTGAGCAGGTGATTGCAGCCATTGATCGTGCCATTAAGGATAAGGTGGATGTTTTAAACTTATCGCTCGGAAATAATGTGAACGGTCCTGATCTTCCAATTAGCTTAGCTTTAAATAAAGCTGTGGAAAAAGGGATTACGGCTGTAACGTCCTCGGGAAATTCGGGTCCGAATAGCTGGACAGTCGGTTCGCCCGGAACAGCCTCCAAAGCGATCTCGGTCGGCGCTTCCACCCCTTCCCTGAACATTCCTTATGTGGATATTGCTGGCCAAAGGATAAGGCTTGAGCCCCTTCAAGGATCGGTGGAATGGAATTTTAATAAATCCTATGAAATCGTCAAAGCTGGATTAGGGAAAAAGGAAGAATTGAAGGAGGCCGAGGGTAAAATTGTTCTTCTGGAAAGAGGGGAGCTTACTTTTACCGAAAAAGCGATAAATGCCCATGAGGCAGGTGCGGTTGCCGTCATGATTTACAATAATACGAAAGGTGCCTTTTTTGGAAATTTAGAGACGGATGTCTCGATTCCGGTTACAGCCCTGTCAAAAGAAAACGGTGAAAAAATCAAAAAAGCTTTAGCGGAGAACAAAGTATTTGCCAGAACCCATATTGTAAAAGAAAAGGATGTCTTGGCAGATTTTAGCTCCCGCGGTCCAGTGACATCCACTTGGGAAATAAAGCCTGATGTCGTTGCGCCTGGGGTCGCGATTAACAGTACTGTGCCTGGCGGGTATTTGCCATTACAGGGGACAAGTATGGCTGCGCCGCATGTCGCGGGGGCCTGTGCATTAATTAAGCAAGCGAATCCCGACTGGGGACCTGAGGAAATTAAGGCGGCTCTTATGAATACGGCAAAACCCATTTTCAATCAAAAGGGAAAGCTGTACCGGACATTCGAGCAAGGCTCTGGGAGAATTCAAATCGAAAAGGCGCTAAAGACCAATACGCTGGCTATCCCTGCGTCCCTTCAATTCGGGAAGTTCCAACTCGCAGACAGTCTACATGAGCATACAAGCTATGTGACGATTAAAAATATCAGCACAAAAGGTCAATCTTATTCATTTTCGATCCCGCCCGCAGAAAACGGCTTGAGCTGGAAATTTCCTTTATCCTTCTTTTTAAAGCCAGGAGAGAAAAAGAGAGTGGAAATCAAGCTTTCTGTTGATCCGGAGCTGCTGAACAAAAAGATTTATGATGGCAATATTAAATTAAATGCCGGGTCACAAACAATCACCCTGCCCTATCTTTATGTCCTTGAGGAACCGAATTATCCGCGGGTAATGGGGTTTGGGATAGGCAAAGGGGATAAAAAGGATATGTACCGCTATGAAGTGTATTTGCCAGGAGGAGCGGAGGAATTTGGAATCGCCATGTTTAATGCAGAAAGTCTACGCTTTATTGGATTTTTGGACTGGAAAAGGAACGTTGGAAAAGGACAGCTTTTGCAGGAGATCGATAGTCAACAGCTTCCAGATCCAGGTCTTTATTTAATCAAAGTTTTTGCCAAAAAGGCGGGAAAAGAAGATTCTATTGAGTCATATCTTTTCATCCAGCCAAATGGCCAATGGGTTGTGCAAAATAGCTAAATAAAAAGAGCGTAGCAAAAATACGCTCTTTTTTCAATAGATTTCGCCTAAATTAAATTGTGAAAAGATTGTGAACTTACCATATTATAGTCTTTTTGGATGTGACTTTTTTCACTACAAACACATTGACATTGACAAGTGCCTATTGTATGCTTACAAAGGATGTAAATGGCAGGGTTTTCAAAATGAAAAAGCAGTCATGAATCCCGTTATAATAAGACTTTTTAGCAATCTTTTTACCGTTCTCTTATCTGGAGAGGATGCGTTTTCATGCGTCAAAAAAACCGCAGTCCATTTATCGCAATGGGCTTAATGTCTGCTATTCTTTCACAATTAGTTGGATCTGTCTTAATTGGCATTTTTGCAGGAAGATGGCTGGACAGTAAGGCTGGTACCGAACCGCTATTCCTTATTATAGGATTATTTCTCGGCTTGGCAACAGGAATTTTTGCCATGACCCGATTAATCCAACATTTTTTCACAGGAGAATAAAAGACCATGCCGGAATTGAAACTGATGTTTATTAGGCAACGAAAATACATATTTTTACTGTTGTCCGTTTATGTTCTTGGCTGGGGATTTACCTCTTATCAATCTATTTTTCTTGGGCTTATCTTAGGAACATCTTTAAGCTTATTTAATTTATGGCTGATGGCAAGAAGGGTAGATAAATTCGGACAAGCGGTGGCAAAGGGAGAAAAGGTGCGTTCCTTAGGGATGGTTTCCAGGATGGCATCAGCTGTTCTAGCAGTGATGATCGCGATGAAATATCCGGAAAAGCTGCACCTGATTAGTGTTGTTTTTGGATTAATGACAGCCTACATTGTCATTATGATAGATTATTTTCTTCAATCTTTTCATTTACGTAAATAGTGGGGAAGAGAGGTGAAACACATATGCATCATGAAAATCCAATAGTTGATTTTCTAGGCTTAAGCTTTAACCTAGCAAACATATTGATGATTACAATTGCAAGTTTGGTTGTTTTCATTATTGCAGTAATTTCAACCCGCCGTCTAGCCATGAAGCCTACTGGAATGCAGAACTTTTTCGAATGGATCATGGATTTTGTTAAAGGCATTATTGGTAGTACGATGGATTGGAAGACAGGTGGCAGATTCCATATATTAGGGATTACATTACTTATGTATATTGCCATTTCAAACTTTTTAGGGTTGCCGTTTGCTGTTGTAATTAATGATACACTTTGGTGGAAATCACCTACAGCCGATCCGGTTATAACATTAACACTAGCAACAATGGTTGTAGCACTTTCACATTATTATGGAATTAAAATTAAAGGTGTGAAGGAGTACGGCCGTGATTTTTTCAAACCAATGCCGTTCTTATTTCCTCTTAAAATTATTGAGGAATTTGCAAACACCTTAACACTTGGTCTACGTCTTTACGGTAATATTTTTGCCGGAGAGATTTTACTTGGACTTCTTGCAGGCGGATTAGCTATGTCAGGATTTGGCGGTATGTTAGCTGCCATTATTCCAACACTTGCTTGGCAAGGGTTCTCGATCTTTGTCGGCGGTATCCAGGCATTTATTTTTACCATGTTAACAATGGTTTATTTAGCTCACAAAGTGAGCTCGGACCATTAATATATATACCTGTTCATTTTGAACAAACCATTTTTAAATAATACACTTTTATACAATTTTAAGGAGGAACTTAATAATGGGTCTAATAGCAGCAGCAATCGCAATTGGTTTAGCAGCACTAGGTGCTGGTATCGGTAACGGTCTTATCGTATCAAGAACAGTAGAAGGTATCGCTCGTCAGCCAGAAGCTCGCGGTATGCTTCAAACTACAATGTTCATCGGGGTTGCGTTAGTTGAGGCGATTCCTATCATCGCTGTAGTTATTGCGTTCATGGTTATTGGTGGCTAATAACGAGTTAAAATGTTCCAAAATGGCGAAGATCATTCTATGAGAACCTTCGCCTTTCCTTTATGTCCTATATTCCTGAGAAAATCGTTTTCATATACACAGAAACTTGAGAGACTCTTGAAGGGAGTGAATCGATGGTGTTAAATAGCAGTTTAGTATTTGGGGTTGCTTTTAACGGCGGAGATATTTTATTCCAGCTTGTGATGTTTATCGTTTTACTAGCTCTGCTCAAGAAGTTTGCATGGGGTCCGCTAATGGGCATCATGAAGCAGCGTGAAGAGCATGTAGCAGGTGAGATTGAAGCAGCTGAACAAAGCCGTCAAGAAGCGAAGAAGCTTTTAGAAGAGCAAAGAAATCTGCTTAAACAAGCACGTGAAGAGGCACAAGGCCTAATCGAAGGTGCTAAGAAGCAAGGCGATCTGCAACGTGAGGAAATCATTACGGCAGCTCGTACTGAATCCGAACGTATTAAGGAATCTGCCAAGCTTGAAATCGAGCAGCAAAAAGAAAAAGCGGTTGCAGCTATTCGCGAACAGGTTGCATCTCTATCTGTCTTAATTGCTTCTAAAGTCATTGAGAAAGAATTAAGTGCAGCAGATCAAGAAAAGCTGATTAACGAATATATTCAAGAGGCAGGAGAAGAGCGATGATAGGCTCAACAGTAGCAAAACGCTATGCGTTAGCTCTTTTCCAGCTTGCAAATGAACACCAGCTTCTTGACCAAATGGAAGAAGAGCTTCGTGTAGTTAAGGATGTAGTCAACCATAACTCCGAATTAAATGCGGTTTTGAAATCTCCAAAACTTCCAATTGAGAAGAAGAAAGAGATCATTAAGGATGCGTTTGCATCTGCAAATCAATATGTGTTAAACACACTTATGATTTTAATAGAGCGTCATCGTGAAGATCATATTTCCGATGTAGCTGATCATTTTATAAGCCTTGCTAATGATGAAAGAGGCATTGCAGAGGCGAAAGTATACTCAATCCGCCCATTAACAGAAGCGGAACAAAACGCTTTATCTGCATCTTTTGCAGCTAAAGTTGGAAAACGATCACTTCGTATAGAAAATATTGTTGATTCTAATTTACTCGGCGGCATCAAGCTTCGAATCGGAAACCGGATTTTCGACGGCAGCTTGCGCGGTAAGCTAGATCGTCTAGAACGTCAATTATTAGGCTAAGATTCGTAGATAGGGGTGAAACTCATGAGCATCAAAGCTGAAGAAATCAGTGCGCTGATAAAAAAGCAAATCGAAAACTATCAGTCGGAAATTCAAGTGAGTGATGTAGGTACGGTTATCTCTGTGGGTGACGGTATCGCTCGTGCTCATGGCCTCGACAATGTCATGGCTGGAGAACTTGTTGAATTTTCAAACGGCGTTATGGGTATGGCACAAAACCTTGAAGAAAGTAACGTCGGTATTATTATTCTTGGACCTTTCACTGAAATCCGTGAGGGGGATGAAGTACGCCGTACAGGACGCATCATGGAGGTTCCGGTTGGGGAAGAACTAATCGGCCGCGTGGTGAATCCACTTGGACAGCCAGTAGATGGCATGGGTCCAATTAATACAACAAAAACACGTCCTATTGAAGCAAATGCTCCTGGTGTTATGGATCGTAAATCCGTACACGAGCCGCTTCAAACAGGAATTAAAGCGATTGACGCATTAGTGCCAATCGGACGAGGACAACGTGAGTTAATCATCGGTGACCGTCAAACAGGTAAAACATCTGTTGCGATCGATACAATCTTGAACCAAAAAGATCAAGATATGGTTTGTATCTATGTGGCAATCGGACAAAAGGAATCTACTGTTCGTAATGCAGTAGAAATGCTTCGCAGAAATGGTGCATTAGATTACACAATCGTTGTAACAGCTTCTGCATCACAGCCAGCTCCACTGCTATTCTTAGCACCATATGCTGGGGTAACAATGGGTGAAGAGTTCATGTATAACGGCAAGCACGTTCTTGTTGTATATGATGACTTAACGAAACAAGCATCTGCTTATCGTGAGCTTTCGTTATTATTACGCCGTCCTCCAGGCCGTGAAGCCTATCCAGGGGATGTATTCTACTTACACAGCCGTCTATTAGAGCGTGCTGCTAAATTAAGTGACGCAAAGGGTGCTGGTTCTATCACAGCATTGCCATTTATCGAAACTCAAGCAGGTGACGTTTCTGCTTATATTCCTACAAACGTTATTTCCATTACTGATGGACAAATCTTCTTACAGTCTGACCTATTCTTCTCAGGTGTTCGTCCAGCGATCAACGCAGGTCTTTCTGTATCACGTGTAGGTGGATCCGCACAAATTAAAGCGATGAAAAAGGTTGCAGGTACACTGCGTCTTGACCTTGCATCTTACCGTGAGCTAGAATCATTTGCCCAATTCGGTTCTGACCTTGATAAAGCAACACAAGCGAAATTAAACCGTGGTGCCCGTACAGTTGAGGTTCTTAAGCAGGATCTGAATAAGCCGTTAAAAGTTGAGAAGCAAGTTGCGATTCTTTACGCACTTACTCGCGGCTTCCTAGATGATATTCCTGTACATGATATTCGTCGATTCGAATCTGAGTTCCATGCATGGTTAGACCATAACCGCAAAGATTTGTTAGACCATATCGTTACAACAAAGGATCTTCCTGCAGATGACGATATGGGTGCTGCTATCAATGAATTCAAGAAAACATTCGCAGCATCTGAAAAATAGAATTTCTCTATTATAAGGGTCTGACAATAGGAAAGCAGACAGTGCCCGGAAATATCTGGGTGCTCTCTGCTGGACATTCTTTGAAAAAGGGTGGTGAGAACCTGTGGCATCATTACGCGATATAAAATCTCGTATTACTTCTACGAAGAAAACGAGCCAAATTACGAAAGCAATGCAAATGGTATCTGCTGCGAAAATGAGCCGTGCAGAAATGAATGCGAAATCATTCGTTCCCTACATGGAAAAAATTCAAGAAGTTACTGCCTCCATCGCGATTGGAAGCAAGGATGTAAACCATCCGATGTTAACAAGCCGACCTGTAAAAAAGACTGGATATTTAGTTATCACGTCTGACCGTGGTCTTGCGGGAGCTTTTAACAGTAACGTCTTAAGGCATGTATACCAAACCATTCAACAACGCCATAAATCAAATGATGAATATGCAATCATTGCGATCGGCCGTAATGGAAGAGATTTCTTTAGAAAGCGCGGCATGAATGTCGTTCTTGACATTGTTGCCGTTCCGGATCAGCCTGAGTTTGCTGAGATTAAGGACATTACGAGCAAAACGGTTGGCATGTTTACAGATGAAACATTTGATGAATTATATATGTACTATAACCACTATGTCAGTGCGATTCAACAGGATGTAACAGAGAAGAAGCTTCTTCCTCTTACGGATATTGCTACTTCCTCTAAGCTTACATCTTATGAATTCGAACCGTCAGCTGAAGAAATTCTAGAAGTGTTGCTTCCTCAATACGCAGAAAGCTTAATTTATGGAGCCCTTTTAGACAGTAAAGCCTCTGAGCATGCTGCAAGGATGACGGCTATGAAGAGTGCCACGGATAATGCGAACGAGCTTATTAACTCTCTAAGCCTAAGCTACAACCGTGCTCGTCAAGCAGCGATTACGCAAGAGATCACAGAGATCGTTGGCGGAGCAGCTGCGTTGGAATAATTTTAAACTTGCTAATGAAGCTCAGGGCTAGAAAAACCCTGTGCTTCTCTTAAGAATATGCTTTTACCAAGTGGTTGAGATAATAGAGTTGGAAACGAGGTCAACTGAGAAGCTGACATTTAATTATCCGACATCTGGCCTCTCACCTCTAGAATTTGCTAGGAGGGAAAAAAGATGAACAAAGGACGCGTTCTTCAAGTTATGGGTCCAGTTGTTGACGTAAAGTTCGAAAGCGGTCAACTTCCTGAGATCTATAATGCATTGACAATCGCAAATCAAGCGCGTAACGAATCTGAAGTTGAAATCAACTTAACCCTTGAAGTTGCTCTTCATTTAGGTGATGATACCGTTCGTACCATTGCGATGTCTTCAACTGACGGCTTAACGCGCGGCAGTGAAGTAATAGACACGGGTGCTCCTATTTCTGTTCCTGTTGGGGACGTAACTCTTGGTCGTGTATTTAACGTATTGGGTGAAAATATTGACCTTGATGCACCAATTCCTGCAGATGCACGCCGCGATTCCATCCATAGAGAAGCGCCGAAATTCGAGCAGCTATCAACTGAAGTTGAAATTCTTGAAACTGGAATTAAAGTAGTAGACCTTCTTGCACCATATATTAAAGGTGGAAAAATCGGTCTATTCGGTGGTGCCGGTGTAGGTAAAACCGTTTTAATCCAGGAATTAATCAATAACATCGCTCAAGAGCACGGCGGTATTTCCGTATTCGCTGGTGTAGGTGAGCGTACTCGTGAAGGTAACGACCTTTATCATGAAATGACAGATTCAGGCGTTATTAAGAAAACAGCGATGGTATTCGGTCAGATGAACGAACCGCCTGGCGCACGTATGCGTGTTGCTTTAACTGGTTTGACAATGGCTGAATATTTCCGTGATGACCAAGGACAAGACGTTCTTTTCTTCATGGATAACATCTTCCGTTTCACACAAGCAGGTTCTGAGGTTTCTGCCCTATTAGGCCGTATGCCTTCTGCGGTAGGTTACCAGCCGACTCTTGCAACTGAAATGGGTAAATTACAAGAGCGTATCACTTCAACAAACGTTGGTTCTGTAACTTCGATCCAAGCGATTTACGTACCAGCCGATGACTATACGGATCCAGCTCCAGCAACAACTTTCGCTCACTTAGATGCAACAACGAATCTTGAGCGTAAGCTTTCTGAAATGGGTATCTATCCTGCTGTGGATCCACTAGCTTCAACATCTCGTGCGTTGTCAGCAGATATTGTTGGAGATGAGCACTATCAAGTGGCTACTCAAGTACAGCAAACATTACAGCGTTATAAAGAATTACAAGATATTATCGCGATCCTTGGTATGGATGAGCTTGCAGACGAAGACAAGCTGATCGTTGCCCGTGCGCGTCGTATCCAGTTCTTCTTATCACAAAACTTCCACGTTGCTGAACAGTTTACTGGTCAGCCAGGATCATACGTACCTGTTAAAGAAACTGTTAATGGTTTCAAAGAAATTCTTGAAGGAAAATATGACCACCTTCCAGAAGATGCATTCCGTCTCGTCGGCAGAATCGAAGAGGTTATCGAGAAAGCAAAGAAAATGGGCGTAGAGGTCTAATTTCGGACCAGGAGGGTAAAAAATGAAGACGATCAAAGTCAGTGTTGTTACTCCCGATGGCCCGGTGTATGAATCAGATGTGGAAATGGTAAGCACGAAAGCGGCTAGCGGTGAGCTAGGAATTTTACCCGGCCATATTCCAATGGTTGCACCGTTACAAATTGGAGCCGTCCGTTTGAAAAACGGCGGAAACACAGAATTCGTAGCAGTTAGCGGCGGCTTTCTTGAAGTTCGTCCTGACAAAGTAACGATTTTAGCACAATCAGCTGAACAAGCAGACAGCATTGATGTCGACCGTGCCGTCCGCGCCAAACAACGCGCCGAACAGCGCCTGAACGACCAAAAGCGCGACAACGTTGACTTCAAACGTGCTGAACTCGCTCTTCAACGTGCCATCAATCGAATCAAAGTTTCAGAAAGAAACTTCTAATCAAGTTACCAAACACTCCTCAGCTGCGGCTGGGGGGTGTTTTTGTTTTTTGGGAGGAGATTGGCTATATAATTGGTGTTCATAGTGGGTATTTTGGTGGAGGGAGATGGAAAACGATAACTATGGGGTGTTCATAGTGCGTGTTTTGGTGGAGAGAGATGGAAAACGATAACTATAGAGTGTTCATAGTGCGTGTTTTGGTAGAGAGAGAGCGAAAACGATAACTATGAAGTGTTCATAGTGCGTGTTTTGGTGGAGAGAGAGCGAAAACGATAACTATGGAGTGTTTATAGTGCGTGTTTTGGTAGAGAGAGAGCGAAAACGATAACTATAGAGTGTTCATAGTGCGTGTTTTGGTAGAGAGAGATGTAAAACGATAACTATGGAGTGTTCATAGTGCGTGTTTTGGTAGAGGGAGATGTAAAACGATAACTATGGAGTGTTCATAGTGCGTGTTTTGGTAGAGGGAGATGGAAAACGATAACTATAGGCTGTTCATAGTGCATGTTTTGGTAGAGAGAGATGTAAAACGATAACTATGGAGTGTTCATAGTGCGTGTTTTGGTAGAGAGAGATGTAAAACGATAACTATGGAGTGTTCATAGTGCGTGTTTCGGTCGAGGGAGATGTAAAACGATAACTATGGAAGGTTCATAGTGCATGTTTTGGTAGAGAGAGATGTAAAACGATAACTATGGAGTGTTCATAGTGCGTGTTTTGGTAGAGGGAGATGGAAAACGATAACTATGGAGTGTTCATAGTGCGTATTTTGGTAGAGGGAGATGGAAAACGATAACTATGGAAGGTTCATAAAGCGTGTTTTTATTAAAGCCAGTCTAAAACGATTCTCATAAGATTTTTATGCACCCTAAATTTAAAAATTATTAAAGGAAATTAATCAGCGTGAGCGATAATGGCAGGATTTTTACAAAAATTAAAGAATAAAAGAATTAAATTTATTTTTATAAGAGAAAATGATGATAAGGATTAGGTTTGTGATTAGTGGAAGGGGGATAAATATGACCTATGAAGAAATAATGAAAAGGCTTGAAGAATTAGGGACGGAGCAGACGAAAAAGACGTTGATGCGTCATGGGGCGGTGGAGCCGCTCTTTGGTGTAAAGATTGGGGATATGAAAAAACTAGTGAAATTTGTGAAAAAGGATCAGGATTTGGCGTTGGCTCTGTATGGATCAGGGAACTATGACGCTATGTATTTAGCGGGTCTTTCGGTGAATCCAAAATTGATGACAAAGGAAATTTTACAGGAGTGGGCTAAGAAAGCATCTTGGTATGCACCTGCGGAATACACTGTTGCCGGAGTGGCTGCAGAAAGTGAATATGCTTTGGAGTTGGCGAGAGAATGGATAAAATCTGATGATGAAATAATAGCTGTCTGTGGGTGGAATACCTATGCAAACCACTTATCCATTACCCCAGATGAAAGTTTGGACCTAAATGAAATTGCTGAATTACTAAAACAGGTAGAGACAACGATTCATGAAGAAAGAAACAGGGTGCGGTACGTTATGAACGGTTTTGTCATTTCCGTTGGAACCTATGTCCAATCCTTATCGGAAGAGGCGAAAAAAGTTGCGTCACATATTGGCAAGGTGCACGTAGACGTTGGGAATACGGCATGTAAAGTACCACTGGCAGCTGAGTATATTAAAAAAATTGAAGATAAGGATCGTGTAGGATTAAAAAGAAAGACTTGTATTTGTTAAAAAAATGGAGGCTTTGCGAACTTTGCAGAGCTGTTTTTTTCTGTGTAAAACTAAATTGTCGTTGGATTCAATGAACAAGCCTTGATGTACTTAGTAATCATCGGCGCAGAGAAATGAAGCCAAAGACATTTACAATCTGGGTTGAGATTGCAAAATCATGAATGTTTTTGTTAATTACATTGGCTTTCAATGGAGTGTAAAATTGGATTTCTAATTAAAGGGTATATAATGCCTAATATAAAAAGAATGTAGCATTTGCTAAGATTTTTATAGACGGTTATTCAATTACTATTTTTACTATTAAGTATTGCTTGACAATTTTGTAAATGGTTTTAAAATTAAGGCGAGCGATCCCCCGACCACCTCAAAATCAAACCTCAAAATTAACACCACAATTGTGCAGCGATCTTCCACCTAAATCTGTTGTAAATCCAATTAATTAAAGGATTTGATGTATATGGCATGATGTTGAATGTCTTTTTCGGAATCCTTTAAAAAGAGAATAATGAATGGAGTGTAAATAAGGTGATAATTAAAATACGCAAGGAATCAGTAGAGTTAAAGCTTTATAGATATTTAAATATACGAACGAAGTTATCAGATAAGGAGCGGAATTATTATATGACCCTTGAGAAGGGATATCAGGGGGAGCTCATGTTTGATGCTATATCAGAACCCCTCTCCACAAACTGGCTGATCATTAATGACTTGATGCTTGAATATAATCATACCGTTTTTCAAATAGATACACTGCTCATTTCAACTGAGAAAATATTTATTTTTGAAATAAAAAATTACGAGGGTGATTATTTTCTCAAAGATGATAAGTGGTATACATTGTCAAAAACAGAAATTAGGAATCCGTTGCACCAGGTAGAGCGAAGTGAATCCATTTTTAGGAGGTTGCTTCAGGAGCTTGGCATTACCATCCCCATCGAAACATGCCTCATTTTCGTCAACCCCGAATTTTATTTATATCAGGCCTCATTAGACCTTCCGATTATTTTTCCAACGCAGCTTAACCGTTTTATTAAACAACTAAGCAAATATCCTGCAAAATATAAAGATAACCATTTAAAGCTTGCAAAACAATTAGTATCGATGCATGTTGAGAAGTCACCCTATTTACGTTTACCTGACTATAGCTATGACGAGTTGAAAAAGGGAATAACTTGTGTTAGCTGCCACTCGTTTAATGTTGAACTTAAAGGAAATGTATTAATTTGTAAGGAGTGTAAGTATAAGGAGAGGATTACTTCTGCACTCCTACGGGGTGTGGAGGAATTTACATTCCTTTTTCCAGATAGAAAAATTACCACAAATGACATGATGGAATGGTTTAAAGTTATTGAGTCGAGGATAACCATGAGAAGGCTGCTTGCGCAAAATTTTAAACAAATGGGGCGGGGTAAATACACTTATTATGTGAAATTATAAAGATTATCATTTTAAGGGTAGCTAACGAGTGTTTTTAGAGCGTGTTTAGTAGCTTATTCAAGGAAAACGCACACTATGGGAGGTTCATAGTGCGTGTTTATAAGTCTATCCGTGCAAAACGCTTACTATGAGAGGTTTATAGTGCGTGTTTATGGGTCTATCCGTGCAAAACGCTTACTATGAGAGGTTTATAGTGCGTGTTTATGAGTCTATCCATACAAAACGCTTACTATGAGAGGTTTATAGTACGTGTTTATGAGTCTATCCATACAAAACGCTTACTATGAGAGGTTCATAGTGCGTGCTTATGGGCCTATCCGTGCAAAACGCATACTATGGGAGGTTTATAGTGCGTGTTTATGGGCCCATCCGTGCAAAACGCTCACTATGAGAGGGTTCATAGTGCGTGTTTATGAGTCTATTCATGCAAAACGCTCATTATGGGAGGTTTATAGTGTGTGTTTATGAGTCTCTCCATGCAAAACGCTTATTATGATAGGTTCATGGAACGTGTTAGGACCTCCGCAACGTATAAAGTTCACTATAAAGGTTTAATAAAGCACAATTGGGTATTTTCAGATCTGGGGTGCTTTTATAAAAATAAAAGCTTGGTTATTTTTTGGGGGATAGTTTAATAAGAGTAGTATTAAGTAAGATTGTGATTTAGTGAAATTGAAGTTAGAGGAAAGAGGCTGTAAATGATTTTTCTCACTGAAAATCTTGCTTTTTTCATGTTTAATGGGTAGTGGGAAATAATCTGGGTTGGGTTTTTCTGAAAAATTACTTCTGGATAATTTTCTGTATGAAGTGTTATCCCAGCGGTGTGGACGCACCTTTTAAGCTGTACCCCCATTTTAAAGGACATGGAGGGGTTCTTCCCTTATAAAAATTAGTTTAAATATGAAGTTGGCAGTTCGCATTTGCGTCATCTTTGATGTAGTTCGGGTGAGTTGATTCTGGGATGACGCAAATGCTCAGGGGGAGGGATTTGTGTCGATAATGTGGCGGCTTTCTGGAAATTTTCTCTCTGCGAGGTGCATCCGCACCTCTGGCATCAGCTCCGCTGCTGCCCCCACAGAACAAAGCTTTTTCCGCTTAAGAGAGCCTGCTCTTAACGCTGCAAAAGCTTTTTCTGTGGGTCGAGAGAATTTCCAGTAAAATAGCTGGGTTTATCGACACAAATTGGTAAGAGTGCTATAATGGTTACGGTTACAACTGGGTAGAGAAAATTCATAATATTGGGGGGGATGGACATGGAGACTCTAAATTTATATCAAAATAACTATTTGATAGTGTTTGTGTTCCTATGTCTTGGAATTTTGTTACCTGTGGTAGCTTTGTTTTTAGGGAAGCTGCTGCGGCCATACAAGCCGCATGAGACGAAGTATACCACGTACGAGAGTGGGATTGAGCCATTCCATGATTCATGGGTGCAGTTTAATATCCGCTATTATGTTTTTGCACTCATGTTTGTTATTTTTGATGTGGAAACGGTATTTTTGTATCCGTGGGCTGTTGCCTATGAAAAACTCGGAATCTTTGCATTAATAGAAATGTTGATTTTCGTATTTATGCTTGTCATCGGTCTCATTTATGCATGGAAGAAGAAGGTGTTAAAATGGACTTAAAATTGGAAGATATTTCACCTAAAGAAATGGAAGAATTGCAGCGAAATGTATTTATGGCAACTTTGGAACAAATAAAAGCTTGGGCACGGAGTAACTCATTGTATCCAATGACCTTCGGGCTTGCTTGTTGTGCCATTGAAATGATGGGTGTCGGTGGTGCTCACTATGATTTAGACCGTTTTGGTTCGTTTTTCCGGACATCCCCTCGTCAATCCGATGTCATGATTGTTTCAGGTACCGTTACGAAAAAAATGGCGCCAATTGTTCGCCGTTTGTATGATCAAATGCCAGAGCCGAAGTGGGTTATTGCAATGGGTTCCTGTGCAACAGCGGGAGGACCATATGTGAAATCCTATGCCGTTGTGAAGGGTGTCGACCAAATTGTTCCTGTTGATGTTTATATCCCAGGATGTCCTCCGAATCCGGCAGCATTAATATATGGAATTAATAAATTAAAGGAAAAAATCCGCTACGAGGCTAAAACTGGGAAGAAGGTGATCTAACCTATGAGCGGGGAAAAGGATCTGGAACAGTTAAAAAAGGAGGCCGCCGCCAAAGCGAAGGCCGCTGCACTAGCGAAAATGAAAGCAAAAGAAGAGGGCGAAGCGAAGGAAGAAACTCCCGCGGAAGACCTTGATATAGCGAAGCAAAAAGCTGCCGCCGCCGCCAAAGCGAAGGCCGCTGCATTAGCGAAAATGAAAGCAAAAGAAGAGGGCAAAGCGAAGGAGGAAACTCCCGCGGAAGACCTTGATATAGCGAAGCAAAAAGCTGCCGCCGCCGCCAAAGCGAAAGCCGCCGCACTAGCGAAAATGAAAGCAAAAGAAGAGGGCGAAGCAAAGGAGGAAACTCCCGCGGAAGACCTTGATATAGCGAAGCAAAAAGCCGCCGCCGCTGCTAAAGCCAAGGCCGCTGCAGCAGCTAAGGCGAAAGCTGCAGCATTGGCAAAGCAATCAGGAGAAGCTCCAGCCGGTGACGATGAAAAGGCGAAAGCGATTGCAGCCGCGAAGGCAAAGGCCGCCGCAGCCGCCAAAGCGAAAGCTGCTGCACTGGCAAAGCAATCGGGAGAAACCCCAGCTGGTGATGATGAAAAAGCAAAAGCAATTGCAGCCGCAAAAGCAAAAGCTGCCGCTGCAGCCAAAGCGAAGGCAGCAGCCGGAGCTGGTGATGACGAAAAGGCGAAGGCGATCGCCGCTGCAAAAGCAAAAGCCGCCGCAGCCGCAGCCGCGAAGGCAAAAGCAGGTGGAAAAGCCGCAGCTGAGCCTGCAGAGGAAAAGAAACCATCACCAAATCAGCCGTATCTCGATAAGTATGTAAAGGTTATTGGAGAGCACCTCGGACAAGATGTGCTGGAAGATTACTATATCAATAGTTTATCCAAAGATGTTCCGACCCTAGTGGCAAATAAAGAATCATACTTCAAGCTTGCTGAATTCCTTAAATACAATGAGCAGCTGGGCTTTGATTACTTATCTGAAACACATGGGACAGATTTTGAAACACATATGGAAGTGTATGTTCACTTATATTCATATAAAAATAGACAATCAGTTGCGTTAAAAGTAAAGATTGATCGTGATGAACCAACCATTGAGTCACTGGTGCCATTATGGGCAGGGGCAAATTGGCCTGAATGTGAAACCTATGATTTATTAGGCATTAAATTTACAGGTCACCCGAATCTGCATCGGATTCTCCTTGGAGATGATTGGATTGGCCATCCGTTAAGAAAAGACTACGAACCGTATGATGTGGAGGTGTAACCAGTGATTCGTACTGAAGAAATGGTCTTAAATGTGGGTCCTCAGCATCCAAGTACGCATGGTGTATTTCGTCTCGTTGTCAAAATTGATGGGGAAATCATAAAAGAAGCAAAGCCAGTCATCGGTTATTTGCATCGCGGAACGGAAAAATTGGCTGAAGATCTCCAATATACACAAATCATCCCCTACACTGACCGAATGGATTATCTGTCGGCAATGACCAATAACTATGTCATCTGCCACGCGGTGGAAACGATGATGGGGATCGAGGTTCCGGAACGGGCTGAATACCTTCGTGTCATGGCGATGGAACTTGGCAGGGTTGCCAGTCACTTAGTTTCATGGGGTACTTTTTTACTGGACCTTGGGGCAACAAGTCCCTTCCTATATGCATTCCGGGAAAGGGAAATGATCATTAATATGCTGAACGAGCTTTCGGGCGCGCGCCTGACCTTTAACTACATGCGTGTAGGCGGGGTGAAATGGGACGCACCAGAGGGCTGGGTTGAGAAGGTAAAAGAATTCATTCCTTATATGCGTGAACAGCTGGTCGGTTATCATCAGCTTGTAACGGGAAATGAAATTTTCATGAGCCGTGTAAAAGGTGTAGGTTTTTATACGAAAGAGGATGCCATCCAATACTCATTAAGCGGACCAACACTTCGCTGTACCGGAGTGAAATGGGATCTTCGCAAGGATGAGCCTTATTCCATTTACGACCGCTTTGATTTTAACGTGATTACCCGTGAAGAAGGGGATGCATGGGCACGCTATCATGTTCGAATAGAAGAGATTGAAGAGTCGCTGAAAATTCTTGAACAGGCGTGTGAACAATTCCCGGCAGAGGGAGAAATCATGGCCAAGGTACCAAAGATTATTAAGGCTCCAAAAGGAGAGGCATTTGTCAGAATCGAATCTCCACGTGGAGAAATTGGCTGCTATATATACAGTGACGGGAAAAAAGAACCGTATCGACTTAAGTTCAGAAGACCGTCCTTCTATAATCTGCAAATTCTCCCTAAGCTGCTTGAAGGCGAAAACATAGCAAACATGATTGCCATTTTAGGAGGAATTGATATTGTCCTCGGGGAGGTGGACGGTTAATGGTAGAAGAACTATTGCATTCTAGTCCCGGATTAATGAATTTCGGAATTTTCTTCTTACTAGCTACCGTTTTACTATTAGTCGTTCTAGGCTTCGTCACTTACTGCATTTTAGCAGAGCGTAAAGTAATGGGATATATGCAAATGCGCCATGGTCCTAACCAAGTCGGTGGACGCTGGGGGTTATTACAAACAGTTGCTGACGTTCTAAAGCTGCTTTTAAAAGAAGACATTATTCCTAAGCTTGCGGACCGGCCGCTATTCATAATAGCACCTGTCATCGCGTTTGCACCGTCATTCATGGTGCTTGCAGCGATTCCTTTTACCGATAAATTTCAATTTGCTGATATCGGAGTGGGTCTGCTTTACTATATCGCCGTTTCCGGTATCACTACAGTAGGAATTGTAACAGGAGCGTGGGCTTCAAACAATAAATATGCTCTCCTTGGGGGAATGCGTGCAGCGGCACAGATGATTTCCTATGAAATCCCGCTCGTTATGTCTGTTGTCGGCGTCATCCTTCTATCAGGAAGCTTAAATTTAAATGATATCGTGGATGCACAAAGAAATGGCTGGTTCATCATCTGGCAGCCAATTGCCTTTATCGTTTTCTTCATTGCATCTGTTGCCGAATTAAACCGTGTTCCATTTGATTTGCCTGAATCAGAATCTGAGCTCATTTCCGGGTTCCATGTCGAATATTCCGGCTTCCGCTGGGCATTTTTCATGCTAGCAGAATATGTGTACCTATTTGCGATGGCTGCTCTGACAACTGTGTTGTTCTTAGGCGGATGGCTGCCTCTTCCGTTCTTAGGATTTATCCCGGGAGCCATATGGTTCGCACTTAAATTCACATTAGTTATCTTCATACTGCTGTGGTTCCGTTCCACATTCCCGCGTGTGCGTGCAGACCAATTAATGGAATTTGGCTGGAAGGTTCTCCTGCCAATTGCCTTAGCCAATATTTTCTTAACCGCACTATTAAAAGAACTGCTCAACCTATTTTAAAAAGCATTACACTTTTAAAACTCAAGGGGTGAAAAAACATGCTTGGATTAGCGAAAGGTTTATCATATACCCTAAAAAACTTGACCCGCAAAAAGGTCACATATGAATATCCGAATGAGCCGCTTCCGCTGCCTGATCGATTCCGCGGAATTCAAAAATTCTATCCTGAAAAATGTATTGTTTGTAATCAGTGTGCGAACATTTGCCCGACTGATTGTATCCAGCTGACAGGTAAAAAGCATCCGGATCCGGCGAAAAAAGGGAAAATTATTGATACGTATGATATTAACTTTGAGATTTGTATTCTATGTGATTTATGCACAGAGGTTTGTCCAACAGAGGCCATTATTATGACGAATAACTTTGAACTGGCAGAATACAGCAGAGATGAGTTGTTTAAAAACCTCGAATGGCTGGATGAAAATGATGAGAATATACGGAAGGAGAATAAAGCATGACGTTTTCAGGTGAATTTCTTGCGTTTATGTCACTTGCAGTAGTGGCAATCATGGGCGGCGTGCTTTTATTAAACCTTTCCAAAGTTGTGCATACGGTAGTGGCGCTAGTGTTTACCTTTATCAGTATAGCGGGGATCTTTGTGTTATTATCTGCAGAGTTTCTTGCTGCAGCCCAAATTTTGCTTTATTCCGGTGCCGTTACAATCATTATGTTATTTGGAATTATGCTGACCCGTCATAACGATGTGAGTGAGCCAAAAACAGGAATCGTCCGCAAGGTATTGCTGTTTCTGGGGGTTTTAGGATTCGGATTTGCCGTTTACATCGGTATTTACAACCTGGATTTCGGACAATTGCCGAATACTTTGCATGAAAATAATACAGAGCAAATTGGAATAGCGCTATATTCCAAATACATCATTCCATTTGAGTTAACTTCTGTATTACTATTGGCAGCTTTGATTGGCGCAATTGTTTTAGCGAGGAAAGATGATGAGAAGGGAGCGGAGAAGGAATGAGTTCAGTTCCCATTTCACTGTACCTTGCCTTAGCGTTAATCTTATTCTGTATCGGTTTATATGGTGCTTTGACGAAGAGAAACACAGTGATCGTCTTAATTTCGATTGAGCTAATGCTAAACGCAGTTAATATCAACCTAGTGGCCTTCAGTAAATTTGGTGTGGCGCCTGCCATTACAGGTCAGATCTTCGCCTTATTTGTCATGACAGTTGCTGCAGCAGAAGTGGCTGTTGGCGTAGCGATCTTGATGGCCCTTTACCGCAATCGTAAAACGGTTAATATTGATGAAATGAACACATTGAAGCATTAAGGAATGCTTTGCACGAATAAGAGGCTGTTCGTTATACTAGTAAAATATTTTTCCGGGAAATAATACGTGGTTTTACAGGAAATAATTCACAGAACTATTTCCTGGCGCAAAATAAACCGCATCAAGTATAACCTGCTCTCAATCTAACACGCTGCACTTACAGACGGACAAAACTTACCAGCGTGTTCAAAAAAGGGGATTGTGATATTGATGGAGAATGCATGGATCATACCGCTTTTCCCGCTTTTATCGTTCTTATTCCTTGTCTTTTTCGGCAAACGGCTTAAGGATGCGAGTGCTTACATAGGAATTCTGCTTTCGCTTGCATCTCTTGTCTACTCGTTGTTGGTGCTGTTCGAAAGATTTACGTCACCAACCCATAAGGCAGAAGCTGTTTGGCTGACAATAGGGGATGTTCAGTTAACAGCGGGTTTTGAAGTAAACCAGTTAAATGCATTAATGCTAGTGATCGTCTCACTCGTCAGTTTCCTTGTTCATACGTATTCAAAGGGATATATGCACGGGGATGAGAGACTTCATGTTTACTATTCATATTTAGGCTTATTTACCTTTGCGATGCTAGGGCTTGTACTATCTCCTAACCTATTGCAAACATATATTTTCTGGGAGCTTGTCGGCTTAGGCTCATTCCTATTGATTGGTTTCTACTTTTATAAAGAAGAAGCAAAGAAGGCTGCGAAAAAAGCATTTATCATGACGCGTATTGGGGATGTGGGCCTTTTAATCGGAATGATTCTCTTATTCTGGCAGGTTGGCAGCTTTGAATATGATGAAATCTTTGCGGCTGTAGCAGCTGGATCGATCTCAACAACAATGATTACGTTAACAGCTATCTTGATTTTTGTTGGAGCTATTGGGAAATCGGGTCAATTTCCCCTTCACACATGGCTTCCGGACGCGATGGAAGGTCCAACACCAGTTTCAGCATTAATCCACGCCGCGACAATGGTTGCAGCAGGGGTTTATTTAGTAGCTGCTTTGTTCCCGCTTTTCACAGCAAGCGAAACCGCGCTTATGACCGTAGCTGTGATTGGAGCGATTACCGCGATTTTTGCAGCGAGCATTGGTCTTGTGCAAACGGATATTAAAAGAGTGCTAGCCTACTCAACCGTCAGCCAGCTTGGCTATATGATGCTTGCACTTGGATCTGCCGGCTATGTAGCGGGTGTATTCCACTTAATGACTCACGCTTTCTTTAAAGCATTGCTTTTCCTTGCTGCAGGAAGTGTCATCCATGCCGTTCATACACAGGATATTGAGAAAATGGGCGGATTATGGAAAAAGCTTCGTGTCACAGGCCCTCTGTTCTTAATTGGAACATTGGCGATCAGCGGGGTTCCGTTATTTTCAGGTTTCTTCAGTAAGGATGAAATATTAATTGCAGCATGGGTACAAGGCAATACAGTATTGTTCTGGCTTGCAGTTGCTGCCGCATTCTTTACAGCTTTCTATATGTTCCGTCTGTTCTTCATGGTGTTTTCGGGCGAATCGCGTAGCGATATGAGCCATGCGAAGGAGTCGCCAAGTGTAATGACGGTGCCGATGATGGTTCTCGGAGTCCTTGCAGTGGTTGCAGGTTACGTCAATACACCATGGTTTGGAACATTCCTTGGAGATTGGTTAGCAGACGGAAATCCGGCGCTCGGACATGGACATATTGAAGGTCCAGCGTGGATTATGATTGTCGCAACTGTCGTATCCCTTCTTGGTATTTACCTGGCTTGGATGATTTACAGTAAGCGTTCGCTATCACGCGACTGGCTTGGTGCTGAAACGATGTACAATATTTTATATAACAAATATTTTATCGATGAATTTTACGAGCTAACTGTCTTAAAGGTGACGAAGTTCTTCAGTATTTTCCTTCGCTACATCGAAACCTTCCTTGTTGAAGGGGTTGTAAAGGGAGTATCGGGAACAGTGGTCGCTCTTGGAAGGCTAGGCTCGAAATTCCAGGATGGCCAAGTTCAAAGATATGGAACGGTTGCCTTTGTTGGATTAGCTATTTTAGTAGTCGTATTTGCGGTAACAGGGGGGTATTTAAGATGAATATCGCTTATTTCTTATCAATCTTAGTGTTCTCCCCTTTAGTTGGTGTTTTAGTTTTATCATTGATTCCGAATACAAAGGAATCGGTTATTAAGACGGTCGGTTTCCTAGCAACTCTTCCAGCACTGATTCTATCACTAGTAGCATTTTTTCAATATCGTGCCGGTGTATCGCTAGCCGATATAAGCGAGAGAGTGCACTGGGTTCAGTTTGGCGACCCGAACCGTTTGGGGGACTTGTTCTCGATTAATTACGAGCTTGGGGTAGATGGATTCTCCCTCATTATGATCGTGCTGACAGCGATTCTGTCCACCCTTGCAGCCATTGCTTCTATGTATATTAAAAAAGAATGGAAAGGCTATTTCATGCTGTTCCTTCTATTAGAAGTAGGAATGCTTGGGGTGTTCGCTGCCGAAAACCTAATTCTATTCTTCATCTTTTTCGAAATTACATTAATTCCAACCTTCTTCCTGATTGGAAAATGGGGTTATTTTGAAAAAGAAAAAGCAGCCTTCAGCTTCTTAATTTATAACGGATTAGGATCTGCAGTGCTTCTGATTGTGATTATGGTGTTATTCTCCCGAACAGGAACGTCTAATATTGACGCGCTTATGGCGATCTTAAAGGCTGACGTTAATCATGCCGTTTTCTCGGAAGGGACTAAAATGGGCTTGCTCATCGCCCTGTTAATTGCATTTGGGGTTAAGCTGCCAATCTTCCCGCTTCATAGCTGGATGGTTCGCGTTCACGTACAGGCAGCACCATCAATTGTTATGCTGCATGCCGGTATCTTACTGAAAATTGGGGCTTACGGGATTATCCGATTTGGGATGGGAATTTTCCCTGTACAGTTCCAAGAATTAGCAGTATTAATCGCTGTTCTCGGAGTTGTGAACCTCCTATACGGTGCATTCTTAGCTTTGATTCAAACAGATTTCAAAATGGTCCTAGCTTATTCATCAATATCCCATATGGGAATTGTGTTGATTGGATTAGGCGCGATGAACGAGGCAGGAATTCAAGGGGCTATCTTCCAAGTCGTCTCACATGGTTTGATTGCTGCACTCCTATTCTTCCTTGTTGGCGTATTTTACGAGCGTCTGGATACGTCCATCATCCGCAATCTTGGCGGATTGGCAAAAGGAATGCCGATCACAGCTGGTTTCCTGCTAGCTGGGGCAATGGCATCACTAGGTATGCCTGGAATGTCCGGATTTGTGAGTGAATTTATGGCGTTCCTTGGTCTATTTAAAGAAATGCCAGTTTTAGCAGCGGTAGGGGCACTGGGAATTATTTTAACAGCTGTTTACCTGCTCCGCGCAGTTCTTGGCATTACTTATGGAAAAGCCCATCGTGAATTCGCGGGTGTAACGGATCTTCGCGGCAGAGAATGGGTTCCAGCATTAGTTTTACTTGCGATTATTGTGTTAATTGGTGTGTACCCAAGTGTACTAAGCGAGCCGCTAACTTCCACACTTGAAACGATTATGCTTGGGATAGGAGGGTGATGAAGGATGGATCTTACAGAATTATTGTCATATAAATGGAGCATCATGACACCTGAGTTCATCATCCTAGGTGTAGCCACTTTACTATCATTATTAGATTTATTTATGCCGAAGACGGTGAACCGGAAAATCCTTGGCTGGATTGGAGTTACAGGTATTCTAGCTGCACTTGTTTCATTATTCAGCTTGTTCGGGCAAGGGGCGGAGTCGATTCTTTATGATACGTTTAGACTAGATTCATTCGCGAAGGCATTTAAGCTGTTATTGCTTTTGGGAGCAGCGCTGGTTATGATTCTAGCAACCAGCTATGAGCCGAAGGAAGGCTTTGCTGATTATCGAGGAGAGTTCTTCTATTTATTCCTTGCTGCCTTACTCGGCACAATGATTATGTCTTCAAGCGGCGATTTAATTACGCTGTTTGTCGGCCTGGAGTTGCTTTCAATTCCATCTTATATCCTTGCCGGCCTTCACAAGAAAAATACTCTGTCGAACGAGTCTTCTATGAAATACGTCATTAATGGTGGAATTTCAACAGCGATTACTCTTTTCGGAATGAGTTATGTGTACGGGCTTACAGGGACAACGAACTTACTTGAAATGGCTCGGGGGCTACTGGCATTAACGAACCCGCAGCACATCTACCTAATGGGTCTTGCTTTATTTATGATTTTTGTCGGGCTGTCATTTAAATTGGCAACGGCGCCGTTCCATATGTGGGCACCTGATGTCTACCAAGGCGCACCGACACCTGTTACGGCTTTCTTGAGTGTCGTTTCAAAAACAGCCGGTTTTATCATTCTCATTCGAATTATGCTTGTGGTTTTCTTAAGCACGCCATCGTCAGACATTCCAAATTCAATGCCGCTCTTTATGAAGGTTCAGGATTACATTGCCTTCCTAGCTGCAGCAACGATGATTATTGGAAACGTGGTAGCGTTAAGACAGAAAAACATTAAGCGACTATTCGCATACTCAAGTATTGCACAGGCGGGCTATCTGCTTGTTGTCGTTGCATCCCTATCGGTATTTATCTTTGATACACTTTGGTTCTATCTTGGAGCATACTTGTTTATGAACCTTGGGGCATTTGCGATTATCCAGCTGATCACACAAAAAACAGGATCAGAGGATATTTCCCAATTTGCAGGATTATACCGTAAGGCACCGATTTTGTCGGTTTCCATGGCTGTATTTATTCTCAGCTTGGCTGGAATACCAGGTACATCCGGATTTATCGGGAAGCTTAACATTTTCATGGGCGCGCTCGCCGTTGAGCCTGCACGCTATGTGCTAGTTTCCATTATGATCGCGACAACAGTCGTATCCTATTTCTATTATTTCGGTGTGCTTGTGCAAATGTTCTTCCGACCAGCTGCAGACCCAGAGGCGAAAATCAAGCTTCCTGTAGGTCTCGGTGTTGTTATCGGCGTTTGCGTATTTGCCACCGTGTTGTTTGGAGTCGCGCCGAGCATCGCATTCGACTTCTTACAAGGGAACTTCAATCAGTTCAGCGACTTTTTTCAATAAGGGGAATTTGTAAAGGGTTAATCTAAGGGGTAGAAATATATATTATTTGAGAAAGGGGAGGGGTCCCCTTTCTTTTTTTTGGACTGGGGGTATGGTTGGCTGAAAAATGGAGTCTGGCTGACAACGGCACTAATTTGGCTGACAAAACGGGAATCTGGCTGACAATGGCACTAATTTGGCTGACAAAACGGGAGTCTGGCTGACAACGGCACTAATTTGGCTGACAAAACGGGAGTCTGGCTGACAACGGCACTAATTTGGCTGACAAAACGGGAGTCTGGCTGACAACGGCACTAATTTGGCTGACAAAACGGGAGTCTGGCTGACAACGGCACTAATTTGGCTGACAAAGCGGAAATCTGGCTGACAACCATACGAATTTGGCTGACAAAGCGGAAATCTGGCTGACAACAACACGAAATTGGCTGACAAACTGCCAAATCTCGCTGACAACCTCATAGATTTGGCTGATAAACATATTTGATCTCCCCGTATTTGGTTGACCAACCCGATTTTTGACCAAAATTGAGAGATTCTTGTATGAAAAGAGCTATTCCCTATTATAAAGCCATAAACCATGCTATGATTATAGGCGGATTGCCAATTTTTACGGTTAGTAATGAAGTGGAACAATAGCTTTTTTTAAAAAACATGCCCAATTATTTTTTCCTATGGCGGCGATGGAGATGGGAGTTGTACACATGGTTCCAGGATTTGGACAACAGGCGTTGCTTAGCATTATGTCACATTTGGTTTTTATTGCTTTAGCCTGGTGGGCTCTTCAGGCATTGCGCATTGATCAGCTTTTACGGCCCAACCGTGTTATTCAGGCAAGAGTACTCTACATACTATTATCGATTGCCATCGGGTCAGCGGTAAGTAACTTTTTCCTTGATTATCTTCTATGGTCGAGGCAATTGCCGCTCATTCTTCAAACTATACTTTAAAAAATTGCATATTTGTGCATGTGAACAGGTTTTTGTTCGAGCATATGTGCACATTCAGGCGGTTTAAACATCAACAATAGTATTTAACACAGCCAAAAAAATAGATTTTAACAAAATAGTAGATAATATGGGTCTTCGTACATGTTTTCAATTATCTTGTTTTTAAGTACAATTCTATTTGTTGTGCTCTATTTTTGCATGTTTAAAAATTGGCATTAAATAGTTAATCCCAAATTTGATGAAATTGAATAGGATATAAAGAAATTGGGCAATATCCTCAATTTTACAAAGCTTCAGTTGCTGTGAACGCCCAGTTCTGTGGCAAAGATTAATGCTAAAACTCAAGCTTTTCAAATTGTCAAAAAGTGACGACAATTCCTAAGTATGCAGAATCTCTCCTTGGTAACAATGGTAGTAAGGGGGAGGAAGCATATATGAAATACTTGAAGATAATTTTGGCAATTGTTAGCATTTTTAGTTTTGTGGTCTTAAACTTTGGGAATAAAACGACTGTGGCCAAAAACGAACTCGAACTTATGAAGCTATCCTCAATTTTACAAGACGAAGATATTTTAATCATTGAATGGTCTTTACATGCAAGAGAAATTATGGAAAATCTTCAAAGCGTGGATGAGGTAAAAAAATATACAGATAACCTCAAGAAACAATACCCGAATTGGATATGGACGAGTAACGATTCGGAAAAAATTTCTGAAACCGTGGCGGTTTTAAATAAAGATTCTCAGACGGAAACGATAAAGATTCTATCGACCCCCACAAAAAATAAAGTTCAAACGTATGTCATTTATGAAGTAAAAGGGAATGGCTGGAAGGCTGAATCTGAAAAAGAGATCCAATCTCTCTTAAATGGCAGAATTTCTGACATTTTCCATGAAAATACCACAATTTTCTCTTGTTTGAAAGGCGAATTCAATGATAAAATTGATAAGACTTTGCCTGATGAAATAAACCATTTATTAACTGCCTTTAATGCGAAAAAAATAGAAGGTTTACATGAGGAAAATTTCATATCGGCATCCGTCTATTCGACACTGTTTGACAACACTCTTCAAACAAAAGGCAAGGATATGAATTTGCAAATAGGAATAAGAAATCATGGATTGGGCGGAAAGACTACCCTTGTAGTTGGCACACCCATCATTACGATTGAATATTAATATAGAGAAATTGGACGCGGAGGGGAATACACTTTGGAAAAAATCATCGTCCGCGGCGGAAATAGGTTAAGCGGTATTGTCAAAGTTGAAGGAGCAAAAAACGCTGTTTTACCGGTTATCGCCGCAACACTATTAGCAAGTGATGGCAAAAGCGTAATTCGTGATGTACCGACACTCTCCGATGTATACACCATCAATGAAGTATTACGCTATTTAAACGCCGAAGTGGAGTTTAATAATAATCAAGTCACTGTTAATGCATCACGAGAATTAAGAGAAGAGGCACCTTTTGAATATGTACGTAAAATGCGTGCTTCTGTTCTGGTAATGGGATCCCTGCTTGCCCGTAATGGCCGTGCGCGTGTAGCATTGCCTGGCGGCTGTGCCATTGGATCTCGCCCGATTGATCAGCATTTAAAAGGCTTCGAAGCGATGGGTGCTACGGTGAAGGTTGGCAACGGATTTATCGAGGCAGAAGCGACAAATGGCCGCCTTCATGGGGCAAAAATCTATCTTGATTTTCCAAGTGTCGGAGCAACGGAAAATATTATGATGGTCGACCCTTGCAAAAGGCACAACTATTTTAGAAAACGTAGCAAAAGAACCGGAAATCGTGGATTTAGCGAATTTCCTCAATAAAATGGGTGCAAAGGTAAGAGGAGCCGGAACCGGCACGATCCGAATTGAAGGTGTTGACCAATTATTCGGAGCGGAGCACCATATTATCCCTGACCGAATTGAAGCTGGCACCTTTATGGTGGCTGCGATTACAGGCGGAAATGTGCTTGTTAAAGGCGCTGTTCCTGAGCATTCTACTTCACTAATCGCAAAAATGGAAGAAATGGGCGTTCATTTTGTTGAAGAAGCAGAAGGCATTCGTGTCATCGGTCCAGAGAAACTTAAGGCAGTTGATATCAAAACGATGCCTCATCCTGGTTTCCCGACTGATATGCAATCCCAAATGATGGCGTTATTACTCCATGCAAACGGTACAAGTGTGATCACAGAAACAGTGTTCGAAAATCGCTTCATGCATGTGGAGGAATTCCGCCGTATGAACGCTGATATTAAAATCGAAGGCCGCTCTGTTATTATGAATGGCCCATCCAATCTCCAAGGCGCTGAAGTAGCGGCAACAGATTTACGCGCTGCCGGCACTCGTATTATCTGGATTGGTGGCAGATGGCGTTACCCGTGTGACTGAATTGAAGCATTTAGACCGTGGCTATGTGAATTTCCATGAAAAGCTCGGCGCTCTAGGTGCTGATATTGAACGTGTGAATGAAATGGACGAAACCGTTGCTCCAGTGGAACGATATGTTTCGGATATGAATGCATAATTTTGCAAAATCTCTTTTTGTGAGTGATTTTGCTTGGTAAAACGAATTTTGAGATGAAACGCAGAATCCGTTCGTCAGACCTCTGACGACTGGGGGTTGCGTTTTTTCTTTTTTGGGCGTGAAGTTTCCCGAATTTTGATGAAAGCTTGGAAAAAAGGAAGCGAAAGGTGATTTGTTTCCCAAATATTGATGAAACTTTAGAAAAGTGGAAACAAAGGGAGATTTGCTTCCCAGATTTTGATGGATTTTTGGAAAAGTGGAAACAAAGGGTGATTTGCTTCCCAAATATTGATGAAACTTTAGAAAAGTGGAAACAAAGGGTGATTTGCTTCCCAAATATTGATGAAACTTTAGAAAAGTGGAAACAAAGGTTGATTTGCTTCCCAAATATTGATGAAACTTTAGAAAAGCGGAAACAAAGGGTGATTTGCTTCCCAAATATTGATGAAACTTTAGAAAAGTGGAAACAAAGGGAGATTTGCTTCCCAGATTTTGATGGAATTTTGGAAAAGTGGAAACAAAGGGTGATTTGCTTCCCAAATCCTGATGAAACCTAGAAAAATTAGAAACAAGTTGTACTTAACTTCCTCATATAATAATTACCCCATTGAATCCCTAAAGAGCCTTCCACCTTTAAACATTCCAGCACAAAATTCTTGTCATAATAGCCTGTCCACAACCATAAGAATGAGAAGAGACAGACTTCAAAGAGGTCTCAGATAACATTATTATGGAGGCATAGTCATGACAAAATTTAAACCTTTCATCGTACTAGGAGCACTGCTTGTTTTCATTACTCTACTTATTCCTTCTTTATTAGTCCTCCCTTTTAAAGACGATCGGGTGACAGGAAAGCTAGGGGAGCGGTTAAAACAGGAGGACGACACGAAGCCTACAGCGGAAACATCTAATGAGCCAGCTGTTGAAGTAGCTGTATTTCGAATGAAAACCAAGCAGGTCGATACGCTTCCGCTAGAGGATTATGTTGTCGGTGTAGTAGCATCGGAAATGCCAAGAGCTTTTGAAAAAGAGGCGTTAAAGGCTCAAGCCTTAGCTGCAAGAACGTATATTGTAAATCAAATGATTCGTGAAAATAAGTCAGAGCTGCCTGGTGGAGCGCTTGTCACGGACACAGTAGAGCATCAGGTTTATAAGGATATGGATGAGATAAGAAAAACTTTTGGAGCGGATTACAAGTGGGCCATTGAAAAAATCACAGAAGCCGTCAAGGAAACGAGCGGGCAAATTATCGTATATGAAGGATCCCCAATTGACGCCAGCTTTTTTTCAACAAGCAATGGGCATACAGAGAATTCTGAGGCGATTTGGTTAAATGCCGTTCCTTATTTAAAAAGCGTTGAAAGTCCATGGGATATAAAATCGCCAGAGTTCAGTGACCAAAAAATCTTTACGATTTCTGAATTCGAGAACCGATTAGGGGTTAAGCTTCCTTCCGATAACACGATTGGCACTATAACAGAAAGAACTGCCGGCAAGCGTGTAGGCGAGGTTGAAATCAATGGCAAGGTCCTTACTGGAAAGGTCATTCGAGAAAAGCTCGGACTGAAGTCAACAGACTTCACGTGGAAGCGTCAGGGTAACAAGATTGTCATTGACACAAGGGGTTATGGCCATGGTGTTGGCATGAGCCAATACGGGGCAAATGGGATGGCCTCAGAAGGCAAAACCTACAAAGACATCATCTCCTACTATTATAAGGGCGTAGAAATCACAAACAGTGAAAACTACCTTACAAAGGTCTTAGCCAGAAAATAAAATGGTGCCAGGCACTGTAAAAAGACATTTTAAGTGATTTGTCCTTTTGGGGTGCCTGGCACCTTAAAAGGACAGTTTGTGTTTTTGGAGAGGACATTCACTTGGAAAAACCAAGTTGCCGATACCAGGGCAGCTCTTTTTTTATGCCCAAAAGAGCGCATTTTATCCCAATAAAAATTTATTTTTAAAAAATGAATAATTTCTCTGACTTTGTCGAAAAATAATCCAAAAAAATATTTTTGCGGGGATGTATATAATTCTTCTAATCTGTTCAGAATGATTGCTGAGGTGATGATAAATGAGAGAGGAAGAAAAGAAACGATCTTCTCAAAATTCCAGCTTTAAGCGCTTTTTAAAGAAGCGTTGGGCATTCCCAGCGATCTACATTGCAGCAGCAGCAATCATTCTAACCGGGGTTCTTTGGTACCAAAACGCAAATAATACAGCGAATCCAGATAGCGTGGATAACACCGCTACAGATGTACCGGGGAAAAAGTTTGATGAACCAGCAATCGAAGTAAACCGATCTATGGAAAACATTCTGATGCCTGTAAAAGATGCCGATGCAGCAGTCATTCAAAGACATTTCTATGACGCAGGTGCAAAAGCGGAAGAACAGGAAGCCGCACTTGTCCTTTACCAAAACCAATATCACCAAAACACAGGTATCAATATTGGGATGAAGGACGGCGAGACATTTGATGTTGTTGCATCATTAAGTGGAACGGTTACGAAGGTTGAAGAAGATGTGCTGTTGGGAAATGTCATTGAAATTGAACATGACAAAGGAATTGTAACACAGTATCAATCTGTTAAAGAGATCAGTGTCGAGGTTGGCGATCAGGTTAAGCAAGGCCAAGTGATTGCAAAAGCTGGTGAAAGCATGTTTGATGCGGAAGCAGGTGTCCATGTACACTTCGAAATTCGCAAGGATAACGTTGCTCTTAACCCGCATGATTACTTCCAAAAGCCATTAAGCACATTACAGGAGCTTAGTGAGGAAGATGGAACGAAAGCATCTGATGATCAAGATGCAGTAGATGAAAAAGCCTCTGAGGAAGATACAGACCAAGATACAAGCGATGAAGAGAAAGATTCCGAAGAAGACACGAATAACGAAACAGAACAAGATTCTAAGAAATCTTCAAACGCATAATATAAGCCAAAGCCTGCCGATTCGGCGGGCTTTTTGGCGTGAATGACCGCTGACTATTCACCGACAGGAAATTTCCCCAATCGACAATTTCTCGGGAAATAGCCGGTAAAAACTCATTTTCCTACAAAAAGTCACTTCTTTTGAGGAATGTCTGGTTTTACGAAAACTGCATTTCATTCTGACTTTTTAAAAATAACTTTTCCTTCAATACCTCGCAGCCCCTTTACTAAAAAAACAATATTTCAGGTAAAATTCGGCTAATAATACTAAATCTTCAAAAAACTTTAGCGATACCTTGTCCCTAATGTGTTTTTCGTGCATATATCAGCAACCAAGCTAATAGACTGTTACAAACCTGACAAAGAGAGTGGTTGAGGTGAGGAGTCGTTTTGCAGATAGTATTGAATGTGCCTTAGGACATGTTTATTCACCGCAAGCTCAGAAAGTAAACGCTTTCTGCCGTATGGAGAATTATTCAAACATTGCCGCCATGCGGAACAGAGTATAGATCAGAGCGAAAAGCGAGTCTCATTTCGCACTTCTCACATCCAATTTAGGGAGGGCGAGTGGTGTGCACGATTACATCAAAGAGAGAACTATCAAGATTGGAAAGTATATCGTGGAGACGAGAAAAACAGTTCGCGTTATCGCGAAGGAGTTTGGCGTATCCAAAAGTACAGTCCATAAAGACTTAACAGAAAGACTTCCTGAGATTAACCCTGAACTGGCGAATGAAGTGAAGGAAATTCTAGATTACCATAAATCAATCCGACATTTACGCGGGGGAGAAGCCACAAAAATGAAATATAAGAAAGAAGAAGTTGAAGGGGAGGTAATAAAATAAAAAAAGAATCATTTGGATTTAAAGATTGATATAACATAAAGAGATTTAAAAATTCATCAGCATGAAGCAGCCAAGGGCTCTAAAGACCAATAAAATCTTTAAAAAAAGCAATCAGCCATTTAAATAGCTGGTTGTTTTTTAGTGGCGGTAATGAGAAGAAAAAAACAAACAAACGGTCAGTATTATCGCTTTGCATGAAACAGACTTATCAAATTAACCTGCGATTGTACTGAGCTTGCTATAAGCGGACAATGAATCCCTTATTTTAATAAAAAGCGCCAAAATTAAGGGCTAAGCGGACTCCCGGTGCGCTATTTAAGAAAAAACACAAGAAAATCATGCCTTTTTTACAAATAAGGGAATCTGAGTCCGCATACATAAGAATTTACCTCATTATGTCACATATAACGGAACCAGTGTCCGCCAAATTCCTTGATTTTGCGAGTTTAATGCTCAGCGATACATCAGTATGCTATTTACAACGATCCCCCATAAACCCTAATCAATTAGGCGGTTTTTTTTATAAAAAACCCATTTGGAATTGTCCCTGTCCCGTTCCGACAAAATTCTTCAAAAACCCTCTCATATTCTGACAAAAAATTATTTAATTCGCCTTGAGTGTGGTAGAATATAGAATTAGGATAGAACTTGATTCGTATAATCAAAAATGTCTACAACTAGGTGAGTGAAGGTAAGTGGAGTGCTTCATTTTCAGTGGAGCATAAGTTGAAAAAAATGAAAACATAGCGAGGTTCGCTTGATATAGCTAAATACATAAGGGGTGTGCTGGGCTGTCCTGCCTGGTGCTTAATTATGTCCATGAGCAGGTGGCGGACAATGCAGGCCAGTAGTCAAGGAGGAAAGATGATAGAATGTTTGCAAGGGATATTGGAATCGACTTAGGAACGGCTAACGTGCTGATTCACGTGAAAGGCCGCGGAATTGTTTTGAATGAACCGTCTGTGGTGGCAATTGATCGAAATACGAATAAGGTTTTGGCTGTGGGAGAGGAAGCCCGCAGAATGGTCGGACGGACACCTGGCAATATTGCTGCTATTCGCCCGCTGAGAGATGGAGTCATTGCTGATTTCGATGTAACAGAAGCGATGCTGAAGCATTTTATTAACAAACTGAATGTAAAAGGCTTTTTATCGAAGCCGCGGATTTTAATTTGCTGCCCAACGAACATTACAAGTGTGGAGCAGAAGGCGATCAAAGAAGCGGCAGAAAAGAGCGGCGGCAAGAAGATTTATTTAGAGGAAGAGCCGAAAGTAGCAGCGATTGGCGCCGGTATGGATATTTTCCAGCCAAGCGGAAACATGGTTGTTGACATTGGTGGAGGAACGACAGATGTCGCGGTTTTATCGATGGGTGACATCGTAACCTCTTCTTCGATTAAAATGGCTGGAGATGCCTTTGACAGTGAGATTCTGCAATACATTAAGCGTGAGTACAAGCTATTAATCGGAGAAAGAACCGCTGAGAATATTAAAACAAGCATAGGAACTGTATTCCCGGGATCGAAGAGTGAGGAATTGGATATTCGCGGGCGCGATATGGTTTCTGGCCTTCCAAGAACGATCACAGTCCGTTCAGATGAAATTGAACGTGCTTTAAGGGAATCTGTTGCGGTCATCGTACAGGCGGCAAAGAGTGTGCTTGAACGTACGCCACCAGAACTATCTGCTGACATTATCGATCGCGGCGTTATTCTTACGGGTGGGGGCGCTCTTCTCCACGGCATTGACACTCTTCTTGCAGAAGAATTGAAAGTGCCTGTCCTGATAGCGGAAAACCCAATGGATTGCGTAGCGATTGGAACAGGCATTATGCTTGATAATATTGACAAGCTTCCAAAACGTAAGCTTGGATAATTTGCATTCAACTTGAAAAATAACCGAGTATGAAATCATCAAGGTTTTATACTCGGTTTTTTATTTCTTTTAAGGCTTAATATTGTTAGTGAACATAATGCCTCTAGGAATAAACAAAATCGCTAATATAGCCTTTCCTAAAAATAATTCTGTAAGCAGCTATAGAAAATGGTAAAATAAGAATGTCTGCAAAAAATGGCTATTTAAAAATGTTTTATTTTGCCGATATTTTCTATAATAGAGTTGACGTTTAAAAATCCATCCCGTTCCAAAACGGGATGCTTATACATATTTTTCAAAGTTTTCTAATGAGGTGAACTTATGTTCAGAGGGTTTTATACGGTAGCCTCCGGGATGGTGGCGCAGCAGAAAAGGACAGAAATGTTGACGAATAATATGGCGAATGCGAATACACCGGGCTTTAAGGCGGATCAATCAGCCTTGCGTGCATTTCCGGAAATGCTGCTGCAGCGATTTGATCAGGAAGTGATCCCAACGGAAAATGGGCTCCGTCTGCCGTTCAACCGGAGAATTGGCGCTTTGAATACTGGGGTTTATATGCAGGAAACAATGCCGGCATTTTTGCAGGGCGATTTAAAAGAAACAGGCATTAAAACGGACATCGCGTTAATCGATGTGTCTATGCCAGCTAACGGCAGTGTTTTTTTTACAGTGGCGGGTCCAAATGGGGAACAGCAATATACGAGAAACGGGAATTTTACTGTGGATGGACAAGGCTTTTTAACGACTGCGAGTGGCCATTTTGTATTAGATGAAGCGGGGAATCGAATTCAGCTGGCGAGCGATCGTTTTACGCTAAATGAGAATGGTATGTTAACTGGAGAAGGCGGGGAAACAGCCAGACTTGGAATCGCCTTCGCTGAGGATGCAAACCGCCTTATGAAGCAAGGAGACGGGTTATTTCGGACAGAGGACGGCAACCCGCTAGCTAATGCTTATAATGCCGCAGGAGCCCAATTTAAGCTTCAGCAAGGGTTTGTGGAGCGTTCTAATGTGGATGTAGGGAGAACGATGACAGAAATGCTATCTGCCTACAGATCGTTTGAGGCGAATCAGAAGGTGCTCCAAGCCTATGACAGGAGTATGGAAAAGGCTGCGAATGAAATTGGGCGTATCGGATAATTTTTTTCAGGTTTAATAAAATTTTTCCGGCAAAGGGGGATGAACGATGAACAGAACGATGATTACGGCGCAGAATACATTAACCCAGCTGCAAAAACAAATGGATATTGTCAGTCACAATATGGCAAACATAGATACAACAGGCTATAAGCGCAGAGAGGCAAATTTCACCGATTTGCTTTTTCAGCAGTTTAATAATCAGACAATCCCTCAATTAGAGGTCAATCGATTAACACCTAACGGAATTCGTCAAGGAGTTGGGGCAAAGCTCGCTCAATCGCAAATCGTAGGGAGCCAGGGCAGCTTGAAGAATACGGAGCGATCGCTTGATATGGCGATCACCGCAGAGGGCCAGTACTTTAAAGTGCTCGAGCAGGGGGAGAATGGCTCGGCTGTCCGCTATACGAGGGATGGTGCCTTTTACTTAACGCCATTATCAGCAAATGAAAACATGCTTGTCACAAGCAATGGCTATCCGATTTTGGATGAAAATAATAATCCGATAACGTTTGGCAGCGATGTGAAGGACTTTGCTTTACAGGACCAAGGACGACTGTTGGCTACTATGAATGATGGCAGTACAAGTGCGATTAATCTTGGTGTCGTTCATATTAAGAAATCGCAATTTCTTGAGCAAAAAGGAGATAATCTCCTAGGTCTGCCGGAAAATATCGCGGAATTAAATACGCCGGTGGAAGATGTTTTAACGGAACTTAATGGTCCTTTAAGAAATCAAATTTCCATGCAGCAGAGCGCCTTGGAGCAGTCAAATGTGGATATGTCCAAGGAGATGACGGAGCTCATTAATCTTCAGCGTTCTTATCAATTCCAGTCCAGATCCGTCTCCATCGCTGACCAAATGATGGGACTCATCAACGGAATTCGTTAAAAGGGGAATTAACATGTCGGTAAACAACAATAATCAAGAAGCAGCGAAATCACGTGAACAATTAAAAAAAGAACGCACAACCATGGCGGAAAAGAGACGCAATCGCCGTATTCGAGTGCGTATGATTCCGATTTGGCTGCGGATTATCATTGTTGCTGTTTTAATTTTTATAAGCTGTATAGCAGGAGCTGCTTTCGGATATGGTGTAATGGGCGGCGGCAATGCAAAAGATATTTTCCAAAAATCTACCTGGACGCATATTGTTGACCTTGTAGAAAGAGAGTAAAAAGGGGCCATGGGCCTCTTTTTTTGGATTTGTTGAGGGCTTACTGGGGATTGGCTGATAAACCATAAAATTGGCTGACAAATGGGTTGAATTGGCTGACAAACGCCATAATTGGCTGATAAAGTGCTGGAATTGGCTGACAAACACCGTATTTGGCTGACAAAGTGTAGAATTGACCGATAACTGTTATTTTAGCTAATACCAAAATCGAATTAGCCGATACAATCCGAAATTTGGCGCCAACCTCCCTTTCAAACTTCCCGTATGCTACTTTTTTTAGTACAATTAACTATAACCTAATATTAGGAGGAGGTACTAATTATGCTTGATATTAATCAAATTAAGGAAATCATTCCTCATCGTTACCCTTTTTTACTTGTAGATCGAATTCTTGAGGTGGAGGAAGGACAGAAGGCCATCGGAATTAAAAACGTAACCGCGAATGAGGAGTTTTTCAATGGGCATTTTCCTGATTATCCGGTTATGCCGGGCGTTTTGATCATTGAGGCGCTTGCTCAGGTGGGAGCTGTTGCGATGCTGAAAAAAGAAGAAAATCGCGGACGTCTAGCTCTTTTTGCGGGAATTGATAAATGCCGTTTTAAAAGACAAGTAAAGCCAGGTGACCAATTGCGTCTTGAGGTTGAGATGACTCGGTTTAAGGGGCCAATGGGCAAAGGTAAAGGAATTGCCACGGTTGATGGAGAACTTGTCTGCGAAACCGAAATCATGTTTGCTTTACAGTAAATCTTGTTGAATATTGTCGAAATATTTTCGAACCGAAAGTCAGCACATAAATTGCTGGCTTTCTTTTTTTTCATGCAAGTTGCAGACGAATTTGGGAATTATAACAGGAGACCCGTAAAAACGGTCAACCCAAAAACATATTTGAAAGGAGCTTTTTCTAATGAACAAAAAGCTTTTAAACCTTATTGGCGGCTCTGTTCTTGCTGCGTTGCTTTTAGCCGGTTGTGCGACCAATGATCAAGAACCCCCTCCGGAAAATAACGATAACAATGGCGTCATCAATGAGGACAACAATTTAGACAGAAACAATGAAATGAACGGCAATAACGGCAATAACGGTACTAACGGCAACAACGGCAATAACAATGATATCAACACAGATAACGATGGAGATATCATGAATGACAATAACGATCCTGGTGAAGATATGATTGAGGATAATCTTGACCTAAATGATAATGATAATAAAGATAAATAATATCTGAAAGGGCAACATCAAGTCAATTTGTTGGCTTGGTGTTGCCCCTTATTCATAAAAATATTAATCGCCTTTAGCGGCAGTAATCTGTGGTTTTCCGCGAAGTATGGTTTTAAATTCCTTCAATAGCTTATCCCCTGTTAAGCCTTGCTCAATGAGCTTTTTCAAAACAATTTCCGCATAATCATAATTTGATTTCATGAGTTTGCCTTCAAAAAGAATGCTGATATGATCAGTCACGTGTTTAATTGTTACAATCTTTGTTTGGAAGGCGGCTGGGCTGTTTTCCTTCTTCGTGATGACAACCTGAACAATGATATCCTCTCCTTGCTGGGACAGCTTCTGAAAATACTCATTGTAGGTTTTGTTCACATAGGCCTCTAGCAACCAAGTATTCGGATCGTTCTCTTGATTAATAATTAACCCGTCAATCAGGTCGATATCTACCAATGAATCATCCTCGACAACTTGCAACGAGATGAGTTTAAACGTCTTCATCCTTTTCCTCCCGACCATTTGGCTTATTATTGAAATTATAACATAGACCTTTTGGGGAATCGAATTTACAGAAACACAATTAAATTTGAACCCTTTGAAAGTTTGTCGAAATTTCTTTTGATAATGTCTAAATTTGCATTATTTGAACATTTTTTGGTTTCTAGCAAACCTTTTTCCAATTAAAACTGACTTTTTCCTGCAAAATGCGCTCTCATAATTCAATTTTCAACTTTTTACTCTAATGCCAGTCAGGGGTTAAGATAAGAGCATGCTGAAGAGAGGAGAGAAATGAATGATTAATCAAGTAACGTTAGTTGGAAGGTTGACGAAGGATCCTGAGCTCAAAAGAACGCCTGAGGGGACAGCGGTCACCAATGTCACCGTGGCCGTGAACCGTCAGTACCGCAACCAGCAAGGAGAGATTGGTGCAGATTTTGTCCAATGCACCCTCTGGAAAAAGACTGCCGAAAACACATCGCGTTATTGCCGGAAGGGCTCATTAATCGGAATTACCGGGAGAATTCAGACAAGGCACTATAACAATCAAGAAGGAACCAGAGTTTATGTAACCGAGGTGTTAGCAGATTCTGTGAGATTTCTTGAACAAAGGCGTTCAGAAGAGGCATTAATCCCCGCAGGAATGGAGGCGTAGCAATTGAACAAAGAGAGGGAATTAGAAAGCTTAGTTGAGGCATTAATTAGAATGCTGGGCAAATCCAATGAAAAAGTGAATGACTTAACGGATCGGGTCAATCAATTAGAAGTCATTCTCCGTGAGTCCTTGCTGCCAGTCTATCAACCCATTCACCAAACTGATTCAAAAATCATTTCGGCAAAATATCCTTCATGAGCGTTCCTCAGGTAGTCAATTCACCATTCCCCTCGTAGAGAGAATCAATAATTTCCTCAACCCCCCCCATTATTTCCGGCGCCTCTCGCGCCGTTTTTTGTTTACTTTTGTTTCATCCCCTGTATGAGAAACTGAACGACTTTAATCGTTTGGGCTTTTGTTTTTTCATCAAAATTATATAGCTCCAAGAGTGATTTCTTTAATTCGGGGTAGCCTTGGAGCAGCTGTTTAATCAAATCCAAATCATGATCAATAGGACCCTCTTTTAAGATGTATGTATCCGACCCAGTTTCGTTTCTTTGTGATTCATCCAATTCATTTATTAAAAAGGATTTATCAACCTTATAAATTTGGGCGAACTGAAGAAGAGTCTGGTAGTTCGGAATAATTTCCCCCGTTTCATATTTGCTAATGGTAGACCGATGTACATTCAATAAATTTGCCACAAACCGCTGGCTCCAATTTCTCTCATCCCTAAGCTGCCTCAGCTTTATAGATAAAGACATGTACTCACCGCTTTTCAAAGTTCTTTTTCTCTAAACTTAGCGGGAAAATGCATGGAAAGGGATGTGTGTTCCTGTTAGTCACATGGTTGGTTGTGAAAGTTAATCACAAAGGGCGGAAAAGAGCGAAATAATAAACTTTATGTTGTAATGGCAGGTAGAAATTGAAGGAAATAAGTGAATCTTGTCGAATCTAACTAGTAAAATAGTCCTGATTTTGTGTTGGGGAAGAATTGGAGTGGTTTGATGTGTTATTTAAAAAAGGAAACAGATTAGCAGCGTCATTTTATTTTTGCAGGGAGCGATCCAGTAAGGAACATCTTAATATCAATTACCAACCCGGTTTTTTTGATGCCCTCAAGTTAATTAACCTCCAAAAACCGAAATCATATCAAAAAGTTCCTCTTAGAAAAAAGACAATCCTCCGTTTTTACTACCTAGAAAATAACATCCAACAATTCATCGATTATTTATTCGATTTCAAAAAAGGCTCCATTGAGGTGCGGAAACCCGAAACAATAGCCGATTATCGCTACTTATCCTGTTTTTTAATAAAAGAAGGGAACAAAGTCTCGTACATGGCTTACCGGCCTAACGAACCAAGGAGTGTAGCCGCAATAAAAAAGCCGCCAAGTCTTGATGGTGACAAGACAATTGGCAGCTAAGATGGGGTGGGGATGGATTTGGACAGGATTTTGGTGAAATGCTGGAACCTGTCCAAGAGGCTGTAGTTTCCCAAATTCAGATGAAAGCCTGAGAAATTTGGAAACAAAGAGTGTTTAGCTTCCCAAATTCAGATGAAATTTTGAAAAAGAGGAAACAAAGAGTGTTTAGTTTCCCAAATTCAGATGAAAGCCTGAGAAAAGAGGAAACAAAGGGTACTAAGTTTCCCATATTTTGATGAAATCTCGAAAAAGAGTAAACAAAGAGTGTCTAGTTTCCAAAATTCAGATGAAAGCCTAAGAAAAGTGGAAACAAAGGGTACTAAGTTTCCCATATTTTGATGAAATCTCGAAAAAGAGGAAACAAAGAGTATTTAGTTTCCCAAATTCAGATGAAAGCCTGAGAAAAGTAGAAACAAAGGGTACTAAGTTTCCCATATTTTGATGAAATCTCAAAAAGAGGAAACATAGAGTGTTTAGCTTCCCAAATTCAAATGAAAGCTTGGAAAAGTGGAAACAAAAAGTACTATGTTCCCAAAATTCTAGGCGGATTATGGATAAAGTGCGGAAACCCGTCCAACAACCTGCTAATTCGAACAGGTTTTAGGAAAACCCCCCGAAACCTGTTCAAAATTTAAGTCAAAAACACCAAATCCCTCAATTCATCCGTAGACAGCTCGGTAATCCAGCTTTCGCTTTGGATGATTTGATCGTTCAAGGATTGTTTTTTCTCTAGCATGGCATCGATTTTTTCTTCGAGGGTGCCGGTGCAGATCATTTTATGGACGTGGACGAAGCGTTTTTGGCCGATGCGGTAGGCCCGGTCGGTGGCTTGGTTTTCAACGGCAGGGTTCCACCAGCGATCATAGTGGATGACGTGGTTGGCTGCCGTTAGATTCAAGCCGGTTCCGCCTGCCTTTAATGATAAAAGAAAGACAGGAAACTCTCCGCCCTGGAACTGCTCAATCATCCGGTCACGCTCATTTTTCGGAACACTTCCATTCAAAAATGGCACCTCTACACCAAATCGCTTCTTAATCATCCCGCGAATAATATTGCCCATTTCGATATATTGAGTAAAAATCAAGCAGCTTTCTCCTTGATCGAGAACCGAGTCGACCAATTCACTAAGCTTTTCAAGCTTAGCCGAACGCTCAATTACCTTCGAAGGCTTCTCTTCTTTTAAATAAAGAGCGGGGTGGTTGCAAAGCTGTTTCAACCGGCTGAGCATTTGCAAAATTAATCCCTTTCGCTCGAATGCTGAAAGCTGTTCAATTTGCTCGAATGTGTCCTTGACGAGCTGTTCATACAACGAGGCTTGCTCCGCTGTTAACGGACAGTATTCCTTTTGCTCGAGCTTGTCTGGGAGATTCAGCGCCACTTCTTCGTCTCGTTTCGTCCGGCGAAGCAGGAAAGGTCTAATAAAGGCTTGGAGCTGCCCAACCTTTTCCTTATTATCATCCTTCTCAATCGGGAGGACGAAGCGTTTTTGAAATTGGCCCATGCTGCCTAAGTAGCCGTGGTTAGTAAAATCAAAAATCGACCAAAGCTCAGATAAGCGGTTTTCCATCGGGGTGCCGGTCAAAGCAATGTGATGCTTGCCCTTTAGCCTCCGAACCGCCTTCGATTGCTTCGTTTGCGCATTTTTAATATTCTGGGCCTCATCTATGCTAATCGAGCCCCATTCAACACTCTCGAAATCCTCAACATCTAGAGCCGTCAGTCCGTACGAGGTAAGAACGACATCAGCCCCGGAAGCTTTTTCCACAAACTCCTCACCCTTAGGACGATTCCCCCCATAATGCAGATACACATTCAGCCCAGGAGCAAATCGCTCAATTTCCTTTTGCCAGTTTCCGAGTACGGAGGTTGGGCAAATAATCAGTGCGGGGCCGGAGTCCGCTTCCTCTTCCTTTACTTTTAAAAGATAAGAAATCAGCTGAATCGTTTTCCCAAGCCCCATATCATCCGCCAAACAAGCGCCAAATCCAAACCGGCGCAAAAATAGCAGCCAGCTCATGCCAAGCTTTTGATACGGACGGAGATCCCCTTGAAAAGCAGCGGGGACTTCGACAAGGGGGATATCCTTAACATCGCGAAGCTGCTTCACCATTTGTTTCCACTGGCGGTTCATTTCAATTTGAATTCGGGCGAAGGCTTTCGGATTCTCGAGGTCGTCCTCTTCTTCAGTTTCACTGGAAAGAAGCTCCTGCTCGATTAAATCGCGGACATGAAGCCCTTCCTTTTCCGCCTTTTTCATTAAATCCTGAATTTGCCGGACAAACCCAGGATCGAGCTTAATCCATCTTCCGCGAATATAAACGAGCCGCCTTTTTTCCTCCACCATGCTGTTGAACTCATCCTCTGACAAATCCACTCCATTCATGGAAATCCGCCAGTCATAATCCAGCATCGCCTGAAGCCCGACAAAGGATGGACGGTGGCTAGTGGATTGACCTTTAAGACGAGCCTTCACCTTAAGACTGGCATTTTTCATTGCCAGCCACCATGAAGGCAGGAGAATTTCAATCCCTAAAGAAAGGAGAGTTTCACTCGCTTCGGTCAGAAATGTCCACGCTTCATCCTCCGTTAAGCGGGTCGCAATTCCGTTATCCCCCTTAAGCCAAGGAAAAACATTCACCCATCTTTCCTGTTCCTTCGAGATCGCCTCCTCGTATTTCCTCCAGCCGCGCGGATAATTCGCATAATCATGCAAATCAACTAGCAGATCCGGATCCTTTTTTCCACGAAGAAAAATGCTGAGCTCCCATGATTCATCCATCTCGGCAGGCTCCTCCAGCTTCAGTCCAATGGTAAAAGGAATATCGTTTTCCTTCAGGCCAATCCATTCCTGCCAGCTTTCCTCGTCAAAATAGGCCGCGAGATCACGGGGAGATAGCTCACTTCCGCGTAAAGTATTTATTTTCCCACTTAAATCGGCTTTCAGCTTGCTGTTACGCTCAAAAAACGAATCCAATGCATGATGAAACATCTCGTGGGTAAAATCCTTAACAGACGTTTCCCCAATCATTTGCTCCCAAAAGGAAGAACCAAATTCCTGCACAACCCGGTCAGGCAGCGCCCAGCGAAACTCACCGTTTTCCCAAGCTGAAAAATCAGGGATCCATTCCTTTTCGGAAATCGCCTCATAAATAGGAAGAGAAGCGGCTAAACAAATTTGAGCCAGCTCATCCCAATCCCACTCGATAAATGAATTAAACCGTTCCTTCGCAAACAGCGAGACAAGCTGCCAGCTGTTAAGGGGAATATCCTTCTCCTCCACGGCTTTGTTATCCTGAAAAAGAGTTCCGTAAAAGCTCTCCTCATGATGATTAAACAGCAGCTTACCCCAGAATTCAGGTTTTAAAAAATACCCCTCATCATTCTGCGCAGAAAGGCAATATAGGTCAGTATCTATTTGTCGGACGTTAATTTTGATCTTAAGCATCGATTAGCTTTCCCCTTTTACATTCTTCCTGGAAGGCGCGAAGCCGCTTAGTTTTTTCGAGCAGGGTGTCTAGGAAATAAATCCAATCATCCTGTCTTTTCAGCTTTTTATACAACGTCCGGAGCTTTTTCAATTTCCGGACAGCCATTCGGTAATGGTCACGGCCTTTATGGGAAATATGGTTTTGGATCGACTGATGATAAAGCGGCAAAAGCAGTGCCGGCGCTTCTTTTTCAATTTCCTTTATTCGGCTCTTAGGAAGCACATCGATATCATTGTTCATGATGCCCTGCAAATCAATCCAGCGGTCAAAAGCTCCATTTTCAAAAAGAAGATATTCATATTCATTAAAGCTAAATGGCAGCGTTTCAACGAGAGCTTTTTCATATAAATCGTCTCTGCCCGTTTCCGAACAGTAAGGTTGTATCACTTTTATGGCAAGATTAGAGAAATTACGATTAATATAATGGTTCTCCGAAAGTTGAAGGTATTCCCGCAGCTTTTTAATAAACTCCTCGACATAAGGACCCATTCGTTTCCATTCCTTCTGTTGGATCAAATAATCCAGCCAGGTCAGGAAATAGGGAGTCATCCCTTTTTCTGGAACCGCCAAAAGATCAACGGCATCTTCATCTTTCCCCAATAGGATATATTGATGAATAATGGCCACAACGATCGGGAAGTTTTTATCCTCAATGTCCAGCAGTTTTACGACTTCCTCCTGGCACCAAACCTTCTTCTTGAAAAATTTCATCCACAGAATTCGATACAATTGGGTTTGCTCAAATTCGAGCGGAAAATCATATTGAAGGATATCGGTGGAATCCCCTTTTAATTTTTCAATAAATTCATCGAAGGCAAAGGGGAGGGAGTGGACCGATAGTTTATGGGTCACATCTAAAATATCCTCCATCAAATCCTGAAAAAGATGGTGATAGTAACGGTTAATGATTTCTCCCGAGTGCCCGAAATGAATGCTCAGTTCCATCAGTTTTTTAAAGCTAAAGAAGTATCCGATCAAGTGATAAAGGAGCTTCCATTCCTGCTCAAAAGGCGCGTTGGCTTTCCATCGCTTCGTATAAATTTGAAATAGCTCATTCATATAATAAGGCTTCGGCTCGCCGTTCCCAGTCATAATCGTGTCAAAGCTTTCGTGAATGGAGGCTACCCACCGGTCATAATCAGGCTTTTGTCTGCTTGAAGTGGTCAACAGATCCTTTGCTCGCTGAAGGCCGAGAAGCTGGACTGTTTTGCTCTCCTGCAAAGGCTGTCTCCACTCATTAACCCAATCCGTCACACTCTTCGCCTGCGAAAGAAGATAGAAAAACACAGCAAGCTGATGCCGGCAAAATCCATCGGCAGGACAAGAGCATTCGCTTAAATTGATAAAATCAAGATCAAGCATCACCTTTGCCGGCGTCACATCCTGAACGACACCTGTGATCTCATTCCGATCAAAACGTACGTGAGAAACTAGCCCCTGCCGAAAAAGCATCAGCCCCTTCTGGACCATGCGCTCATTCTCCACGATCTTCGGACTCAACATATCCATCAGCTCATTCGCCGCAAAATCCAACGGCTCGAGGAAATGCTCTGGAATGGTAGACATGGAAACCCTCCTTTTACAAATAGTCAATAGAAATAATTATATCATTTTTTGGAATCGGGTGTCTTGTCGGTTTCTTAGTTAGGAAACTCTAGCATTGTTGGTCCGAAAACCCCTAAATATTACATTTAAATTTTTTAAAATTAATTTCAATAAATGTATTGACCAAAATAATTGTTTCGTGTTATATTTAAAAATTTGATTAAAATAACCAAGTGTGTTACCATTATAAATGAAGGTAATATGGAGGTGATGATATGTTTCAAATTGGCGATAAGGTTTTTTATCCAATGCATGGGGCAGGTATCATTGAGGCCATAGAAGAACGGGAAATTCTAGGGAAGACACAGGAGTACTGTGTGATTCATATACCATTGAATAAAATGGACGTCATGCTTCCATTGAAAACAATGTCAGAATCCGGTGTTCGCTCCATCATAGACGGTGAGGCGATGAAAGAAATATTGTTTGATCTTCACAATGTAGATTCAGACTGCAGTCTTCCTTGGAAGGAGAGGTACAAATCGAACATGGAGAAGCTGAAATCAGGTCGGGTTGAGGATTCAGCTGAAATTGTTCGGGATCTTCTGCATCGCAACAAGGAAAAGTCGCTTAATACGAGCGAACGGCAGTTACTCAATCAAGCGCAGCGAAATATCATTAGTGAACTAAGTTTAATCAAAGACATAAGCGAGAACGAAGCAGCTGAATTATTAAAATATTCTAGTTGATCGCAGCAAAAAGAGAAAAGAGAGCGGCTCAAAAATACGAGTCGCTCTCTTTGTGTTTTTAGTTATATACTTTTATCTTCACGGTTTTATTGCCCCATTGAATGGCCTGCTTGTGAGAGGGAATAAACACGTCAATTTTGTTTCCTTTAACAGAAGAGCCTTTATCAGCAGCGATTGCTTCCCCGTAACCAGGTACATAAACCTTCGAACCGAGCGGAATCACCTTAGGGTCAACAGAAATGACTTTCATATTTGGATTCTTTTTTAAATTAATGCCTGTAGCCGTAATGCCGCTGCAGTTCTTGCAGCTAGCTGTATAGGCGGTTGCTTTCACAGTAATTTCTTTATAGCTCGCGGCTTTTGCAGCGGGAGCGGGTGGTTTTGCCTCTGTGGCTGCTGGTGCTGTAGCCAACTTTAACACCTGATTAGGCTTAATGATATCTGATTTAAGCTGATTCCATGATTTTAATTGCTGTACGGTAACTTGATTCTTTTTAGAAATGGACCAGAGAGTATCTCCAGTTTTCACTTTATATGTATGTTGTGCAGCAGACGCAGCAGTCGAAAATTCAACTAGTAGAAAAAATACAGTCGTTATTGTGATTAGAAGTTTTTTCATGAGAGAATCTCCTTTTCTTTCTTCTTAAGGAGTATATTAGCAAAGGAAGATAACAGGAATGTTTCAGATTAAAACTATTTTTATTACAAAGTAGATTTGGTTTGTAATATAAATCTATTAATAGGGGAAATGTTAGATTGTTGTCTGTTGGAGAGTTCGGTATGGCGCAGAGAGCGGATATTTTGCCGGTGTTATCACTTGAAAAGCACATCATGGCGCCTCTGACGGACATTTTGAGCGAGAAAGTGGTGCGAAAAGTCCGTCATGGGGTTGATGACGGACAAATTGCCTCTATTTGTCTCCTAAAAAGTCCGTCATGGGTTTGATGACGGACAAATGGTCTCTATTTGTTTCTTAAAAAGTCCGTCATAGGGTTGATGACGGACAAATAGTCTCTATTTCTCTCTAAAAAAGTCCGTCATGCGCCCTCTCGCAACGTCCTTCCCGCTTTAGAATCACCAACAAAAACCAATACTTACCCCCGAAAAATGAATTTCGTGAATATGCCGAATTTTGTTGAAAATTGGCGAATACGCGGGTATAATTTTAATAAAAAAGTCTTACATAATTTCAATTTAATGGGGGGATTAAAGTGCTATTCGACTAATAGCATTGGGCGCACCAGCAGAATAATCTTGCAATCTATTTTCGATCAAACCATGTTACGAAATGTAAATAAAAGTCACTTTTGGCTACTTTAACAAGGGTGGCCTTTTTCTATTAAAGTGGAGAAAAGTTGAATATGAAAGGAAGGCCTCCAACCCGTGAAAACCAAGCCAAAGAGAAAACCTATTTTTACAATGACTATTAGGAAAAAATTAATTCTATCATTTATTTTGATTTTATTAGTGCCGTCTGTGACGATTGGGCTCATATCCTATTTAAATGCGCAAAGCAATATTAAGGAAAAAATTCAGATTAGTTCAAGAGAAAATGTATTAGTCATTGATAAGTTTATCACCAGCTTTATTGAGCCAAAAGAGAATGCGGCAACTTATTTTTCTGGGCTATTTAACAAGGCTTCTTTTACGGAAGAAAAGATTCCAACAACGATCGCGCATTTGAAGGAATTTCAGGTACTGAATCCAGAAACGATGGTTGTTTATGTCGCCTTGGAAGAAAATGGGGATTTTCTCGCTTATCCTGAGCAAGATTTGCCTGATGGGTATGATCCGAGGGTGCGCCCTTGGTATATTGGTGCTAAGGCGCAGAGTGGGGAGCCGTTGATTACAGAGCCGTATATCGATGCCTTTACTGGCGGAGTTATCGTGACCATTGCTCACGCGCTTGAGGATGGTTCAGGAGTATTTGCGATGGACCTTAGCCTCCAAGCTTTGAACAAGCTGACAGAGGGAATTAAGATCGGAAAAGCGGGTTACCCAATCCTTTTAAGTGCTGAAGGAAACTATCTTGTTCATCCAAAAATCGAAGCGGGTACAAAGGAAGAGGGCAGTTGGGTTCAGTCTTTATTAGAAAAGAAGGATGGACAGGTCGTTGATAACCAAAACCAGATTGATTTTACAACAAATGATAGAACGGGGATAAAAATTGCTGGTGTAATGGACTTGGGTGAGGTCAATCAGGATACGAAGCCGATTCTGATGACGACTCTGTTAATCGTTGGTCTTTTTATAGTAATCGGGGCTTTGCTTTCTTATTTTGTGATCCGGTCGATTACTAGACCTTTGAATGGGCTGGTTGCAGCAACGGAAAAGGTAAGTGAGGGCGACCTTACTCAAGCCTTCGATGTTAAAAATAATGATGAAATTAGCTATTTGGGCGTAAGTTTTAATAAAATGGTGGGGGCTCTCCGCGAACTGATTCAAAATGTCGATGCGAAATCAGAAATGCTGGCCGCTTCATCTCAGCAGCTGATGGCAAGCGCGGAGCAAAATAATACAGCGACTGAGCAAATTGTCGATGCCATTCAGGAGGTTGCTTCCGGAACTGAACGACAATCCAAAATGGTCGAGGATAGCCATCATATTGTTATGGCGATGTCTGCGGAAATGGAAGGGATGCTGAACCATTCTCAAGCCGTCCGCGAAACATCCATGGACGCTGTGGGAATTGTGAACAATGGAAATCAAGCGATTCAGCTAACATCTCAACAAATGACCAATATTCACAAAACAATCAGCAGGCTTAGCGTGGTCATTGAGGATTTAAGAAAAAGATCCATCGATATTAATCAAATCATTGATGTGATTTCGGGGATTGCCGACCAAACGAATCTTCTGGCATTAAATGCGGCAATTGAAGCGGCAAGAGCAGGGGAAAATGGCAAAGGCTTTGCCGTCGTTGCGGATGAGGTGCGTAAATTAGCGGAGCAATCGTCTAGATCTACTGAAACAATCAGGCAACTCATCTCCTCTATTCAAATTGACACGAACCATGCAGTTGAATCGATGGAAAAAGGAACAACCGAAATCGAAAAAGGAATGGATCTTGCCCAAAGTGCAGGAGAGGCCTTCCATGAAATCAAGCAATTTATCGATCACGTAAACAATGAAATTCAAACGATTTCAGTCTCTATTAAAGAGACTTCAGCTGGCACCGAACAGGTGGTTGGCGTTGTACACGGCATTGAAGAAATTGCTGTCAAAACAACAGCAGACAGCCAAAATGTTTCCGCCGCAACCGAGGAACAATTAGCCTCCATGCAGGAAATCACAGCTTCCGCCTCCTCGCTATCTTATATGGCAGAGGAACTTCAGGAAATAATTAAGCAATTTAAAATTTAAATAATTGGGTGTGCTAGTCGGTTTTTGGCTGCGTGCCCTGTAGATTTTTTTCAAAACGCAAAGAGGCCGGTCTGCATTAGAGCAGAACCGGCCTCATTTATTTTAATAGGAGCTTGCGGGCTTATAATAATTAAACTAGTTCATAGGCGGTGACGTTACGCTCGATGACTCTTGCTTCTTTTGCTGAAACAAGATTGCCGTTCATCGTTTGGAACACATCCGCAGCCACGATTTGCTCCATTGCTAGCTTAACAGCAACTGGATCAATCGGCTCCTTCGGGTTATCGATAGAAAGTCTTGAAAGCTTTCCTGAATCTGTCACAAATGTTAATTCTAATGATTTTGCCATGGGTTTTGTCCTCCTTTCATTTTATTATATGGGGTGAAGTTTCAGATCCTCTGCTTAGCCAAGAATATCAAAGCTGTCGTTTCTCACTATGGTTGATAGGGAGTCCTGGCTAAGTGATGCGATTGCCGTTGCTGCCTGAAAAAGCTGCTCAGCTGTCGCCGCCTTCTTCACATTCCCAAATGTTTTAGACTTGAAAATCGGGTCGCCCTTCTCATTTACACCCGTTTCGAACGTCAGACGAAGCCGTGTCTCGATCATTAATGCCTGTGCCATGTTGATCACCTCCTCTCAACCTTTATATATAGGGGGGAGGGGGGAAAGGTCACGGGTGGGATGATTTAATGAAAAATTTTTTTATAATGGGAAGCCTGGTGGAGAAAAGTGATGTAACAGGGAACTTTAATGTTGCGAATTTTCCTATTCCATAAAAAACATATTCTAAAAAAATATGATAGTATATTCCTGTGTGTGAAATTTCCCATATGAATATAATTAAATATATTGTAGGAGGTTAGTACATGCTACACATACTAATCTTAGTATTAGCTTTTTTAACATGGTTTTTACCGCTGCCCGGAAAAATAATTTTGTTAGGCATTAACTTCTTTTTACCAGACCCCATGCCTTTCGGAGATGAAATCATTCAAATTATAGGCTTTTTAAAGACTAGTAGAAAAGGGTATAAAAAGATTTCAAAACGTTAGTATCATATTAATATAAAAGCCTATAATGGGCTTTTATTTTTTGAGATTAATGTCTTTTTGAAGAGGCGGCTTCCATAACAAAAAAACGAGCGATCGGAATAGATCACTCGTTTGGTAATAAGTATTAAGCTAATTTAGAACCGCCGATGCTGTGTTGAGAAGGGTAGTCAGCTACCTTAACTCCTCCGCCAATGCTGTGTTGAGAAGGGTAGTCAGCTACCTTAACTCCTCCGCCAATGCTGTGTTGAGAAGGGTAATCAGCTACCTTAACTCCGCCAATGCTATGTTGAGAAGGATAGTCAGCAACTTTAACCCCACCAATGCTGTGTTGAGAAGGGTAGTCAGCTACCTTAACTCCGCCAATGCTGTGCTGAGAAGGATAATCAGCTACCTTAACTCCGCCGATGCTGTGCTGAGAAGGGTAATCAGCTAGTTTAACCCCGCCAATGCTGTGTTGAGAAGGGTAATCAGCTAGTTTAACCCCGCCAATGCTGTGTTGCGAAGGGTAGTCAGCTAGTTTAACCCCGCCTACGCTATGCTGAGAAGGATAGTCTGCGGATTCTGCGAGATTTGCACCTAGAGCACCAAGTCCTAGGATACTAAGAGATAAAATGGAAACTTTAAGTACCTTTTTCATATTGCACCAACTTTCCTATATTTTTCATAAAATATAAATAGATTGTATCAAGAGTTAAGTAGTTTATCAATCTCGCTTTCCATTATACTTAACAATTTTGTTTTTCTTTCCAATTTTAGTAGATGTAGGCACTCATCTAGGTAGTATTTACCTTTTTCTATTTCACCCAATTTAACGTAATTATGCCCAATTTGATAATGGAATTCATTAAAAAGGTAAAGTAATTCCTCATTAATACACAGATTTAATCCTTCTTGACAATATGATATTGAATTTTCATATTCATTTAATCCTGTCAAGGCCTGGGAGAGTCCAAATAAAATTCGTAATTTTCCCTTCATGTTTAAAATATGAGGAAGTTTATCAATATTGCTTAAAGCTTCATTAAAAATAGTAATGGCACTACGGTGATTCTGGATCTCTCTAAAAATGATACCAATACTCGTTAAAATCTCTATTTCTCTCTCGGAAAGGGAAATTCTTTTTGGATTGGTAAGTGAGATTGCCTTACTCAAAGTATCAAAGGCTTTATCAGCATTCCCATCTAAATAGTAATAACAAATCCCCTGATGCCACATCAGGTATTGCTTGAGTGATTTCTGATTAAATAAGGGACTTTCCTCTTCTTGTTGAATGATATTGTTGATCGCCTCGTAATTACGGTCTCTTTTAAACTTTTCTATTAGTTGAATAACAGCATTTGGGTAATGGACAGTTGTCTTGGAAGCGATATCGAAAAAATAGGTTAGCTCCATATCAAGCTTTTTTGAAAACTTATAGAGCACATCTATGGTGGGGTAGGATCGTTCTTTTTCGAAAGAAATTAATTCGTCTACTGTGCAGATTCCTTCCGCTAATTCCTCTACAGTTAAATTCTTGTATTGCCGAAAGGATTGGAGGATTTCCCCAAATAAGTATTTCTCTAGCTTCATATAAATCCCTCTTTTCAACAATCTCTAATTCGATAGTAACATATTCCTTATCTTTTAATAAAGGGAAGGGTGACCTATATTTCGAAAATTCAATAGTATTCGATAATTATATTTTTAAAGCGGTCGATTATAGAATTAGTATTACCTATTGTAATATAGTTATTAATTATACAACAGACGTATGGATCTGTAAGTATTTTTCAGGGTCATTTCCTCCATGGATAAAATGCTAGATTGAGTACTATCCATTGAAAGGTCGTTACTATAACCCCGATTTGATCATATATTGGATATTGGTCAAAAAACCTCAGAATAAAGAATTGCAGCGGCAAAAGACAGAGGGAGAATAGCAGCAAATTTTGGTTTGATTTTTTCCATAAAGGATATAAGTAGGAGTGTTGGGTCCGTATATCCCGGATAACCCATCGTATTGATAAACCTAAAAAGAGAAGATCGAAAGGGAAAATGATTTTTCCTATCGGTATGTCTGTTCCTAATGTGTCCCCTCGAAAATGAACGGTTTCTGATGAGAAGAACCATGAGCCTGATTCAGCGACTAACAGGGAAAACCACAGTAATAATAGCCAATGAAATGGCTTGCGGGCTCCTCTCCATCCGAGGAAAATGAGTGTAATCAGCAATGCGGTGAAAATCAGCAGGAGCCAATAATGCCCGGTGAGTCCGCTTCCGCCCATTCCCAGCCAGCCTGACCATGTATAGGAGCGGCCATCGAATAGCCCCCGAATCACTGGCAGCCAGAAAGTTATTCCGCTGACCATTACATATGCAAGAATAACATGCAAAAGCCAATCTGGTTTCCATTTCATGCCCATCACCCCTAATACATTGTATTAAGATTATTGATTTTGATGCATTCTAAAAGGTTTTCTTAGAAAAATTGGAAAAAGGTATGATACAGGGAAATTTTTTCTGAAACTTTAGTAATATATTAATTGAAAATATTGTTATTTTATCGAATAGGAGTGAAAATGGAGAGAGACCTTTTGGCGGAGGCCATTCGTGCTTAATAAGATGACAAAACGATTGGCTGATAACCTTGCTTAAATGTCTGCCTGAATTAGCAGAGGTACCCTTATAAATTAGCCAACAAACTACATTAACTTATAACCACCAAAATCAGCCAATAATTCACTCAAACACACTCACAACGGGTAATATAAAGTTATAACCAAAGTTAAAAAAATGCCAAGAAAGGAACCTCCTCATGAACCCAATAATCATTGGAAAAGCACCCGCTATTGTAAAAGTAAAACTGGATCCTGTCCCTATCAATCTGCCACAAGAAATCCGAAACAAGCATGAACTTTATTGGAACAAAAAAGCGAAAATAAACCCCTCCCTACGAAACGGAGAAGTCTTTTCGATTACCGATATCGAGCAAACGCAGGAGGAGCTTGTCGTTACGGTGGCTAAGACTGACTATAAACATTATCTATACACTCTGAACCATGAAGATTGCGAGGAGCCATGCAAAGTCATATATACCTGTGCCGCGGTCATAACAAGCGACAAGAAAATGGCTATTGGCCGAATGAATAGGACAACCTCCACACCAGGCCGCCTTCAATTCACAGGAGGAGGACTGGATGAGTCGGACCTGGAAGATTCAACATTTAATTTAGAGAAAAATATCAGCAAAGAAATTAAAGAAGAGCTCGGATTAGACATTCACTCATCATCCACTCGCTCTTTTATCCCTAAATTCATTAAGCGTCAAGGTACACATGATTTTTGGGCAATTATCTATGAGGTATCTGTTGAGTACACAGCCGAAGAGGTTTATGCCCGATTCCTTACCCATAATCATCATTTAATAGAAATAGGGCAGCAGCCAGAGTTCGATGATCTTCTATTTGTCCCTATTGAAAAATCAGCTGTAGAAGCCTTCATCCAAAATGAGTCTTCCCCGATGGTTGATTACCTAGCTCCCATTCTTGAAAAATATACTGAATAAGCGAAGTAGAGGGAAGGTTCTGTTCACAGGAATTTTTCACAGGTTGGTTATAAGATTAATGAAAGAATGAGTCAATCATTATAGCAACGATTGACTCATTTTTGAATTTTATGAATAAATAAAAACTATTATAATATTAACCTATTAAAAGCAGGTTACAAATGATCCCCGATATGTCCAATTAATAGCCTTTCTCCATTCTTAACTTGAGGGTGCCCCCAGTTAAAGTAGATACGCTCTCCTGAATGCTTACTAAATAGTTTTGTATGGGGAGCGCAAACTATATTTATGTTTCCTCCTTGGTCGCTTGGGAATTCAAAACATAGGTTTGCTTTTTCATAAGCTGGGTCACCTTGAGCTGAACAGTTAATATTCCCAATAACACTTAAATGCTGTAATACTACCGTTTCATTTTGAGCTTGATATTCTATAAAAAGACGTAGTCCATGATCATTTAGTGCCGTTAAATGTAAAATTAGTTCTTCAAGATAATCCCTAAAAGGTTTAAATCTTTTGATGGTCTGTTGAACACGGTCATTGATAAAAAGCTGTGGAAAGCAATCTTCACATTTTCTCAAAAATACAGAAATGTTATCAGCAAAGTGCAAATAAAAACGACGTGCATTTAAACAGTCTGACTTGTTTTGTATAACTAAATAATCCTCCAAATTTGGAGCAGTCCAATGATAAAATGTAATTAAAGCAAAGTGCTGTTGATAATTCCGATTTTGTAGTTGACCTATAGAATCTTGAATTACAGCTTTTTCTACTTCTACCATTTTTTTAAACTTCATCTGAATGATTCTTTTTTCATCCCGCATATCGCCGCTGCTATATAGCCACTCAGCTAATGATTGACCTTCATAAAAAATCTGATCAAATAGATCCATTGAATAGGAGGTAGATTCATAATCAGTAAGCATTTCTAATACATCAATGAAACATTGTAGCTGTTCGTCAATGGGTGTGTTTTCTACGGAAAGACTTTTCTCAAAGGATTCGGAAACGATTAGATAATTTATGTTCATTTACGTTTTAACCTCAAAAGTTCGAATAAATCCTTCTCTTCTTGATCGAAAAATCCCTTTGGCCAAGAAGTAAGTTCTCCATTTTTTTTTACTGCAATCTTTTCAACCTCCGTAAGACCATTTGTTTGCATAAAGAAATAGACATACCCTTTTTCAGCTGCTTCATTCTTCGCTAGTTGGAGTCTCATTCCGTTTACAACATGCTCACTATGTGTTTCAACAATTACTTGCACTCCAGCCATACTAACCAATGCTAAGAATTGACCCATCCGAGATTGACTATACGGATGTAAATGGGCCTCAGGATTCTCTACAATAAGTAATCCTCTATCATTTGAAGATGCTAATAGACCGGAAGTGATGATTGGCAAGGCATAAGTAATACCGAACCCTGTTGAAGTAGGTGAAATAAATTCTCCTAGATGAGAATTACTATACTTTATTGTAACCATGTCAACATCAGGTTGTGGTTTCACTTGTAGGCGGAAGTCAGGTATCAATAATTGCATCCAAGCTTCAACTTGCGTAGAAAATCTAGGAAGTGCGGATTGCGCTGAAAGAGATGGATGAACGTTTAGTGATAGTTGGTCAGCTCGTTCAATTGCATGATTAACGAACTCTCCTTGAAATCCAGTGGTTATCACACTAGTAGGATTGAAAGGCAAACTTTTCCTTGGACCCAACCTTTCTGCATGAAGATAATGAAGATTAACATCTTGGAAACTAAGGTCTCCAAATGACTTCGAGGGGTTGATTTGCAAACTGTATGGATGCTTTAATGGGTCTACGTCATACGTGTATTGCAAATGGTGTTCCTCTAATCCTAGCATAATTCCGATTTGATTATTTTCATGCATAAAAGAGAGGACATTTTCTGCTCGCCCTAATGATAAATGGTAATTACCGTTTAATTCAACTTCCCAGCGTTTAAAACGGTGAATATTTTCAAACGTATTTTTAGCAAGCAGAATGGATTGAATGACACTGGATTTTCCTGCTCCATTTGCTCCGGTAAATAAGGTAATTGGAGCCAATTCCATATGCGATTTTTTCATGCTTTTAAAATGAGTTAATGAAATTTTATCGAATATCAATTCGTAATTCCTCCCAAAATTCCCTTGTAATATAAAAGTTCATTGCTACTCTGGACGTGGCATTTGTCCCAATCGTTAAGGCGTTTGAATAATCTTCATTTCTTTCAATTAACTTAGCTAATTCATGAACCGCATTATCTGAAAAAGTCTTGCTGATTCCTAGGTCAAGACCAGGTTCAGCTAAAAGCACACTCCAAGATGTAAATAGAGATTTGTTAATAAGCTTTCGGCGCCCAGATTGCCTTAACTCTGATAATTTATATTTACGGAAGGCATATTCACCAAAAAGCTCGTGAGCATTATTCATCGCTCTATTAAAAGCTTTTTCTATTTCTACTAGTTTTTGATCATTCATAGCATTTAGCTGATCAAACGCACGATCTAAAAAAAGCTCCAAGTCGCTTTTGTGGTAATCTAACTCAAAGGTCTTGTAGTTGTAGGCAAAATAAAATGCAATAAAGCGCAGTACAAGTTCTTGAGCCGCCATCCTCATATCATTGACGCCGCCATCTGTTGCCGCTTGAAATGATGAAGAATGAGCTAATCTTTTAAGGAAATCACGTATCCGGGGTTTTGCAATCGAATTACGAATTTCTTGTGCATTTAATGAAACACCCCCGGTATTAATCCTCCTGAATAGATCGTACTTAACCTGGGAAGGAGTTCTTGCATCAATAACGTTAACAGCTAATTGTGTCATATAGATTCGACTCACATACTTTGCATCTAAATCTTTAAAGTATTTTCCGTCACAAGAATCTTGTAGGTATTGTAGGCCTTTTAATTTAAACTCTCCATTTAAGAATTCATTGATTGTTGATAAACGTTGTAACCCATCAATGACATGAAGAACTGAGTCTTCATCTTCATAAAAGTAAAAGGCGGGAATGGGTATTCTTAGCATTAAGGATTCAATTAAAAGTGATTTTCTTTTTATCTCTTTCCAAACCTTATTTCTTTGAAAGTCGGGATAAAGATTCAAAAGATCCAAATCAATTAATTCTTTCATATATTTCAATGAAAGCATTCGTTGTTCTATACGGATTTTTTCAGCATCAAATGGGAGCTCAGATTGATCCTCTTCATCAATCAATTGTTCATATTCAATTCCGAACATCTCTTCTTGTACTAGGTCGGAGTCTACCTCGCTAGTGTTACTATTAAAACGGAATGGATTCATTTGTGTCCCTCCATTAAAAGCATTGATATTACTATTATATAGTATAGTGAATGAAATCAGCATAAGAGAATAATTAATTCTGATTTAATTCTATTAGCATTAGTATGTCCAAGAAATGGATAAATTATATCAATGATATCGTTCTAGTATTGTGAAAGATTCAAACAATGAGAAAGAAAACCATTTCATTAGTCAGCTATAGGTTGATTACCTAGCTCCGATTCTAGTGAAGTATATAGAATCATAGGAGAAAATATAACTATAATTCCATCCATAAATATACTAAAATAGAACTTAATATATGATGTCATTATTTGCCGTCCGTGTTCGAATCTTCCAGTTACGACCGCGAACGGTGTTGACAACAAGGGGGGAGCACCAATGGGGAATTTGAAAAAGTATTTTAGTTTTTTGCTAGTTTTATTGCTTTTGTCCAATGTAACTTCTGTTTCCGCAGCAGAGCCAATCCAAGAAATACGAGATTTGATTAAGGAATATTACATAGAGGACGTGCCGGCATCCGTTTTATCCAAGCCGACTGCGAAGGAAATCACGGAACATTTGGACCCTTATTCTGTCTACATGTCAGCTCAAGAGTTTGACCGATTTACGAATGGCATTGAGCAGCAGTTAGTGGGAGTTGGGATCGTTCTGGACGAGGATCCAAAGGGAGTCAAGATCATATCCGTCATCGAGGGCGGCCCAGCTGATCGGGCGGGGTTGAAAGCCGGGGATATAATTATTGGCGCCAATGGGACAAGCCTGGCAGGCCAGTCTGTGCAATACGCAGTTTCTATCATAACGGGCGCAGCGAACACATCTGTCACGCTTCAATATATTTCAGTCGACACAAATGAAAAGGTCACAAAGTCCTTAACTAGAGAAATAATTCGGATTCCAAATGTTGAGTATAAAATGCTCGGCGGGGACATTGGTTATATTCGCTTTCATAGCTTCTCACAAGAGGCAACAGAGGACATTACGAATGCTATTGGAAAATTACCAGGTGCAAAAGGCTGGATTTTTGATCTCCGGAATAACGGCGGAGGCTATGTGTCCACTGCCCAGGAAGTGGCAGGTCTTTTCCCTAATGTAACAAACGCGTTCCAGCTTCGATATAAATCGCAGCAGCCTGAGGTTTACGCGGCTCTTCCGCAAAAGGTTAAGTTTACAAACCCAACTCATATTCTCATCAATGAATATAGCGCAAGTGCTTCCGAAATGGTCGCGGTCTCTGTCAAAGAACAAAATGGGGCAAGCTTATACGGACAAACTTCCTATGGAAAAGGGTCCATGCAGTCGCTGTTCCCATTGAGTGACAACGGCATGCTAAAATTAACAACAGCCCGTTTCTTTTCACCGAAAGGGATTCCCGTTCATGAAGTAGGAGTTACTCCCAATATTGAAACGGCAGAGGGAGAGGAGTTAGTCACCTCGCACAGAGATCAACTAATTGCCAAACACTCAACCTATCAAAAGCTGCCTGCCCTAAAGGATGTTCCGGTCACCAAAACATTTACTGTTCAAATGAACTTGCAAATGGACTGGTCTAAATTAAATGCCGCGGACGTTCAGCTGATCCAACTAGGCGGAACAGAAGTAGCAGTTGATGTAAAAATAGCGGATGACTATAAAATGACCATTACGCCGAAAACGCATTTACAATCGAAGGGCAAATATTTGCTCATGATCCATCCGAATTGGACGAGCAAGAGTGCAAAGCAAATGCAAAAGGGAATCTATTTAGAGGTAACAGTTAAATAAGATATGGCTATGTAAACCCGGGAGAAATCCTGGGTTTTCTTATGTTATTAAGAACATGGAAGAGGACCATTACCGAATTATATGTTCTTTATTAAGAAAAAATTGTTCGTTTTCTATTTAAAAATCAGAATCTATATTGTATAATGTTAAATATAATTATTAGCGCAAATAAGGCCGCTTATTTTTTTACCCTAATTGTTCTATATAACGAATAACGAAAAAGGAGGACATCACATTGGTGCCAAGGTCTTCTCGACATAGAAGTCATAAGAGAAAACAAAGGAAAAGAATGTTTAAGGCTTTTTCGTCTAGTGTAGCTGTTTCATCCCTGCTATTAGGAAGCGGGCATTTAGTATCGCCTACATACAGCGAGTTTAATTCAGTTAAGGAACAGGAAGTGGATATCTCTGCCTGTTTTATTTTTCCTCAGACGGTTGAGCAAATGCGAGATCGTACAGTTGAACTTCAAGAGGAAGCGAAGGCCATATTGGACGAGGCCTTAGGAAAAGTATCGGAACTGAACGTAGAGTCCATGAATGAGAAATTAGCCGGATTGAAGAAAGATGCTGGAACAGAAGCAGGAGCTGAAGGGGAAACAGAAGGCGGCGCTCCCTCCCAAGAACAAGAATCCGGTGCAGATGTGATAACAATTGAAGGGCTTCAGGAGGCCCAAGCCCTATTAGCGGCAGAAATCGCCGTTCTAGAAAACACAATAGCCACTCTTCAAAACACAATTACAACAAATGAGGAAGAAATAAAAACACTTGAAGAAATTACTAAAGAGATTGAAGGAATGGTTGCGCAATTGGAAGAAATCATTACAACTGTTTTTCCTAAAGCCCAGGAGCAAATTCAAGAAAAATTAGATGAAATTAATGAAATTATTCAATACATTCTTGAAATAAAAGATGCAGCCATCAAAGATTGTAATTTTGAGCCGCAGTTTTTTGAGGACATCTTACTGCAAATGAATACGGAAAAAGACAAGACGGAAGTGTTTATTAGCAATTTAGAAGAGAAGCTAGCTACTACCGGTGAGGAAATTACTCAGCTGAAAAATAATGCTCTAGAACTGCAAACGGCCATGGAAGAACTTAAACAGGCAAATGTAGAATTGTTAGCTTCCATAGAAAGTATAAAAGCTCAAATCGCAGCGATCAATCAACAAATCGCGGCAATCGACCAGCAAATCGCTGACATGAAAGCATTACAGGAGCAAAAGGACAGCTTATTTGCAGGAATGGGTGCACTTAAAGAATACCTGGAAAAGTCAACGGACTTATCAGAGGAGCAAATCCAGCAATTATTAGAAAAGTTAGCAGGTGTCGTCCAAGACATTGAAAATATAACTCTTGATAACAAAGACATGTCCGCCATTGAAAAAGCAATACTTGAACTAGACCAAGAAATTAAGCAAGAAGAAGAGAAAGCAAAATTAGAAAAAGAAAGGCTTGCAAAGGAAGAACAGGAAAGACTGGAGAAAGAGCGGTTAGAGCAGGAGGAAAAAGATCGGGAAGCTAAAGAAGCAGCAGAAGAAGAAGAGCTTGATCAGGAGCAAGAAGATGGAGAAAGTGAAGAAGAACTAGAAGAAGAAAAGCCAGATGGCGAAGAAAAGGAAGAAGACGGAGAGGGCAAAGAAGAGACTGAGGATAAAGATAAAGAAGAGATAGAAGAAGGTAATGAAAAGGAAGACGAAAAAGAAAATGAAGAGGAATCCGAAAAGGGTGATCAGGAGCTAGAGAAAGAAAAGGATCAAGAAAATAAAGATAATCCAGGTCAGGGTAATCCTGAAAAAGCAGATCCTGCAAAGCCAGAGCAAGGTAAACCAGATGATAAACCAAAGCAAGAAGTGCCTAAGAAAGAAGAACCAACTAAACCAGGAGAAGGCAATGATAACCAAGGTCAAAAACCTCAAGAGCCCAAGCCTGTTAATAATTCCGAGAAGATAGACCAAGGGAATAAAGAGTTAGCAAGAAAAGAAAACTCGAATCAATGGGAAAATGGGATTAATCTTCTGTTAGGTCTGATCGAAAGGCAAAAGTCAGGAAATGATGAAAGGACACCTCAAATAAAAGACGATAACAAGGAAGAAATGAGAAATGAAGAAACGGACCATCCTTCAGTAGCGGAAGTGGCTACAACGGCAACTCATAGTCCGGTTTAGGTTATTGAATAATATATGCAGCTCCGGTAGATGGATTGTATCTACCGGGGTTTTTCTAATTTGGAGAGGTTTAATTATATGATAAAGTTCGTTACCTAGTATATTAAAAATAAAACAAAAAAAGCCAGCACCCTCAATCCAGGATACTGACAAAAGTTCGGCAGAGATTACTCTGCCCAGTTAGGTAAGCACTAGCCATTGGAACAATCCATTACTAGTGTCCATCTATAAGACGTTTTGACTATCAAAAAGGTTTCATTCAATCCGAAGAATTTTGAAAATATTTTCTTCTTTATCATTTGACTGAGGTAAAACTTCACTTTCCTCACCTAATTCAGTGACTTCACTGTTAGACTCGGTTTCTGTCGTATTATGGGAATCCTCATTCATGACCGTCTCTTGAAACTTGCCTTGCTCACCAGCTGCTTTATTGTCCTCTTTAAACTCACTAAAAAGCATCGGCCAGATAATCAGGTTAATGATAATCAGGGTAAAAATAAATGTATTGATAAGAGCCTTTTTTGCCATTATGGGATCACGATCTCCTTTGTCTCCAGCACCTTATTGGATAGGCTATACCCTTTAATGGTCAACTTTTCACCTTTTTTAAGGTCTGGTTTGTAAAGGACAAATTGGTTATTACCCTTATACTCAAATTCATTACTGCCTGCCTTCACCTTTGCCACCTGGTCACTAACTTTAACGGAGATTTCAACAAAGTGTGAATGGCGTTTGGTCTGGGTACTCACCAACTTTGTATCTTTCTGGTTTGAATTTGGAGGGGTGCCAGGACTAGGGTCATCTTTACTAGTGTTTGTTGAAACTTGTCGATTGTCAGTTTTTGTCGGACTGCTAGTCACTTTATTGGTGCTCTCTTTTGTAACCAGCTTAAAAGGCAAAACCGTATGTTCATTCAAAAATGTACTCTTACCCGTTTTTACATTCCCTTTAATGTATAGATAATATTGAACGCCCTCTTTATAAGAAGTTTCAGGTGTAATCGTTACCTTAGTTCCATCATCAGAGAGACGCAGCTTTGTCTGCAGCTTCTTCTGGCTTTTATCTATAATATAGAAGTTTTGCTTCTTAACCGTTCCCTTGTTTACTGGTGCTGTAAAAGTAATGGACCAGCTTTTTAATGGATCCTTAATAGTCCGTTCATCTAAAACAACCTTTTCAAGCGACGCTTGTCCTGTCAAAATTCCAGGAAATACAGCAATAATGGCAACCATACTAATAAGAAGGAATGCTCTTCTCATTTACCTGTCCTCAACCTGAACTTTAATATCCTGCATTAAGCTTTCAGATAGAAGGGTGGTGAACAATTTATCATTGGACAGGAGTTCATATAAGGTGTAGCCCTTCCCAGCTGTTTGGTACTTAAAGGATTCCTTATAGGAGTTGATTATTTTGCCTTCTTCAGTAGCAAACTTAATTATTTTAGAGTCGATCGTTTTCTGATCTTTATTTTGAACGGTTACACGAACATCAAAGAAGTCAGGGACCTTTGAAAAACCGATATCGAACACCAATGTCCTTTGGGCTGCCCCTTTTGTTTTCGGAGGCACAATATCAGCAAATCCCTTTTGCAGGACTTTTCCATTCCTCATAATATCAACGTGTACCGTATCGACTTCATCACTCTTCGTTGTAATATCAATATTCGTGATACCGCTAAAGGAAGTTTGGTCATCCTTCATCGCTCCAGGCTTCTTATGTATAATATTAATTTCATTTATATATCTCTCTGGAGCGAAGGCTTTAATTTGTCTAGGAGCGTAGTCATCCAGTAAATTTGTCAATCTACTTTCGTTTACGACCATGAGTTCATAGAAATCAATGAAGTTCGTATGAAAGGAGTACGAAAGAGATTGATAATATGTCCCATTTTGCAGCTCTATCGCTGGTGCATTCATTTGAACGAGGTATTCTTTGTTGAAATCCATCATATTCTCAGGAACGATAATTAACGTTTGCCCATCTTTCCGCACATTTTTAATGGGGAAATCATAATAGGTGCTATTTGTTTTTTCGTATAATCTTATATATTGTGAGGATACATTTACGATGTTGCTATTAAACTCAATTTTAATGTCTGTATCGATCGGAACATTCTGATCCCCAGCTTCAGGAATTCTTTTTTCGATCTGGGGATAAGTAGTGGCCCTGGCATGGTTGTGAAACGCGGGTCCTATTATAGATAGAAGTAAAATGAGCATAACTCCCATCACTTTGGCTGTCTTCATTGTCATTAACCACCTTCATATGTAATGTTTCGTTAGTCTTACTATACAACGAAATTCGACATTTCTCTACCGAAAAAAAGGAAAAAGCCGCCATAATTGGCGGCTTTTCCTGAACGCTGAAGCGAAGGTTAGTACAAGCGTACTATACAAGTTAAAGAAAGCATCCATTTGGGAGAAAACCTTCTTACCCCTAGTGTACCAAATAATACGGAAAAATACATGAAAAATTTTCTAATTGAACCATTTTTTTATTTTATATGCAATTTTTTTTTATACTTGCATAGAATTAAAGGGTGTGCATTTAGGGAAAATAATATATTTACATTTTTCAAGTTCGAGAAATGTCTAGCTTCAGCGCCTACCCCCTCGAGGTCATAAGCCGATCCGCCAAGAAGGTTAAAGTACAACCTTCTCGTCGGCTCGTCTTATGCTTGTCGGGGGTGGGCAAGGCGCTTCCGCTTTTCTAATAAACAGTAAATATATTACAAAATTAATAAAAATATGATAAAAATTGTAGAAATTTAGCAAGCTTTATATTATCATAAGATATATAAACCAAAGTTGGAAAACCTATCTTTACTTGCCAAAAAAAATATACATTGGTAACTATTGCATAAAAGTTAATAGTTTGGTATACTTTTTTACTAGTTAGGTAAGCGGTGGATATAGAGGGAAATACAACCATTGGTTTATTCATTGCTAACAAAAAAATGCACTACATAGCATGAAGGGAGAATACAAGTTTATGAAAAAGAAAGCTATTAAACTAGCAACATCAACAGCTATCGCAGCTTCAGCATTCGTTGCTGCAGCACCAGCTAACCAAGCTGACGCGGCTGTGAACGTAGATCAATTAGTCCAAGATGCTCAAAATGCAGGTACAGTTCTTAAATGGGCTATTTCAGTTGAGGGTTCAGCTGATTATGTAACACGTCCTTATGCTGCGTACAACGCTGCTAAGAAAGCAATTGAAGGAGCTCAAAATGCACTTAAGGGTGCAAGTGCTTCTGATAAACTTAAATACGAAGCTAGATTAACTGATCCACAAATCCAAGTGAAACGCGCACAAGCTTACATTGATGCAATCACTTCAAGCGAAAAAATTAAAGGATTAACTGCTGATCTAGATGCTGCAGTTAAATCTGGAGATATTGAGAAAGTTGAAGCTGCTTACCATACAGCTACTGCTGAATACCGTAAGCAAGCTAAATTACTAGACCGTGTATATGGTCAATCTACTCGTGACGGTATTCGCAATGCAGTTAAACCTGCTATTGAGAAATTAGTTGCCGAATTGAAAAATGATGTAACAGTTAATATGCTTGCTAAAGGTGCAGCAGCTGATGTTAAAGCTGATAAATTAGAAGATGCTGCTAAAAAATTAACTGAAGCTCAAGCTATTCTTGATGCTAATGTTCTTAAGTGGGAAACATCTTTACAAAAATCAGTAGATGATGTAAACACTGCATTACCATTAAAAGCTCTATCTGTAACACGTACAGATAAAAATACTGTTGTAGTAAAATTCTCAAAACAAATTGACCCAATTTTACCAGCAAGTCAATTTGCATTTAATAATGGACTTTTAGTACACAGTGCTAAAGTAGCAGATGATAAAAAATCAGTTACTTTAACTACATCTGATCAAGCTGCAAGCAAAACTTATACATTATCATACCAAGGTGTAGATACTGGTCTTTCCTTTACTACTCCAGCTAATGCAGCTGATAGCAGCTTCTACATTGACCAAGCTGATAATGCTTACTTAGATCTTGGCCAAACAAGAACATATGTAGTAACTGTAAAACAAACTGATGGTCAACCATACAATGGTCCAGCAGTAATTGACTTAGAAAACATCGCAGGCGGAGCAGCTACATTAGCTGAAATTGCTACTGTTGATGGAAAAAATAACAATGGCGCTGCATGGGGTGCACAATGGACTGGTGACGTTAAAGACGGTAAAGTTACATTTGTTGTTAAATCTACAGATGCTAACTTAAATGCTGCAACACCACTATCTACTTACGCTAAACCAGTTGTAACTATTGATGCTAACGACAACCAAACTGCAGATGCTACTGAAAGATTTGTAGAAGGCGGAGCTTCATACTTATTTGCTGAGGCACCAAATGGTCAAATCGTTATTGATTTCAACGTAGATACATTGATCGCAGTTAAAGACAAAGACTATTTTGTAGCTTGGAATGGTACTAAAACAGAAGCTGGTATTAACACAGCTCTTAAATATAAGTACGATTCAAATGATATCTTTGGAAACGGAAGCTTTGATGCATTCGAAAATGCATTATCTGCTGGAGATATTGTAAACGTAAACTACAACCGTACTGTTGCAAACAGCTCTTCATTCACAATTACAAGTGACGTAACTGAAACTGCTGTTTCTATTACTAACCCTTCACGTGAAGTTTCTTATGAAGGTACTACTTTCCGCTTCGAAGGTAAAGGTACTGCAGGTTACAAACTTGGTTTATACCGTGATATCGACGGCAACGGTCTATTAGATGCAACAGAATTAGCTAGCCACCAAGTTGGTCAAACAGTTACTGTTACTTCAAATGGAACTTGGGTTGTTCAAGCTAATAACCTTGTAAACAATGCAGCTAACGACTATATTGCTATTCAGTTCCCTTCTAATTCTTCTGCAGTAGCAGCAACTACTAACGGAACATTAGCAAACACTGAAGCATTAAGTACAAATGTTTCTGCAACAGCAACTGGTAGCACACTGCAAACTGTTTATCGTCAAAGCTTTACTCCTGCTACAGTTACATTTAACGATGTAGACACTAGCGTTGGATTATCAAGTGGAGATACCTTAGTATTCACATTCGATAACACTGCTGGTTACACTCATGAATTTAAAGATTTTACATCTGGAACAATTACTTTAGAGCAAAACTTCAAATATGTAACATTAAATGTTGAAAGAGATGGCACTAACACATTAGTTATTAAGAACATCGTTGGATCTGTTCCAACTGGGTTTAGTACTGCATTAGCTGATATTAAAAATGCTGGAACTAAAATTTCTGCAACAACTGGTATTAAGAACCAAGATAAGTTAGATCTAAAAGTACACACTACTGCAGCTAATAACTTATTGAAATAATAGGGAAAGTGCCTGTCACTCCCCGAAATATGTCGAAAGACATTTAGAAAGGCTCTGTGGAGAGAAATCTCTGCGGGGCTTTTCTTTTATTAAATGAAATTTTTCCATTGAATTAAGGAATATTAATCATTGTGACAAAACAGTTAACGTTGAAAGCTCCTTTTTGACCAGTGGGCTCCTTTCTTTTTCCCTTTCATGTAAACCTCTTGTTTTTTGTCCGTATTTTAAAGTAGTTATCTAATTACATTCCAAAAGAAATTGCCTCTTTTTGCTCTCAGAAGAATAGAGATTATTTTTACTGCCCATTGGAAAGCTAATTTTCTATAGTGCATTTTCTTCCTTTGTTTTTAATATAGCATGGGGAAAAACCTATCTACCGTGGTAATATTTGCTATAATGTACAAGAAGGGAGAAGATTAGATGAGAAGAAAGTTTTTAACGCTCTTAGTGATACTGCCTCTATTCTTGTCATTTGGGCAAACGAAGGGATTTGCTGAGAACGAGGGCGACTACGAGAATGAATTTGAAAGCAAAGATGAAGAAATAACGGAGAATGAAAAGAGTAAAGCGACTTTACTTGGACCACAGGTGTTTCAGACTTCTGCTCTAACTTCGGCTGCGGGAACAAATGACCAAGGGATTCCTTATATGTATTTTGTTATGCACGGGACCCCTTCTGCTTTAGCAGTAGTGGACTTAAATAGTAATGAATTAGTGAATACATATACTTTGTCTAATTCTACCAGTGCCTGGGGATTAGATGTGGATGAGGATGGAACAGTTTGGGTCGGGGGAACGACAGACGGGAACGTATATAGCTACAATCCAAACACATGGGAGTTCCGTGACCACGGGAATAAACTCACATTGCCGAAGGATACTGCTATTCAAGATATAGATGCTGTGGATGGCGTTATTTTCGGTTCTACTGCTTATGGCGGTTCTCTATTTAAATATGATTCGCATATGGATGAGCTAGTGAATTTTGGTCAAGTTTTATATAGGAAGGAATTTGCTAAGTCGATTGCCTATGACCAAGAGAAAGATACTCTTTATATTGGTGTAGGTTCAAAAGCCGATTTAGTCAAATTTGATTTAAAAACAAAGAAGAAAACTGCATTTCTTCCAGAAGAGTACAAGGATGATAAATATGTCCGAGACATTCGCCTAATTGGAAACGAATTGTATGCTCGAATGGATCCTTCTAATAGATTGGTTGTTTTTGATAAGGAGACATTAGAAAAGGTTGATGAAATGGAACTGAATTCTAGAACCGTTTCATTAGTATCGCCAAACGAGGATGCCATTTATTATTCTAAGCATAATAGCCTATATAAGTATGATTTAATAAATAAAGAGCATATTGGTTTAGGCGTTCCTTTGTTGATGGGAACTGAGATGCTGACACTAGATTTTGTTGAACTGAATGATGAGAATTATCCGGGTTTTACCCTTGTTGGGTTAATTGATAATGCTGGAAATATACTTAAGTACAATTTAGAAACAGGATATTACGAGATTACTAAGCTTGAGTTACCCCCTCAGCCAGTAACGCTATACACAATGATTCATGATGAAAAAAGAGAGAATATTTTTATAAATGGCTACATGTCCGGTGGTTTAGCTATTTATAATACAAATACTAATCAATCCGTACTTCATCAGAATATTAGTCAAATTGAATCCATGACGATTATGGGGGATAAGCTTTATATTGGGGCGTATCCGAAATCCCGTGTACTAGAGCTTGATTTAACAAAGCCTTGGAGCGCTTTAAATCCAAGAGAGATTATGAGGCTAGGCGAGTATGGTCAAGAACGATCGACAGCAATAACAGCTCTTCCAAAACTAAATAAGGTGTTTGTTGGAACATATCCAGAAACAAGCTTAGGTGGTGGAGCACTAGCAGTATATGATTTGAAAGAAGATAAATATGAAGTTTATGAAAACTATATTTACAATCAAAGTCTAGTTTCCTTCCTGCATCATAAAGAATTTATTTACGGAGGTACTTCCATTCACGCAAACTACCAGGTGAATGAGCGTGGAGCAAGATTTTTCCGATTTAGACCTGACTTTCCTGAAGAAAAGGAATATATTCATTTGCCGCTGCATGCTAGTATGATTACAAGTTTAATAGCAGACAAAGAGGGTACAATCTGGGGAATGGCCGATGGAACATTAGTATCTTACAATCCTGATACTAAGGAAATAAGAACGAAGCAAATACTAGAGTTAATTTCAGGACGTTTCCGTAATGCGAAAATAATAGAAGGTATTGATGGGAATATCTATGGAACAGTAGAAGGAAAGCTTTTCAAGGCTGACCGGAAGACAATGGAAGTGGAAACACTCATGGAAGAAGGAGCTTATGAATTGGCTCAAGATTCAAAAGGAGATCTATACTTCCGCAATCAAGCAGATCTATGGAAATATGAAATAAATCAATAATACTATGAATCAACCTATTTTTGGTAGGTTGATTTTTTTATTACCAATATAATGAAAGAAATGCGATTTAAACTTGAAATATTATCCTCTATAACCAAATTAATAGTCTGTTGGTATATTTTTTGCATTTAACTAGCTGGAAAATTAATTTAAGATATTCCTTGTAAGGATAGTTTCACCAGCCTTACATAACGTTGGTATATTAATATAATAATATAACTATTAATTTAGGGGGACTTACTTTGAATAAGAAAAAAGCTATTAAAGTACTTAGTGCAACGGCAATCGCTGCATCTGCATTCGTAGCAACAGCTCCAGTTGGAACTGAAGCGGCAGCTAGCGATGTTCAAACTTTAGTAAAAAAAGCTAAAGACGCTGGCACAGTTTTAAAATGGGCAATCTCTACAGAAGGTTCTGCAGATGGAAAAACTCGTCCATATGCACAATACAATGCAGCAAAAGCAGCTCGTGATGCAGCAGTAGCAGCAATCAACAAATTACCTGCAGCTCAAAAAGCTGGATACCTTGCTGATATAGAGCAAAATGTAACTCTACATATTAACCGTACAATGGCTTACATCGATGCAATTACTGCTGGAGAAAAAATCTCTGCAAAGAAAGCAACGCTTGAAGCACAAATCGAGAAAAACCTTATCGATGACAACACAGAAGCTGCATACCATGCACTATCTTCTGAAATCCGTAAGCAAGCGATCCTTTTAGATCGAGTTTATGGACAATCTACACGTGATGAAATCCGTGCTCAATACAAAAAGTCTGCTGAAGCAGTACGTGACAGTGTAAAATTCGAAGTATCTGCGAAAATCGAATTAGACTTAGCTAAAAAAGCTCTTGATGCTAACAATGAAGAACAAGCTGAAAAGCATTTAGCAGAAGCTGCAAAACACCTAGCTGATGTTAAAAATGCAACTATGAAAACAGCTCTAGTAAAAACTTTAGATGAGTTAGAAGCAAAAGTAACTCCTAAGGTTAAATCTGTAAGTGCACTAAATGCTAAAGAGTTAGTTGTAACTTTTAATCAGGCTGTAGATGCAACGGATGCTGCATTAACTGGTAAATACAGTGTTGAAGGCGAAGTTATTTCTAAAGCAGAAGTTTCAAAAGATGGAAAGACTGTTACTCTAACAACTGCTGATGAGTTAAACGTAACAAGCGCAAAAGTAACTGTATCAGCTATCAAAACAAAAGATGATGCGAAAGTTCTTACAACAGCTTACAATACATTATTAACATTTGCTGATACAACTCCTGTTGCTGTGAAATCAGTTGAAGCTAAAGGAACAACAGCTGTAATCACTTTCGATGAGCCAGTTCAATCTGAAGGAACAGTTAGCTTAGATGGCGCTGAACTTGCAGCTGAAAGATTTAGCTTAAGCTTAGATGGCAAAACTTTAACAATCAACGGCTTAACAGCAGAAAAATCATACAAAGTAGATATTGTTGGTGCAACTGACTATGCTAACAATATTGCAAACCCAATTGCAGTTAACTTCACTGTTGCAAAACCTGTAGTTGATAACTCAAAACCTACTGTATCTACTACAGTAAATGGAACTGAAATTACTTTCAACTTCTCTGAAGAACTAAGCTTACAAAACTTAGATGCAACAGCTGGTGATGATGAGTTTGCAAAAGTAACTGTAGGAAGCGATACTTTCTATCTAAAAGCTGCTCAACAAGATCAAGAAGATAATACAAAATTTGTTTTAGATGCTTCTTCTGCTTTAGGGTCTAGCAAATTTATTAACACAAAAGTAAAAGTTGAAGGTCACAAAGACCAAGCTGGCAACGCTGGTGAAGCATTTGAATTCAATGCAACTTTAGTAACAGATACAACTGCTCCTAAGTTTGTTTCTGCTTCTACTAAAATGGTTGTAGCAGATGACACTGCAAAAACAGATGATGTGGATGCTTTATATCTTACTTTCGATGAACCAGTAAATGTTAAAGGTAATCTTACATTAAAATCAAAAAATGGCATTGTATACACTAATGCTACTCCTGTAAGTGTTGATGCAGCTGCTGGTTTTGATGTTGATGGAAATGGAAAAGTTGAAGGTTCTGAGAAAAACACTGTTAAAATTGATGTTGACTTAGATAGCAATTCATCATATACATTTGAACTTGCTGGTGGATCTGTAAAGGATTTAGCTACAAATCCAATTGCTGATACTCTAACAATTAATGTAACAACAGGAACATTCCAAGCAGAAGCTGGAAAAGTTGAGGCATCATTAGCATTTGCTGCAACTCCAGTTGTAGTATCTGCTGAAAACAACAATGTGTTCACTGTTGAATATGCTGCAGACGTTACAGCTTCTGCAACTTCAGCTAGCAACTATACTCTTGGCGGCAAAGCATTACCTGCTGGAACTCAACTTCAATTTGTAGATGGAACTAAAAAGGTTAGAGTTACATTACCAGCTGGTTCGATTACTGCAAATGGAAAATATGTATTAGAAGTTAAAAACGTTGTAGATACAAAAGGAAATACTTTAGTAGATGGAAAACTTTCAACTCAAGTTGAATTGAAAGAAAGTGTTGTTCCAACAGCAACAAAAGTTACTGTTCTTAACAGCAAGTCATTTACTGTAGATTTCTCTGAAACTATTGCAAACCAAGCATCTGCTACTGGTCTAACTGTTAAAATTGCTGGTACAACAGTAGAAGCTTCTGCTGCTGCAGCTAACGGTAAATTAACTGTAACAACTGAAAAAGACTTCTCTTTAACTGATAGCATTTCTGTTGAATTTAAGTCAACTAACCTAGTTGATGCTAATGGCAACAAAGTTCAAGACGGAGTTATTACAAAGTAATTTTAGTAAGTTATTTTACTATACTAATTTAATTGGGAGAGTTACTGCTTAGATAGCAGTAGCTCTCTTTTTGTTTTTAGATTTAATGTAAAACTATATTTACTGAAAAATAAGTTATTTCCAATTACTTGGTACCATTTACTTACTTGAAGTAGTATAATGGTCTTATAAAATAGTATATTTGGAGGTAAAAATGGGTAAAAAATACAGTAAGACAAAACTTTTACTATCTACTACTTTAGTAACAAGTGCTTTCGTTTCAACTATTAATGTGGATGCTGCCCAAAATACATCTGCAGAAAAATGGGTAAAGGAAGCAGAAAATTTAGCAGGAGCATTAAAATGGGCTATATCTATAGAAGGAAAGGAAAGCATACCAGAAATTCCTTGGGCATTATATAATCAAACGAAACAGGCAAAGACCATGGCCTTGGAAGCCATCAAAACTTTGCCTAAAAAAGAAAGAACAATCTTGGAAGCAAGATTACAAGAAAATGTAGATTTGTATATTAGTACAACGCCTGGGAAAGTTGGTAGAGTTGTTGCTTACATCGATGCCATTACAGCAGGGAAGAAGATTGAAGAGAAGAAGGCTGCATTGGAGCAAAAGCTCAATAATAACGAAATTGACGATGCAACAGAAAAGGCATACCATAACCTCTCTTGGGAACTTAAAAAACAATCTATTTTACTAGATCGTGTATACGGCCAAAGTACAAGAAATATGATTAGAGATCACTATAAAAAATCCGCGGAAAGTGTTAAAGAGGCTGCACTTTACCCAGTTACTATTAAAATTGAGCTTGATCGAGCAAATGCAGCATTAGCAAATGGTAATTTAGTAGAAGCGAATAAAAGAATAAAGGCAGCAGATGAATTTTTAAAGGTTGCACTTGAGAAAGGGTATGTTAATAAAGGGAGTGCCTTGTTAAATCAATTAACAAGTAAGATTACCCTCTCAGAACAAAAATATAATACTGAAGTGGCAAAGGCAAACCAAAGTACTTCTTCTAGTGAACCGAGCTATTCTGGCGGAGGGAGCTATGTGCCTCCTACCATACCAAGTGCTACATATGATACACCTGGTATACACGGACCAAATTCTGGTGTTCAAGTAATAAATGGCGATGTGACCATTTCAAGCAGTGATGTGACTCTACAAAACGTGGTGATTAAAGGGAACTTACTAATCTCAGAGGCTGTAGCAGAAGGGGACGTAAGACTTAAGAATGTTAAAGTTGAGGGTCAAACACTTGTTAAAGGTGGTGGAGAAAACAGTATTTATTTTGAGGATAGTGTACTTGCAACAGTTATTGTTAATAAGAATAACGGGGCTATCCGTATTGTAGCAACTGGAAACACCCATGTTGTTGAAGTTCAATTGGAGTCCTATGTAAGAATTGAAGAAAGAAATTTAAGTATTGGCGCGGATGGCTTTACTAGCGTAACTGTATCCGAAACTGTACAATCAATAAATGAAGATCTTTCTGTGGAATTAATAGGTTCATTTGAAACAATTAACTCTCGGGCTACTCAGGTTCGAATCAATTTGGCGGAAAGTACTGATATTCGGACATTGATTTTAAATGCAGCAGCAACTGTTCTTGGTTCAGGAAGAATTACAACCGCAGAAGTAAATGCAAATGGTTCAACGATTTCTTCTGTGCCACAAAATATTGTCTTAGATAATGGTGCAGCAGTAGTGGTAGATGGGGAAAGAATTACCGAGAGTAGTTCTAATATTCAACTTACGACTTTAACATCTGCTAGTGCAACGCCTTCAAGTGTTAGTCTTGGATTCCGAGATTTTGTTTCAGGAATTACATTAAACGATTTACGGGTTACTGCAAAGATTGATGGGCAAGATGTAACCCTAGATCACTTAGAATATAACAGCAATCATAAAAGATTAACTTATACAATCCCTAACTTTGCCGAAAACATTGGGAAAACTCTTACTGTTACGGTTGCACCTGCAAATGAAAGTACAAAATTATCAGGAAACGCTGTTACAGCAAGTACTCAGATAAAACATGGATTTGCAGGGCGTATTACTGATGTTTCTTATGTTGGTGTAGCCGATGCGGTTATTAAATTTAGAAATGGATTTGATAATAGAGAGGGCACAATCGTAGCAGAAGCGGTTACAGATCAATATGGATATTACCAAGTATATGTTGAACCAGGTCAATATACAGGTGAAATTTCTGGAAATCATTTAGTTACATCCTATATTATCGGTTCTTCTCTTACAGATCGCTTTAGAGATAATTATAATGAAACAGCTATCCGCGCTGCTGCATCAAGTGAAGTCAAAATAATGCTAACGTGGGATGAGCATCCTTGGGATTTAGATTCTCATCTAGTAGGCCCTGGTGGCAGTGAAGATAGTTTCCATACGTTCTTCGGAGATAAAATCTATAACTTTGATGGAATTAACTTTGTTGATTTAGACTGGGATGATACAGAATCATATGGACCAGAAACCACATCCCTTCGTAAGTTGACAGACGGCAGATATATTTTCTATGTCCATGACTGGACAAATGACAGAACAAGCGGATCCGGTACAGATACTCTTAAAACATCAAATGCTATGGTACAAGTTTTCAAAGGAAATCAACAAGCGGCTAGTCATACATTTACTGTCCCAACTGGTCAAGGATCAGAGGTATATTGGGTAGTGTTCGCTATGGATATTAGTAATAATGGACAAGACATTAATGTGTTACCTATTAACCTAATGGAAGAAGCGAATATTTTCTATTTAAATCAAACTGAGCAATATCAATGGTATCTTCAACCACAACAATCTCTTGAGGCTATGGTTACTATTTCGGACCAGCTGGTAGATGAAGCTGTGGAAGGTACGCAACCAGGTGAATATCAAGAAGGAGCAATAGCGGCATTCAAAGGTGTGATTGATGAAGTAAAATTAGTTACATCGACTGAGCTACCAGAATTAGTTAAGGCTATTAAGAAGTTAGCACTAGCAAAAAACACTTTTGAAAGTTTAAGAATCCAGCAGACTGTAGTGGATACAACACCACCAGTAATCGCTGATGTTGTAGGTGGAGATGTAGCTATATCAGATGTAGCAACTTGGATAGCACCATCGACAACAGCATCTGATAATGTAGATGGAGATATTAGTGGCAAGATTGTTGTAACGTACTCCAGTGAAGATGAAGGAAGCAACGTCACAGACTTAGAATCAGCTCGAACTCACCTTGGTAATGTAGGAAACACTGTAAAAGTGACATATTCAGTAACAGATGAAGCAGGAAACGAAGCAGAAGAAGTATCCGCAACTTTTACATCGGTATCTGAAATTGATACAACACCACCAGTAATTGCTGATGTTATTGGTGGAGATGTAGCCATATCAGATGTAGCAACTTGGGTAGCGCCACAAACAACAGCAACTGATAATGTAGATGGAGATATAAATGATAAAATTGTTGTAACGTACTCAAGTGACGATGAAGGAAGCGACGTAACCGACTTAGAATCGGCTCGAACTCATCTTGAAACAGAAGGAAACACAGTAAAAGTAACATACTCAGTGACAGATGAAGCAGGAAACGAAGCAGAAGAAGTATCCGCAACTTTTACATCAGTAGCTGATACAGACACAACTCCAGATACAGTGCTAGACGGGCTAGGTGGGGAAATAGCTGTTATAGAAGGTAAGATATCAACTAGCTTTACATGGAAATCTTTAAACGGAATTGGTACTGCAGGTGCCAGACAAAGCGGGAATTATAACTATTACGATGATGGATCTTATTTAAGATTTCAAGTTAAAAATGCAAATAATGAAGTAGTTAAGTTTGCTGACATATTCGAAACAGTTGCTGATGGTAATAATACCATTGGTGGTATGACTCTTCAAACAAATGTAGGAGATATTGTTGGTGGAATTAACGATATGGATGGATCCAATCGTGAAAAAGCTGACTGGGGAGTTGAAGGATTTAATTCATATAAGACAAACTTACCAAACGATGGTAACTATGTTTTTTATGGTCTGATTCAGCATGCTGATTATGGAACTAAAACAGTAGGATTTTCGGCTGGAGACAGCAGAACAATTAATATGACATTAACTCCTAAAACTGGCTTAACACCTGGAGTCTACACTGTAACTGTTGAAGCATTACAACAAGGAAGCAACGATGTAAAATCTACAATTACTTATACATTTATCATTGAAGCAGATACAGAAAACAGCGAATCGGTAGATTTAGGTGCACACTTTATTCTAGAGAATGGCACTGTTAAATTTGTTTAATTAACTTTTTATTTTTAAATCCAGAGATTATCGGCTATTTATTATGAAATAAGAGAATTCCTTGGCGTCAAATCGTAAAATATTTGTAGACAGGGGGCAGTCCAAAGAGTTAGGAGAAAACTGACTTTCTGGTGCCCCTTTTTTGTTCGAATTTTGCCAACTATACTAAGAAAAAAAGAAGTGGAGAAAAATTGAATGATTTTCCTTCACTTTTTTTTATTTTACGTTTACCAGAGTGCAGCAAAATATCAATCGTTTTATATATCTTTTATGTGAAAATCAGGAGTGAAACTCCGGGTGTTGCCACTAGGTTATTCATCATTAATAGAGAGAAAAAGAGGAGTAGTTGAGATGTTGGTTTGTGCAGCACCTCCCGACAGGAATTGGCTGTCAAACATGCGTATTGGCTGACAACGCTTCACCTTCTTAGATTAAGGTACATTTTTATATCATAATAAAGCGGTTTGAATGCCTAAGACACGATATGACAATGAGGCGGCAAGGAAAGCTCACCAAGTATGTAAAACGGTTCGATGCTAGTTTTTCGCAAAAAAAGAAGCACCCCAAAGTGCTTCCCACTACTTACTAACCAAGAACTTCTCCAAATACTCTGCCCAAGCCTCATGCCCCTTCTCACTCGGCCCGCTGCTATCCTCCAATAAATAATCCTTTATTTCTTCAGTATGCCAATCCGGCCACGCTGTCCAATGATCAAGATAGGTGATACCACGCTTCTCGCTATATTCCTTCAATTCCTCTACCTGTATTGGGTAATATCTTGCATTAAATAGGGGATGTGGAGGTTGAATAACAAATTCAACATTCTGATTTTCATTTTTTACATCATTTCTGATCCTTGTCAGGTTGGCTAGTGAATCCTCGATACGAACTTTTCCATTATCTTTATAAGTAAAAGGTTCAATAATGATCATATCAGCCTTTTGTTCAATAAGGTCCTTCTGTTTATTCTCTTGCACAAATTGATGTGAGTTCATTTCGTATTCAAGTGTCTCTATAGTAACTGTTTCTCCGTATGTCTCTTTAACAGCAGCACGAACCAAGTTATGCCAACCATTTTTTTCAACGCCCATGGATTCAGATCCAACTATTAGAATATGAAAAGGTCTCTCTTCTTCTAATGCCTTACGAAATTGCTCTTTGCTCTTTTCTGGCCAGTTATTTGCAAATACTAACAGTTCCTTTGGATTGATGCTTGCAGCAGCACTTTCAACTTCCTCATACTCTTTATTATCAATTTTAATAGCCTCTGTTTGTCCAGCTACCGTTGTTTTCTTATCCCAATGTATATTACCTATTACTAATAAAGTGGCACAGCAAATGGCTAATAGAGCTACAAAGAATGCTTTCATTTTTCTAAAAACCCCCAGAGAATTTCAATTTTATCCAGTTATCGACAATTGCTGGGAAACAGCAAATGGTACTATTAAAAAGAGAGAAAATGATGTTTAATTATATGTAGAAGAAATGACAAGAAATGATAAATTCACTGCAATTATGACAACAAAAACAAATTCTGGCAATACATATATGGTATAATACTACCGAGTTTTAATAAAGGGTTTCTAGGAGGAAATGATGGAAGAGACTATAAGTTTAAGAGAATTATTTCTGACATTAAAAAAGAGATTGAGTTTAATATTAATCATTACCATCATAGCCGTTATGGCAAGCGGCATTATTAGTTATTTCATCTTAACGCCAATCTATCAATCATCGACACAGCTGCTAGTGAATCAATCAAAGAATGAGCAGGCTATGTATAACTATAGTGAGGTTCAGACGAATCTCCAGTTGATCAATACATATAATGTCATCATCAAAAGCCCGGCAATTCTAGACCTAGTAGTGAAGGATCTGGACTTGGATATGACGGGGGTGCAATTGAGTGAAAAGATCACTGTTCAGAGCGCGCAGAATTCACAGGTTGTTAACGTATCTGTTCAGGATCCTAGTCCTGGAATCGCAGCTGATATTGCGAATAAAACGGCAGAAATTTTTCAAAATGAGATTGTAAAAATTATGAATGTTGATAATGTGAGTATCTTAGCGAAAGCGACTGTTTCAGAGAGTCAATCACCTATTAAGCCGCAGCCATTATTAAACATTGCTATTGCGTTAGTGGTTGGGTTAATGGCGGGTGTCGGTTTGGCGTTCCTGTTAGAATATTTGGATAACACGATTAAAACAGAAAACGATATTGAGAAGGTTCTTGGGCTTCCCGTACTAGGTGTGATTACCGTCATCGAGGAACAGGGTGATCAAAGTGCGAGAGCGGATAGAAAGAGCAGATTGCGAGGGGAAACAGTTGGGTCTTAGAAATAAGAAGAAATCATTTGAACATAAACGAAAGCTTATTGCAAAATTAAATCCTAAATCTCCAATCGCGGAGCAGTACCGGACAATTAGAACGAATATTCAATTCTCAACAGTGGATGAGGAATTTCAATCGTTATTAGTGACATCAGCTGGCCCGAGTGAAGGAAAGTCCACTACAATAGCCAACTTGGCGGTTGTCTTTGGACAACAGGGAAAAAAGGTCCTACTCGTTGATGCAGATCTGAGAAAACCAACTGTTCATCATACCTTTAACATTACGAACACATTTGGGCTGACGAATGTGATAACGAAGCAAATGGATCTAGCGGAAGCGGCTAAATTAGTTGATGATAATCTCTACATCTTGCCAAGCGGGCCCATTCCTCCGAATCCGGCAGAATTGTTAGGATCCAGGGCAATGGATGATTTATTGAAAAAGGCGAAGGAAGAATTCGATATCATTTTATTTGATACTCCCCCGGTTTTAGCCGTGACAGATGCCCAAATCTTAGCTAATAAATGCGATGGAACTATTCTCGTCGTTTCCAGTGGAAAAACGGGGATGGAAGAGGCAAGTAAGGCGAAGGAAATGCTGCTAGCTGCAAAAGCAAAGCTGATGGGTGCTGTGCTAAATAATAGAAAAGTAAAGGACTCCCAATACTACTATTATTATAGTGCGAAATAACCCCCATTCGACAGCAATCGACCTTTCTCGCTATATATAAAAAGCGAAAATTATGATACTATGTATAAAGTCACAGAAAATTAGTAGATATTAGGAGGTTGCTGTGTTGATTGATATACATTGTCATATTTTGCCGAGTATGGATGATGGAGCTGTTAATCTAGAAGAAAGCATTGCGATGGCAAAGCTCGCTTTGAATGAAGGCATCAGAACAATCATCGCAACCCCACATCATAAAAACGGAGTCTATGAAAATACGAAACAAACTATTATTGATAAAGTAGAAGAACTTAATGAAATCTTGAAACAAGAAGCCATACCTGTAGAGATTCTGCCAGGTCAAGAGACAAGAATATATGGAGATCTACTAGAGGACTTTGAAAAAGATGAAATAATGACCCTTAATGGAAGCCAATATTTATTTGTGGAGCTTCCTTCTAGTCATGTTCCTCGGTATACAGAACAGCTCCTATTTGATATTCAAATGAAGGGGATATCTCCTATTATTGTTCATCCTGAACGGAACCAGGAATTTGTGGAACGTCCAGAGAAGCTTTACCAGCTTGTGAAAAAAGGCGCACTTACGCAGGTGACAGCATCCAGTATAGCTGGGTACTTTGGGAAAAATATTAAAAAGTTTTCTCTTCAATTAATAGACGCAAACTTAACCCATTTTGTTTCATCAGATGCTCATAACTTATCAAGACGGTCATTTAAGATGAAAGAGGCATTTGATGTCATTGAAAAGAGATATGGGGTTGATATGGCCTATCAATTAATTGAGAATTCAGAGTTATTGGTCAAAGGGCTGTCAGTCTATACGGATTTACCTGAAAGAGTTAAGAAGAGAAAGTTTTTAGGGGTTTTTTAGTTCTCTTTTTTTATAAGCAGAAGTTTTTTTAAAATAATATTTTCAGGCAATGTCTCCTTGCCGGTATCGATGGGGGCACTCGGCTATGCTGTGGGTAGAGCAGAGTCTTTGCCTTAGACGCGAATGTTGTCAATGGTGTGGCGTGAGGGTGGGTTGGATGCCCGAAAAATTAATTATCTGAGCGAGAAATCTAATTTTATAAATATTTAAGGATAGAACATGGTTTCTGTGTTTTATCTTTAGGTATTTATTTTTTTATTCTGATTAGTCCTAAACGGAAGGAGTAAGAGAGTTGAAAAAGGTTCGTAAAGCGATCATCCCAGCTGCTGGATTGGGAACGAGATTCTTACCGGCTACGAAGGAGATGCCAAAAGAAGTGCTGCCAATTGTGGATAAGCCGACTATTCAATACATAGTAGAAGAAGCGATTGCTTCTGGGATCGAGGATATTATTATTGTTACCGGTAAGGGAAAGCGTGCAATTGAGGATCATTTTGATAATGCACTTGAATTAGAGCAGAATTTATTAGAAAAGGAAAAGTTTGATTTACTAGACAAGGTTCGATACTCTACGAATCTGGCGGATATTCATTATATTAGGCAGAAGGAACCAAAAGGACTTGGACATGCTGTTTGGTGTGCAAGGAACTTTATTGGGAATGAGCCATTTGCAGTGTTATTGGGAGATGACATTGTTCAGAGTGACACTCCTTGTCTGAGACAGTTGATTAATCAGTACGAAGAAACTCATTCTTCTGTTATAGGGGTTCAACAAGTTCCTGAAGAAGAAACACATCGTTATGGAATTATTGATCCGGAAAGTCAGAACGGAAGAAGATATCAGGTAAGTAATTTTGTAGAGAAACCAAAGGCAGGCATGGCACCTTCTAATTTGGCCATTATGGGGAGATACATACTTACACCGGAGATATTTATGTTTTTGGATAAACAGGAGACTGGAGCTGGTGGGGAAATTCAGCTAACGGATGCGATACAGAAGTTGAATGAGATTCAACGGGTGTTTGCTTATGATTTTGAGGGGCAGAGGTATGATGTGGGGGAAAAACTAGGATTTATTCAAACTACTATTGAATTTGCACTTAAATACCCAGATATAAGAGAAGGTGTTATTGAATTTATGAAACATAAAATAGAAAAAAATGAATCGAAAATAGAGGTGCGATAAGTGGGCAAGGCTCAGTATGAAGCGGATTTGTATTTAAAAGAGAGATCGGAAGTAAAACAATTAAGCTTTATAAGTAAAGTAGCCAAGAGGTCCATCGATATACTTGGGGCACTAATCGGACTTTGTATATTAATACCAACCTCACTTATTTTCTTATTCATTTATTCAATAGGGCAAAATAAAGGTCCGATGTTTTTTAAACAAATAAGATTGGGTCAAGATGGGAAAGAGTTTTATATTTATAAATTTAGATCAATGGTTGTAAATGCAGAGGAAAAGCTAAAGCGAGATAAGGTATTATATCATAAATATCTTAAAAATAATTATAAGCTAGAGCAGCATGAAGACCCAAGAATTACGAAATTTGGCCAATTTATAAGAAAAACAAGCTTAGATGAATTACCGCAATTTGTCAATATTCTAAAAGGTGAAATGAGCTTAGTAGGGCCAAGGCCGATTGTTAAAGAAGAATTGAAAGAATATGGTTTCAGGAAGCGTGATTTTTTAGCAGTAAAGCCAGGATTGACTGGATACTGGCAAGTGTGTGGAAGAAGTGATATAGGATACCCTGAGAGAGTCGACATTGAGTTGTTCTATGTATATAAACAATCATTACTATTAGATATAACAATCTTGTTCAAAACAATTATTCACGTATTATTAAGAAGAGGGGCATATTAGTTTAATATTTTGTTATTGGGAATAAAATCGAATGTTAAACTAAAAAGTTTTTTGAAATTAAATTTTCATATGTACACATTTTAAAACCTACAAAAGAAAGAGGAACATATAATGTTTAATTTAAATGGTAAAACTATTCTAGTAACTGGGGGAACTGGTTCTTTCGGTAAGAAGTTTATAAAGAGAGTATTAAAGCAAGATATTAAAAAAGTTATAGTGTTTAGCCGAGATGAATTAAAACAATATGAAATGGCACAAGAGTTTACAGATCCTCGTATTCGATTCTTCATCGGTGATGTTCGTGATAAGGATCGCTTATACCGCGCGTTTGACGGGGTAGATGTTGTAATCCATGCAGCAGCATTAAAGCATGTTGGTGCTTGTGAATACAATCCGTTTGAAGCTGTAAAAACAAATATTCATGGTGCACAAAACATAATAGAAGCTGCAATTGATCGTGGGGTAGAAAAAGTCATTGCTTTAAGTACTGACAAAGCAGCAAGTCCAGTTAATCTATATGGAGCAACAAAACTAGCTTCTGATAAATTATTCGTAGCAGCAAACTCTTATGTCGGTGAAAAGAAAACTAGATTTGCAGTAGTTCGTTACGGAAATGTAGTCGGCAGCCGTGGAAGTGTTGTTCCCTTCTTTAAAAAGATTAAAGAAACGGGTAAATTACCAATTACTGATGAGCGTATGACACGGTTCTGGATTACATTAGATCAAGGAGTTCAATTTGTTTTGGATAACCTCCAACGCATGCATGGCGGAGAAATTTTTGTGCCTAAAATTCCAAGTATGACAGTAACAGATTTAGCTCAAGCGATAGCACCAGAATGTGAGATTGAAATTGTAGGGATTCGACCTGGTGAGAAACTTCATGAAGCAATGATTACTGAAGATGATGCACGCCGGACGGTGGAATATGATACCTATTATGTTATTCAGCCAGAATTCCCGTGGTGGTCAACAAATGGTGGGAAACCATTATCAGACGGATTTAAATATACAAGCGATTCAAATAGTGAATGGTTGACAGTTGAAGAATTGAAGGCGCTAGTGGAGGGGATGTAGCTACAAGCTGCATTTCTTTCAATTGGAGGAGAAAATGAAGAATAGTATATTTGAACCTATTAGGGATAGGTACTTACCTTATGGAAAACAGTGGATTGATGAAAAGGATATTGAAGCAGTAGTCAATGTGTTAAGGGGAGAGTACTTAACAACCGGGCCAGCTATTTCAGCATTTGAACAAAGAATTGCTCAATTTGTTGGAGCAGAATATGCAGTGGCATTCTCGAATGGTACTGCAGCTCTTCACGGTGCTTGTTACGCAGCGGGCATCAGTGAAGGGGATGAAGTGATTACTACACCAATGACTTTTGCTGCGAGTGCTAACTGTGTACTTTATCAAGGTGGTACAGTTGTATTCGCTGATATTGATGAAAAAACCTATAATATTGATGTAAAAGAAATTGAAAAGAAAATTACTCCTAAGACCAAAGCGATTATTCCAGTGGATTTTACAGGTCAGCCTGTTGATTTAGATCGAATATATGAACTAGCTAAAAAGTACAACTTAATCGTTATTGAAGATGCCGCTCATGCGATTGGTGCTAAATATAAGGGTAAAAAAGTCGGTTCATTGAGCGATATGACAATGCTTAGTTTTCATCCAGTTAAACATATAACGTCCGGTGAAGGTGGAATGATCGTAACAAATAGTAAGGAGTATTATGAAAAGCTTCTTCAATTCCGTTCTCATGGAATTACGCGAGATGCTGATAAGCTACTTGAAAATCATGGTCCTTGGTATTATGAAATGCAGTTTCTCGGCTATAACTATCGGATGACGGATATTCAGGCAGTGCTTGGTTCAAGCCAATTGGACAAGCTTGATATGTTTATTGAAAAACGAAAAGAGATTGTAGCTAAATACAATGAAGCATTTCAAAATATATACCAAATTACTTCACCTTTTCAAAATCCAGAGGTAGATTCAAGTTGGCACTTATACATTATCCGCCTGCATCTTGATAAATTAACCGTAGGTAGAAAAGAGGTTTTTGAAGCACTACAGAAACAAAACATCGGCGTAAACGTCCATTACATTCCAGTCCACTTGCTTCCGTACTATCATGAACTGGGTTACGAAAAAGGAACACTGCCAAACGCGGAAAAGCTCTATGAAGAAATTATATCACTGCCACTATTTCCAGCCATGACTGAACAGGATATATCAGATGTCATCACTGCTGTTCAGCGTACTATTGAGACCTATGCAAAATAAAACAAAAGAAGGTGAGTCATTGAAAGTAGCAGCTATTATACAGGCCCGTATGGGATCGACACGACTCCCAGGAAAAATATTAAAAACCGTAAAAGGAAAACCCTTGCTTAAATATCAAATTGAACGAGTAAAACAAGCAAAAGCAATTGACCAAATTATCATTGCAACGACGACAAAGGAAAGTGAACAACCGATTGTGGATTTGTGTGAAAAAATGGGCATCAATTATTATAGAGGTTCGGAGGAAGATGTGCTATCACGCTATTATGAAGCTGCTCAAAAATTTGATGTTGATGTTATCGTACGGCTAACATCCGATTGTCCAATTATTGATCCTAAGGTGATTGATAAGGTAGTAAACAAATACGTGAATAACCAATCATCGTTCGACTATGTATCAAACACACTAGAAAGAACGTATCCTCGTGGTCTTGATACAGAAGTATTCTCATTTGAAGCATTAAACAAAGCTTATCACGAAGCTGTTCTAACAAGGGACAAGGAACATGTAACAGCATATTTCTATACCAATCCCCATCTTTTTAAACTCCAAGGTTTAAAAAATGAGAAAGACTATGGAAACTATCGATGGACAGTTGATACGGAGGAAGATTTTGAATTGATCAGGCTAATTCTAGGTGAACTATATAATCCTAATAAGACGTTTCATTTAGAGGATGTAATTAAACTATTAAATGATTATCCAGAGTGGAATGAGATTAATGCCCATATCGAACAAAAGAAGCTGTTGGTGTGAATAAAATGAATGTAGTTATTAGAACAGATGCTTCTCTTGAAATTGGAACAGGCCATGTTATGCGTTGTGTAACATTGGCAAAACAGCTTGAAAGAGAAGGAGCAAATATTACATTTGTTTGTAGAAACTTTCCAGGTAACAGTATTTTATTCATACAGAATCTGGGGTTTCGTGTTTATACTCTGGTCTCACATGAAGATCAGAGCAATTGGAAATGGACACGAGAAAACTGGAAGCACGATGTTGAAGAAACAAAGCAGATATTAAAAAAGTTAAGTGTGAAAACCGACTTACTCATTGTTGATCATTATGGTCTTGATGCAAAATGGGAAAGAGAGCTTCGTTCAGACGTTAAACATATCATGGTTATCGATGACCTTGCTGATCGCTATCATGATTGTGATATACTCCTTGACCAAAATTATTATCTTGAAATGCAAAATCGCTATAAAGGACTAGTGCCGGATTCCTGTATTCAATTATTGGGTCCGAATCATGTCTTGCTTCGTGATGAATTTCTTTCTATTGATCCTCAGAAAATAAAGCGTGATGGAGATATAAATAATATTCTTGTTTTTTTTGGAGGAACTGATCCAACTAGAGAAACGATGAAAACCCTTCATGCCATTCAGGATTTAAAGCGACCTGATATTGAATTCAACGTTATAGTGGGATCGGCAAATCCACAGAAAGAAGTAATTAAGAAAATATGCGATAAAATGTCAAATGTAATATTTCATTGTCAGATAAGTAATATGGCTGAACTAATGGTGGATGCAGACCTTGCTATTGGGGCTGGTGGTTCGACTACATGGGAAAGATGTTATTTAAAGCTACCTTCTATTACAGTTACAGTAGCAGAAAATCAACGTGATATTGCGCATGATGTTGCAAAAAGAGGAGCAACTATTTGGCTAGGGGAAAGCGATCAAGTTACCAAAAATAATATTCAAGAAGAGGTTTTAAAACTACTTGCTACATCGGAAAAAGTAGTTGAAGTGTCATCTAATTGTTTATTTGTATTGAATCCTCATAAGGTAAAAAGACATGAAACAATGAAAAACATTAGGAATTTTATTTATGGGAACTAGTAAGGAAGTGGCTAAAAATGAAAGTCTTATTATTAGGACCATATAGAGAAAATATAATCGAATTTCTTAATACATTTAACGATGTAGTGATTCATAAAGAAGAAAAAATTGAAGAACACGAGTTAATTAAAGAAAACGTTGATTACATTATTAGCTACGGTTATCGTTATATTATACCAAAAAGTGTTGTCAATCTTTATGAAGGTAAAATTATAAATCTTCACATTTCATTTCTACCATGGAATAGGGGAGCAGATCCTAATTTGTGGAGTTTTTTAGAAGATACACCAAAGGGAGTCACCATTCATTACATTGATGTAGGGTTAGATACAGGAGATATTATTGCTCAGCAAAGAGTGGATTTTTTAGAAGATGAAACATTGTCTTCGTCATATCAAAAACTAACAAATGAGATTGAGTCACTTTTCAAAAAAGTATGGCCTGATATTCGGATGGGGAAAAGTATCAGATTCACTCAAATAGGAAAAGGAAGTTATCACAATTCAAAAGAAAAGGATAAATTTATGCACTTATTACATGGCGGTTGGGACACACCAATTAACAGAATAATAAGGGCAGCGAAATGAGGAAGATGAAATGAAAGATATAGCAATAGGAAAGATAAACATTGGTGCATCTCATCGCCCCTTTATTATAGCTGAGATGTCAGGGAATCATAATCAATCATTAGAACGTGCCCTTGAGATTGTAGATGCTGCTGCAAAATCGGGAGCTCATGCTCTTAAAATACAAACGTATACAGCTGATACGATGACCTTAAATATTGAAAACCCTGATTTTGTAATAAGTGATGAAGACAGCTTGTGGAAGGGTAATTCTTTATATAAGTTATATCAGCAAGCTTATACTCCATGGGAATGGCACAAACCGATATTTGACCGAGCACGTGAACTTGGAATGATTCCATTCAGTACTCCTTTCGATGAAACGGCTGTGGATTTTTTAGAAGAATTAGATGTCCCTCTTTATAAAATTGCTTCATTTGAAAACACGGACATTCCTTTGATAAAGAAAGTAGCAGCAACTGGAAAGCCAATGATTGTATCCACTGGAATGGCAACAGTTGCAGAATTGGATGAACTCGTTCGAGCAGTACAAGAAGCTGGTTGTAAGAACTTGATTTTATTAAAATGTACAAGCACATACCCAGCAACTCCAGAAAACACGAATATTTCTACTATTCCTCATATGAGAGAAATGTTTAATGTACAGGTAGGACTCTCTGATCATACTATGGGTACCGGTGTAGCTGTAGCGAGTGTCGCTTTAGGTGCAACAGTCATAGAAAAGCATTTTACTCTGTCTCGTGCAGATGGAGGTGTGGATTCTGCTTTCTCGATGGAGCCTGAAGAAATGAAAGCACTTGTTGTTGAGACTAAGCGTGCATGGCAGGCGCTGGGGAAAGTGACATATGGACCGACAGAAAAAGAAAAAGCTTCTTTAAAATTTAGAAGATCTATTTATGTTGCGAAAGATATTAAAGCTGGAGAAAGATTTACCAAAGAAAATATAAAAGTTATTCGTCCTGGTTATGGGCTTGAGCCAAAGTATTATGAGCAATTATTGAATACTACAGCTAATAAGAATTTAATGGCAGGTATACCTCTATCATTAGAAGAGCTCTATTAAGTGGAGTAATTTATATGCCATTTTTTAAAAAAATTAAACAAAATAAAACGATAGAAAATATCCTATCACTTGGTTCGGCTACATTACTTTCAGCGATCTTTACATTTTTGGTAGGAGTGGCTACAAGAAATATTCTAGGACCGAAGCAGTATGGATATTATTTAGCTATTTCTTTAGCTTTTACATTTATTCCTCTTTTTCAGTTAGGAACCCTTAATGCGATGAACCGTGAAGTGCCTTTTTATTTGGCCCGTCAGAATGGAGAAAGAGTACAGGAAATAAGAAATCTGACTTTCTCCTTTTTATTTACACTTCCATTGTTCTCAGTTGTGCTGTTTATATTGGCAAGTATATCTTTATTTTTCTTCGATATTGATCAGGAATATCAAACAGGTATTTTACTTACTGCACTTATTTCAATTTTCCTTTTCTTATCTGGTTATGTGGAAATGTTTTATAAATCAGAACAAAACTTTAGGGTTGCTTCAAAACTTATGTTCATAAAAAATGTTTCGCAATCTATATTAACACTTATTTTGGTTTTATGTATTGGATATGAAGGATTATTTATCGGAATGCTACTAGCACTTATTATAGAAGTGTATGTTGGACGTAAGTCATTTCAAAAAGTAAAATTAATTTTTGATTTTGAAAAGTATAAAGATCTTGTGAAAACGGGTTTTCCTATTTTATTGGTAGGTCTTGTTTGGAGTATAATGATTGCCAGTGATCGGATTATCATAGCTATTATGATGACTCCAGAAGATGTTGGGAACTACGGGATAGGCATGCTAATTTTTAGTTCAATGATGTTGCTACCCCAAGTTATCGGACAAGTTTTATACCCTAAGATTGTTGGGTTAGTTAGTCAGAAGCAATATAAAGAGATAAAAGATTATTACTGGAAAATAAATAAAATTCTAGCTTTGGTTATGGCTCTTATTGTTTTTGTGGGTTATTTATGTATTCCGTATTTTATTGAATTCTTTATGCCTGAATATGTAAAAGGTATTCAATCTGCACAAATATTAATGTTAGGTATTTATCCGCTTACTCTAGTAGGATTTGCGGCTAATTATTTTAATTCTACAGACAATCAAAGAGTATACCTTTCGATACAGGTAGTATCAATTTTATCCAATGCAGTATTAAGTTTATTCTTGCTAAGAATTGATTTTTCTATTAATGTGATCGCTCTTGCAACAGCTTTTTCTTTTTCTCTATATTTTCTATTAATGAATATAGTCTTTATAAAAAAAGTGAATGTTGATGAGGTAATAAATAGCAAGATATCTGCCGTTATAAACTCTAAAAATAATTAATGGAACAAATTAACGTTCGCATAAGTTTATTATTTAAAAAATTAAAAAGAGTAAAGATGGAAAGAAGATAGTGAGGAAATTATGAATATTTTTATTGGAGTAGCACCAATACAATTATATCAAATACCTTTAATTATTAAAAAAAACCATGATAACAATTATGTATTTATTTTTTCAAAAAAACTTAACAAATCAATACTACAAATAGATAATGCAGAGGTTTATTATTATGATACTTCGAATATTATTAGAAATATAAAATCTTTAGTGAGGTTTAAAATAAAACTTAATGAGATTTTAAGTAATAGAGATTTTAATTTATATATTCCTCACCCTTTTCATCAAGCAGCAAATTATACTGTTTTTTTTAGAAATCCTAAAAACACCTTTTTGCTTGCAGATGGTATTTTAAATTACTCAGAAAAAAAAATAAATTACAAAGATATAATTTATATGATTATAAAAAAAATAATATCAATATTATTAGGTCTAAATTACAAAATATATTTTGGGGGTTTAACAGGAAAAGAATATATTAAATACAAAGAACAAATACCATTATATTTACAAAAAATGGATATATATCAAAATGCTTCGGCAGATGATTGCTTATTTTTGGATCAAGATTTGTCTAAGTTAAATCTCAATGATAAAATAGAATGTTTTTATGATAAAGCAGTAAAATATTTAGTTGAAAGAAAATTCAAAAAGATATTTTATAAGTCTCATCCAAGTGTAAATAATGAAAATAATATTTTTATTAATAAAATAAAAAAACTAACCGACATAGAACTAGAAGTAATTGACGATCCTTCCCCAATAGAATCGGTAATACAAGAATATCCAGTTGAGGAGGTAATTTCTTTTATCTCGAGTCCTTTGATGAATCTAAAAGACATTGATGAAAAATTAATAACAGTTTCAATTACTGGTGAAAAAATACTTAAGGAAATCGGAAGGGAAGAACTTATTGGGCACTTTCAACAAAAGGGAGTACTTTTTTATGAGTGATGAATTCAAATGTTTATAATTTATTGTTTAGTCAATGTGATTTTATTAGTGGTATATGTTTTTATATTGCGGAAAATAGATAACTTCTTTTTTGTTTTTTTTAGTTTGTTTGTGTTTTTTAATATATTGGGATCATTATCAGTTTTGTATATTGAAAAAGGAATTTATATTATTGAACAAGGGGAATATTCTTATTTTACTGGAGCGGCATTTAGATTAAATGTTCTATTAATTCTCCATGCAGTGTTTTTGAGAAAAATTGATCACTTTTTTAGGGGAAAATTAATTAATATAAAAATGACTATAAGTTTAAATGAAATAAATCCGAATAGATTAATTAATAATATATATATCAAAAGTGCATTTTTTATAAGCTTATTATTAATTTCATTAAGCTATATTAATATAATTATTACCGGAAATATCCCTATCTTTAGCTCAGGTTATATATCTAGATTTGATTATCTACAAACTACTGTTTTTTGGAATTTCCTTGCTCCTTTTGGTTCTACAGTTGTTATGGTTCCAATAATAAGTGGATATATTTTCTTAATATCAAAAATGAGTAATAAAAGGACATTTGCTAACTCCCAAATTTTCCTATTGATTTTGTATTTAATATATCTAATATTAATAGGACAAAAATTCGGGGGTATAATATTTGGTGTATATTATTTTTGTATACCAACATTTGTTTATTTTATTATAAACAATAAAAAGGTAATCACAAAAAAAAATATATTAATATTATTAGGCACCATATTATTGGCATTTTCATTAGTTGTTTATCACTATTCAAACTATGCATTAGTTGAACAGTTTGGTGGCCCTCTTGCCTTTATTCTATATAGAGCTTTAGGATTGCAGGGGCATACGTGGTGGGGTATAGATAATCAATTAATGGCTAACAATGAATACTTTGTTTCAAGTAAATTTAATTTTAATATGATGGAAGGTATTATGTTAGCTATTGGAAATAACGATGTCGAAACTGCTATCGAACGAGGTGTGAATTTTACGTTTGGTTTATATCCAGGCTTGATAATGAATTTTGGATATTTAAATAGCTTGATCATATTAATTTTTCTATCTTTTCTATTTTATGTGGTTATTTATATTGTGTTGTACAGTATAAAAAATGGAGTCTATTTTTATTTTTTGTCTGCTTATCTTTATATAACTTTCTACAATTTTATTTCAATAGGTAATTTTAAAGTTTTCTTTGAAATAAAAACTCTTCTTATATTATATATTGTTCTTCTTCTGTATTTAATATCTGCCAAAAAAAGATATGTGAAATTTAGGGGAATAAGAGATTTGGGGTGAAAATAAAAAATGAAAGGCATTATATTGGCGGGAGGCAGTGGAACAAGACTGTACCCACTAACAAAAGCAATATCAAAACAATTACTACCTATATATGATAAACCAATGATTTTTTACCCACTTTCCGTTTTAATGCTAGCAGGAATCAAGGATATTTTAATTATCTCAACTCCTGAAGACACTCCGCGTTTTGAGCAGCTACTGGGAGAAGGATCGCATATTGGTATTTCATTATCTTACGCTGTACAGCCCTCTCCAGATGGTTTAGCCCAAGCCTTTTTGATTGGTGAAGAATTCATTGGGAATGATCATGTTGCATTGATTTTAGGAGATAATCTTTATTATGGCCATGGGCTCACTAGCATGCTCAAGAGTGCTGCTGAGCGAGAAAGTGGAGCTACGGTGTTTGGTTATTATGTGAATGATCCGGAGCGATTTGGTGTAGTTGACTTTGATGAGTATGGTATTGTTCGATCAATCGAAGAAAAACCAGTTGAGCCGAAATCGAATTATGCAATAACAGGTCTCTATTTCTATGATAATCGAGTGATTGATATTGCCAAAAATATTAAGCCTTCTGCTCGTGGTGAGCTTGAGATTACGGATGTTAATAAAGCCTATTTTGAATCTGGGGATCTACATGTTGAAATTTTAGGTCGTGGATTTTCGTGGTTCGATTCAGGAACACATGAATCTTTATTAGAAGCATCTCAGTTTATCGAAACAATAGAGAAACGACAAAGTTTGAAGATTGCCTGTTTAGAGGAGATTGCGTTTATTAAGGGGTATATAGATAAAGACCAGTTACTAGCACTTGCTGAGCCTTTGAAGAAAAATCAATATGGTGAGTATTTAATTCGTTTAGCTAATCGAAAGCAGCCAATTTATCAGTTTTAATTGGGAGGTTTGGTTATGAAAAAAATAGAAACAAAATTACCGGGGGCGTATCTTTTCGAACCAAAAGTGTTCGGAGATCACCGCGGTTTTTTTATTGAGAGTTATAATAAGCAGATATTTAATGAATTAGGGATTAATATTGAATTTGTACAAGATAACCACTCTTTATCACAGCCAGCGGGAACACTTCGCGGCTTGCACTATCAATTGGAACCTAAATCCCAGACAAAGCTTGTGCGTGTGACGAGTGGAGCAATTTACGATGTAATTATTGACATTCGTAAAGGTTCCCTTACCTATGGAAAGTGGCAAGGATTTATTTTATCTGCGAGTAATAATCGTCAATTATTAGTGCCAAAAGGATTTGCTCATGGTTTTTGTACGTTAGTCGAAAATACAGAGGTTCAATATAAAGTGGATGAGCTTTATTCTCCAGAGCATGATCGTGGGATTGCTTGGAATGACCCAACTTTGGCGATTGATTGGCCTACAGCTACACCAATTTTATCAGGGAAGGATGAAATCCATCCAGTGCTTGAAGAAGCCGAAAATAACTTTGTATGGGAGAGTCACAAATGAATCTTTTAGTAACAGGTGGAGCTGGATTTATAGGAAGTAATTTTGTTCATTTTATCCTTGAAAAATATAGCGACTATAAAGTTGTTAATTATGACTTACTTACATATGCAGGGAATTTAGGAAACCTAAGAAGTTTAGAGGGAAATCCAAACTATGCATTTGTCAAAGGTGATATTAACAATCGTAAACTTGTTGAACATATTCTAAAGGAACATAGGATTGATATACTCGTTAACTTTGCAGCTGAGTCTCATGTTGATCGAAGTATTACTGAACCAGATGTTTTTGTGAAAAGCAATGTACTTGGTACTCAGGCTCTTTTAGACGCAGCAAAAGCAAATGGGGTACAAAAGTATATACAAATTTCTACAGATGAAGTGTATGGTTCTTTAGGTGAAAGCGGTTATTTTACTGAGGAAACAACACTCGCGCCGAACAGCCCATATTCAGCTAGCAAAGCTGGAGGAGACATGCTTGTAAGATCTTATTATGAAACATACGGGATGAACGTGAATATTACACGCTGTTCTAATAATTATGGGCCATATCATTTTCCAGAGAAATTGATTCCATTAATGATAACAAATGCAATGGAAGGAAAAGAGCTACCGATTTATGGAGACGGCAAAAATATCCGTGACTGGCTTCATGTAAAGGATCATTGTTCAGCCATCGACTTAGTGATACACAAAGGGGTTCCAGGCGAGGTATACAATATTGGAGGACATAATGAGCGGACGAATAATGAAATTGTTCACCTAATAATTGAAAAGCTTGGTGCTTCAAATCAGTTAATCAAGTATGTGGAAGATCGTCTCGGCCATGACCGCCGCTATGCCATTGACCCAATGAAGCTTATGAATGAACTTGGTTGGAAACCGAAATATACATTTGATACAGGAATTGTAGAAACGATTCAATGGTACAAGGATAATCAAGAATGGTGGAAGGATATCAAAACTGGATCATATATGGATTACTACAATAAACAGTATGGTGAAAATAAATGAAGGTCATTGTAACAGGTGCAAAAGGGCAACTGGGTACTGATTTAGTATGGATGCTTGAGAGTAATGGCTATGAAGTATTTGGGTATGGGAGAGAAGATCTGGATATTACGAATATCAATCAGGTAAATGAGGTCTTTATTAATATAACCCCTGACGTAGTGATTCATGCAGCTGCCCACACAAAAGTTGATTTAGCGGAGTCAGAACCAGATCATGCATTTTTGGTTAATGCTATCGGAACAAGAAATGTATCAGTAGCTGCAGAAAAAATTAACGCAAAATTAGTGTATGTTAGTACAGATTATGTTTTTGACGGAACAGCAAGTGACCCAATCAATGAGTTTAAACTATCGAATCCACTTGGTGTTTATGGAGAGTCAAAGCTAGCCGGTGAGAAATTTGTCCGAAATTTCCACTCGAAATTCTATATTGTCCGTACATCTTGGGTGTACGGCAAGTATGGAAATAACTTTGTGAAAACAATGTTAAAATTGGGTGAGGAAAAGAAAGAGTTATCAGTAGTTGACGATCAAATTGGGGCACCGACTTATACAGTGGATCTAGCCGAAAGAATTATCGACTTAATACAGACAGAAAAGTACGGTGTTTACCACATTTCCAACTCAGGACAATGCTCGTGGTTTGAATTTGCAAAGGCGATTTTTGAAGAGTCGGCAATTGATGTAAAGGTGGTGCCTTGTACAACAAAAGACTTTCCGAGACCCGCACCTCGTCCTAGCTACTCAGTGTTAGATCATATGGGATTGAGATTGAACGGTTTTAAAGAAATGCCATTTTGGCGAGATTCGTTAAAGAAATTCTTAATGACAAGTAATTAAAAGTAATTTAATAGTAAGGAAGAATGAAATGAAGACTGTTTCGGTTATTATTCCCACTCTAAATGCGGAGCAGGATCTTAAGAATCTGCTTCCTTTAATTCCTAAAAGAGAAGATATTGAAATTATTGTTATAGACTCTTCTTCTAACGACCATACAAAGGATGTTTCTATATCTTACGGTGCTCAGGTTATTGAGGTTGAACGAAGGAATTTTAATCATGGTGGAACAAGAAATCTTGCAGCAAAAGAAGCAAGAGGGGAAATTATTGTTTACCTGACCCAAGATGCTATTTTGTTTGATGATAAAAGCATTGATAAATTAATAAGTGCTTTTGCAGACGAGAATGTAGGAATTGCTTATGGAAGGCAATTACCCCATAAGAATGCACAAGTTTTCGGAAGCTTTGCACGTACCTTTAATTATCCAGAACAAACTTTAATAAAGAGGCTAGAAAATAAAAAACAATATGGATTGAAAACGGTATTTACATCGAATTCGTTTGCAGCTTATCGGAAGAGCATATTAGATGAGATAGGGGGTTTCCCAATCAACATAATCTTGGGAGAAGATATGTATGTTGCAGCAAAAGCAGCTTTAGCTGGGTATTCTATTGCTTATATGGCAGAGGCAAAAGTGTTCCACTCACATGATTATACAGTCAGGCAGGAATTTCAAAGAAACTTTGATATTGGTGTTTTTCATGATCGTGAGAAGTGGATATTAGATGAATTTTTAAGTCCAGAAGGAGAAGGCTTGAAATTCGTATTGACTGAATGGCGATATTTAAAAGAAATCAGGAAGCTTCACTTATTACCGTTATCTATTTTGCGTAATGGTGCCAAACTTGTGGGCTACAAGATGGGAAGAAATCATAAAAAATTGTCCCCCGCATTGAGGAGGAAAATTAGTATGTATAAATCTTATTGGAACTACAATTGATATATTGAATCTGATCGAGGTCCTGGAATTCATAATTTGAGTGTCTGTGCAAAACTCGAATTATTTTGTTTCATGGTTTTAGCCTAAGTTCAGTTATGTAATTAAGCTAAAGTTTTTTATTGAGAATATTACCAAGTGCAAGTAAATTATTGCTGATTGTCAGACTGAGTATTCTCATTCAAGACACTCATTAAGAAAATACGGTTTCACATGTTTGGCCTGTGATTCATGACCATTAATATAAAGCTGGAAAGTATCTTATAAGAAAATCCTTGCAGATATTAATTTCAGCAAGGTTTATTTAACTTGTCATGAAATGGGGATGATAGCAAATGATATTAGTAGTAGGCGGAGCTGGCTACATTGGCAGCCATCTTGTTAAAGAATTAGTAGAATCAAAAGAAGTTATCGTTTTGGATAATCTTTCAACGGGACATGAGGAAGCAGTAGATAAGCGCGCGGTTTTTGTAATGGGTGATCTTGGGAATGCAGTAGATCTTGAAGCGGTTTTTTCCAAATATCCAATTAATGCCGTTATGCATTTTGCAGCTAATAGTTTAGTAGGAGAATCTGTTGTTGATCCGATCAAATACTATGAGAACAATGTGGCAGCCACTCTTACTCTTTTGAGAGTGATGTTAAAACATAACGTGAAGAACTTTATTTTTTCTTCAACGGCAGCTACGTATGGGGTTCCCAATGTAGAATTAATTTATGAATCTTGTGAAACGAATCCAATTAATCCTTATGGAAGATCAAAGCTGATGATTGAACAGATTCTAGCTGATTACGCGAGAGCATATGACCTCAATTACGTTGTATTACGTTACTTTAACGCAGCTGGGGCTCATGCATCAGCTGAAACTGGAGAGAGTCATGATCCAGAAACACATTTAATCCCAATCGTACTTCAGCATTTAGCAGATGCTAGAGAGAAAGTTTCTGTATTTGGATCGGACTACGATACGCCTGATGGAACATGTATCCGAGATTATATCCATGTTACAGACTTGGCCAGAGCACATGTATTGGCTTTAGACTCCTTATTTGAAGGGAAAAAGAATACTGCTACTTATAATTTGGGCAATGGACTAGGATATTCTGTTAAAGAGGTCATTGAGACTTGTGAAAGGGTTACAGGGGTAAACGCACATGTTGTGATGGCTAATAGACGTGAAGGAGATCCAGCAAGATTAGTTGCTTCCGCACAGAAGATCTACAAAGAACTTGGCTGGAAAGCGGAGAAAGGTTTAGAGGAGATAATTGAGAGTGCTTGGAATTGGCAACGGAATCAGAAGTATTAAGTATACTTCACTGTTGTTTATTGAATAATTTTTTGCTCTGGATATTTTACAAATGATTAGATTGTTGGGGTGATGAGTATGGATAAAAATGAATTATCTATTCCAGATAAAATTATAAAGAATTCAATTCAAGATGATTTGTTAAAGAAATATAGTAAGAACACAGTAATTAGAGGGTTAATTCAGGCTGTCCCTTATGGAGCGGTAGTTGATAACTTATTAACTGTTTCATATAACAATATATTACTAGATAGGGCAAAAATTTTCTATGATGAATTAGGGATGGGGAGAATTGAATTAACTCCTGATTTAATTAAAAATGAGGATTTCCTACATTCATATTTTTCCACATATAAAGCGGCTCTTTTTACTAAGCAAAGAGAAAAAATCCGATTTTTTGCAAGGTTACTTAAAAACGGCATGTATTCTCGAATTATAAGTAAAGCAGATGAATATGATGATTATTTAAAGATTTTAGATGATTTAACAAATCGTGAATTAACAATTTTATATCTTCTTGATACATATGAAAGTAGGAATGAAATCAAAGAAAATGAAAATGAATTGCAAAGAGCTGACTCTTTTTGGAACGAATTTGAAAAAGAAACATCTCAGGTATTAAATATATCTCCTGCCGAGTTAAAAGGTTTTTTAACAAGAATTGAAAGGACAGGATGTTATACAGCAATTACAGGTGCTTATTTTGGTTACACAGGAGGAAGAGGTCATTTAACCGAAACATACTTTAAGTTAAAGGAATTAATACATATAAAAGATGAAGATCTAGTATATTATCGGAAATTGTAAAATGGAGTGGGGAGTCTCTGTTTTTGGTGCCTAATCATTGCCATACTAAGTTGAAAGATTTTTGTCCAAGGTGACTAGCAGAGTATAAAAGAAAGTCAATGGAGACAATTAGCTCAATAAGTTGGAACTGAAAATCTATTATTCGTTATGGAAGAGGAAGCGAAATTTACACAATAGGTTATATTTATCTTTATAAAATTTTTAGTAAACATTTTGAAATTGATGCATTCAAGTACTAGCTCGATATAGAGTGTCGGGAATTAAAGCACATTAGATTCATCATCATTTGATCAGCAAGTACACCCAAATCTTATTTCAAAATTAAGAGGAAAAGACTAAAATAATAGCGATTTGTTTAGCGTGGTCACTAAAATAAATTCCAATTTCAAGATTATTAGGGAGAGAGAATAATGAGTTACTGTCAAAATTGTGAAGAAGTACAAATTGAGGAAAACAAAATTTTGTAATAATTGTGGTATTGAATTTTCTAACGACAGCTACTTCTCTGATAAGGAAATGGTAGGGAAAATTACTGGACTTATGAAATTTGGAGCCTATGTTGAATTGCGTGATGGTACTATTGGAATAGCAAAAGGTGACTTTAAGAATTTTAACTTAAAAATAGGACAAAGAGTAATTGTAAAAATTATCAGCAAAGAAGATGGTAAGATTTTTTTAGATATGGATCCTTTTAAACAGGTTCACCAAGAAAATAATTATAAACAAATAGTGGAAACTTCAAAAAAAACATTCGTAACTTACATAAAAGAAAACAAAAATTATCTATTAGATGCAGCGAACCTAATGCTTGATATTAGTAGTCCAAGGGCTTTGGCAAAACGGGCAATAAAAAAATTAAAGGATTGAACACTAGATTTCCATCACAGAAATTCCCTAGCCATAATGTTAGAAAAGGTAACCCCCTCCGCTCTCGACCAAAGAATGTAGGGAAGTTAACTTCTTTTTAACAAGCGTCAATATTAATTGGTCAGCCGCTCTTCTTGCTGCATGTAGTTGCATTGATAAGGTGTTCTCATAACTCAATCATTTATATTAAATAATGATTATTTGGTACTATATCTTAAATTGCAAACAACCCTTTGAATCAAGTATTGGCTCTACATAATTAAAGTATTTGTACAATAGGGGGAGAAAGGAATGAATGTTGCATTATTAAATGATTACGAGATTGACATCGAGAGATTAGGTACAGAATTAGAAGAGCTGGGCTATGAACGGAATGAACATCATTTCACCCCAATTTTTTTATTCGATAGTTATTGGTTAGCTTATGAATCTGAAATTAACCATGTTTCTCTAGTAGACGGAGAATTATTGTGTGTCAGTCAAACGAGGCAAGATTCCTTATGGACCGAATTTATAAGAGGATTGGAACCGAATCTGAAAAATGCTTTACTGAATCATCGTCCTTTTAATCTTCAAGTAAAAAGCATGTTTTACTTTGCTCCTCACGAACGCGAAATTAATATTATCAGATTTTTGCAAGAGAATGATAACCCCAAGAAGACCAGGACCGTGTACAAACCAATAAAAGTACCATTGGAAAAAGCCTTAACAATTAATCATGAACAATCTAATTTTATTTATACTGACGAGAATGAAGATGGGTATCAGGAAGAGTTTAAAAGACAACTTGAGCTGATCCATCAACAACAGGAAATTCTTCGAAAGCAAGAAGAGTCTGAAAGAGCTAAAAAGGAAGAAGAGGAACGGAAACAAAGAGAGTTTGCCAGAGCTTGGGAAGAAGAACGAAAGAAAAGAGCAGTTCAAAATAAAATGGATTATTATGATAGCACACTGGATGTTCCCTTTACAGGACGCAGCCAGCAGCAGATGGATGCAGACTTGAAAAGGGATATGGAATCCTTACAAAGGAAAAATTCATCTGACAGTCCTTATTGGTATAAACAAGTGATACAGCATATGTCGAAACATTATGGAGTAGATGGTGAGGTCGAGAAAGATCTACAGCGTATTGAAAACGGTCAAAAAAATGAAACAGCGGCAGCTTCAGATACTTTAGAAAATGATCAAACTCGCGAAGCAAGAAACAATTTAGCATCCAGACTTCCAAGTAGGAAGGTTGAAGAGATTTTAAATCATTATGTAAATGGTGAAGCTTATTTTATCGGGGACCAAAGGAAATGGAAAGAAACGGTGTTAAATTCTTTTGAGCTCATTTATCACAATAAGATATCAATCCCACAGTTACTGCAAAAAATAAAAGGGCAAGGAATTGAGTTCAAACAATCTGAAAAAATCATGTCTTATCCAATAAAAGAGTATGTGCAGTTTATTAGTAAGAAAGTCAAAAAGGATATTGAGCTATAAAAGTCGAGTTGATATAAATAGGAATTGGTCTGTATAGTGTATAGTGTGATTTATAGAGTTTGCAGATATAACAAGTATCGGAGATTAAGTAAGTAAGCTGAATGATAATGGTGCCCGTGAATGGCTATTTATGCTAATCACGGGTATCAAAGGGACCTAAAGATGCCCTGTTTTTCAAAAAATCAGGTTATTTCCAATAATCCCATATAATCATCCAGTCCTTTTCTTCTTGCACCACAAAGACATCCTGATGAAGCGAAAAGTTTCCATACTTCCCTTTGTAAACCTGAATGACCTGCACTTTATAGACAACATTGAACTCTTGCTTTTCGTTAGAAGGCTGCCATTTCTTCTCCTTCTCTGGCTTTCCCATTGAATATGTGAACGTTTCCACTCCGAAGTGATTCATAAATACATGCGCTCGATCCTGCAAATAATGCCCTTTTGGGAACTTCTGTTTCATAAATGGATGGAACATTTCCCATGACCCAGCGAAATTCCCCTCTTGCTCATATTGATAAAATTTATCTACTGCTTTCCATGCCTGAACGCTTGACGATCGAAAAAGACCGTTCAGGAAAAGCCAAAGTATCACAACTATTAAAAATAGGGGGATAAAAATTGCTATTCTATGACCGTATCGCCTCATGAACAAATAACCCCCCTTGGAAAAAAGCTGCTTGCTCAAGTATATTCCGTTAGAGGGTTGTTTAGTATGGAAGTCTTGTGACTCTCTTTTTTCTTACCTTTCTTTTCTCTTCTAAAGGTTACCGAAATTAAAAAACGCTGTCCGGCATACCCGAACAGCGTTTACTTGCAATTATTGTGTCAATTGATTTTCCAGCACAGCCATAACAACAACCTGTACTACCACAGAGAAGCTGCTAGCATCTAATGTTGCATTTAGCACTTCATCTACAGCTTTTTGGCCGTTAGGAGAAAGTTGTTTGTAAGATTTATAAACCTTGCCATCTTCTAAAACCTTTGCACCTAATAATGTGTTAACTTGGTCTGTTTCTTCTTTTGTTAAAGTAAAGCCTTGATCTAGAAGGGAAGTAATTCCACGAAGGAATTCTGTTGTTTCTTTACCTTGTACTGTTTTTAAAGAAGCTTTGTTTGCATCAACAGCTGTAACTACTCCACCAAGGAATTGCTCAACTGTTGTATTGCCAGCCTTCACTTTTTGAGTTGCTTCTTCAAAGGCTGTTCTCACAGCAGCACTTGCATTTAGAACGTTTTGAAGTTCCGCTTTGTTAAAGCCGTTCCCTCTATTTACAATAACGTCTCCAGCAATAGCTGCTTTACGAGAGTCTACAGTAATTTTATTATAAGCTGTTAAATCGAAACCATAGTTCTCTAATGCAACCTTTACAGCTTCTGCGCTGTTTGAGTTAGCTAGTACAGCTTCTAATTCTTTGTTTAATTGAGAGGCTAAATCTGACTTTTGTTTAGCATTTTCAACTTTTTTCAAGAATTTAACTGCGTTTGTCACACGAGTTTCTACTTCTTTGTCAATGTTCTTGTCTAATCCTTTTTGTAGGCGATCTAATTCAATTTTTGTACTAACTGGATATAATGATTGTGCAATAACCGTTTCAGCTGATTTTTTGAACTCGTCACGTACTAAATCACGAGTAGATTGGCCGTATACACGATCAAGGATGATCGCTTGTTTACGAATAGCTGTTGAAAGATCATGATAAGCTTTTACTGTTGTCTGATCTACACCTTTTGCCAACGCATTTGTTAATTCATCTTTTTGCTTCTCAATTTTCTTACCAGCTGTAATGGCATCAATTAAATTTAATGAACGTGTGTAGTACTTGTTTACTTCATCAAGTCTAGCTGAAAGAACTGTTTTCTCTTTGCCAGAAAGCTTGGAAACCGCCGTTTTTGCTGATTGTAAGGCAGCTTTCGTGTCGTTAAACAACTTCATGTTTGGATAATCCACTACATTTTTAGGATAAGCTGTTTTGCGGTACTCAACAGAAATCTCCCATTTTAAAGCACCAGAAAGGTTTTCTGCCTTCTTTACTAAATTTTCGGCATTAGAGGCCGCGCTCGAAGCAGTAGGGTTAACTGTTACTACTGCAGCGCTAGCAGCTAATGTTGTCGTAGCTAAAATAGCCGCTAAAGATTTTTTCTTAAGTGACATACTACATCCTCCTAAAATTATACTATTCTGACCATTATGAAAAAAGGGGACCTTTATCATATGTATTGGTCGTTCTAGTAAACTATTATATCATTTTAAATACCTCCAAAATACACAATTTCCGATAATTGGTGAAAAATTGTAAAAAATTGCGAAGATATATGTCTGGATATAACAAGATATGATAGAATTTGTAGAAGTATGAGTTATGAGGGGAAGAACAAATCGAATGAAAAAATGGAAAATTGTACTCATTTCACTTGTTGTTATTTTACTTTGCGGTGCAGGTGCTGCCTATTATTTTATTAACATTAAGGAATATGATGTGGCTGACGAAGAAGTGAATGAATTAACAGATACTGAATATAAAGTAGAAATCCCGACACTTGAGGAAATCGAGTCCAATGAAGAAACAGTTGATGAGGATGAAAAGGGAAATGGCGCAAGTACGTCAAGTACAGAGTCTAGCTTCGAAAGTGCAAATTCAAACGATGATAATAGTACCGGTACTCAACAGAAAACCACCACGAACTCTAGTAAAACATCAGAAAAAACACCTACAGGCACCGTATCTGTTGAATCCATTAAAAAGAGATACGAATACGCATTTGCGCAGCTTGAAGACCAAGCAACCGGCAGGGTCGATGCATTAATTGGACGGGCATATAGTGAGTATAGCGGGAAGAAAGGCAATGGGGAAGAAATCTCCTTCAGTTATTTTTATGTGAAGTATTCTAATGCTGGAAAATCACTTGAGGCAAAAACAGATGAAGCCTTTAACGCTGTATATAGTCAGCTTCAAAAAGAATTGAAAGCAAGTGGCTACAGTGTTGAACATGCTGAAGAATACCGTCAAGCTTACAATAAGGCAAAAGAAGCAAGACGTTCTGCGATAATGAAGAAGGCTATGGCGGTTCTGTAAGTTTATTATTAGATAGATGTTATAGTCGACCAAAATAAACGCATGGATCTTTTCTAAGTCCATGCGTTTAGTATATTCATTACTTTAATTCTAGGTGGTTTTTTAGCGAATATTAAGTTAAGTTATGCTATATGTATTTACTTTGAAGGTGTATATAAATACATTACATTCCAATCTATCATGAAAGCATTACTTGCATTATTGTAGGTTTCTGAACCCAAAGCCAATACCTTACCGTTTGGAAGCATAAATAATTTTGGGGCATTAGATGGAATCTTTATTTGTTCTAGCTTTTTTGTTTTAAGAGAATACAAATATCCATTTGGCTTATTGTCATCAATAACACCAGTAATTAAAACCTGTCCATTCTGCATTTCTACAGCATCTGCTAATCCTAAATGACCGAATGTAAATGGTTTAAACTCTTTAGTATCAAAATGATAAATACCAGTTCTAAATTGAGTGATAGAGAAAATTGATCCATCGGACAGATAAAAGAATTTTTCAGATACATTTAATTCAGATTGAATATCATGTACAGACCATGTGTTATTCTTATGATCATAAATTTCTAATGCTGAGGCTACTTTTCTGCCCATAAAAGTACTTTCATTTAAAGGTACACGTCCACCGATCGAAAGTATTTTTCCATCTTTCAGAGGAAGGAAAGAGAAACCGCCAAAGTTATTAGAATACTCCATAATGGCCCCTTTAGACCATTTGTTCGTCATTGGATCATAGATTTCTACAACAGTCTCTCCATGATTCTCTCCTCCAGCTGCCAAAACCCTGCCGTCTTCTAATACAACTGCTTGAACAGAGATCCCTCTAGGAATATTCAAATTGCCTGTTAAACTCCACTTATTGGTTTTTGGATTATAGATTTCAGCTCTTTGAAAGTAAGTGGCAGGAAAAGTTCCGTTAAATCCAGTAAATACTAAAACGCGGCCATCCGGAAGTAAAACTGGTGAAACGATGTCATGTTTTTGAATCGTTGGTGCAGCTTTAGACCATTTATTTGTATTGTAGTCATAAATAAAGGAACTTTGATCATCTATAATCATGACTTTTCCGTCTTTTAATTGAATAGTCGTCTGAGTTGATATTCCCTTATTAATATCTATATTTGGATTAATCTTTTTCCATTGAGATTCGTTCTTCAATTGTGCTAATTTAGCCTTAGAGGGTGTTTCATATTTGATCCGATCAGATTTTTGAACAAAGAGTCCTCCGCCTAAACCGTAATATTGGCTCCCATTTACAACTTTGTTTGAGTATACTCTAAACTCTTCACCTTTTTTAAGCCCCTTACCCTGTGTTAGCGTGTCACCATCTATCTTAGTTGTGTTGACATTGGTTAGTATGGTTACCTTTCCTATTTGTCCTTCCTTTAATTCAGTTTTCCCCCACATTACTTTTGCTGAAACTGCATTTTCCGAAAATAATAATAAAAAGACAGTTAAAAAACTTATCAATATGACCTTTCGATTTTTCATAATACTTCCTCCTTTTATCATTAAAGTTATATTTTACTACTTAGATAGGAGAAAAGACTACTATTTTGAAGTTATATCAATCTTGTATTCCCCTATTTATCTCCTTTTCTAGCAGCATCAGGTTATTTGCATTTTTGGGGTTTAGAGGGGTAATATTAGCTTGTTCAGATTTGTTTGCATTTTTTCTCTTTTAAAAGGATTAGGAATAGCGCTCCCCTAATTGATAAGTTATTGTTGTAGGATAATTGTCGTATTATGTAACATTTTTGTAAAATTTAGATAAGTTTTATTGACTATTTATTTTATGTTCATTACTATATAAATTGTAAAAAGTAATGGTAACTTTGTTTTTAAAAATTTGATAAAGGCAAACTCATTGAAAGATGAGGACGCAAAGCCATGGGTCTGTCGTTCGCTTAGCTATTGAACTATGATCGCCAGGTTGCCAATTAACTTTATATAAGTAAAGTGATGGCTGCTCTCTTTATCAGGGACGGCTATTTTTGTGCAACGATTTTAGGACAAGTGAATTTTATTCGTAAAATATGGCGGAAATGATAGAAGATGTAGCTTATATTGCTGAACAGGCCGAGGAAATACACAAAATGTGGCTGCTTCAGCAAAGAAACAAATACCTTCATGGAAGAAATATCGTCCTCAGCGGAAACTTTGATTACAATGGCTCAAAACCTATAGTAAGTAATAAATAGATTTAAAGCGTAGAATCAAATTTTTCATGTGTCATTATTTTATAAGCATTTATTATATAGAAAAGGATGTAATGTTAAATGCTAGATTCCATAGGTGGAGTATCACGCTACGATTTTCTGTTACGCCAATTTCAATATGAGAGTATCACGGAAGAAATTCAACAATCGTTAGATAGACTTTGCTTTTATTTATACAACCATACTAACGTTCATTATTTTTCGTTTGTTAATGAGAAGATCTTGATCGCTTATATAAAATATCATCGATCCCTCAATTTTGAAATCATTTCCTTTAAGCAAACAATCAGGGATGTTAATAATTTCCTCCTTTTTTTAAGGAACAATAAACATGATAATAGTCATCAAAAAATTGATTTATCCATTGGAAATTTTAATCTTTGGACTAGGTTGTAGCTAAGGTACTTTCCCATTCCTAAAAAGTTTAATCAAACGTTTGATTGAACAGACTCAATCCCTTGGCCTGTATGACTTTGAGGGGATTTAATCAAACGTTTGATTAATATGTATGTTCGTATTTTTATATCAACGTATACCAATTGACTAATTTTGATAAATGTCATGATTTAAACTTAGGGAGAGTCTGTCCTGTTAGTGCAAGAGCGGATTAAACAATCGTTTGATTGAACAGTCTCAATCCCTAGTCCTGTATGGTTTTGAGGGATTTAATCAAACGTTTGATTAATATTAGGTATGCATTTATGTTTTCCATAAGGCTCAGCGCCAACTTTTTAAACAAACGTTTGATTGAACAGTCACAATCCCTTGTCCTTCATGGTTTTGAAGGATTTAATCAAACGTTTGATTAATATGTATGTTCGTATTGGTCTGTAATACCTGGGCCTAAAGAGTCTATCCCTCCGTCCCACTAAGGCAAGTGGTTGCCTTTCTTCTTTCGTTTCTTCATACGATGATCATGACCATTTATAATAAAGAATATAGAATCTCTCGTCATTTCCTCTAAATGTTCTGCTCTTTTGATTTTGCAGTTGAAAGAGGATAGTTTCGCTGGGATGGTTATGGTTTGGCCGTTACTGAACGTGATTGTTGTTTGGTTGTTGAGGCTGATTGTTCTCTTGATGTGAACGGGGTTAAACCAGGTGCACTCTTCGTGTAGAGCTGATTTGGTCGGGAACAAGACAATTCTGTGGATGGGGTTGACCAGAACGGGGCAATGATGGACATTGCCCAACAGTCGCTTGGATGTTATCATAGCACCTTTTAGATCATAGCCGATGCAGCGAATGCTTTCATCAAGAATTTCTAGTGGGGATTGATCGACCATAAATGTTTTCCTAGTTTCTGTGACAAGTGTGCACATTTTTCCATAGCGATCAAAATAACCTGTCATGCTCATCAATTGTTTCGTTATCGTATAGCGGGATCTCATAAACAAGTGAATCGGCTCCTTTGGCAGGCAACATGCCTATTAATTTTCATACCTTCCTTTAAGTAAATCATCTTCAATTTCTTTTAGCAGTTCAGACGGGGTCATTTGTAATCCTTTTGCTAGTGAACTAATCGTGCTTAGGAGCGGCACTTGCTTATTGTTTTCTAGTAAACTGATTGTTTTTCGATCTAGCTCGTTACACTGATTGGCAAATTCCTCCTGACGTAAAAGATTTGATTTTCTTAGCCTTTTCAAGGTGTGACCTATGTAATTCAAATTTAAAGTTTTCACTGCTAGTCTCCTTTCTAAACCTATTAGATTATAAAGAGACACTTTCCACCATGCAGAGTAGTTCCCATTTGTTTCCCTAAGGAAAAATTTATAAAATCCGGCGATAGAATCGATGGAGAAATGATAAATCTATCAATCATGAAACGTTGGTATATCAGGGTTATGTAGAAAAAAGGATAAGAATTCATACGAAATGAACAAATGTTACATTATTGTGAATAATCATTTTTCGGAGAAAAGTGCCAGGCGCCACGATACAAGATGTTAGTATTATGTGGAGCCAGGCACCTTGAATCTTATAATATAGTATTCGCTATTCTAAGCTTTTCTTTCGCTCCCGTTCGCCAGTTTTTCACGGCAGATAAAGATACTTGTTCAATGGCAGCAATCTCTGAGACTGTTAGTTCTTTTAAAAATGTATATAGAACCCATTTTGTCTGATTCTCTGTTAACTTCCCCGCCTGGCAATAGGAAAGAAGAATATCTTCGTCCATAGTACAGAAGTTGAAATCGTCCTCGATATCCTCTAAAAACTTCTCCTGCACGTGCACCGTTTTATCCGCATGCCGATTCATTCTCGTCATTTCCGTCTGCAATCGTCCTCTAATATAGGCATATGCGAAACTCGTGAAGATTCCTTTTTCTGCATCAAAACGCTCATACGCTTCCCATAACGCAATAAGACCAACCTGAAAAAACTCATCCTTGTTCGTATAGATGCTTAAAGACGAAATAATCTTGTAAATCATCGGCGTATATTGATCTGTGACCTGTTCAAAGCTTTCCATCAGAAATCCCTTCAGAAAGCGCGCTTTACCATGTATTCCCGGGTTATCTAGAGCATACTTGGAAAGCACTTGACCATCGACCCGATCAAAATCCAATTTGAACGCAAAACAGGGGGTGAAAAGTCGAAAAACAGCATCAAAAAGGAATTTTGAACGTAAAATATGGATTTTGGTCCCTTTTTGTGCAAAATTGGGTCTGAGGGACGGGTTCCTTGTCCCAGTTGCTTAATGGAAAAGTCGATAGTGGAACAGTATTATGGGCAGAAAAACTGATTATGTCGCTGTAGAACCAAATATGACGTCCCTAAAAAGCTCGCCCATTTGGGATGGAGCCAGAGATTTATCCGTTTGTATTGTTGCGGGAAAGTCCATTTCGTAAAGCTCTTCGAAATAGAGCTCCTGAAATTTTTTATCTAGAATTCCGTAGTAATAGGCAATAGGCTTGGTGACCTTGGCAGCTGTTTTCATTTTTCGAATGAGCTGTTTCATGGATTGATTGGCTATGGATAGCACTCTCTCCTTGTCGGTTTCCCGGTTATGGCGATAAGCAGCAATGCCAGTCATTTTCCAGAATTCCTCAATGCTTTTGGCTTCAGGAAAAAAGTACTTAACCACTTGAACAAAGTCATTAGGCACACGGTCACTTGTATAGGTGTGATCGAGACACGTATCGTACACGTTACGTTTTTTATTGTTTTTATTATTAGTTTTAGAAAGATTGCTAGTTTTAATAGGGGAGTCCAATTTTTCCTTCTTAGGTGGTTCACTGTTAGGAAAACGATTGAACACATATAGGTTGCTGGACTGTGAACCGTTTTTTCTCTCCGTTTCATGGACTGACATGATGCCATGTTCTGTGGCCTTTGCAATCATTCTTTTGAAGGTAGAGCGGGAAATTCCGTTGCCGTTGAACTCCTCGTGGATCGCTTTTAATACCGTCCCGATTTTCGCATTACACACACCCGGCACTTTCGCCGCAAAGCGAATAAGCCGCTTCAATCCGACAAGCTCCCCCTTCGAAAGCTTGTCCTTATGAACCGACATCCACATTTCAATATGAGAATTAAATTCTTCTAAACTCTTAAACTGTGAAAATGACTGGAACTGTTTGATATTGCCAGATTTTAAATTCATTTAAATGCACCACCCTTTACTTGTTACATATGGAATTAGGGTGGGAAAGGACAGGGGGTGGGGAATTCTTTTTAAAATGTAAGCTTTGAAACGGACCACTCGAAAAGTGTGATCCAGCAGAATTTAGATGGTGTTTGCTTGAGTTGAGTGCCAGTTTGGGGAGTTGGCTGATAAACCAGTCGTTTTGGCTGATAACCACCTGGAATTGGCTGATAAACTAATCAATTTGGCTGATAAACTAGTCAATCTGGCTGATAAAACTACCAAACTCCTATATAAAGTGAATTTTCACCTCTCCATATGTGGTTTTGGAGGCCTTAATGAGGTTAAGTACAGCATAAATTACAAAACAGCTAAATTAATGCCGCACCTTTATCGGTGGAAAAATGAGTATTTGGCAGGTAACATGCAGTGAAACCAATCTTCAATGAATAGAAGGACTTTTGAAAGTGAATAAAATGGGGACGAATGTTCGTATGTGGCTAGTTTGTTTGAGTTGAAAATGATAATATGAAACTAGCAACTACATAAAGCGGATGGGCGGTTGGCACTCCCTGAAAGAAAGGGGGTGTTTAAATGGTGACATACGAAGCAATGAACATGCTAATTCAATTTGGCATTTTTCTGGCTACAGCTTTAACAGCGATAGTAGCAATCATCGCAGTCGTCACCAAAAGAAAAAAGAAGTAATCGCCCGCCGCTCCGACCAAAGAGTAGGGTAATTAACTTCTTTTTGTAATTCTTCATATTTCAGTTGGTCAGCCGCTCTTCATGCGGCATGTAGTTGCATTGATCGGGTGTTAGCAGCACTCGATCATTTTTATTATATAAATTATTATATGTTATTATACCTGAAAATGCAAAAAGATGGATATTAGAAAGGAACGTATTAAGATTTTCCCCCTCTAGTTATCGGGGTAGTCAAGAAAGTTAAGAAGCTGACGTTCTTGACTGCCCCATTTTTCAAGAAGCTTTGATAGCTTACTTTTTATCATTTTCATTCTTCATGAATCACGGAATCAACGCACTGCTTTGTTTAGTCTTATTTCCAGCCTGATCAGTAATCTTTGAATTTGTATTTGTTTCGACGAAGATATTATTCCCAGAAAAAGAAGCCCCGTTTCGAGGTGTAATAGTCAACTCATTTCCATTAATCCCGCCTACAGAATACTTAGTAGAATCTAAACCTTGACCACCGACTATCAAACTTAGGATAATTTGTTGGTTAGTTGGGATTACGATATTTTCAGAGAATGTCAAAATCAAATCATTGTTGTTATTTAACGTTGCTGATTGTAAGACAGGTAGAGTATTGTCAACAATCGTAACCGTTCCATGATGAAGGTTATTTTCATTATCAGATAAATCCTTTACCCCTCTTACTGTAATAGAATAACTAGTTGTAGTTGGAATGGCCCCTTCTGGTAGGGTAATCGTTACTATTTTTTGGTCGGTGATATCGGTAAAATCTGTGCCAGCAGGAAGCATTGCCCCATTAATTAAATAGTTAGCCGGATTTATTAATGAATCCATTGTAACAGGTTCACTAAATACCGCTTTAAATTGTCCGTTTTTTGGTCCTTGGACGATGGTTACTTGTGGTTTAACAATGTCCGCCTTCTTTGTCACGGCTACCCTAAACGGCAGACTATCATTTTGAGCGGTTGATGTATCCTTCACCAATCCTGCGTCAGCATTAATGACATAATTTCCATCTATTAAGTTTTTTGCATCGATAATCATCATATTGCCGTTGTTTTGCTTCACAACTGGTCTAATTGGGTCATTTTTATGGTCATACATGGTCATTTTATTAATAAATGGTGTTCCCGTTTTTAATGTTTTGCTGAACGTGATCTGGATTTCATTTTTTGAAACATCATATCGTATGCCCGCAAATTGTGGTGGAGTTAGATCCCTGATCATGGTAACCGTACGATCAGTTGTATTCCCCATATTATTAGCTGTGTCCTTAAACGATTTGATTTGGACATTTAAGAACGCTGACGAATCAGTGGCAGCGTAAATCGTTGCAGGCAGTTCAATTTCGTACTTTGTTTTGAGCCCGCCTGAAACATCCTTAACAGATGTTGGTCTAATCGCTGTACTCCCTTTCGTTATGACAAGATTCGCAGCAGCTAGATCTGTTAATGGTTCACTAAATTCCAGCGTAAAAGTTCTCTCATCCTTGGCTTGAATGCTTCGAACCTCTGGTGGCATGGTGTCAGCCATTGCATTGTAATGAAATCTTCCGCTATAAGTATCCATCGTATTTGCACTCGGGGAAACGAGGTCCCTTGCACCGGTAAAAACGATGGAATAGAAATTCCCTTTCTGCAAACCCAGTCGCTTCATTTCTGAACCTGGCACAACGACTGTATCTGTGTCCTGATAGATAGAAGAATAGGAAACCGTTTTTCCTTCTATCGTAATGGCAATAGGTGAACTTGCCGAGATTAATTCAGAAAACTTGATTTCAATGCCTCCATTTGGATCGGCTGTAACAAAATTGACTGTCGGCTTTCCGCTATCAAAAAATACAAAGGAAGTAACGATATCCGCAGAACCAAGCGCGGTATTATTATCCGTTTGAATGTTCTTTTTAATCGTTACGGTATAGCTTGAATTCGTATTAAGGGGTTCATATAATTCAATAATGGCCGTTTTCTTATCATCTACTAGCTTTACCTGTTTAATAGTTTTGCCATTAACCGAGTAATTGGCTGTATTTTCGGCCCCATTTGTACTATTTTCGGATAGCATTTTACTATTAAATTCAACTTTGATTCGTTTTGGTTCGGAAGCTGTTACCTTAATGATCGTTGGGACTGTTGTTTGTGCAATCGAATTGAAGCGATTGTTTAGCGTGTTTTTTATATTTGAATTTTCTACATAGTTTAGGTATTTCTTAGCCTCGTTCATATATCTTTCAGCCGTTCGGGTATCCTTTTCGGTCAATGCTTTTGAAGCCTTGTCGATTGCCATTTTTACTGTGACGGCGTACATGGTGTTATCGCGAATCTTCTCCGCAGAATACTTGTATTGAGAGCGGATTAATTCTCGAGTTGTCTGTCCGTAAACACGGTCTAAAAGCAGTGCTTGCTTGCGGATTTCTCTTGTCAGTTCATGGTAGGCCTTTTCGGTGTCGTCATTTATTAAATTTCGATCTAGTTGATTGGCTAGAGCTTGCTGTTTCTCCTTAATTTTTTCTCCAGCCGTAAGCGCGTCAATATACGACATGGTTCGGTCGATATGCAGCTTTACGTTTTTTTCCAGATCAGCCATGTATGTATTCTTTTGAGCAGCAGGCAGTGTTTTAACGGCGTTTACAGCTTTATTATAAGCTTCCTTAGTTGCATTGTAAGCTGCCATGGGGCGCGTTTTCCCATCTGCACTTCCTTCAATAGAAATTGCCCATTTTAAAATCGTTCCTAATTCCTTGGCTTCCTTCACCAGCTTGTCCACATTACTGGCTGCAGCCGCCCCAACAGGTGAAGAAGCGACAAATGCAGAGCTTGTTATCATTGAAGCGCTCACTACTTTAAGTGCTTTTTGTTTCCTCATTAGCTATTCTCCTTAATTCAAAAAAGTGGGATTTTTGGTAGTGTTTATATACGTATAGTACCATTTTAAGAGATTTTTGGGGGGAGATAAATAGGAAAAAGTGGGCTAGGTGGGGCTTTTCCTTGCTAGAGAATGCTATTTTCAAAGGTCAAAGCCATGTTAATGTCAGCTTTTTTAAATATTTGGATGGGAATGTGTATGTGTTCATAATATTTAAACAATCGTTTGATTAATATGGGCTGGTGTCTGTGGGGGGGTGCGCCACAAGTGGAATTGGCTGACAAACCAGTCGATTTGGCTGACAACCGCCTGGAATTGGCTGATAAACTCCTCAATCTGGCTTACAAACTACCAAATTTGGCTGATAAACCCTCCATTCCCCCTGCAAAAGTTTAATTTTAATCTCACATTATGTATTTTGAGTGGTCAAAACAGGATTAGTATAACTTAGATTACAAAACAACTTAATAAAAGCACATTTTTCCATAGGATAAATGAACATTTGGCGGATAATGTGTATGTGTTTACAACATTTGATTAAAATGTGCTTTCATTTGGAACGGTCACAGTGACAACCTGAAAAATTTTGTTTTACAGTATGTTTCATATAATCAATCGTTTGATTGAATGCCGAGAAGCCTTGTGTGGCAAGGCATGTGGTGTTAATCAAACGATTAATTAAGAAGGGCAGGAAGATAGAGCGAGAAAGTTTATGGATGCTTTGGCATTGCTATGATAGGTATGACCCAAAAATAAAGCACTCAAATTTAGTAGATACCAATGCTGTCGGTCTGTGTTCTTTTATATAAGGAATGTTGAAATGGTCTCATTTACCTTTGAGATCGTTTTTCTTTTTTATGTGAAAATTTGATATTATAAGATTGTGTTATGTTGAGCATTCTTTTTTGTCATCGCTTTCAATCAAAAGGGAGGATATGCAAATTGAAATCAAGTGGTTTTATTCTTAAATCACCATTTTAGCTCGATTGATATATGCCCTATGAAAGCATAATAAATAGTAGATTCTTTATGTGTGGCATTTACAAAGTAATGAAAAGGACGGTATTTTTCTATGCTAGAAAACAAGAAACGCAAAATTATTCTTGATTGTGATCCAGGTCATGATGATGCCATTGCTATTTTGCTCGCAGCAGGGAATCCAAACATCGAATTAGTCGGTATTACAACTGTAGCAGGGAACGCTGAAGTGGAGAAAACAACAGCGAATGCCCTAAAAGTTTGTGAGATTGCTGGCATGTATGATGTACCTGTTTTCCAAGGAAGCGGTCAACCGCTTGTCAGAAAACGCGAAACTGCTCCCGATATTCATGGAGATTCCGGAATGGACGGACCGGTCCTGCCAGAGGCTACTAAAACGATTGAAGAGGAACATGCTGTTGATTTTATTATTCGAAAGCTAATGGAATCAGATGGGGATATTACACTCGTTCCTACTGGCCCGCTAACGAATATTGCGATGGCTATGAGACGTGAACCGGCTATCCTTTCTAAAATACAGGAAATTGTCATCATGGGTGGAGGAACGTTTGGCAACTGGACTCCAGCAGCAGAATTCAATATTTATGTGGATGCGGAGGCTGCAAAGGTTGTTTTTGAGAGTGGCGCTCCGATTACGATGATGGGGCTTGACCTTACTCATCAAGCTTTAGCGACTCACGAGGTTTGCGAACGCATTGCTGCGATTGACAATCCCGTTGCGCAATTTGTGAACGAACTACTGGTGTTTTTCCGCAAAACGTATTTAGAGGTATTTGGATTCGAACATCCACCTGTACATGATATTTGTTGTGTAGCGTATTGTATCGATCCTTCTGTTGTTGAGACGAAAAAGTTGCGTGTGGATGTGGAGACAACCGGGGTTCATACTTACGGAATGACCTTAGTAGATATGCACGGTGTAACCGACCGTGAACCAAATGTCAATGTTGCCTTGAAACTAGACCATGCGAAGTTTTGGAATATGGTCACTGAGGCACTTCAAAGTTATACTAAAAAATAATTTAAATTGTTGAATGGTGGGATTTGTTTTGAAACCGATTATATTTGATGTTGATACGGGAATTGATGATGCATTAGCGATGTCTTACTCCATAAACTCTCCAGAACTAGAGCTGCTTGGTTTTACGACCTGTTTCGGTAACGTACCCGTAGAAGAAGCGACTCGTAATACACTTACCGTTCTGGAAAAAGTAGGAGCGGGAATACCTGTTTATCAAGGGGCTGCTCAACGATTCGTGCGCGGCGAAAAAGAGGTTTGGGCGAGACATGTCCATGGAGAGGATGGAATAGGCAATACGTTGAAGAACGAACCGACGACTCAAGCGATGAGTCAATTTGCCCCGGATTTTATGATCGAACAGGTGAAAAATCGCCCGCATGAAATAACGATCATTGCTGTGGGACCACTGACAAATCTTGCTTTAGCGATCCAAAAAGCACCGGAAATCATCCCGCTCGTTAAAGAGGTCGTTGTGATGGGTGGGGCTGTAAAAGTACCAGGGAATGTAAATGCGTATGCTGAAGCGAATATCATCGCAGACCCTGAAGCAGCTGACTATGTTTTCTCATCTGGTTTAAACGTGACTCTTGTAGGATTAGATGTAACCTTGCAAACATTATTGCCACTATCAAGGGTGAATGAATGGCGTGAGACTGGAAAAGAAACGGCTCATTTTTTTGCGGATATGACTGAGTTTTATATCGGATATTATGAGAAATATTATCCAGGGATCGCCGGTTGTGGTCTTCATGATCCACTTGCCGTGGGAGTTGCCATTGATCCAAGCTTTGTAAAGACGGAAACGATGAATGTAAAGGTTGTTTTAGAAGGAGAAGAGGTAGGGAGAACCATCGGTCATCCTGAAGGTGAACCTAAGATTCGCGTCTGTACAGAAGTAGAAGCCGATCGATTTTTGGAACATTTTCTAAGTAGAGTTGTATGATTTAAGTTGAATTCTTCCACATACCAACACTAGATCCCCCAGAAAAGCGGACTGATTCGCTTTTCTGGGGGGTTCTTTTTTTCGTTAACCGAATGGTCACAGTGATACTGGGAAGATATTCAACAATCGTTAGATAGACCTTTGCTATTATCTATACCTAGAGGGTCTAATTAATCGTTTGATTAAACAGTCCCAATCCCTTGTCCTGCCTGGCTTTGAGTGGATTTAATTAAACGTTTGATTAATATGTAATTGCCTAATTTTAATAATTAGTATGATACAAACATAGTGAGATCCTGTGCGATCAATGCAAGAGGACCTTTAAACAAACGTTTGATTGAACAGTCCCAATCCCTTGTCCTGCCTGGCTTTGAGGGGATTTAATTAAACGTTTGATTAATATGTATGTTCGTATTTATATATCAATTTAAAGCAATGGCCAAATTTTAATAATTATTATGATACAAACTTAGTGAGATCCTGTCACGGTGCAAGATGGCCTTTAAACAAACGTTTGATTGAACAGTCCCAATCCCTTGTCCTGTATGGCTTTGAGTGGATTTAATTAAACGTTTGATTAATATGTATGTTCGTATTTATATATCAATTTAAAGCAATGGCCAAATTTTAATAATTATTATGATACAAACTTAGTGAGATCCTGTCACGGTGCAAGCTGGCCTTTAAACAAACGTTTGATTGAACAGTCTCAATCCCTTGTCCTGTCTGGATTTAAGGGGATTTAATTAAACGTTTGATTAATAGAGACCTGAAAAGTATTAGCGGAATAAAGGATCATTTCGTCGCAGTGACGCCCGGGAAAATCCTGTTTCACATTAGTCGTATATTAAAAGAGACACACAAGAATTTAATTTTCCTGTGTGTCTCTTATTAGTTTATATATTCGTATTTTTATCTTTGCGGCCGTATTTTATTTAACAGGCTGATGAACAACCATTTTTGAAGAAACAAGATTCACAGGATTGGCAATCGTGTCGCCGACAGGACAATGATCTTCAACGAATGCTTTAAATGCTTCGACTTTATCTTCTGGGGCATCCGTTTCGATATGAAACGTATACAGTATGGATAAGAATCCTGGTCTTACATCAGATTTGTTAAAAAACCCGTCTAGGTCAATATCTCCTTCTAATTCAACCCAAAACTTTTTAAGATCGATATTGAATTGCTTCGCATATGTTCTCGCTACGATTGACTGGCACGCACCTAAAGCGGACAGAAGTAGTTCCACCGGATTCATTCCTTTATCAGTTCCTCCTAAGGTTGCTGGCTCATCCACAATCACTTTATGCCCTCTCGATTCTGTTTCCACTAATACGTTTTCTTTTAAAACTGTTTTTGCTTTAAATGTTGAAATGGCCATCTTTTTCTCTCCCTTTCCAATTTGGATTTCATTTACTTGCTTTACAGCTTTGGAAAAACGACAACTCTTCTTTACGATAATAGAAGGGTGCATTACGAAACGTGAAGCCATTTTGCCAACACCTTCTTATCTTCGGAATGAGCAGCCACTCTTCTGAATTTGGCACCAGGGTTCTTCGCAATCTGAGTGATGTCTGACCTCGCTTTAAAACCTGGATGCCGAGAGTTCGCGGGGGTAGTCTCACCCTCTATCTGGATAAAAAGAGTTTAATTCGTAGTATAACAATAGGAATTATTGTATTTATATTATCACAAAATTCAATTAAGTCAAATTATTTTTTGTGAAATTAGTACCGATCCGCGTTGATAAAGGGTTTGGAAAAAAGTCTATTAGGATATTAATTGTAATCAAGCACAATAATCTAGATGCGCCTATTCACTTTATTCCAGGAGGAAATCCTGTATTTTTTTACCACGTTCAGGGATGTAATTTTTGGAAGTGAGATCATGAAAAGTTCACTTATATAAGCAATGTAGAGAGATTTAGGTGCCACCTGTGGGAATTGGCTGACAAACCAGTCAATTTGGCTGACAACTACCTGGAATTGGCTGACAAATTCAAAATCTGGCTGACAAACTGCCCAATTTGGCTGATAAACCTTCAGCCTCTCTGTCAAAGTGAAGTTTTTATCTAACAATATGTCGTTTAAGTGGCCTAAACAGGCTTAGGTACAACTTAGATTACAGAACTGATAGATTAGAGTACCTTTTTCTGTGTGATTTTGTATTTTCTGAAGGGGAGATGAATCTTCGAAGGATAATGTGCAATAAAGCCAATCTTAAGCTTAATTTGTTGTATGAATAAATTGAAGGTTTTACTATGTGGTAATAAAGAACGCGGAGCAAATGATCGGATTTAGCTAATTTTTTGAATTGAAAATGATAATATCAATCTAGCAACTACAAAAACCGGATGGACGGTTGACGCTCCCTGTAAGAAAAGGGGTGTTTGATAGGCTGGCGTACAAAGCAATGAACATGCTATTGCAATTTTGCATTTTTCTAATCCAATTGTCATTATGATAAAATAGAAGAAAAACTAAATAGGTGAGCATATGGACAAGTGTGAGCGCTGCGGAACGAATGAAGTAAAAATCATATTGAAAGACGGGGCAACTAGTAAGCGATTATGTAACAATTGCTACAACGAGATTATGTCCGATGAGCTAGGGGTAGACCTAGAGCAGTTGATAGAAAGCTTTTCATTGAAGGATTATCAAGGTGTAAGCAGAACTTTCTATGTGGAAAGGCGACTGCATCCAGTCGGGCTTTACTTGGAGGCTGCGGAGGACATAAAGTATGGTTACAAATTTGCTATCCATGGTGAATTGGATTCCAATCAGACAGAATTACTTACTAAGCTAATTGAAAAGACTCGAAAAGGTATCCATATGCAACAAGTTAAGTCAAAGCTATTCCCTAATGGACAAGCATACAATTCAATTATTCATGATCAGTTCACAGGCATTATTGAATATGATGAATCATCTGACGGCGTACCCCTTATTATCATTGATGGAAAACCTTTTGCATGGGAAGAAGTTGGAAAGATGCTTATGACTTACGAGGGCTTTCAGATTAAAGTAAAGATGTATGATGTAACGGATGATGTTGATTGAAAAAATAGACACATCACACTCAGGAATCACGGAATACAGATACATTATAGTATCTGCAAGAGGTCTATTTTTTTATGTTCAGTTTTAGGAAGTGCGATATGAAAATATCACTTATATTAAGACTTTTTCAATGTAGAGAGATTTAGGTACTACCTGCGGGAATTGGCTGACAAACCAGTAAATTTGGCTGACTTTCTAATAGAAAAAGGTGGTTTTCCTCTGGAATAATGTTCCTGCTTAACGGATTTAGGCTCAGCATTTTGTGAAAATCCAGCCCCTATAAAAAGATAGGCTTCCTGTTTTTCTATGGCGGTTTTAATCAATTGTAAATGCTCCTGGTGATTCTTTATAAATTTAGGGGTGTCCATTATGGTATCTCTCCTTGCTTCTTGAGGTATAAAAAAGCAATCTTTTTCTGAGGGCATCTGTGGATGAAGGTTTCTTCGACATTAGTTTGTTATCTTTTAAATAGAATTAATAACGTCTCGGTTTATAGCAATATGTAATTCTAATTAACTTGTGGTTTGGGAACCACCAGTTCTAAGTTTCAAATAAGAAGATAGAACTCTATTAAAATCTGATTCTTGCAGTTCACCTCTATAAGTATGTGGGACTGTGCTAAAATCAAAAGGCAAAGAGGAATTAATTTCAGCGTATGATTGTTTCTCTAATCCAGCTGCTCTCCAATGAACAATTTGAATTCGATTAGGAAATGAGCTTGATGGCTTAGAGCCCGTAATTTTTACTAATATAGCGGTTGTTGTTCCATCGGTTGAAATAGACAAAATTAAAGCCGGACGTGTCTTACCTGCAGCTTCGCCCGGCTTGATAGGTGGTTTAAATGGAAAATAAAGGTCGTAAATTTCTCCTGCTTTCATTAGTCTTCTAGCCACCTCATGTGTTGTGGATTGTTGTAATCTAAATTTGTCACTACTCCATTTTGATTTACTTTTAGAATGGGTTGTTTTTCTTGAAGGTGTAATTCTTCTATTTGTTTCGACATGATAGCGTTCTTAGTTTCCAAACTTGGTTTCCTTCCACGCATTCCTAAAGCTTTACCAGTCTTTACTCGAGCCTTCAATGTTTTAGTCATTTTATTTTTCCTCCTTTTTTTCACTTGCAACTCTCCTCTGCTGTTAATCGTTAAGGTCAAGGATAGTATATGCAAGAAATTTAAAGAAAAACTGTATTTCCAACTTTTCCTATTTATATATTACCCAAGCTATGTGGGGATAGTCAATGTTTCGGCAAGCCTTCCAAGCATTGGGGCTTGATCCCGGCTATGATAAAACTTTACAGGGAAAACTTCCTAAAGGGTAAAAAATGAATTTTTTCGTTTATACCACATTTCAGGGGCAGTGATACCTATATCTATTACTGACATTTAATAATGACAAAAAATTGATGGTGTTCAATATCCATATTCTGGTGGAGTGTTGGCGCTGAAAGGGTAGCTTCAAAATTTTGTAGAGTTCCAATAAACCCAGAGGGAAGCATAGGGTTTACGATTTATTAGGGTGGCACAACCATGTCCATGCAAACGAAATCCATGCTAAAAGGAGCTGCCTTAAAAGTACAATTAGACTTTTAATGCAGCTCCTTCGGGATTTTAGTACAATCTATAAAATTAACAGTTCCTTCGTTGATGGATTAAAACTTTCACAGCCATCTTTAGTAACAAGAAGGACATCCTCAACCCTTGCACCGCCTAGACCTTTTAAATAAATTCCAGGCTCGACCGTAATCACCATATTTTCCTCTAATACTTGGTCTTTTAAAACAGAGAAATAGGGATCCTCGCCGATTTCAATGCCAATGCCATGTCCTGTCCCTGGTCCGGAATAATCGTTATAGCCATGCTGAATGATGTTTTCCCGCATTAATGCATCAACCTCTTGATCGGTTAAACCAGGTTTGATGTTGGCTACACAATTTCGGAATGAGGTCAGTACCACATCGTGTACTTTCCTTAATTCGGGTGTAGGCTCTCCAACCGCAATCGTCCTTGCGATATCTGACCAATACCCTTTATAATTCGCACCAAAATCAATCGTAATCATGTCGCCTTTTTCAATTATTTTTTCACTTGCACGGCCATGAGGCAATGCGCCGCGATAACCCGAAGCAACCGTTGGAGGAAAAGCTGTATTCGTACAGCCATGCTCCTTAATAACGGATGTAAGTGCATCTGAAATATCAAGCTCTCTTATTCCAGGCCGAACAATTGTTAAAATATGTTCAAATGCTTTATCCGCTACTTCTGCTGCAAACCTTAGTTTTTCAATCTCATCCTTTGATTTAATCTTTCGAAGCTTTTCTACTACCTTGCTGGTAGGAACTAATTCAGCTGACAGGTTGTCTTTATTTTTACTAAATAAACCATATGTTAGATGATCCTGCTCAAAACCAAGCTTGCTAATCTTCATTTCTTTCACTTGCACAGCCACTTCTTCATAAATTCTCCCTTTATGGCCAGTGTGACCGGCATGTAACACGATTTCATAATCCTCAGCCTGTTCTCGAGCTTGATCAAAATAACGATAATCTGTAATGAGTTTGGCTTCCGTTTCAGAAATAAGAATCACACCGTTGCTTCCCGTAAAACCAGACATGTATATCATGTTCCATGGATTGATAATCATCATTCCATTTACACCTAAATCATGAAATCTTTCTCTTAGCCTACGAATCCTTTCCATATGTAACCTCCTCTTATTTTTATCAATAAAGGTCATTGCAAATTTTATGCCATTGTATAATCCCTTTTAAAACGGGCTTTGCAAAATTATTTTGCTATTCTAGCTTCAAAGCAATTTTACACATTCAAAATATTTTGACTCGGTTTTCAAAATAATTATACACTTCTGAATATTTTTGATAAATAGGTATATAGGCTGGGCGCTTTCCGGCTTTTAAATACATTGGCACACAACTTGCAAATATTATATTTAATTTTAATATGGAGGGATTTATTTGAAAAATAAGCGAATGACTTTAAGAGCCTTGCTAACTATTTTAATCGTATTAGCTTTGGCAGGTTGCTATGGAAAAGGGAGTGAAACTGTTAAACCCACAGATTCAACCGTTGAAAAAGAAGAAAATAATCCATCAACCAGCTCGGAATCACAAACTTTAAACCTATTCGCACCATATGAAATCGCTTCATTAAAAACAAATGGAGTCATTGACAGACTTTCTGCCACCATCATGATGAATATTATGGAGGGACTCTACCGTCAAGATCAAAATCACAAGCTTACCCCTGGAATGGCAAAGGATCATGAAGTCAGTGAAGACAGGAAAACTTATACATTCCATTTAAGAGAAGACGCAAAATGGAGCAATGGATCACCTGTAACCGCCCATGATTTTGTATTCGCCTGGCAAAGATTACTTCACCCAGATACTCTCTCACCATACGCCTTTAGATTAGATTCGATTGTAAATGCAACAAAAATACAGGATAAGGACGATGAGCTCTACGGAAAGGTTGAGGAATTAGGTGTTAAAGCTCTAGATGACTTTACATTAGAAGTTAAGCTTGAAAATGCCATCCCATATTTCATTGACACATTAACGAATGCTGTTTTCTATCCTCAGAATGAAGAATTTATTAATTCCCAAGGGGAAAAATATGCTTTAGAGCCGGAAAACTTAATTTATAACGGTCCGTTTGTACTTGATTCATGGAAACATGAAGAAGGGTGGGTGCTTAAAAAAAATCCAACCTATTGGGATGCTAATGCTGTAAAGCTTGAAGCCATTAATTATAAAGTAGTAAAGGAAGTTTCAGCTGCTGTAAATCTCTATGATACAAATACTGTAGATGTCACGAGCCTGTCATCAGAATTTGTTGATTTATATCATGATCATCCAGATTTCCAAACAACTATGAAAATTGAGGTATATTTTATACGCTTTAATTTAGAAAATGAGTACTTAAGTAATACAAATATACGTAAAGCGATTGATATGGCTTGGAATAAAAAAGAGTCTGCTGAATTTATTCTCAAAAACGGATCTCTTCCAGCTTACTTTTTAATCCCTGAAAACCTAGTATCAACTTCCGATGGAGGAGATTTCAGAGATAAATATGGAGATTTAAACTCTGAGGGAGTGGAAAAAGCAAAGGAATATTGGCAAACAGGCCTAGAGGAATTAGGTACTGATTCAATTGAACTGGAATTTTTGAGCTATGATGACGGACAGCGAAAGTCCGTTGCAGAATACATTAAGAACCAACTTGAGACGAATTTGCCTGGACTTACGGTTAAAATTAACCAGCAGCCAAATAAACAAAAACTCGATCTGGAAACAAAACAAAATTATGATATGACCCACTCCGGATGGGGCACTGATTATCCTGATCCAATTGAGCTAATGTCCCTTCACCTTTCAGATGGTCCATTCAATTGGCAAAGCTATCAAAATCCTGAGTTTGACCAACTGGTTAAAAAAGCGCAAGTTGATTTTTCTAACCTAGATGGTCGCTTAGCTGATTTGCAGGAAGCAGAACGGATTCTAATCGAACAGGATACAGTCATTTCACCGATGTATCAATCAAGTGAAGCCTTCCTTGTGAAGCCATATGTAAAAGGTTTTGTTGCTCATCCGAATTCAACCTACAGTTATAAATGGACATATATTGAGGGGAAATAGGCAATACAGCGCTTGGGGTCAAACCCAGGCGTTTTGTTTTTGTTCAGCTTGAGGTTACTTTGTAAATGATCTTCCGACTACAGTTGGAAGGAATCTCACCTAAAATCTTTACCGTGATCACTACTCCATATGGATAGTGTTTTTTACTGTGGATGCTTTTATTTATTAAAATTGTAGAGGAAACTTGTTCGGGTGGGAAAAAACATGGAGGTTGGAGAATTGGCTGACAAATGCCGTGAATTGGCTGATAAATGCCGTGAATTGGCTGATAAATGCCGTGAATTGGCTGATAAATGCCGTGAATTGGCTGATAAATGCCGTGAATTGGCTGATAAGCGCCATGAATTGGCTGATAAGCGCCACGAATTGGCTGATAAACGCCTCGAAATGGCTGATAAACGCCTCGAAATGGCTGACAACCGGCCAAAATTGGCGTCAAACCACAAAATTAGAAGCGAAATTATTAGTTTTCTCCTAAAATGACGCTAATTGAAGGGCTAAGCGGACACTGAGTACGTTATCTGCTGAGAAACACTAGGAAATCACTGCTTTCTTACAAATTAAAGGAATGTATGTCCTCAAACATAAGGAAATAGCCCCTTTTACCGCAAATAACGGACCTGATGTCCGCCAAGCTCAGATAGAAGGTCACAACAAAAACATTTGTTCATATATTTCTAGTTATTTCAAAGGAAGTATGAAAATATTGATCTAGCAACTACTGAAAGCTGATGGGCCGTCCACCATCTCCGGATAGGAAGTAGATAGGAAAATGACGACATATGGAGCAATGACTTAAATTGCAAACAACCTTTGGAAATTATAAGAGAAAGCCCTCCTATCCACAAAAGGAAGTGAAAGTAACGTTCCCGTGCTTCCACTTAATAGCGAAAAATGTCAACAAATATTACCCACATCGCTAATTTTTCTAGTTGTTTTTTCCTATTTAATTAAGGTAGACTAATAGAGTGTTGTTTGAATATTCTAAATTGTTATGAAAGTAGGAGGTCTATTTGTCTAAGTATTTTGCAAAGGTTTTATTCGTGTTTGCGCTTTTATTTGGGATGGTGGCGCAGCCAATTGCCAGCTCAGCTGCTGTAGAAAATAATGTTTATTATGTTAGTCTTGGGGATTCCCTGGCTGCCGGCCTAACGCCGTATGGCGAGATTGGCAAGGGCTATCCTGACTTTATTGCGGAAAACTTCAAGAGCGCTGAGGTTCTCCAAACATTTGTCAGGGATTACGCCGTACCAGGTTATACGACAACAAATGTACTTGAAGACATTGCCAATAACGTGACCAAAGGGGACAACGATGGAATCCAAGCTGTTTTGAGCCAAGCCACGCATGTGACTCTAGATATCGGCGCCAATGATATTTTAAAGAAGATTAAGATTGACCCGGAAAATCAAACCGTTTCTTTTGATCAGGAAGAGGTTAAGCAAACCTTTGCGGAAATTCAACAAAACCTTGTTAAAATTATTACTGCTGTAAAATCGTTAAATCCAGATATAAAGCTTTATATCATGGGCTACTACAATCCATATCCGCATTTGCCGGCTGAGCACCAGCCTGCTCTCAACCAATTATTAACTGCACTAAATTCAATGATTGAGCAAATTGCGACCCAATCCGTCTCTGCCTACGTTCCAACTGCAGATGTCATCGCACAAAATATTGCTTTTTTACCAAACCCAAAAGATATTCATTTGAGCGAAGACGGCTACAAGGCGATATCGGAGCTTTTCTGGAATGTGATGAAACCAGCTGCACCAGAAGAGGAAGTAGAAGTCGAAGTGCCTGCCAAGGAAACACCGCTTGTTTATTGGGATGGCGTTATCTTGAAAAAGGGCCAGATCGGAAGACTTTCCATCGAAAAACCTATCAATCTATGGAAACGCACAGACGAGGGTCTCCAGTTCGTCAGAGTCCTAAATCCCGGTGAAAAATACCGCGTATACCGCTATGACAACGAATTCGGCGGCCAATATTCGGTTGGCGATGGACACTATGTGACAAAAATAGAAGGGTATGTATCATACCAAACTCCATCTAAACATAAATTGGAGCAATTGAAATAAAGTGAAAATTCAATCAGTTGGGGTTTTCGACGCACAGGAAGTGCTGGTGCAGACGTTGCGTACTTAGTCTGCCTTCATCCCCCACTGATTGTTAGTTGCGGCCCATAGGATGTGGGTCACACAGATGTTGCCACAGGACATCGCGTTCTAAGTCTGTGTTCCTAAATTCAGGCCATTACAGGCTGTTGATCGCCCACTTAGAAATTTTTGATTTATTCAACTTCTTGAAGTGAGGGTCTTACAGCTCGTTAATCTGCGATAAACAAAACATAGGATGGTTTTAGTGTTTTCTTCCAAAAAGGATTTAGAGTTATAGAAAAGTCGGGTTTATACAGCAGAAGAAACTAGTCTTATTTAGCTCATCATCTTAACTGATGATGGGTTTTTTTGTTGCTCAACTTTCAAAACTCATCTACATCGTTAATCAAAAGTTTCAATCAAACGTTTGGTTAGTAGAGACTCGGAGTAAATATTAGGTCGAAAGTTTAATCAATCGTTTGATCAGTAGAGTCACGAAATAAAAAAATGCTTTACACTGCTGACGCTATCCCAATTCCCAATATCACTGGAATAAAATAATTAAGGAAAAATAATATATTGAGGTTGGCAGAAAAGCCAGATTTTTATTACGCATTTGGAGGGAAAGTGCAGTAAAACAATATGTACTTTAACTGATATCAAGCTCAGGAATTAGCTGGTATCCGTTCGATTTGGGGGTAACCTGTGGGAATTGGCTGATAAACCAGTCAATTTGGCTGACAACCACCTGAAATTGGCTGACAAACTCCTCAATTCGGCTGATAAACTACCAAATCTGGCTGATAAACTTCCAACCACATTGTAATAATGCGATTATAATGTGCGATGAAACCAATTTTATACCTAAGCTTGAAATTGGATGAATAATATACTCTCGATATGCTAGTTTAGTATACCGATATTTGGAAAAGTGGAGCTATATATGTCAAAGCAACCAGTTTTTATAAGCGAATACACAAATGGTAATTTAGAAAGTTTTCTTGTCAAATAGTTATGAAGGAAGGGTTCTGTTGAAATTTTAGTCTCCACCAATCCTAGCACCCAAAATTACTGGAAAAATACAGATAAAATACAATACATTCATACTTTCTTAATAATAGACAACTAGAATTGGTTTCTGATAGATAATATATTTTGGGGGTCTAGCAGATGAAATTGAGAAAGAACATAGTTGCAGGAATTGCGGCAGCAGGTATTCTCTTTGGTGCAAGCCAGCCGTACAATGTATTCGCGGAACAATCATCTTTTTTTCAATATAAAGAGGACCATTTAAAGGTTACTCAAATTGGTCAATATGACAGTGGTGTAGGCATTGGTGGCACTGAGATTATGGCTTACGATGAGACACTAAAGCGTGCTTTTGTCACAAATGGAGCTGCTTCTGGAATTGATATTCTTTCTTTTGAACAACTAACGTCAGGTGAATTTAAAAAAGTAAAATCATTAAAACGCGTATTATTAGCGGATTTTGGAATTGAAAACGCAGCAGATATTACAAGTGTTGCCTCCCATCCGACAAAAGATTTAGTTGCTCTTTCTGTTGTTAGCAATCCGAAGACAGACCCAGGCTATATTGTTTTTCTATCAAAAGACGGAGAATATATGTCGAAAGTGCGAGTGGGTTCGTTGCCTGACATGGTGACATTTACACCAGACGGAACGAAAGCGATCGTTGCAAATGAAGGAGAGCCAAGTGATGATTACGCAGTTGATCCGGAAGGGACGATTTCAATCATTGACGTCACGAAAGAGCCAAGTAAATTTACAGCAAATACACTTTCGTTTAAGGATGTAGAAATTGATGAAAAAGTCCGTTTAAATTCTAAAGGGACAGCTCTTCAACAATTGGAACCTGAGTATGTAGCGGTTTCTCAAGATAGTAAAGTAGCGTATGTATCGATGCAAGAAAACAACGCAATCGCGACAGTTGACCTTGTGGCAGAAAAAATCCTTCATGTGAAAGGACTTGGTGTAAAAGATCACTCTCTTCCAGGGAATGAACTAGATGGGAAGCGGAACAAAGAAACAACAATTGAACGTCTTCCTCTTTTAGGTTTTTACATGCCAGATGCCATTGATACATTTACAGCCGGAGGTAAAACATATATTTTGACACCTAATGAAGGTGACACCCGAGATTACGAAGCGTATTCCGAAGAGGCAGAAATCGGTGATATCGCCGACAAGATTAAATTGAATGCCGATCATTATAAAGGTTTCACGCAAGAAGAACTTGATCAAAAAGTTGCCGATGGATTATTCGATGAGATGAAGAAAACAAAAATCACACTCGAACAAGGGATGGCAACGGATGGTTCTTATGAAGCGCTTTATTCGTATGGTGGGCGCAGTTTCTCGATCTTTGACGCTGAAACAATGGAGCTAGTGTATGATAGCGGAAGTGACTTTGAAAAAATCACATCGGAAGCACTCCCTGAGTTCTTTAACACGGATAACGAGGAAATCGCGTATGACAAACGGAGTTCTGCAAAAGGACCAGAACCAGAAACTGTTGTTAGTGGGGAAATTGATGGGAAAACGTATGCATTTATCGCATTGGAGCGAGTGAGCGGAATTATGGTGTATGACCTTGCGAATCCACTGAAGCCTGAATTCGTTACATTTATTTCAAGTAGAGATTACAGTGAGGATATTAAAGGGGATGTATCACCTGAAGGTTTACGTTTTATTTCAGCTGATAAAAGTCCTACAGGTTATGCCCTTTTAGCTGCGACTCATGAAGTATCCGGTACGGTTGCAATCTATGAATTTGGCAGAAAAGACATGGCTGCGCCCGAAGTCGAAGTCCCTGCCAAGGAAACACCGCTTGTCTATTGGGATGGCGTTATCTTGAAAAAGGGGCAAATTGGCAGACTTGCCATCGAAAAACCTATCAATCTATGGAAACGAACAGATAAGGGTCTCCAATTCGTAAGAGTCCTTAATCCCGGTGAAAAATACCGCGTATATCGCTATGACAACGAATTCGGCGGCCAATATTCGATTGGCGATGGACATTATGTGACAAAAATTGATGGCCATGTATCTTACCAAACTCCATCTAAACATAAATTGGAGCAATTGAAATAAACAAAAAACGGGGACGGATTTAGTGTTTTCATCCAAAAAGGGATATAGAGTTATAGAAAAGTCGGGTTTTTACAGCAGAAGAAATTAGTCCAATTTAGCTCATCATCTTAACCGATGGTGGGTTTTTTGTTGTTCAACTTACAAAATTCATCTACATCGTTGCTCAAAAGTTTTAATCAAACGTTTGGTCAGTAGGGACTCGAAATATATATTCGGTAAAAAGTTTAATCAAACGTTTGATCAGTAGAGTCTCGAAATAAATTTTAAGGAAAAAAGGCTAATCAATTGTTTGGTTAGTAGGGTCCCGAAAAAATGCTTTTCACTGCTAACGCTATCCCAATTTCCAATATCACTAATATAAAATAATTGAGGAAAAATAATATGTTGAAGTTGGCAGAAATGCCGGATTTTTATTACGCAGTTGGAGGGAATGTGCAGTAAAACAATATGTGCTTTAACTAATTCAAACTCAGGAATTAGCTGGTATCCAAGCGATGGGTGGCAGTTTTGAGGATTGGCTGATAAACCAGTCAATTTGGCTGACAACTACCTGAAATTGGCTGACAAACTCCTCAATTTGGCTGATAAACAACCAAATCTGGCTGACAAACCTTCCACTCACCCTGTAAAAGTGTAATTTTTATCTCAATTTATGTATTTTGAGTGGTCAAAACAGGGATAAGTACAACCTAGATTATATACAACTAAATTAAGTACTCTTTTCCATAGGGTAAATGAACATTTGGCGGATAATGTGCAATAAAACCAATTTTATGTCTAAGCTTGTAATTGGATGAAAAATATAGTCATTCTATTAAAATAAAGGACTCAATGTCCGCTTAAGATTATTTCTTCAAAAGTAAAAAAATATTCTCAAGCGGTACAAGGGTTTTTACAGATTGGAGGTAAATAATTAGGGGACCCGTGTAGGCCCCCTTGGTAAAATAATTTTTAGTACCTAATCGTCTGAAACCGTTCAGGCAAATGAATGCCTGCTCTTTTTCTTATACTTTCCGCCATTTTCTGCGCTTCTATTAAGATTTCTTCCTCATCCACAACTAAAATATTCCGATCCTTCATAATCCATTTGCCGTCACACATTGTCGATTCAACATTCGATGAATGCATGGCATAAACTAGATTAGAAACGGGATCGTGAAGGGGGAGGCTGCCGATTGAATGCGGATTGATAATAATCAAGTCCGCTTTTTTTCCAGCCTCCAGGCTTCCGATTTCACTCTCCTGCAGAATCGCCTTCGCTCCATTAATGGTTGCCATTTCAAGAATTGTCTCAGCAGGAATTACTTTTGGATCCAACGTTCTGCCTTTATGAATGAGAGCGGTAAGATGCATTTCATCGATCATATCCATTCGATTATTACAAGGTGCCCCGTCTGTCCCAATCGAAACAGTGACTCCTTTTGAAACCATTTCAGGGATCTTGGCAAAACCGAGCACTCTCATCGCTGCGGCTGGATTATGGGATACTTTCACATCATGATTTCTAAATAAATCAACTTCCTTATTTGTTAGCCAAACCGTGTGTGCAGCTATCAGGTTTTTGTCTAAAAAGCCGATATTTGACAAATACTCCACTGTCGAATAACCAAATTTCTCCTTTGAAAATTCATTTTCTTCAGGAATCTCGGCTATATGCATATGAACACCCGTACATAGTTTATCTGCTATTTCTCTCGTTCTTAGGAGAAGTTCCTCCGTTGCATTAAAAATAGTTCGAACACCAAACCAGTATTTAACGCGCCCATTTGCTCGATTGTTCCATTTTTCAAATGCTTCTAATTGTATATTTAACGTTTCATCCGTCTGTTCAATCCAATTTTCAGGGAGGCCTTCGCCGGCATCCATTGTAGATCTTGCCAAAGCACAGCGAATTCCCATTTTTTCTACTGCTTTTCCGATTGAATCGACATGGAAACCTCCTGCTTCTGCAAAAGAAGTGACGCCGGATTTAATTAATTCTATGCAGCAAGCGATGGCGGACAAATATTGTTCCTCTTTACTCATACTGCTTTCATATGGCCAAGTTCTTTTTCTGAGCCAGGTGAGCAGATCCACATCATCAGCAAGGCCGCGCCCCAATTGTTGTGTTGTATGAACATGGGTGTTGACCAAGCCGGGCAATATCATTTTTCCGGTACAATCTATGACCTCCGCATGATTTTGCACGCTTTCCCGATTTACCTTTCCGACTTTAACGATTTTGTTGTTTTCTATTAAAATATCTCCATTTTCATAAACTTGTTTGTCTTTATTCATTGTAACGAGATAGGCATTTTTCAATAAAATTTGCGACATTCATGATCCTCCTAATTTTCACTTTGCATCTTTAGGCAAAACTAAGTTTAGTAGCACTGCAAAAATAGCCCCAATCGCCATACCGGCTGAAATTAAATATTGAATAAATTGCGGAAACAGCGAGACGATTTCAGCAGGAATGACCATCCCTCCAATGGCTAACAGGACTGGAATCCCAACGACAATCATATTTCTTTCAGTAAAATCAATGTTTTTTATAATCCTTAGCCCGTTCATCGCAATAATGACCGTCACGATGGCGAAGACACCCATAATCACAACCTCTGGAATGCAAGAAATTAATGTTGTTAATTTAGGGATTAATCCGAGAATGACGAGTATTCCTCCTGCAGCTAGAATGGCTGTTCTGCTTGCCACACCGGTGACAGCGATGATCCCGGCATTTGTGGAATATCCTGTGACTGGCATGCCCCCAATGACGGAGCCAATAGCACAGCCAAGTCCTTCTCCAGCCGTTCCGCTGTTTATCCTTTCCTTTGTAATCTCGCTATTAGAAACAGCTCCAACCGCAAACCAAGTTCCAGTACTTTCTATTAAAATAACAAAATAGATAAAGACCATCGTTAATACTGCAGAGATATCAAATGTAGGCATTCCATAAGAAAAAATCTTAGGAAACGAAATCCACGAAGCCTCTTTCACCGGTGAAAAGTCGACCATTCCATATGCTGCAGCAACAATGGTCCCACCTGTTAGAGCAAGTAAAACGGAAAGTAATTTGATGATTTTTGATGTCCTTCCCGTCCTGCCGCCTAATATGAGGAAGATGACTAATAACAATGCCGATGTTCCTGCGATGATTAAATTTGCCTTTGGGTCACCAACAGGAGAATAGAAAACATTTTTCATAGCCACTGGCATTAGCGCGACACCGATCACAAGAATGACCGTCCCAGCAACAATTGGTGGGATTAGTTTTTCAATAATTTTTCCAATCAGCTTAAAATATCCTAAAACCGCTAATAGGATGGCACCAGGTATTAAACTGCCAATCATGGCTGATAAACCAAGAGTCCCTCCGATAAAAGCGAGCGCTCCTAACGGTATATAAGAAGGTCCTTGAACAACCGGGAGTTTAAGCCCCCATTTCGTTTGAATAATGGTCGCAATGCCTGCAGCTAAAAAAGTCATCTGAATAAGGAAAGACTTGTCACTCACTCCCATTGAAAGTGCGCCCGCCAAAATAATAGGAACAATATAAAGATCCATTGCGAGTACATGCTGAAACCCTAGAAAAATGGCTTGTCCTGCGGGTATTTTGTCATCTACATTAGCCACCAGCTGAATTTCACTCTGTTTCTCCAATAAGTAAACCCCCTGTCAAAAGTTATTTTATGTTTCCTTAAATATATATTGTTTCTAGAAGGAAACGATGCATAGAAAATAAATGTTTTTTTTTGGAAAAAAGAGTGGAGCAATCCTAAAGCCATTTGGCTCAGAGTTGCTCCACTCGAAGTTGCAGATCAATTTTAAAAACTAGCAGGGGAGGCGACAACCATTATTTTAGCTTCCTCCGTTTTTGATAGGTTTTCCCACCTGTGCGGGATTGTGCTAGGAAAGTACATCGAATCGCCTTCTTCTAATTCATAACGATCCAATCCTTCTAAAACACATAATAGGTTTCCTTTTAAAACATAAATAAAATCTTCTCCCTTATGTGAAATGGCTTCACCTGAATGGCTTCCTCCTGAAAAGGTAATAATGCACGGCTGCATTAAATTGTCCTTTCCATTAGAAAGCATTTCCTCTGTCACTTCCCCCGTTTCACTAATATTTCTTGTTAATACAGGCCTGTCTTTTTTTCGTATGATCTGGACTAGCTGTTCCTCCTCTTCTAGAAAAAAATAAGCAACCGGTACTTCCATTGCATCCGCAATATTTTTCAAAGTCATGACATTAGGAATCGTTTTCCCATTCTCAATCTTGCTAATCGACCCGGGGGACAATCCCGTCCGTGCCGCCAATTCCCGAACAGATAGGTTTTTTGAAATTCTTTGTGCCTTTACCGCATTTCCAATATTCAATTGATCACCTTTTATTAATAAATTTTTTAGTTAGGTTACATTCAAAACTTATTATTCTATATTGGAAATATTCTTGATTTTGTGCGGAAACCCTTTTTTCTTTAAAGAGGTGACTTAGTTTGACAACCACAATAAGAGATGTTGCGAAATTATCGGGAGTATCTGTGGCAACAGTTTCAAGGTATAATTAAAGTTAGAGATTCAAATAGCTCAAAAATTGGAGTGTAAGGAAATATTAAAGCCGGGCGGGGTAAACTATTATACAGAATTTACAAGGCACACCTGCCTAAAGTTCCTATTTTAATTTATGGACCGGGAGAACTTAAATAAGCCCACCAGCGTGATGAATGGGTTGAAATTCAAAAATACCTCGACTCCATTCAATATTATATTGCCCTAGCCATTGATTATCTAGGGGTTCAAGAGTGTGCTAATGGCGCCTTGGATTCTGACGGAGAAAAATAGAAGGAGGATAAGCTTTGGATCTAAAAGTTGTTGTTATTACAGGTGCTGGCAGCGGACTAGGTGCTTCTCTCGCTAAAAAATATTCTACTATGGGCTGCCATGTATGTTTAATAGGAAGAAGGGCTTCAAAACTTGAGGAAACAGCTAAACAATTAACTAACAGCTACTCTATTTACGAGTTGGATGTTACGTCCAAAAGTTCGGTAGAAAAGGTGATGTGGTCCATAAAGGAAGAAGTGGGGCCCATTGATTTATTAATCAATAATGCTGGACTCGGTGTATTTGATTTGGCGGAAAATTTATCAGAAGAACATGTGCATGGCATGATTGATATTAATTTAAAGGGAACGATTTTTTGCACACAAGAAGTCCTGCCAAGTATGAAAGAGCGTAATCAAGGCATTATTGTAAATGTTGTGTCAACGGCTGGAATTGAAGGAAAAGTCACTGAGTCCGTTTATTGTGCGAGTAAATTCGGTGTGCGCGGATTCACAGAGAGCCTTGCCCTCGAACTAAATGACACGGGCATTCGGGTGTTCGGTGCCTATATGGGCGGAATGAAATCACCTTTCTGGGAGGGCATTTTAACAGAAGAGAAAATGAAGGACTTGATGGATCCAGATGATATAGCAGATATAATCATTGATAACGCTAAACTTCGAAAAAATCTGATTGTCACGGAAGTTGTTATTAAAAATAAAATTTAGTGGGGCTTGGGTATAGAGTGGGTTCTGCTAAGGTATTTGGCTGCCCGCTTCAGGGGGCGAATAATCCCTAACATAGTAGCGGGCTTTGCTTTCAAGATACAACATTCTGAGTGTAAGATGTTAGACGGGTATCCATCAGGTTGTAAGGGCAAAGGTGCCTACTTTTATACAAAGCATTTCTGTATGTGTTGTTAAACTGGATGCTGTCCCGTACACTAGGTTTTTATATGAGTCTTATGGACATCATCCACTTAGACATTAAATTAGGCTCATTTAATAACAATAGCTGATCCATTGTCCGCTTAAGATTTTAAATTTCGTCTTCTACATAAAAACAAAAGTTGATTATTGAAATTAAAAGACAGAGGTAACCCCTTCACTAATCTATAGGGCAGTTACCTCTTTTTATTTTCCACACACACTACAGTCAAAGACTGAATATCCCTCGGATAATGGGTTATAAGCTTACAACTGTTAGATACCGGATTCAATATTCTTCCTGAATGAGGGAGTATAATGGACTGTTGTTAAAGTAGTCCCAACCAAGGCCAAACAACCCATCACAAAATAGAGGGTGCCACCCCCAAAAGTATCAAACAGTATACCACCCAAAATAGATCCAATGATACCCGATAATCCAAAAAAGATCGCATAAAAAAGTAGATGGCCGGTCGATTTAAGTATGCTTGGAATTAGACGAGAAATGTAGTCAAATGCTGCAATATAGAAACAGGCAAATGTCAATCCATTTAAGAATTGTAATGAAACTATAAGTATAGGCTCATTAATAATGCTATATGTGAACCATCGTAAACTATATAGTACCCCGGCAACGATAATAAAAAGCATAGGGTGGTATTTTTTATACCAAAAACCAGCAAATGCAAAAATGATCGCATCACTTAAAACAGCAATAAACCATGATATACCCACTAGATTTTCACTGCCACCGAGTTGAATAATGTATAAGCTAATAAAATTGTCATTTGTTCGATGTGAAATTGATAATAAAAGAATTAGCAGTAAAAAGATTAATAAAGGTTTATTTTTGATAAGCTGTTGAACATTGTGTAACCGAACCTTATCGGTTGCTGCTTTTACATCCTTTAGCCTATATGTCGAAAAAAGCGTCATGAATCCAAGGAACAGAAACGGCCATATTAAATGTTGAATACCGATCAAGGCTAGTATTTTTCCAACAATAAGTGATGAAGCTGCAAAACCAATGGACCCCCAAGTTCGGATTGAGCCGAATGACACACCATTTTTAATTGCTTTCCGCTGGGCAAGGCTGTCTATAAGTGCTCCAATAGGGGTTGAAAAAAAGTAGAATACTGCCCCGACCATAAGAATAGCTACCACGTCAGTCAATTGAAAGAATATGAAACTGCTTACCAGAAAGCCATACGTACAAATCAAGAGTATTCGTTTTACAACTTTATATTTATCACTTATATATCCCCAAAATACTTGTGAAAAGATGGATGCAAGTAGTCCAGTGGCAAGCACCCATCCAATTTCTGTGCTCATCAATCCCTTATATTTCAAGTATATTGGTAAAAAGCTAATAATAATGGTGTTTGTTGCATTAAAAATAAACAAATGCAATTTAAGTGATAACAGTGACTCCTCTTTGGCCACACGTGTTCTCTCCTCTATTAGCTATTAAAACGCTCTGAAGATGAAATGCACAAAAACTTAACCGATTTTTCGGTTTTATTTAACCAATAGTGCGGCCTTGCTGAATCTATGAAAATACAATCATAGGGTTTCAATACGTATTCGTTATCATCAATTAGGACTGTTAATATCCCCTCCAAAATATAGAGAAACTCCTGCCCTTGATGGGAAAAGTTTTTCCCTGAATTATCGCCTGGGTTTAGAATGATTAAGTTCGGATAGAAGAGCGGTCTTTCCATTCTGCCTGATAAATCTCGATAAATAAACTTATTTTCCTGCAAGTCATTTTCATTCATTATATTTCGAACAATATTGGAATTCGATTTTGTTTCCGGTTTTGAAAAAAAGTAGCTCGGATATACATCTAAAGATTCAGAGATTTTTTTCAACGATTCTAGGGTAGCTGATGTTTTACCATGTTCCAGTTGTGATAGAAAGCTTATGGAGAGATTTGTCTTTTCAGCGATTTGTTTTAAGGTGAGCCTTTTATCCTTCCTAAGCTCCTTGATTTTACTTCCTAAGTTTTCATACATCGAGATTCATTTCCTTTCTATGATTAAAGCTAGGATATTAAACATATATATTTAAGTACCGTTTAAATATTCATCAGCCTCTAAATAAAAAATTTAAATATTACTTAAAAAATTAAAGAATATTATCGGTTATAGCTAATACAATATAACAACCTATTATTCTTATGAAATTCGAAATAGGTTGAAAGGGGGATCTATGGTTTCGTGCTAATTCTAGATGAAAACACAATAAAAAATATCTACCATATGAATGACGCGATTAAAGACTTAAAGGATAATCTATTTTTAAAAAATACAAACCAAATTGAAAATCCGCAACGAACTGTTCTTACTTTTCCAAAGTACGAAGCTTCAGCTTTGTATATGCCCAGTGCGAATCGCACGCAGGAAGTTGTTTCTATTAAAATAGTATCCATCTTTCCCAATAATCCTTCTCAGGAAAGACCAACAACACAAGGGGTATTATTGCTTACAGATGCGAGTACGGGAGAGCATATTTGTTTAATGAATGCTTCCTATTTAACTAGGTTGCGAACGGGGGCACTTAGCGGGATTGCAACTAGTAAATTCTCAAGGCTTAATTCAAGCGTTTTAGGTGTAATTGGGACAGGTGCAATGGCATTTGAACAGGTTTTAGGAGTATTGCAAGTAAGGGAAATAAAAAAGATAATGCTGTACAATAAGACTCGGAAAAAGGCGGAGGAATTCGAAGAAAGACTGATAGACTTTGGGGTTATGCTAGATATTTCGATTGAACATAATGTGGATGAGCTTGTTGAAACAGCTGATATTATATGCTGCAGTACGAGGTCAAATGATCCTGTTTTTAATGGGAAGCTTCTGAAACCGGGAACACATATCAATGGGATTGGTTCATATTTACCATCCATGAGGGAGGTAGATTTGGAAACCGTCCATCGTAGTTCGAAAATCATTGTGGATGACCTTGAAGGTGTAAAGGAAGAAGAGGGAGAGCTTATCTTCGCTAATCAAGTAAGTGACTGGAGTTTTTCTGATGTGTTCGCCGAACTTAGCGACACTTTGATAAATGATGAGTTACAAAGGGACTCATCAGAGGAAATAACATTTTTCAAATCTGTTGGTGCTGCATATTTTGATCTTATTGTTGCATTAGGAGTGTATCGAAAGGCAAAAGAGGAAGGAGTGGGTATCGAGGTCATTTTATAGTTATATGAAAGCAAACTATTTTTTTGATTATAATAGATTGAATATTTTGAAAGTAATTAATTACTTTGTATTTTTTGCTACTACGATCAATACAAATCTAGTGAAACGATGGAAAAGGAGAGAGAAATGTTGAAGATTGATACTCTGATTGTTCATGCTGACTTATTTACAATGCAAGGTGATGGTGTTGGGTATATCGATGATGGGGCAGTTGCTATCGATTCTGGAAAAATTATAGGTGTTGGGATTACGGAAGAGTTACGTAAAGATTTTGCAGCCAGGGAAGTCATCGATGCTACGAATATGATGGTTCTGCCTGGATTTATAGATGCTCATATGCATACTCATTGGGCAGTCTTAAGAGGAGTTGCCCAAGATAATAATGTATGGATGCATAAAGGGATAGGGCCCTATCAGCATTTTTTGACACATGAAGCTCAGATCGCCGGGTCTAAGATGAACATATTGGAAGCCTTGGCAGCGGGTACGACAACATTTGGTGACTATGGTTCAACTGTAAATGAACTTGCTCCATTCTATCAAAAAATTGGAACCAGGGCTAGACTGACAGGATTTATTCGAGAGGTGCCGGATGTATTGGATGGCTTAGAAGAGGGTGATCTGTATCCATTCGAACCTGCAATTGGGGAACGGACATTAGCGAAGAACTTGGAGCTCATCGATAAATGGAATGGCAAAGAAAATAACCGGATTACAACTTTACTAGGACCACAGGGACCGGATTTTATGGGTGTAGATCTTCTGAAGAAAGTTAAGGAGCTCGCCAAAGAAAAAAATGTGATGATTCATATGCATGTCGCCCAGGCTATTCGTGAAACGAAGCAAATGGTAGGAAGATATAATATCCGATCCATTCCATTTCTTGATGAATTGGGTTATTTAGATGAGTCACTCCTGGCTGTACATTTAACAGATGCGACAGACGAAGAAGCTAGGTTCTTAGCTAAACGTGGTGCCTCCATGGTCCTTTGTTCAGGGAGTATTGGCATTATTCGAGGAATTGCTCCACCTGTATTGCCTTTTATTGAAGCTGGCGGTAAAGCTGCACTCGGCTCCGATCAAGCGCCTGGGAATAATTGCAATCAAATGATTAATGAAATGAAGTTAACCGCATTGTTCAATAAAATTAAATACAATGATGCAGAGGTCATGCCAGCTTGGAAAGTTCTGCGAATGGCAACAATTGAAGGTGCACAGGCAATCGGCATAGGAGATGAGGTTGGTTCGCTTGAAGAAGGTAAGAAGGCAGATATTACGTTTATTGATTTGACTTCAAAAGCAATGCAGCCGGTCATTAAAAAACCGATGCGAAATCATGTGCCAAATCTTGTATATTCCGCAAGAGGTCATGAAGTAGCAAGAGTGATGGTAGATGGAAAAACATTGTACTTAAACGGTGAGTTTTTAACTGTGAATGAAAAGGAAATTATGGAGGACTGTCAACGATTGGCCACACAAGTAACTGAAAGCGTTACTGATGAAAAGTTCAGCATTACAAATACGAAACAATTGATGGCTGAAGGAAAGTTGTAAAGGCTTAAGGATACTCTCTAATGAGAAAAAATGTATTCAATTTTCAACCAAATATTAACATGGGAGGGAGAAATATGTCCCGAAGAGGTCTTGGATTACTGAGTTTATTACTTGTTGCTCTATTGACAATGGCTGCATGTAGTTCAGATAAAACGGATGTTTCCCAAGAAAAAGAAAAAGAAAAAGAAATTACAGAGCAAACATTAAAGGTGGCCATGCAAGGTATTCCCCCAGCATTAGATACACATATTACTGGGTCCTATATGACAATGGAAATCGCTAGACCTGTTTATGAACCTTTAGTAGCGTTTAATAGCAAATTCGAGCCGCAGCCCATGTTAGCCGAAAAATGGGAGGTAAGTGATGATCAGAAGACCTATACTTTTCATCTAAGACAAGGGATCAAATTCCATAACGGGAAAGAGATGAAGGCAGAAGATGTCGTTGCTTCGATGACTCGCTGGAAAAAGCTGAATGCTACCGCCGAACGAATCTTAGGCCCGGGAACATTTGAAGCAAAGGATGACTATACCATAGTATTCACATTAGAAAAACCTTCCTTTCTGACTTTAAATATTTTATCCTCTCCAGCACAGTTTCCTGGAATTATGCCTAAGGAAATTGTTGAAGGTGCAGGAGAAGGAGCAGTAACTGAATTCATAGGGACTGGCCCATATAAGGTGAAAGAATATGTCTCTGACCAATTCGTCCACTTAGAGAAATTTGCTGACTATCAAGCACGTGAAGAAGCTGCAGATGGTCTTGCTGGAAAAAAGGAAGCGCTGATTAATGAAATTAAATTAGATTTTGTAGGTGATGCATCAACACGTGTTTCAAGTGTAATCACAGGGGAATACCATATTGTGAAAAGCTTGCCATTTGATAATTTCGACCAATTGGATGGGGATGAAAATGTAACAACTTACACACATGAAGCGGGTGCTGATTTTATTGTATTCAATAAAAAGCAAGGGATTTTCAGTAACCAAAAAGCTAGACAAGCGATTTTAGCAGGATTAGACCTGAATGCATTATCAATTGGGATTTATTCAGAGGAGAGATTCTTTGATCTCAATCATTCACTAAGTATTCCTGAACAGGTGAATTGGTATAGTGATGCAGGAAAGGAGCTTTATAATCAGAACAATCAAGAAAAAGCGAAGGAATTGCTAGCAGAAGCTGGATACAATGGCGAAAAAATTACGATTGTAGCGAGTAATATTGAATCACATCGTTTTACTGGCATTGGTCTTCAGCAACAGTTGGAAGGATTAGGGATGAATGTAGAATTGGAGACATATGAGTTTGCTACTCTATTAGAATATCGAAATGATCCAAGTAATTGGGACCTATATATTGTGGACTTAGCTACGGAGCCTGTTCCAACAAATTATTTATTCTTTAATCCAAGCTGGGCTGGTTGGACAGATAGTCCTGAAATCCAAGAAATATTAGCAGGTATTCAAAATGCTAAGGACCAGCAAGAAGCAACGAAACTTGCTGAAGAACTGCAGAGTGCTTTTTATGATTATGTTCCAGTCATTAAGCCAAGTAACAGACAGGTGTTTAATGCAACGACTTCAAATGTAAGCGGTTATCAATTTTTCAATAGTGGGCTGATTCCTTGGAATATTTCGTTAAAGTAGTCCTATTCTCTAGGGGGTGGTTTAAATGATGCTTTATATTTTCAAACGATTAGTATCTATCATTCCTATATTACTCGTAGTTGCGATTGCGATATTTTCGATTATTCATTTAACCCCCGGTGATCCAGCAACCACTATTTTAGGTTCTGAAGCTTCCCCTGAGCAATTAGAGTCGCTCAGGGAGGAGCTCGGGCTTAACCGCCCATTGCCTGAACAGTTTATTTTCTGGATTCTGGATGTCGTACGGGGAGATTTAGGCAGTTCGATCTTTATGAACAAACCAGTTAGTGAGGTTTTTCTATCCCATTTGGGTCCTACATTATCCTTAAGTATTTTTGCTCAGATTATCGCCATCCTCATTGCCATTCCATCAGGTGTTTTGGCCTCGAGGAAGAGGGGGAAAGCAACGGATCAATTTGTGATGAGTACAGCTTTATTGGGGATTTCGATTCCAAGCTTCCTTTTAGGGCTATTTTTCATTTTGGTGTTTTCCGTCAATTTAGGGTGGTTTCCTGTTTCCGGGTATAAACCTTTGTCTGCAGGCTTTTTCACCCATTTAGAATATTTAGTCCTTCCTGCGGTAGCTCTAGGATTTATGCAATCAGCACTTATAACCCGTATGACAAGATCATCGATGCTTGATACATTATCGCAAAATTTTATTAAAACGGCACGCTCAAAAGGGTTAAGCCAGAGCATTGTTATTTATAAACACGCCCTAAGGAATGCGTTTGTCACCATATTAGAGGTTATCGGGCATAGTTTTACAACGTTGCTTGCTGGTGCTGTGGTTGTTGAATTTGTTTTCAACATTCCAGGGGTAGGACAGTTAATTGTCAATTCAATCGGAAGAAGAGATTTTACATTAATTCAAGGCTCCGTCTTACTTATTGCAATAGCTTATGTATTTATCAATTTAATCATTGACCTTCTATACGGGGTGGTTGACCCAAGAGTAAGGTTAAATCGGAAATAGGGGGGGATCCTTTTGTCAGATATAGTCAGAAAAGAAAGCAGACAGATGATGATACGGCGGATAAAAAAGAGCAGGATGACAGTCATAGGTTGTATCATTATTTTTGTCGCATTATTTGCGTCTCTTTTTAGCCCAGTACTCACTTTATTTGATCCCCTTGAAATGAATCCAGTCAACAGGTTACAACCGCCAAGCAAGGAACATTGGTTTGGAACGGATACGTTTGGAAGAGATGTCTTCAGCAGGGTTATATATGGGGTACGAGCCTCCATGTTAGTCGGATTTTCGGTAGCCATTATTTCTGGACTCATAGGAACAATCGTAGGATTGTATGCTTCCTATTACCGTACATTGGATCATATATTAATGAGAATTTGTGATGGCTTGATGGCTTTTCCTTCCGTATTGTTGGCATTAGCTCTTGTAGCAGCGCTAGGCCCCCAACTGATGAATGTAATTATTGCACTATCCATTGTCTTTTTTCCATCGATTGCAAGGGTTGTCCGTTCATCTGCAGTAGTCATCCGTGAGCAAACCTATATAGAAGCATTAAAGTCAATGGGGGCAAGATCATGGAGGATCATATGGCTGCATATTGCACCCAACACACTTTCACCACTAATCGTTCAGATAACCTTTATTTTTGCCATTTCCTTAATAATAGAATCAATGTTAAGTTTCCTAGGTGCAGGTATACCAGCTCCAAATCCTAGTTTAGGAAATATATTATATGATGGTAAAAATGTTATAACAAAAGCATGGTGGATGACTGTTTTCCCAGGTTCAGCCATTATCACTTTAGTGTTAGCCTTAAATTTATTCGGTGATGGATTGCGTGATATTCTTGACCCTCATACGAAACATTTTAAGTAGTATGGTTATTCAATATTAGTAGAAGAAAGGTGATGAATACATGTCACAGCCTCCATTACTGGAAGTGAAAAATTTAAAAACTAAGTTTGCCACGGAAAAGGGACAGGTTACTGCAGTACGCGGCATAACTTTTCGAATAGATGAAGGTCAAACACTCGGGATTGTCGGGGAATCAGGCTGTGGAAAAAGCGTAACTGCTGAATCCATCCAAAGACTGCTAGATGAAGAGACAACTAGATATGAAGGTGAAATCCGCTATAAAGGAAAAAATTTATTAACACTCTCGGAAAAAGAAATGAGGAAAATTAGGGGCAATGAAATATCGATGGTCTTCCAGGACCCAATGAGTTCCTTAAATCCTGTCTATTCAATTGGAAACCAAGTTGCGGAAGCGATCATGCTGCATCAAAAAGTCTCGAAGAAAGCGGCTTATGCAAAAGCAGTAGAAATCCTTAGCTTAACAGGAATCCCTTCCCCCGAAAAGCGAATACATGATTATCCGCATGAATTGTCTGGTGGATTAAGACAGAGAGTGATGATTGCCATTGCACTCTCTTGTAATCCGAGTCTGTTAATAGCAGATGAACCCACAACTGCATTAGATGTTACTATACAATCACAAATTCTTGAGCTAATGGACGGGTTGAGAGAGAAATATAATATGGGAATTATTATGATAACCCATGATTTAGGGGTAGTGGCAGAAATTTGTGATAGGGTGGCAGTGATGTATCTCGGTCAAATTATCGAGGAGGCCGATGTGAAATCCTTGTTTAAAACACCATTACACCCATATACACGGGGATTAATGCAATCCATCCCCCAGCTGGATGGTGACCGCACAAAAAAACTGCATGTTATTAAAGGCAAAGTACCAAGTCTGCATGATGTCCCAGAAGGCTGTCCGTTTGCAGCACGGTGTGCCTATTCAGATGATCAATGTAAAAAGGACCCGCCAATAAAAGCTTACTCTGATAGCCACAATGTAAAGTGCTGGCATTATGAAAAAATCCTCAAGGAGGAGGGGGCCATTCATGTTGGATAATGAAATTAGAGCTAAGGATCAGAACCTTCTTCTGCAAGTAAGGGGTTTGAAAAAATACTTTCCTGTTCGCAGGGTTCTGTTCGGGGAAAAGCAGCAAATTAAAGCTGTACAAAATCTCACTTTTGATCTTTATGAAGGGGAGGTTTACGGGCTTGTTGGGGAATCGGGCTGTGGGAAAAGTACAACAGGGAGAACGCTTTTAAGGCTGATTGACCCGACAGAAGGTGAAGCAATCTTTCAAGGGCAGGATATTTTTAAACAAAATGACAATAGTTTCAGGAATGTTAGGAAGGAAATGCAAATGATTTTCCAGGATCCATATTCTTCCTTAAATCCAAGGAAACGCATTGGCAAATCCATAGAAGAGCCGATGATTATTCATAATATCGGGAAAAATCAAAAGGAACGTACAGAAATGGTGATGGATCTATTACATCGAGTTGGATTTTCAGAAGACTCATATTACCGCTATCCCCATGAATTTTCTGGGGGACAAAGACAACGTATCGGTATCGCCCGCGCGCTAGCTGTCAATCCTAAGCTAATTATCTGTGATGAACCTGTATCTGCATTGGATGTTTCAATACAGTCCCAGATCATTAACCTCTTACAGGAATTAAAAGAGCAATATAAACTAACATATATTTTTATTGCTCATGATTTAAGTGTTGTACGCCATATATCTGATCGAATAGGAGTCATGTATCTTGGGAATTTAGTAGAAGAAGCTAATACGGATGATCTATTTAGATTTCCAAAACATCCATATACCCAGGCCCTAATAAGTTCAATACCCATACCAAATCCAACTAAAAAAAGAGAAAGAATTCGCCTAGAAGGTGAAATCCCATCACCGCTAAATCCTCCAAAAGGTTGTGTTTTTCATACAAGATGTCCACACGCCATGGATATTTGCAAGTTAGAGGTTCCTGAGAGAAAGCAAGTTAATTCAATTCATTCGGTTTTATGTCATTTATATTAATTCCCGTCTCAGTGAGAGACTATACAGGGGCATCCAAAGCCAGAAAATCAACTTTCGGAAGCCCCTTCATAGTATTATAGCAATCCTTCATTCACCATCGTTAAAATATCACTTTCCGCTTGTAAAATGTCCTTTTCGGCTCTAATGGCGATTTGTTCGGCTGCCTGTTGCGCCTCAGTAATTGCAGCTTTTTCATCAATGGTAAGGATTTTTCTATTTTCCATAATCACTTGTCCATCTATAATGGAAGTTTCTACTTCGTGTCCTCGTGCAGAATAGACTAGGTTTGGAACGATATTTCTAATCGGCTTTGTGTAGACTGGGAAGAAGGATGGGTCTTGTAAATTAATAATGACCAGATCCGCTTTTTTTCCTTTTCGGATCGATCCGACCTCATGATCGATTCCCATTACTTTAGCTGCTTCAATGGTTGCCATTCTTATAGCCATCGTGGCATTAAACACCCTTGGATCCGCTAATTTTACTTTGTTTAAGATCGCTGCAAATTTCATTTCATTAAACATATTATTACAATTGTTTCCTGGAGCTTGATCGGAACCTAAGCAAGCCACACCGCCTGACTGTAAGTAGTGGTAAACAGGAGGGACTAGTCCATCAATGATCCCAATACTGCCCGAACAATAAACCATGCCGGCGCCGCTATTAGCAACCCTTGCCGTTTCTTCATTTGTCGCTTCCGTTAAATGTACAGCAATTAATCTATCATTTAAAAACCCATGCTCTTCAAGGAAATCGATGGATCTTTTGCCATAACGTTTGTTTATTTGATCAATTTCTCTATCACCTTGTGCTACATGCATATGAAGTTTAGTATCGAATTTCTCTCCATACTCTTTGATTTCATTAAGTAATTCCAGACTCATCATATCAGGACCATGCGGACCTAAAATCGCTGTAATTCTCCCATTTTCACTTCCGTGGTGCTTCTCAAACAATTCGAGGTTTCTTTTCAGCTTTGTATTTCCGATAGATGGATCGAAAGGGTATAATTCCCCAACAGGTAAATCACCCACGTTATCGGGGATTTCATTTACGAGTTCAGCAAGTCGTGCTCTGGCACCAATCTTTTTGTAATTTTCAACAATTAGATCCATTCTTCCATCGTAATCACAAAAGGTTGTTGTTCCAGATTTAATCCCTTCAATTATATTAACCATTGATCCTTTGACACTTTCTTCTGGTTGCAAATGCTTTTGAAACGGCCAAAGTCCTTTTTGCATCCAGTTTGACATATCCTGAGCGACTCCCCGGAAAATAGCAATTCCCGTATGAATATGGGCATCGATCAAACCAGGTATCACTAATTTGTTTGTAGCATCGATGATTCTATCAGCTTGATAGTTTCTTTTTATTTCATCGGTACTCCCGACCTCTTGAATAAGGTTTCCTTTAATAGCAATGGAACCGTTTTCTATAAACCCTACACCTTTTCCTTCCATTGTGAGTATATGCGCATGTTGTATAATCAGATCAACTTTCAATCTATATCTCTCCTTTTTACATACTTATATTCAATGAATTTCGTGAGTGCTTAGCTTTCTTATTTAGGAGATAGAGAGCTATAAATGTTGTAAATGCCGTTGTAATGATTCCTAACCAGCCGACAGTTGCACCGGCTACAATAAAACCTATTAAGGTACAGAACGCGATTAATATGGCATAAGGAAGCTGAGTTCTTACGTGTTCAATGTGATCACATGCAGCACCAGTTGAAGCTAGAATAGTTGTATCTGAGATAGGTGAGCAATGGTCGCCGAACAAACCGCCGCTAATAACAGCCCCAATGACAAGAGGGATATGAATATCCATCGTTACGGCCATTGGAATGGCAATTGGCATCATAATTGCAAATACTCCCCAAGAGCTTCCTGTTGAAAAGGCAATTAAAGAGCCCAGTAAAAAGATTAAAGCAGGGACAATAAATGAAGGCAAGTAGTCACCGACAACTGAGGACATATAGGCACCTAACTCCATTTGACCTGCAATTTTCCCAATGGACCATGCCAACACAAGAATCATCGGTACAATCATTAAATTAATGATTCCTTGGGTGAACTCATCAAAAGCAGATTTAATTGTATGAAGCTTGGATGCAACGGATATCACACCTGCACCAATCGAACCTGCTAAAAACCCACATGAAATGGCTAATACTATGTTTGCATTAATAAATGCGCCTCTAAATCCATTTTCAACTAGATTTCCTGTCCAAAAAATAACGGTAAAAATCGTGATAAATAGGAGCAGCATTGGAATTAAGAATTGATAGAATTTAAATGTATGTCCTTCTGGAAACTCGTCCGACTTTTCAGTAGCTACCAATGGCTTGTCATTTTCTCCTATCACTTTACCAGTCTCAATCGCTCTTTTTTCTGCATGATACATAGGTCCGATATCCAGTCCAGTATTGATGACATATAACACACCAATCATCGCAAATAGTCCATATAGATTATAAGGAATCATTTGAATAAATAAGGTCCAAGGGTTGTCCGTTAAACTTAGCGCCGTAATTTGAGTTGCAATAAGTCCCGTTATGAAAGGACCATAACTGCTAATAGGTGACATAGATGCTAGGGAGCTGCCCATTGAGTCTAAAATATATGCTAGCTTAACTCGGGAAACGTTAAGTTTATCTGTTAATGGCCTCATAATCGTTCCTAGGATAAGAACTGGCTCCGTATAAGAGAATAGAAATGCACTTCCCCATGTTACATTTTGTGCCTTTCTTCGGGTGTTTACTTTTTTCGTAGCCACTTGAGCAAAGGCTTGGGCAGCCCCAGTCACTCTTAAAATGTGAATAAATCCTCCTGCTAAGCTGACTAAAATTAGTAGCCCGGCATTCCACGGATCGGCAATGGAGGGAATCATATAATCAGAAATACTTTTTGCAAATCCTGACAAAGGATTCCAAGAATTAATTATGGTGGCTCCTACCCATACTCCAATAAATAGAGATAAAATGGTCTGTCTTGTTAGTAAAGCAATGACAATGGCAACTAATGGCGGCAATAGCGATAAAGCTCCAAATTCCATACATTTTCCCCCTTTTTTAATGTTTTTTTAAAATACCTCATAATCATGCTGAATATTTGCAAATTTTAGCCTATACAAAATATATAACATAATGCATACTAAATTCAATGAAAATATTAACTATATTTATATTTTATTAAACCTTGTTGCGGTTTCAGTTTGATATTCAGGGAATTAAGTGAAAAAAAACAGAGAAGGCTGCCGAAAAATGTTTCAGCAGCCTTCTCTGTTTTTTAATTAATGGGTTCCCAAGGAGTGCCTGTCCAAATGGCAACTGCGGGGAGATTTCCTGGATTTCGAAAAGCGTGGGGATGCGTACTGTCGAAGTAAATACTATCACCTTGTTTCAACAGATACGTTTTGTCTCCAATAAGGACCTCCAATTCTCCCTGTATGACAACTCCGCCTTCTTCTCCATTATGAGGATAAAATTGGAGTTCCTCTCCCTGATCTGGGCTAACAGTAATTTCAAAAAACTCAAGTTTCCGTCCAGTAAGAGGAGCTAACACTCTGTATTGAACATTTTTATGTCTCATCTTGAGTATCTCTTGCTCGTCCCGTCTAGATATGATAACCGATTGTTTTTCTATATCCTCAAAAAAGTAGGATAGAGAAACATCAAATAAAATACTTAATTTCCACAAGGTATCAAGTGAAGGTTTTGCTTTTCCTCTTTCTAATTGAGAAACCATACTTTGACTTAAGCCAATTTTCTCTGCAACATCGTCTACAGTTAAAAGGGACTTCTTCCTTATAGAACGAATTTTCTCTCCTATCATTCCGACCGGAAGTTCAGGTCGAATTAAACTACTATCCATTATTTATTCCGCCCTTCCGGTAACTATTCTGAAGGTTTATCTTTGACACAAACGTTTATTATAGTGATTAACCACTTAAGGAAAATCGATCTTTAGTATTTTAAATATTCTTAATGAGTATACCATACAGTTTCGAAAAAGAGATAATATAACAAGGTGTGATTTAATTTATAGATTTAATCCTTTAAAAGGCGATAAATTTTTAAAATTCCATCGTTTTTTAAAGGATTATATAAAATGTTTCAACTAATTTTTATAATAAAATTAAATTTTGTAGAGTCAAAGTAGATAAGTACTTTATTATGGGCTTTTCCATGGATGTGGCGATGGGCCATTATTGTGAGGATGTGGAAGCACAACTCTGCGAATCAAGAAGCTTTCATGGTAAGCGTTTTTCGTGGGATGGAACCAAAACCCGTGCCATGAAGGGCATTTGTTATGAGAATTGCATGATTGCTTTTCGATTTTATCATACTATTTAAAATGTGATGGATTCATTGAGGCTTCTGATAGGAAAGACTAGTAGAGTTTTATCAAAGGAAAAACTGGAAGGTAGTGGCCTGTTCCAGTTCAGTGATTAAGCACCCTGAGGGAATTGGCTGACAATCTATTGAATTTGGCTGATAAACTACCAAATCTGGCCGACAAACCTTCCAACCCACTGTCAAAGTGCAATTTTCATCTCACTATTCGCGGTTTGAGAGGTCTAAATTGGATTAAGTACAAAAAAGATAACTTAATGCACCCCTTTAAGAGTGATTTTGTAATTTAGGAAAGAGTTTTGCCGGTTTTTAGTTTGAACATGGGGAGAGAAACCAGGGCTATTGCTCTGTTTTTTAGTAGGGAGGATAATACGAGTATTACCATAAATTTTTAAGAGGGTGGTTGGTCATCACCATTCACCCTCTTGCAACTTTAAATTATTAGGTAAATCCAATAAATAACCAATGAATGTACACAAGCTACAATGATTGCATATAAAAGATTCCACTTTAATACAAGGTCAAAAATACTAACCCTCAATAAATTGGAGATCACAATATTCGGTGGTGAGACACTTGAAATAGTAGAGCCTACAGCCCAAGAGCTGAGTAGGGTTAGTGCCATAATGATATTATTGATCCCGATTGCCTCATTTGAAACACTTGCTAGGATTATGCTAATCATCACGATTTGATGTATGCCTAAGAAGGAGAATAGTGAAACAAATGCTATTGTAAAGAAAATCATGAGTAATATGGAGTAATCTGCCATGCTAACCCATAAAATGTTTAGATTATTACCAACAGTAGTTCCTGAGGCAATAGAGCCGAAAAAGCCAGCTGTTAAAAATAGTACAATTTCATTTGCTTTATTAGGGAAGATTTGTAATAAGAATTTTTTTGATTCTAGTAAAAAATCCTTTTTCCTTTTTAAATACGCTGACCAGAGAATAGAAAAAATAATAACGGTAAAGGTCACCATAAGGATAATATTTAAGGAGCTAAAGAACTCCAAAAGGCCGATTGAGACAGTTAGTAGGGTAATGACAATTAATAGTTCATATGGTTTTCTAAGATTAATGAATTCTTTTCCTTTTTCGGTGTGCCAACTTACTGTTTTACTTTCTCTTAACGAAAAAAGCAGGTTTGATATGACTAATTGTATGATTCCTAGGAAAAGGCCAAAATGCAAGTATTCATGTATTTGTATGTTGTAATAATTTACAATTAGTAAAACAGATGCAAAGTAGGGGGCCCAAGTACTTGCGGGTATAAAACCTCTCATATATACTCTGCCTAAAAGGGATGTGGGAAGCTTCATTTCTTTTACCATTGAATGAATAATAAAAATTGAACCTAAATTAATGATTGGCGCCAAAAAGAAAAAAGAGGCAGAAATAAAAAAGTAAATTTGTTGTGGCTTCTTAGCAAACTTTACAGCTAGATCCATAATATTTTTTTGGTAGTCTCCAAGTATGATCGGAATTGACAAAATAGGTACCAAAACAATTAAACTCATCAGTGGCAAGTTCTTAGAAATGGCAATGGACATCTCTGATAAGGTGTACTGATTAATAATGATAATAAAAATGCTAATGCTGATCATGACTCCGCCAATAATCTTATTTAGCTTTGTACAATAGGGTAGGCAAACAAGAATGACTAAGAGAGTCAAACAGCCAATAACAAAGTCAAGATAGGGAAATGCTGCAAAATTTGAAATTACAAATAGTAGTAGTAAGGATAAAGTTAGTATATTTCCTAATTTCGTCAATTTTATAACTCCTTACGTAATACCTCATAGTATTAAAAAAATTAGGTTAACCATATAGATTGTTAAATCCATATGGTTAACCCTTTTAATTGATTAATTTTCCACTGATGTGTTCCAATAAATAGGTCCAGAAAGAGTTGAAATTCCCTTTACCTTATTGGCCGCTCCGTATAAATTATTGTAACCGCCTAAAATGGTTACAGGAACATGATTTTCCCATGCATATTGTTGTAATTGATCCCAAATCTGTTTTGCTTCCTCCTGGCTGGAAGAGGCTTCTAAAGTTTGCAGCAGTTCCGTAATCTTAGGGTCGTGCATCCCGCCAGCAAAAGAAGGGCTTAAGGAAACGAGCTGCGATGGAGTTGTTACAGTAGAGGATCCTGTTACAACAGCATCCCAATCCCCAGGATTATTTTGTTTATCTAAAAGGGTTGCCCAATCATAAAACTCTAATTTAACATTCAATCCTATTGCTTTTAATTGATCTTGTATAACAACAGCCGCATTATAGAATTGAGGATAATCACGAGTTGTCATAATTCTGAATTCCTCATTGTTATAGCCAGCTTCACCTAATAATTTCTTTGCCTTATCTAAATCTTTTTGATTATAGAACTCTTTTCCAGATTCACTGTGCCAATTACTTACAACATTAGTCATATATCCTGGGTGCAGCCAGTACAAATCTTCATCGGCAAAGGAGGCAAGCATAATTTTGTCAATATCGAGGGCTGCATTTACTGCTTGGCGCATCTTTGCATTTGCTGATAAACCTTGGTTTTCATTATAAATCATTAGCATTTCCCCATAAGTATCAAAAACAGGATAAAGATTCTTTTCATTTTTTAATTGCGTGTAGTTGTCAAAAGGAACTGTATAGACGAAATCATATTGACCTGAACGAAGTCCAGCCATTCTTGTGGAGGCATCTGGAACGATATAGAAGTAAAGATCGTCCACCAATGCTTCTTTCTTTCCTGCTAATCCATCAGACTTTGATTCTGATGGGGAATAATCTTCAAATTTAGTGAAATGAATATACTGATCCTGTTTCCATTCTACAAATTTATATGGACCTGTTCCGATGTATTCAGAAACTCCTTCAGTAGAGGCAGATTCTACAATTTCCTTTGGCATAATAGCAGCCGCCATCTTGGCAGAGGCCATCGTATCTAAAGCAAGCGGGGAAGACTGGGCTAACTCCAATGTAACCGTATAATCATCCTTTGCTTGGAACACAGCACCATCGAAAATTTTTCCTGTTATCGATGATTTCTCCATCCATCGGTTCATGGATGCTACAACATCCTCTGCTTTCATTTCTTTTCCATTATGAAATTTAACGCCTTTTCTTAAATGGAAGGTAAAGGATTTATTATCTTCGCTTGATTCAACTGACTCAGCTAGCATAGGAACGGCTTTGTACTCTGAGTTCGTTGTTAAAAGAGTTTCAAACATAACTCTTGATGTATCACGACTAACAGTAGCTGTTGTTGTTGGCTGGTCTAGTGTTGGCGGCTGTGTAACCAATGCAACCTTTAGTTGTCCGCCTGTTTTTGAACCTCCATCATTCGTTTCACTTGTCTTTTCCGAACTGCACCCAATTAACATGAAAACTACTAGCATGATTATGGCTAGCATCCAATTCTTTGCTCTAAACATTTAATAGCCCCCTTTAAAAATTGTTTTTAAATTTATAAAACTGTAAAAGTCTAAATCTCTATTGGATTATTAATCTGGTTGCTAGTTTCCTTATTAAACTTAATAACAGAAGTTACTAATATTTTTGCTGCCGTTAGCATGGCTTTTTCATCAAAGTCAAAACGCGGGTGGTGGTGTGGGAAAACCTTTGCTGAATCACTTAAACTTGCACCTACAAAGAAATAGGTACCAGGTACTTCTTTAAGATAATAAGCAAAATCCTCACTGCCCATAGCTAAATCCCTTTCTATCACATTTTCTTTCCCAACAACCTCAACGGCCATATTTCGAATAAATTGTGTTTCTTTTGGATGATTCCAAACTGCGTCATAACCGCGAATATAGGAAATTTCACATGTTGCTCCGCTTTGGAGGCAGGCAGCATTAACGACATTCTTTAATTCTATTTCTATTAAATCCCTAGTCTCGGGGTCGAAGGATCTTACTGTTCCTGATATTTCGGCTGTTTCAGGTATCACATTCATCGCTGTACCAGCATGTAATTTACCTACAGTCAGAACAGCAGGCTTTACTGGGTCTACTCGGCGGCTAATAATCTGCTGAAGGTTTAGGACGATTTGACTTGCAGTTACTAAAGGGTCTACTGTTAGATGAGGGGAGGCCCCGTGTCCGCCCTTCCCAAATACTTTTATTTCAAAGAAATCAGAAGCTGCCATTGCATAGCCCTCACGATAATAAACTTTTCCGAACGGCAAAGCTCCTTGAAGATGTGTGCCAAAGATTACATCGACCCCTTTTAAGCAATCATCCTCAATCATTGCTTTAGCTCCACCAGGTACTAATTCTTCTGCAAATTGGTGAATAAAAACGACATTTCCTGATAATTCTTCACGATATTTAGCTAAAACCGTTGCTACTCCTAATAAGGTTGCTGTATGACCATCATGACCACATGCATGCATGACTCCTGGTATTTGGGATTTATAACTGACATTTTTCTCGTCTTGAATGGGCAGGGCATCGAAATCAGCGCGAAGAGCCACTGTTTTTCCCTTATGCTTTCCTCTTAAGAGACCGACAACTCCTCTTCCTCCAACATTTGTCCTTACTTCTAAACCTAATTCTGTTAGGTACTCTGCAATTAATTTTGGAGTGCGGACTTCTTGAAATGAAAGTTCAGGGTGTTTGTGCAGGTCACGACGTATGTCAACTAATGTTGGGTATATCGATTCCAACTCTGTATAAAGCTTGTTTATATCCATTTAATCCTCTCCCAAGATTTTTATTTTTAGGAATGGAGGTGGCAAGCAACAAAATGACGGTCGCCAATTTCCTTTTTAATTGGTTCCTGATGTTTACAAATATCTTTCACAAAAGGGCAGCGTGTATGAAACACACATCCCGATGGCGGAGATAGAGGAGAGGGGATATCTCCCTTTAAAATGATTCTCTCTTTTTTATATTTTGGATTAGACTGTGGAACTGCTGATAATAAAGCTTGGGTATAAGGATGTTTTGAATTTGCAAAAAGCTGATCCGTTGGTGCCTCTTCCATGATTTTTCCTAAGTACATAACTCCGATTCGGTCACAAATATGCCGAACAACGCTGATGTCATGAGAAATAAAGATATAGGTGAGCTTTAAGTCTCTTTGCAGTTCTTTTAATAGATTAATAATTTGTGATTGAATGGACACATCTAGCGCAGAAACCGGCTCGTCTAGAATAACGATTTTCGGATTGATAATAAGTGCTCTTGCTAACCCAATACGTTGTCGTTGTCCACCAGAGAATTCATGTGGATACCGATAATATTGATCCTCGCGTAATCCTACCTTTTCCAGGATGTTCATAACCATTTCGGTACGGTCCTTTTTATTTCCAATTTGATGAATCGTTAGCGGTTCTTCGAGTATGTGTCCAATTCTAATTCTTGGATTTAAAGATGAATAAGGATCTTGAAAGACCATTTGCATTTCTTGGCGCAAATCTCTCAGCTTTCTGCTATCTAGTTGAAAAATATCCTGGTTCTTATAAAAGGCTTTTCCCACAGTTGGTTCTAGTAATCTTAAAATGGTTCTTCCGGTCGTACTTTTCCCGCACCCAGATTCTCCTACCATACCGTAAGTCTCACCTTCAAATAGTTGAAAGGAGACATCATTTACCGCTTTGATTTGTTCCTTTGCCTTTCCAAAGTTTTTTAAAGATCCTTTAACAGGGTAATATTTTTTCAGTCCTTGGATATCTAGAAGCGGTGTTTTATTTTCATGTTCCTGTACTAACATAACTTCCCTCCATAATTTGATCTGCATGCCAGCATCTTACCTTTTGGGAACCTTGATAAGATGTAAGCTCCGGCATGTTTTCATTGCATAATGCATCGGCATGCGGGCAGCGAGGGGCGAACCGGCAGCCTTTTGGAATGTTATCTAAAGCAGGAACTGTCCCTTTAATGACATGTAGGTCCTTTGATCGATCACTATCCAGGTGAGGAATAGATTTAATTAATCCTCTTGTATATGGGTGAAGCGGATTTTCAAAGAGACTTACTGTATCTGCTTCTTCCACTATTTGCCCTAGGTACATTACAACCACTCTTGTACAAATCTCTGAAACTACTCCCAAATCATGGGTTATGAATATAACTCCCATTTGCAGCTCACGATTTAAATTCACAATCAGATCCAATATTTGTGCTTGAATCGTCACATCAAGAGCTGTAGTAGGTTCATCAGCAATTAATAATTGTGGCTGGCATGATAAGGCGATTGCGATCATAGCGCGTTGCTGCATACCTCCTGATAATTGGTGAGGATATTCATGAACGCGTTTCTCTGGAGAGGGGATACCAGTCAATCTCAACATTTCAACCGCTTTTTCATAGGCCTCTTTCTTTGTTACTTTTTGATGTAAAAGAATGGCCTCTACAATTTGGAATCCAATCGTGTAAACAGGGTTTAATGAACTAAGCGGATCTTGAAATATCATGGCTATATCATTTCCACGTATCTCCTGCATTTCTGACTGTGATAGATTTAATAGATTTTTACCTTTAAAATTGATCGTACCATCATATTGAACGGTGTTTTTTTCATCAAATAATCTTAAAATAGATTGGGAGGTAACACTCTTCCCACACCCGGATTCACCGACTACACCTAATATTTCTCCTTCCTTCACATGAAAGGAGACACCATCAACGGCTGTGACCCGGCCTCGTTCTGTATGGAAATGGGTTTTAAGATCCTGTACATGTAAAAGATGCTGTTCGTCTGACATAGTGATCACCCCTTATGAATCGTTATTTTTTTGCATGATTTGTGTGAGGATCAATTAAATCTCTGAGACCATCCCCTAGTAAATTTAATCCAAGAACCGACATCACAATGGTGATCCCAGGGAAAACGGTCATCCACCACGCATTAAATATTACTGTTTTTCCATCATGTAAAATACTTCCCCAACTAGGCTCCGGAGCAGGGACACCAGCACCTAAAAAGCTTAGAGCAGCCTCGATAATAATAGCTTCGGCAAAAATAAACGTTGCTTGAATTACAAGCGGAGAGATGGTATTAGGCATAATATGACGCCAGATTATTCTTAAGTTGCTTGCCCCTTGTGCTCTCATTGCTTCTATATAAGTTTGTTCACGAACGACTAAGGCTGATGAACGAATGACACGTGCAATATATGGAGTAAAAACAATACTTAGAGCAATAATAACGTTCAAAGTATTTGGACCTAATGCCGCCATTAATGCGATTGCTAATAAAATTGCCGGTATAGCCATTAATCCATCACAGATTCTCATTAGAATTTGATCTAACGCTCGATAGTAACTTGCATATAACCCAACAATTAATCCTAAGACTGAAGATATTAATGCTACCGAGAGGCCCACACCAATTGTTATTCTGCCTCCATAAATAATACGGGTTAAAAGATCACGGCCAAATTCATCCGTTCCTAGAAGATGTGAACCATTAGGAGCTTTTAAGCGATCCATTACTTCCATTTGATATGGGCTATATGGAACTAGCAACGGTCCAATGACCGTTATTATGATTAAGATGAGTAACAATATGCCACCGGTAAGTATTTGTTTGTTCGATAGAAGTCGCCGCATAAATAGTTGTTTTTGTTGTCTTTTAAGTTTGTGTTTGATAGTAGAGTGTTTTATAACGCTTTCAATTTCCACAATAGCAAAACTCCTTTCCTACTTGCGCTCTAATCGGACACGAGGATCAATATAGGCATATAACAAATCTACAATTAAGTTAATGACAACATAGGAAATGGTAATAAATAAGACCACGCCTTGAATGACTGTATAATCGCGTCTTTCAATAGAATTTATGATCATTTGCCCAATACCAGGGATGTTAAAGATCGTTTCGGTAACGACTGCCCCAGCTACTAAGGTTCCGAATGTCTGGCCAATTACTGTTAAAATAGGAAGGAATGCATTCCGTAATGCATGTCTGTACACGATAATATGTTCTTTTACACCCTTTGCTCGAGCTGTTTTAATATAGTTCGAATTTAGAACTTCTAACATTGATGTCCTTGTCATACGAGCAATTAGTGCTGCTTGTATGGCGCCTAATGCGATGGCAGGTAAGATAAGGTATTGCAGACTGTTCCATAGTCCAGAACTTAATGGCTGATACCCTGCAATAGGCAGCCATTGTAACTTAACGCCAACGACTAAGATTAGAAATAATCCAAGCAGGAAACTAGGAACTGACATGCCTAGTAATGAAAATCCCATTAAGGACTGGTCTGTAAGGGATCCTCTTCGATTAGCTGCAATTATTCCAGCGGGAATGGCAATCACGAGCGCCACAGCTTGACCTAATATAGCAAGTGAAAGGGTTGGTCCAAGATGACTTAAGATTGCGCTTGTTACTGGCTCTTTCATAAAATATGATGTTCCTAGATCACCTTTAAAAACATTAATAACCCAGTCTGCATATTGCTGAATTAAAGGAGCATTAAGGCCAAGTTCTTCACGCATTTTATCAATTTGTTCTTCTGTAGCTTCTTCACCTAGCATAATAGAAGCAGGGTCGCCAGGTGTTAAGTGAATAACCATGAAGATCACTACTGAAATAACGAATAGGACGGGGATGAGAGAAAATATTCGCTTTAATATGTAATAAATCATATAAGTTTAACCCCCTTGTTTTTTATACATCTGTTAAACATTCCTGGTATAGATAATGAAGAAAAAGTCCCTTACATAGAATGTTCAGGCGGCCCTGTCCATCTAGTAAAGGACCAAAACGGATTAGTAAGTAAGTGCCTCTCTTTCGGAAGGATCAAGCTTGCTGTCTTCTCTCCAATTTGTCACTGGCGGGACAATATCTGTAATCGGTTCAATTAATATATCCAAGAACACAGGTCCTTGCTGGTCGATTGCCCACTTTAATCCTTCTTCTAGCTTTTCGTTCGAATCAATTCTTAAGCTGCTAATATTAAAGCCCTCTGCAATTTTCGCCCCATTAATTTGACTAAAATCAACTCCGATATAGCGCTCATCATAATAAAGCTGGTGTAATTTTTTGATCCATCCGTAACTATTGTTTTGGAAGAGAAGAAAGACAACTGGCAGCCCTAATCTGCTTGCAGTTTCTAGTTCCCCAACAGACATGGCGAAGCTTCCATCACCAAACATAGAGAATACTTTTGATTGTGGGCTTGCCACTTTTGCGCCTATTGCAGCCGATAAAGCGTAGCCTAAATTTCCATGACCACGGTCAAAAACTGTTCTCCTGCCTGCTTTTTTAGTGACATAATCTGAAGCCATATATGGATTTTGAGTGCCAGCATCAATAACAAATAGAGCGTTTTCATTTGTATGTTTATTTAATAGATCAATTATTTTCGCTGGGTTGACGAATTTTGTGTCCTCTTGCACCTCTATTGCTACTCTATTAACCTTCTTATTTAAGATGTCTTGATAAAATTTATTCCATTCTGTTAAAGAATTTGAAAAGTCTTTATTTCTATTATTCATCAGTAAATTTAAGTGGTTTAGAAATGCCTTTATATCTGACATAATAGCTACATCTGTTCGAATGTTCTGATCCAATATTTCTTCACTGATGTCTACTTGAACGACAACAGGGGAATGACTGAAAATGCTTTTAGCCACCGTTGTTACATTATTAAGCTTTGAACCTAGAACAAGGACAAAATCAGCGTTTTTGATAATGCTGTTTGTTTCATCTGTTCCGCCGTTCACCCCAATGACCCCAATTGCTTGCGGTAAATTCTCAGCAATACTTCCTTTCCCGTTTATTGATGTTCCGACAGGAATAGAGAAGTCACTTGCAAGGCTTTCTAGCTCCTCGTACGCTGCCGAAAGGTGGACCCCGCCGCCAGCAATAATGACAGGACGTGAAGAGTGAGTTAATAATTTATATACCTTTTCGACATCTTCTCTATTAGGTGAACTCTTAAAGGGCTTATGAAAGGACGCATAGAGTTCCTCATCCGTATAATCATAATGCTCCTCATGAACATCTTCAGGGACAGAAATATGCACAGCTCCTGGTCTTCCTCCAGTAGCCATTCTAAAGGCTTTTCTTAACATATGTGGAATTTTTGAAGCAAGTTTTATTTTCGTATTCCATTTCGTAATGGATTGTAGAAGCTCGACTTGCTTTAGCTCCGTTAGTGCCCCGGTTTCTTCACTGCTCATCGAAATGTCAGAGGAGAAACAAATAATGGGAACAGATGATGAATTTGCTTCACTAATTCCCGGAGTTGCGTATAAAACCCCGCCCCCACTTGGAACGTCAACTACACCTGGTTTTCCAGATACCCGTGCATATGTGTCGGCCATATAAGTAGCGTGTCGTTCATCTCTACACTGGATATATTTAATCTGGTCACTATGGGCCTCTATTGCATTATGAAAAGTCATACTTGTATCACCAGGCACCCCGAATATTACATCCACATCATTAGCGATTAAAATTTTTACGATAGCATCTGCTGCTCTCATGTAAACAATCCCTCCGTTAAAATATTCAGATTTTATTGAATGTTTTATCTTTAAGATTGAATTTATAATAAAAATATTAAGTAGTCAACAAATTTATTAAATATTTATAAAAAAAATTTAGTGCCACTTAATTTTTGTTGCTACCTTTTAAAAAAATTAAATGACATTTTTAGAGAATATGGTATTATACAAGTAAAATAAGATAAGGATTCATTATTACATTTCGATATAAAAGGAGTTTTGTATGGAGAAGAATATTGGAAAACTACTTAAAGATTTACGATATAAAAAAGGATTAACGTTAAAGGATTTGGCTGATAAATCAGGACTTTCCACAAGCTTTTTATCCCAGGTGGAAAATTCTAAATCCTCCATTACTCTTCAATCGTTATCAAAAATTTCCGATGCGCTAGAAGTGAGTAGAAGTTACTTTTTCCCTGAACCCGAGCCGCCAAGCTTTGTACGAAAGAAATCGAAGGGCGACCTCACTTTAAATCAGTCAAACTTTATTTACCAAAGTCTATCAAATGGATTGCCAACACCTTTATTTGAGCCCATGCTAGTTGTGTTACTCCCGAATAATCAGAAGGTAACCTCATCAACTCATGAAGGACAGGAGTTTGTCTATGTACTAGAAGGAAATCTCACACTAGTTCACGGAGAAGATGAATATGAACTAGAACCAGGGGACAGCTTTCACATGGACTCAACAACCCCACACACTTGGTTCAACAAAACCAATCAGGTTGTAAGACTCATTTATGTTTTTTCATCTTTGACTAAGATGTAAAAAGCTGAGAATACAGTGCAGTCAATGTAGGTCATCTACCTAATAGCGGAAGAGAGAATTATTGGGGAAATGTATAAAGAAGGGGATATCAAGCACTCTATGACTGTTCATGGAGATCGTTTGAGTCGCCTTCTTTTCAATTTGGAGAAAATAATTTAGGTCTGCCAATAAGTGGGGAAATCAAAGTTTTATCTTTTAAACAGGACAATTTTCCTGAAAAAATAAAAGCCTAGATTAATAGGCTTTTAACGAAAAATATTAATAGTAGCTACCGTTTAGAAATCATTTTGTATCCTTTTTTACTAGTTTTTACGAAACCTAAAATTTGAATTATTTCATCCCCGAAAGGTAAAGGATCTGGTAAGAAAAAGTTAATACCTAATAAAATTATTTTTCCGGGTACCGGTAGAGCCCACGTTAAAAAAGCTAACAGCACGATCAGTATATATAACATAAATTAACCTCCTGCACAAAGGTATTTTATCATAATTAATTATCGAATGTTTTATTAATATGTGGTTCTTGTTGAAAGTCGCTATAAAATTTTATAAATAACCTAATGATCTGTAATTACTCCAATCCATGCGCCTTTTTCCCGGAGAAATCGAATTTATTTGTGAAAATACAAGATTTGTTTGCGAAACTTCGGAGTTTATTTGCGAAACGATTCGATTTGTTTGCGAAACCACCTCACTTGTTTGCGAACCTTATGAAGTTTCATCAAGGAATGGATTTTTACGAGTAAAAATGGTTCTTTTTCTCTCTTATTTGCGAAAATACTGGCGTTGTTTGCGAAACTTCGGAGTTTATTTGCGAAACGATTGAATTTGTTTGCGAAACCACCTCGCTTGTTTGCGAACCTTGATGAAACTTCACCAAGGAATGGATTCTGACGAGTAAAAATGTTTCTTTTTCTCTCTTATTTGTGAAAATACAGGCGTTGTTTGCGAAACATGGGAGTTTATTTGCGAAACGATTCAATTTATTTGCGAAACCACCTCATTTAATTGCGATCTGATGAAACTTCACAATGAATGGTTCTTAGTCTCCGGACTGAAGATGTCTCCATGCGGCATAATTTGGCATACAAATGAATTCAGCTCAACCGTAAAGTTTGATCGCTAATTACTATTGTTCAATTGGGTGATAAACCTTTCAACCCCGATTAAATCTTATCTAAAATGGGAGTTTACTAGGCTAGTTTTTTGGGGATTCATCAAAACCTGTCCAAAAAAGCTAGTTTACTGGACAGGTTCTAATCAATTAATCTAAACCTGCCCAAAATCTTATTTTCTAGACAGGCTCTGCTATTACGTTTGTTCTAACGAATGTGTGCCATCGCTAATTAAAAAAAGACAGCAGGTGAGGACTACTTAAATAAAGGGTCATCATTAAAAGGATCCACTTCATCATTCTCATCGATTATTCTTTCACACTTCGGACAGGAAATATACGTATCGGTCGTATGGAAGCCCACATAGCCATGGGTCATTTCTTGTATGTCCCATATCGTTTGCCACGCGATCTCAAATGTGTAATTGCAAGGTTTGCAGTAAAATGAACAGGTTCCAAAGTCCTCTGTTTGCTTCCTTTTCTTGTGTTTGGTTTTTCTTTTTTTACTCATCATTGACTCTCCAGTGATTGTTTTAATAAATGATATTTTTGAGATATTACATGTTATTTCGTACGTTTTGCAGTCCATTTTTCAAATTCTGTTTCGCTATTACCATAATAACAAAGAGGGATATTCGAGAAATAACGAAAATGGGTAAAAAGGTGATTTTGTAAGCTAAAACTTAATATTGCATTTCGGTGGTAAAAGGAAATAGTTTATGATAATTGAACGCGTTTTGATAAGGAGGCGTCTCAAATGGTAATTATGAAAGGTTCAATGACGAGGTTTCCTATAAAAAGTATCATTTCGGGGAAGGCGGAGCGGATTAACTGAAAGTGGTTAGGCACATCACTTTTTCGCCGATTTTACCTAATATAACGTATAATGGGAACAAAAGTCACTTTCAAAGCAAAGTGACTTTTGTTTAGTATTATAAATGGTGCCCACTAAAGTGAGGGGTATCTTCCCCCAAAAGGAGTGTAAGAAAATGAGATTTTTAAAATTTTTAATGATAACGGTTATTTTGCTAGGGGCCATAGGCTATGGTGTTTATCATTTTGGTACTAAAGTGGCTTCGGATGAACTCGTGTCGACTATTTCCTCTGAGCTTGAGAACAGTGGGGAAATAGAGGAGATTAAGAAGACAATTGAAAGTGATCCTGATTTAAAGTCCTTCATAGAAGAGGCTGAAACGGCTGACAGCAGCAAATTGCCTTTTACGACAAAACAAGAGGCTACAAAGGTTCTCATTAAAAAAGTTGGCATCTCTGAACTGAATGATATTCGAGTACAAGTGCAAGAAGGGACCATTTCAAAAGAAGAAATCCTTCAGGAGATTCAGGGGAAATTAACAGACGAAGAAATCCTGGCATTAAAGGTGATTGCCTATAAAGAGCTATATAAATAGAGAAAAAGAGGTGAAATCATGAACAAGCCTTTTGCGGCTGTAGGCTGCTTTTTCATAGCTATTGCCGCGTTTTTGTACGCTTCGAAACATATAACGGCTGCTATTATGTCTTCGTACATCAATACGCCAGAGGTTACTTATTTTGAAGGGGCACACCAATTAATTGGCTTTGGGATGAATTTCTGGATATTTGCTTCATTTTTGGCGGGAGTGTGCTTTTTCCTTGTTGGGATTTGGCCTAGTGTTCAGAGGTTGAATCAAACTAGAAATAGCAAAAATTCAATGGGAAAAGATTTAAATTAGGAGAAGACGCCTTCGTTACAGAAAGCCGCGATTTCTAATCTTATCTATCCGAACCTGGCGGACACCAGCGCCGTTATATGTGACAAAATGGGTTAATTCCTTATGTTTGCGGACATAGGTGACGCTATTTTGTAAAAAAGCAGTGATTTCTTTGTGTTTTTTCGTAAATAGCGCATTCTGTGTCCGCTTAGCCCCTGAAATTGGGGCATTTAATGAAAATAACGAACCTGATGTCCACATTCATTTCTTCAAGATAATCTCCTTTTCAATCCATGTACTAATTCCTGTTGCCAATGGAATACTAAAAATGCAGTAACACAACTAAGGAGGAATTCCGAATGGATGAAAGACCAATTGAGGTAACAGGGAATCAGCTTGACGTGCGAAATACCATAACAGGCCCTGACGAAGGGAAGGGATCCTTTCCTAGACGTCCTCAAAATGTAGAAATTCAAAAGAAAGATTCAAAACCGATGCTGAGGTATCCGCTTGGTTAATAAAAGGAGCTTGTGAATTGATAGGTCAAGGTTGGTTTGATTCCTTGACCTTATTGGTTAAAGAAAGGGCTGTTGGACAAAGTTCAATCCACTGAGATCAGGCCTGGCGGACACCAGTGCCGCTATTTGTGATAAAACGGGCTAATTCCTTATGTTTGCGGTCATAGAATCCGCTATTTTGTAAAATAGCTGTGATTTTTAAGTGTTTTTCATAAATAACGTACTCCGTGTCCGCTTAGCCCCCAAATTAGGGACATTTAATGAAAATAACGGTCCTAATGTCCGCATTACTGTAATTTATTGTTTTTAAAGTTTTCTCCCTACTATCGAAATTACTTCTAATCCCTCTATAGTTTTTTCACCCAATCTCCAATCCACCGGACGCATCCCTTATCAATTTTTTGAAAAATGTTAACTATCTTAATTAAAAGTAAAGTGGGTTTTATGTGGTAAAGTGTAAAAGGTAAAATTTATTATATCAGGGGGAGTCAGTAGTTATGTTTAAATCTATAAAGGGGAAGTTGATTGCTCTTTTTGTCATTCTTTTAGCTTTGACAGTGTTGGCTGTTAGTGTTTTTGTTGATCATCAAACAAAAAGTTCAATAGAAAAAAGTGTAGTTGAGCAAACAAATAGTATTGTTGCCGAAATGGCACACTCCCTTCAACTGGCTATGAGCCAACATGAATTGGGCATGAAATTTGTGGCTGATTCAAGGGAAGTGGAGGATTATATGGAACTGTCCGGAACAGCGGAAAAAATAGATGCTGAAAATGAATTAGACAGAAATTTACATAACTTTTTAGATAAATATAAAGATGTAACTTCTATTTACGTAGCAACTCCAAAGAAAGACTTGCAGATTATGCCTAAGGCTGATTTAGGGGATGATTTTGATCCGACCTCAAAGGGCTGGTATAAACTCGCGGTAGAAAATCCGGGTCAAGCCGTTTGGAGTGAGCCATATATTGATTCAGCTACGAAGGAGCTTGTAGTCACGTCATCCTATGCCATTGAAAAAGGTGGCGGCATTGTTGGCGTGATTGGCCTAGATATGAAATTGACAGCTATTACAAAAATAGTTGAAGAGGCTAAAATTGGCTATAACGGATATTCATTTGTTTTTTCTAAGGAGGGCGTAGCCATTGTCCACCCGGAAAAACAAGGTGAAAACTTAATGGACCAGCCTTATATTAAAAAGATGTACAACGAAGCTGCTGGTGTTTCTTCATATAGTGATGAAGGTGAAAACAAGCTGTTAGTTTATAATACAATTCCAAGTACATCTTGGAAAATAGGAGCCGCCTTTACATACGATGATCTGTTAGTAAGTGCAAAACAGATTAGAATGAATATTTTTATTATCTCGTTAGTCGCTTTGTTGATTGCTAGCGCTGTTACATACTTTGTGGCGTCAAGAATTACGAAGCCAATTATTTCTTTAAAACAAGCTGTCAATCGAATGGCTAATGGGGATTTAACCGTATCAGCAGCCGTTACGACAAATGATGAGATTGGTGAATTAAGTTCGCAGTTCAATCATATGTTAGGCAACATGAAATCGGTATTAATGTTCGTGAACTACTCAGTGAATAATGTGAAGGAATCGGCCGAAAGCTTAAGTGCCATATCAGAGGAAACGAATGCATCCAGTGAGGAAATTGCGGCGGCCATTACTGAAGTAGCCAAGGGTGCCACAACTGCGGCACAAGAGGCGGAGGCGGCTAATCAATTATCCGAACATTTAAGTAATAAAATTAATGAAATTAGTGCACATGCCACAGACATGACTAATCTAGCAGAAAAAGCGGATGAAATGAATCAGTCGGGTATTCACCAAGTAAATCATTTAAAGGGTTCATTTACTGAATCACATAAATACCTTGATTCAATGGAAGAAGTCATTCATGATCTTGAGGAAAAAATTCAACAAATTGAGCTCGTGATTAAAACGATTACCGACATTAGCTCTCAAACAAACCTGCTTGCATTAAATGCTAGCATTGAAGCCGCACGAGCGGGTGAACATGGCAAGGGATTTGCTGTTGTTGCTGAGGAGGTTAGAAAGCTAGCTGAACAATCGGTAGTGGCAACAGATGAAGTGAAACAGACGATTACAACCATCCAGAGTGGAGCACTTCTTGCTGTTGAATCCATGAACAAAACGAAGGAAAACTTCTCCCAGCAGGCAGATGCCGTCAACACAACAGAGTCAAGCTTCCATTCTATTTCGGAAATTGTCGAGAAATTAAGGCAGTCGATTTTCCAAGTTCATGATGAAATGGACCATATTGCCGTAGGGAAAGCGGACGTTCTAAACAGTATTCATTCAATGGCTGCGATGGCTGAGCAATCAGCGGCCGCCTGTGAAGAAGTCAGTGCCTCAACGGACGAGCAGGTCACAGCCATTCAGTCCGTAGCCGAATCAGCAGAACAATTGACAGAACTGAGTGACGAGCTTCAAAAGGCAGTGGCTAAATTTAAGCTGGAGTAGGTAGGGTACAGGGATAGTCACTCTTTGAAAAGATTTTGTTGGGGAACTTTGTAAATCGCATACTAATTAGATGGCCAAATCGGATACTGATTTGGCCTTATTTTTTTAGCATTAACATCGAATAAAAATAAGGCACCTGAAATAAATCTCCTTGTCTATCTGAGCTTGGCGGACAGCAGTTCCGTTATATGCGGTAAAAGGGGCTAATACTGTATGCTTGAGGACATAGGTTCCGTTATTCGCTAAAAAAGCACCGGTTTCCTTATGTTTTTTCGTAAATAACGCACTCGGTGTCCGCTTAGCCCTTCAATTAGCGCCATTTAATGAAAATAACGGATTCACAATGTCCGCATTAATTTCTCTCACTACACAAATACAAAGTCTTCAATTATTATTTTACAAACTTGTATCTATTCTATATGTTTATTAATTTTTCCCTATATAATCGAAACTACTTCCTTTGAGTAGTCTCTTATTTTATAAAGATAAAAATGTTCTTAATCAAACGATTGATTAAACAGCCGAAAACGCTTGCCGCACAAGGGCTGTAGGCACTTTAATTAGACGTTTGATTAATATGTATGTTCGTATTGGTTTCCCATTCCCAAAATCCTGGGGAAGGGTGTTAATCAAACGCTTGATTAAACAGCCTCAAACGCTTGCCGCACAAGGGCTGTAGGCACTTTAATTAAAACGTTTGATTAATATGTATGTTCGTACTTGGCTTCCATTCCCAACAACCTGCTGTGATTGGCTGACAAACTTTCAACTCCTCTGTCAAAGTGTTATTTCATCTCACTAAACAAGAAAAAATTTAAGGAGGAAATGAATAAACTTTTTTCCTCCTGTTTTTCATTCAAAATTCATCTATTGCTAACTCAAAACCACTTCCCTAAACGCCACCTCTCCCAGAATTTGATAGACATGTACATTCGGCAAATGAATAGCATACATGGTCTCCTCTGGTGCCCGGACGATTAGCACGTTCGGATGAATTCTTTCAATCACTTGTATAGGGGTTGGCAGAGTCGTGGCATTTACATCCCCACCGATTGCCCAAAAAGAAAGAGTAGAAGCCTCATTTCCTTCTAGGTTTTGTTCGGTATATGGCCGAGTTACGCTTTTTGTATGAATATGTGCCAAGTCCTCGATCATCGCGCTTGCTGTTGGAAGCATTCCTGCTCCCGGGCCTTGTAGGCTAATATTCCCAACAATATCCCCATTAATGGAAACAGCATTTTGGACACCTTCCACATGGTAAAAGGGATGCTGTTCATTCACAAGCACAGGCTTTACGGTGCATAGAATTCCACTAGCAGTCCGTTCAATCGAAGCGACATGCTTAAACCGAAAGCCTAATGATGAAAAAACTTCAATTTGTTCGGGTGTGATTCCCCGAATTCCCTCTCTGATCGACTCATCCCAGTTCGGCGCCTCCCCAAATGCAAGCTCACTTAAGATCACCGCTTTGTAGAAGGCGTCATAGCCGTCTACATCATTTGTCGGATCCGCTTCGGCATAGCCTTTTTCCTGAGCCAGCTTCAATGCTGATGCAAATGGTAAGTTTTCTTCTCTCATCTTTGTCAAAATAAAATTAGATGTGCCGTTAAGAATACCCTGGACTTTTTCGATGTTGTTGACATTTAGCAATTGCTTTAGTGTTTGGATCACAGGAATCCCGCCAGCGACCGTTGCTTCAAAGCCGAGTGAAACACCATATTCACTTGCTAAATGTTTTAATTGCCCGCCATGATGGGCAAACATTTCCTTGTTCGCCGTAATGACATGACAGCCCCGTTTAATCGCCTGCTGCAAGTAGGAAAAGCATGGCTCTTTTCCAACAATGGCATCAATCACAACATCAAGCTGCTCTAGTGTAATGATTTTTTCGAAATCGTCTGTTAAAAGAACATCTTCATCCGGATTAGTGTGTTTATTAATATTTTTCACAAGAATTCCAACAATCTTCACTTCTTTTCCAAAAAGGGCTTGGAGCTTCTTCTGATGTGATTTTACGGTCTGATAGACACCCTTCCCAACAGTGCCGTATCCTAATAATGCAATATGAATGGCTGACATGTATTCATTCCTCCTGTTATTGTTTTTCGATTTGTTAACTGGTGAGCGGGCAACCCCACAGGTGAAAAAATAAAAAACCCCCTCTGCATATAAAGACAGAAGGGGAGCAAGAATGAAATTACAAAATCCGTTCCACCTTCTCATCTTCGGAATGTGATCATTCCTCTGAAATTGGCACCGTGCATGCGAATGCTGGTTGCCGAGGCTTCGCAGGGTCAGTCCCTCCACCTCTCTTGATAAGAAGATTAGCAATTATGAAATTATTTATAATCATATAGATTAAATGGAGCAACGTCAATACTTTAATTGGTTTGGCAATCGAATATGATTTGTAGAATATCTTTTTTTTCCGTGTATAATAGGTTAATAAAAGGAGGGATTTCAATGGCAAAAAAAATTGAGGGTATTGAAGCTGTAATCATAAAAAAAATACTAAATAAAAAGTCGAAAGCAGTAATAGATGTTGAAGGGGAAGTTTTTGTTATACAAAGATTAAAAGAAGATACGATTTTATCGGATATTGAAACAGACATTGAGCTAAAAGATATGCTTGAAAGAGCAGATAAAGATATATTGAATGGGAGACTTTATTCCTCAGATGAGTTATTGGAAGCAATTGAGAAGGGTGATATTTAAGTGGAATTGAAATGGACAGCAGAAGCAAGGAGCAGCTTCGCTCGAATAAATAGCCCCTATTTTAGTTCTATTGAGACAAAAGATTATAAAAAAAGATTGTTGATTAATATTCAAAATAAAATACTTTCGATTATGGAGTCTACGCCAGCGAATGAGCCCGAATGGCAAGGAAACTATAGGATTCTAGTCGATAAATATAAAGTGTACTATTCTTTTTCAAAGGATAGGAGAACTTGCTATATAAAAGGTTTTAAGCATCAACACCAGCTATGAAAATCCTCATAATCTCTACGTGTCTATCACCTCTCGAATAATCTTATTTCACAGTCATGTTTCACTTATCGTTTTGGATGACCATATAAAAATCTAAGCTTGATAGTTGATAATGCTGCAAGAGCCTATAAAAATGCGATCATCCCACTCGTCACCAATAGTATATTTCATGTTCCTGTCGATAAGAAAACCCCCTTCATAACAGAAGGAGGTACTCTATCGATAAAAATAAATGAGGTCCTAACTAGCCATCTCAATCATCGCGTCAGTTTCTTTCCTCGATTTAGCTACAATCAAGCCGATTACAAATCCGATAAGGCCTGTGATAATCCAGCCGGCGCCATTTTCAAATAAGGGGATGAATCCGAAGATATTGTTAATAGCTTCCGGTGCAATAATGCCATCCTTTAGAGCATCAAGAATGGCAACAAACCCAACGCCGATCATTGTTCCAATATAAACGGATTGATGACCTTTAAACAAATTATTTGTAAAGATTAAAACGATTAAAGCAATGGCTAAAGGATAGAGTAATAGTAAAATAGGTGATGCCATTGTCAAAATTTTGTTGAGACCAAAGTTTGTAATGATTAAGCTTAAAATGGAAAAGAGAATTAGCCACTTTTTATAAGAAATAGAAGGAACAATTCTTTCGAAATATTCGGAAACAGCTGCTAAACAGGCTACATTTGTTGTGACCCCAGTTAAGAATATAATAGTTCCGATGATATAAATTCCGATCTGCCCGAATAAAACTTTTGAGCCTTGTGCTAATACTTCGCCTCCGTTTTCCTTAAATCCAATAGCATCAACACTTGAAGCACCGATCCATGCCATTGAGATTTGTAGTCCGACCAAGCCGATAATGGTGACCATACCTGCCTTAATAAATAGCTTCGATACTTCCTTTTCAGACTTTATCCCTAAGGAACTGATTGATTTAATGAAAATTCCCCCAAATACAAATGCAGCGAGAACGTCCATTGTGTAGTATCCTTGTATAAACCCTTTCAAAAACGCATCAACGCTTTGAATATACTCTCCTTGAGGTTGTCCAATACTTCCCATTGGTGTAAAAATTGACTTTCCAATTAGTAATAATAACAATATTGCAAAAATTGGAGTGATTATTTTCCCAAGACGGTCGACAAATTTTGTTGTATTCCATGATAGCAGAATCGTTAGAAAAATAAATACGGCAGAGAAAATAAACAAATAAAGACTGCCGTTTGAGTTCGTTTGGACTAACGGTTTGATAGCGATTTCATAGACGACAGAAGTTGTTCTCGGGATGACATAAATCGGCCCAAGCGATAAAAATAGTAAAATTGAGAATATCGTAGCGAACACGGGGTGAACTCTTCCTGAAAGTTTTTCAACTGTTCCTCCTCCGCGGGTTAAAGCTATGATTGCGAGTAAAACCAAACCAACACCTGTAATTAAAAATCCTCCCATGGCAATCCATATATTTGTTCCTGCCTGTTGGCCTACCATTGGAGCGAATATTACGTTTCCAGCACCTAGGAACATAGCGAAGAGCATGAAGCCAATTGCGATTACTTGTGAAAATGATACCTTCTTTTCCATTGATTTTCCTCCTTAATATATAAATCGAGGATGACTATTAATAAGGAGGGATGGAGATCGACCATCCACTCTATTAAAAAATATTATAGTAGAATTATAACATTTCAGTCATCCAAATTTTCATACCATTCATTTTTTACTTAACCTTCCTAATAAAAAGGCGCCAGCTCCAAGTCCAATGAGTGTATTTGTTTTTTTAGTAAACATCTGTTTGGCAACGAGATTGAGATTTTGTGGGCGTTCCGCTAAGCGGCGCATGAAATAGCCATACCAATCATTTCCGAATGGGACATATGTGCAGAAATTATAGCCTTCTTTTGCAAGTTTAAGCTGTAAATCCTTTCTGAAACCATACAGCATTTGAAATTCAAATTTCTCCTGTGGAATCTGATTCTTTTTCGCAAAACTCTTCACATGATCGATAACACGATGGTCATGCGTGGCAATCGATGTGAATTTGCCATTCAGCAAGTGATATTCAATTAACTTGATATAGTTTTGGTCTATATCGTTTTTGTTTTGATAGGCTAAGTTTTCAGGCTCCTTATAAGCGCCTTTTACGATTCTTAAGCGAAAGTTTTCATATTTCTTCAATATATCTTCAGCTTCATAGAAATACGCTTGAATGACGGTGCCGATATTATCATATTCTTTCGAAAGCTCATCGATTATGTCAAAGGATGGCTGCAGATGACCGTAATCCTCCATGTCAAAGTTAATAAAGATGTTATACTCGTATGCTTTTGCAACGATTTCCCTTAAGTTCTCTAAGCAGAAGCCGTATTCGATATCCAAGCCAAGCTGGGTAGGCTTCAAGGAAATATGAGCATTTAATTGATGTTCATGAATGGCCTCAATCACGCCTAAAATTTGTTTCTTTGCCTCAGTTGCTTCTGCTTTTTCAAAAACAAATTCACCAAGATTGTCGATCGTTGCAGAAATACCAACTTTATTTAATTCCTTGACGCTTTCTACCATTTCCTTAATATTCGTTCCAGCAACAACTGACTGTGCGCCTAGCTTTAATCCCCATCTTTTAGCCCCGCTGTTCAGAACTTTATTTTGGGATAGCATCATAAAAAAGTCTCTCGTTAAACTCAAAGTAATTCCCTCCATTTTTGTAAATTAAATTTTCATCGGATTCGTTGAACAAGCCTTGATGTACGAAGTAATCACTAACGCAGTGAAATGAAGCCAATGATATTTATTAACTGGGTTGAGATTGCAAAATCATGAATGTTTTTTAACGTTAAATTATTTTAATAGAAACCCTTCCGCATAAGGATCTGTCGCATCTAATAAAAATTTATGAACTCCCGTTACCCATGCTGATCCTGTAATTTTTGGAATAATGGCTTCATAGCCTTTTACATTCGTAAAATCAACGACCTCCCCTTTAAACTGAGATCCAATGATACTTTCTTGAATAATTTGCTCATTACGTTCAAGCTTCAATGTTGATAGTTTTGCGCATGTTCCTGTTCCGCAAGGGGATCTGTCAATTTGGCCATCTCCAAAAACAACGGTGTTTTTAAAGTGATTTTCACCTAGCTGAAGACTGAATTCAACCAGGTCGATGGTCGTGATTTCCGGAATTTCGGGATGCTCGATTACCAATTGCTCATTCGCTGCTTTCCTGATGGCCATGCCGATTGCTGTAATCTGATCTTGTTCATCAATGTTTAGTTTTAAATCGAATTGCTCTGCATCTACGATGGCAAAAAAACTTCCGCCAAACGCAATATCCATTTTAATTAATCCGAAGTTTTCTACTAAAACGCTTACATCTTTTTTATATAAAAAAGCTGGAACATTAATAAAGGAAACTTCCTTCACCTTATCGTTTTCGTACGCTACATGGCATTCCACGATTCCAGAAGGGGTATCAAGAAATACCTTGTCCTTTTTAGCGATAAGGCCATTATTTATTGCAACTGTGACTGAGGCAATCGTCCCGTGACCGCACATGTTCAGATAACCGCCGCTATCCATAAATAACACACCAAGATCACAATTTGGATTGCAAGGAGGTGTTAAGATGGCACCGAACATATTTAAATGGCCTCTTGGTTCATGCATAAGAAGCTTGCGAATATGGTCCAATTGGGATTCTAAATATTGCTTCTTTTGCATCATTGTATTTCCTAGAATCTCTGGAAGACCGTCAACAATAATTCTCGCTGCCTCTCCCATCGTATGGGCATCAATGGTTTCAATATACTTTTCTATAGTTAACATCATGTTTGCATACCTCCTGATGATATTAATTGTGACTATGTTGTTAATATGCAAATCTTGTGCCAACTTGAATAGTCAGGGGAATTCTAATATTGCAAACGTTTTCTAGCCGCTGTACAATAAGAGTGTTCATAAAGTTTACACTATTGTAAATACAACTTTACATTTACAGTGTTGACAGCGGGAGGTGCGAAGAATGAGGGATTTTTCCTTCAACTATTTAAATGCTTTAATGGAAACAAGCTCTGATGCTATCACGATTATTAATGCATTAGGTGAAGTGCAATATTGGAGTGCACAAGCTGAGCAAATTTATGGAGTTCCGCTTAAAGATATAAAACAGAAGAAAATCAGCCAGTTTTTTAAAATAGAAGATTTAAAGATACTAGAAATACTGGAGACGAAGAAAGCTGTTTCGAACGTGTATCATCAGCCAAGACCTGATGTGCATGTGCTGATCAGCTCATCTCCTATTTTTGATAAAAAGGGAAATTTAATCGGAGCCATCTCTATCGATCAAGACATCACCAACATTGTGAAATTAAATGAGAAGTTAACATTAACAACAACCCAATTACAAAAAATAAAGCAGCAGTATCATTTGCACGAACAAATAGGTCCATTATCAGAAATTAAAGGACATAGCGATGCTTTACAACGTGCAAAGGGCTTAGCTCTTAAAGTGGCAAAAACGGATGCCACCGTATTAATTCAAGGTGAAAGCGGAGTAGGGAAAGAGCTTTTTGCCCAGGGCATTCATGAAGCCAGCTTGAGAAAGAACCAGCCTTTTATTCCGATTAACTGCGGTGCTATCCCGGATGCTCTTTTTGAAAGTGAGTTTTTTGGCTATGAGAAAGGGTCTTTTACAGGTGCTTATAAGGATGGGAAAGCGGGAAAAGTGGAGATGGCTGACGGCGGTACTTTATTTTTAGATGAAATTGGTATGCTTCCACTTGATATGCAAGTGAAATTATTAAGGGTTCTTCAGGAAAGAGAAGTTTATCGCATTGGCGGAAATGCTTCTATTAAAGTGAATATTAGAATCGTTGCAGCGACAAATAGCGATCTGGAAGATATGGTCAAAAAGGGAACTTTCCGAGAAGATTTATATTACCGTTTAAATGTGGTTACATTGAAAGTTCCACCGCTTCGAGAAAGAATTGATGATATTTCGGTATTGGTCAATCATTTTGCCGGGGAATTTGCTGTTAAATACCAAAAGGAACTTCCGACGCTTACGAATAGCGCCCTGGAAGTGTTTACGAATTATCAATGGCCTGGAAATATAAGAGAACTTCGAAATGTTGTAGAAAGAATGATTATCTTCATCGATAAATCTGCGATTACTGCAGAGGATGTCTTAAATATATTTCCAATTATTCAACACGAAAATATGAACAAAGAAGGCTTGGCCCAGGAGAAAGCTTCCTTAGAAAAAGATAGAATAAAGGAAGTCCTAATCGAAACATATGGCAACAAAAGTGCCGCCGCCAAAAAATTAGGCATTTCGAGGGTAAGCCTCTACAGTAAAATAAAACAGTATGATATTAAGGTTTGACGGGGAAGGGCCAAGAACTGCGGCCTAGTTGATATATGATATTGGGACAAAAACCTTGATTCTATGTCCTTCACGGATTTCCGTTTGGTTTTTATTATGCAATTTTCTCTCAACTTCCTTGGATGTTAGTCAAATGAAATAACCCTCTAGTCTATCTGAGCTTGGCGGACATCAGTTCCGTTATAAGCGGTAAAAAGGGCTAATTCTGTTTGCTTAAGGACCTAGGTTCCGTTATTCGCTAAAAAGCAGTGATTTCCTTATGTTTTTTCGTAAATAACGCACTTGGTGTCCGCTTAGTCCTAAAATTAGTGTCATTTATTGATAATAACGGATTCAATGTCCGCATGAATTTCTTCCGCTACACATTCAAAGTCTTCAATCGTTATTTTACTAATTTTTATCTGTTCTATAATTTTTCCCTAAATGATTGGAACTACTTCCTTTAGATTTTTATATAGATGAAATTTCTATTAATCAAACGATTGATTAAACAGCCGCAAACGCTTGCCGCACAAGGGGTATAGACACTTTAATTAAACGTTTGATTGGTTTCCCATTCCCAAGATCCCGTGGAAAGGTGTTAATCAAACGATTGATTGAACAGCCGTAAACTCTTGCCACACAAGGGCTAGAGGCACTTTAATTAAACGTTTGATTGATATGTATGTTCGCATTGGTTTCCCATTCCCAAGATCCCGTGGAAAGGTGTTAATCAAACGATTGATTGAACAGCCGCAAACGCATGCCGCACAAGGACTATAGACACTTTAATTAAACGTTTGATTAATATGATTTAACCCAAACAATTGCCATAAAATCCGTTCAAGGCTGCCCTTCCTTAAAGAAAGAATTAATTCACGGACAGGTGGGACTAAATACTGTCCCACCCGCCTTAGCTATAAGACGCCGCGCCTTCCTTAACATGGAGCGGATTCAGGGCATTCGTACTATTCACAAAAACAAACGCATCATACCGCTCCGACATTCTTGACGGCACATAGTTCCCATAATGTTCATCCGCCGGACTATAAACCACGCCAATCGCGCGATGTCCAATCGTTTGATTAAATAAATGCCTGTTCTCATTATTGAACAATACTATTTTGTCGTGTGCCCCGGCCTTGTACATCAGATCTTCCCAGCTGCCGTCTTTAGGAGGAGGCGTCATCATTTTTCTAAAATTATTGCCCCAGCGGTCAGCGGCTATGACGGAACCTCGATGTGTGCCAAAGCCAACAATAAAGAGGTTTTCCTCGCCTTCCTGCTCCCTTAATAATTGCCCGACATTTACCATTCCAGCTTTCGCCATGTCAGTGGCCCGGGCATCGCCCACATGAGTGTTATGCTCCCAAACGATCCCCTTTGCCTGATTTCCGAAGAAGGACATCATTCGATTCAGAACCTCGACCATATGGCGGTCACGGATGTTCCACGATTCATTATCATGGACAATCATCGTCCGGTAATAATTCTCCGCATTTGCCGTAATCAGTGCATTCACCTCGAGATTTAATCCGCTCTCTTCATGATCAGGATAGGTATTTCTTTTGGAAGAGATTTTGGTTAATAGCTTAATCACTTCCTCCTTACAGTCTTCTGCGTAAAAGGCAGCTGAGACTCCATATTTTTCGGGCTGACGATTGAATGGCTCGAAGCAGGCAAAAGTCTCCCGTGCAGCCTCAATATCCGGGGAGTTTGTTTCCTTTAAAAACCTCATAATTTCATCCATCGATTCCCAAAGACTATAAAGGTCAATCCCGTAAAAACCAACCTGTTTTTCCCGAGGCTGCTTTTGATTATGGTCTTTTAACCATTCAATCAGATCAATCATTTCCTCGTTCGCCCACATCCAGGTCGGCCAGCGGTTAAAAGATTGCAAAACGTCTCTAGCGCGGGAATATGTGTTGTCCCAGCCTTTAATATATTGATTTACCTGCTGACAGGCCGGCCAATCACCCTCAACCGCTATAAACGTGAATCCCTTTTCCACAATCAATCTCTTAGTAAGCTCAGCCCGAATTTTATAAAACTCCGAGGTCCCGTGGGAAGATTCACCGAGCAGGACATACTTTTCATCGTTGATTCTTTGAATGAGAATGTCTAAATCCTCCAGTTCATTTAATGGGCGCGCGTGCTCTTGAATAGCTTGAATTAATTGTTCGTTCATTTTCATCCCTCGATATCTATAGGCAAATTATAAGGATATTGTCTCCTAAAAGATAGGATCTATTACAGCGCTGGAATGTTCCGAAAAAGTTCTAGTCGAACGTTCGTTTATTTGGACAGGTTATTGGAAAATTGCTGAAAGCTGTCCAGAAATCCGTTTATTTGGACCGGTTTTTGAAAAAGTGCCGAAAGCTGTCCAGAAAAGCCCGTTTATTTGGACAGGTTTTCAGGAAAAGCAGAAAGCAATAACGACTTTCAAATAAAGAAGGGTCTGCTCTTAATATGAACAAACCCTTTAAAATATTCATTGCCTCACTGTAATCGTCGTACCGGCTTTAAGCTTATTCGATGCCTCATCTCTAATAGTAGTTTTGGCAGCTGTTTGAATGATTAGGCTGCCCCCTTCAAAGGTCATTCCTTTTTCTGGAATAATGGTTAATTCTCTTTGATTAGCCCCTCTTGTAATCGAGTAATTTTCTAAGGGTATTGGCTTTTCTTTTAAAATAATAATAAAATCTGCATGGCTGTCTTCTATGAAAATGGATTCAGAGAAGGTGAGGTGAATCTTATTATTGTTCAGGACGGCTCCGGTCAAGACGGGTTCCGTATTATCGCCAAGTGTGATCGGGGCTGTATAAGGATTCATCGTATTATCAGATAAATCTTTTATGCCGCTTGCTGTAATGTTGTATTTCTTTGTAGAAGGGATCGTGCCTTCCGGGAATGTTATGGTGACTTGCGTTAGATCATTGTTAATCGTAAATACAGAATCAAGGGGAATCGGCCTGCCATCCAATAGGTAATTTGCTGCTGAAGTGGCTGACTGTGCTTGGACACGTTCATCAAATAATGCCTTGAATTGCCCATTTGCTGATGTTTCATAAAAGGTAACATTTGGCTTTTCTTGATCGAACTTTTTCGTAATTGAAGTAGTAAAGGCTCGATTGTTATTTTGGGAAAGCGTATTATCCTTTACGGCTCCTTCCGCGACTGAAATGGTCAGGATTCCGTCTGGCAAATCTTTTGCATCTAATATCATTTTGTTATCTACGTTTGATCTGACTGTTGTCTGAACGGATTTATTGTTTTGGTCGGTTACTTTAATTTTGCTGCCAGTTGGCAGCCCTGTTTTTAGCGTTTTATTAAAAGTGATATGAATTTCATCTTTATTTTTATCGTAAGCCGCTTGAACAAATTGCGGTGGTGATAGATCCTTGTTGATTGTAATTGTTCGGTCATATGTCTTTCCGGTGTTATCCTCTAGATCCTTATATCCCTTGACCGAGATGTTTAATCTAACGGATATTTCATTCGTTCCATATACAGATGCCGGCAATTCAATGTCAAATTTAGTTTTGCTTCCGTCTGAAATATCTTTTACAGAAGCAGGTTTAATCGTTGTGTTGCCTTTCTTGATGGTAAGATGGCTGGAAGCTATAAAGCTGGATAATGTTTCAGTAAATTCAACGGTGAATGTTTTTTCGTCTTTTACTAGTAGAGATTTCACTTCTGGAGGTGTGGTGTCGGCTGCTGGGTTATAAAGGAAGCTGCTTCTGTAGGTGTCCATCATATTAGGAGAATTGACTACTAAGTCTCGAGCGCCTGTTACGACCATTGAATAGGAGCGTCCTTTTCGCAGGCTGATCCGGTCAAGCTCAGATTTAGGGATTACTATCATGTCTGTATCACTGTACAATTGATTGTATTTCACTGCTTTGCCGTCAATTGTCACCGCAATAGGTGAATTATAGGCGATTAGCTCGGAAAAGCTTACCTCGACATTCCCATTTGTCTGGGTTTTTACTGTCGTGATAGTTGGTTTGATCTTGTCAGAAAAGGTGAATGTGGTAACGTAATCGTTTTGCCCTAATGTCTCGTAGTTGACTGTTTGTATATTTTTCTTCACTGTTACCGTGTAAGAAGAATTGGTATAAAGCGGCTCGTATAGTTCGATAACGGCTGTTCTTTTATCAGCTGAGAGATTAACGCTTTTTATTGCGCGTCCAGATACAGAGTAGTTGGACAAATTTTCGGCCCCGTTTGACCCTGTGCCAGCTAACATAGCTTTGCTGAATGTGATCTTAATCCGCTTTGGCTCGGCAGCACTGACTTTATCGACTTTTGGGGTGACCGTTACAGAGATAGAGTTTAGGCGATCTGTTAATGTCTTTTTAATAACCGGATTGCTGACATATGGCAAGTAGGTTCGAGCTTCACGAAGATGAGTTTCCGCTTTTGAAAAATTGCCGCTGGATATGGCTCTTTGGGCTAAATCAAGTTCAATTTTAATAGTAACCGCATAAATCGCGCTGTCCCGAACTTTCTCCGCAGACTGCTTATAGTGGGAGCGAATCAGGTCACGAGTGGATTTTCCGTAAACACGGTCCAGCATAATCGCTTGCTTGCGGATTTCTCTCGAAAGCTCGTGATAGGCCAATTCCGTTTGATCATTAATAAGGTTTAAGTTTAGTTGATGGGTTAATGCCTGCTGCTTGATTTTAATTTTTTCTCCGGCCGTAATGGCATCGATATAATACATGGTCCGGTTAATATGGAGTTTGACATGTTCGTCAAGCTCAGCTAAATACCGATTTTTTTGTGCTGTTGGTAATGTGCTGGCAGCTTTGACTGCTTGATCATAGGCGGCCTTTGCATTATTATAGGCAGCCCATGGCCGGGTTTTCCCATCTGCACTTCCTTCAATTGAAATCGCCCATTTTAAAATTGTCCCCGCATCCCTTGCAGCTTTCACCAGTTTTTCCACTTCGCTCACGGAAGCTGCCTCAGCTGGGGTTGCCGTGATACATGCAGAAGCAGCCAATATAGAAGCACTTCCTGTATAAAATACCTTCTTTTTCTTCATTCATTTGCCTCCTTTGTTGCTAGTTAATGTAAATATATTCCTATTTTAAAAGATTATTAATAATAGATAAATAGATAAAAAGGCATGAGCATCAGAAGCAGGTGGCGGGCATTTAGATGCTATTTTTGAGAGGGGGAGGAGGGTGTTTTAATTAATTGGCTGACAAAGTACACGAATTGGCTGACAAATAGGCGTAATTCGCTTACAAACTAACTAAACTGGCTGATAAACCATCCCAATTGGCTGACAAACTTATTTTTAACAGAAAATTAGACTGCTGCACCCTTAAAAATAGGTATAAACGGTAAGGTAACGCAAATCTCGCCATACATCTTTCAAAAATTTGCTATATAATTTACTAGGAGAATATAAATCTAATGAAAGAAGGTATTCCTATGAGTGAAAGGGCGAAAATTTCACAAAAAACGGCTATTTTGCTAGAACGTGTGCGGAGATTTGGTGTAGCCGATGATGTAATATTAGCTAGTAAGATAACAGGAGATATTACACCGTTAAAAATAGCTGAGGAAGAATATTATCATTATGACGAATTTTTCACCTATGCAGAAGAACATGGTGAAGATTTAGAGGCAGCTATAAAAAATGGTTACCAAATGAAGTTTAATACAAATGGCGGCATCCAGACGTGGTTAAAGGAGCGGTTTGGCTTAGAGGCCGATCGTGATTATCTTTTCAGTCCCGGAAAATTTACTCAATTGAAATTATCCGTTGAGCAGGCCGATATTCTTTTCAGCGTATTATCAGGGAATTGGGTTATGCTTATATCAGCTGATGGCCATGAATATGTGGCCGATGATTACGATTTTGCAGATGTGGAAGAAAATGTGATAGATGTTCAATTAATCGTTCGATCAGAATATAAGTAGATAACTTGTTTTGAGCCACTCTAGAATGTCGGTTTATCCTGACTTACTGGATAGGCTCATTTTTAAAATTTGGTTTCCGCTCGAGCTTTGTTTCCACTTTTTCTATGATTTCATGGAATATTGGAAACAAATCGTCATATGTCTCCGCTTTTTCTATGATCTCATGGAATTTTGGGAAACAAATCGTCATATGTCTCCACTTTTTCTATGATTTCATAGAATTTTGGGAAACAACTCGCCTTTTGTTTCCATTTTTTTTATGATCTCACGAAAATTGAGAAACAAATCATCATATGTCTCCATTTTTTCTATGATCCCCCGGAATTAAGGAAACAATCCACCTTTTCCTGAATCCCATAAAATTATGGAACTTATTCGCCACTACTGGACAGCTTCTTTCTATTAATACTGTTAAAAAAGCCCGCCCCTCAATCAGGGACGGGCAGGAAATCTTAATAGCTAACCGGAACTTTCGGCATGGCCACCCAATGGCCTTCTGAAACCTCAACTAGCTCAGATGTGCTAAGTTGATATTTATCTTCCTCTGTTTGCTCTTCCATTAAAACTCTTTTTTTCTGTCTTTCTATTTTCGGATCCGGAATTGGGATGGCAGAGAGCAGGGACTTTGTATAGGCATGCTGCGGATTGGAGTAGAGCTCCTCACTTTCAGCCAGCTCGACAATTTTCCCCCGATACATAACAGCGACACGGTCACTAATATGCTTGACCATTGAAAGATCATGGGCAATAAATAAATAGGTTAATCCCAGTCGATGCTGTAAATCTTCTAACAAGGTGACGACTTGTGATTGAATGGACACATCAAGTGCCGATAGTGGTTCATCACATACGATGAATTTTGGCTCCACAGCTAGGGCACGGGCAATGCCAATCCGCTGACGCTGGCCGCCTGAAAATTCATGAGGATAGCGCAAAGCATGTGATGGTTCTAGTCCAACCATATCAAGCAGTTCTTCCACTCTTTTCTTCCGTGCTTCTTTACTGTCTGACAGTTTATGAATATCCAAAGCCTGTCCGATAATATCGAGAACTTTAAAGCGCGGATTCAGTGATGCATAAGGGTCCTGGAAGATCATCTGCATATGCCGGCGCATGGTCTTCATTTCGTTTTGTGTTAGCCGATTAACTGGAATCCCTTGGTATAAAACCTCGCCTCCTGTAGGCTCATGAAGCCGTAAAATCGCTCGGCCTGTTGTAGATTTACCGGATCCAGATTCTCCTACAAGCCCTAATGTTTCACCTGGTTTAATCTGAAAGCTAATATTATCTACTGCTTTCAGAACATTTCCCTTGCCTAAATCAAAGTATTGCTTTAGTCCATGGACTTCAAGTAATGATTTACTTGAATCTATGCCTGGCAAGATGAGTGGGGCAGGCTTTGGTTTCTTCTTCTCATTCAGTCTAGGCAGTGCATTTAGCAGTTTAAGCGTATAAGGGTGCTTTGGCGATTCAAAGATTTCCTCAGTCGTTCCGGTCTCTACAATTTCACCGTTTTTCATGACAACGACACGATCGCACATACCCGCAACGACACCAAGATCATGAGTAATAAGTATGATTGATGTGCCAAATCGTTCCTGCATATTTTTCATTAGATTTAAGATTTGGGCCTGAATGGTCACATCTAGCGCAGTTGTCGGTTCATCGGCAATTAACAGCGTTGGACGGCAGGCAAGTGCAATGGCGATCATCACTCTTTGCCGCATACCTCCTGAAAATTCATGAGGGTACTGGTTATAGCGTGTTTCACTATCGCGGATGCCGACTAATTTTAATAATTCTATTGCTTGATTCTTCGCTTCTTTTTTCGATAATTTTTGATGCTTGATCAGGCTTTCCGCTATTTGCTTTCCAATACGAATGGTTGGATTTAAGGAAGTCATCGGGTCTTGAAAGATCATACTGATGTCGCGGCCACGAATCTCTTCCATTTCCTTTTCCGTTTTGTGTGCAAGATTTTCTCCTTGAAAAAGGATCTCTCCATCTTTCATAAAAGAGGGCGGAGAGGGGAGCAGTCGCATAATGGACCTAGCAGTTACACTTTTCCCGCTTCCCGATTCCCCTACAATTCCTAAAGTCTCTCCTTTTCTGACTTCAAAGCTCACACCTTTTACTGCTTCAAACTCATGATCTCGGGACATGAAGGATACTCGTAAGTTGTTTATCTTCAATATTTGTTCCACACTTCACACCTGCCCATATTCAAAATTGCCTATTTATATAAGGGTAATATAGATATATTCTGACAAAAGTTATGTAAATCAGCTACACATTCTAGTAAGAATAACTATAGTTGTATAATAACTAGATATTGACTTTAATATTAGAATTAAAATATACTATACTGGTCGGAATAATGCAATATATCTGGGAAGGAGGAAATCCCCATGGAAGCTATCAAGGGTACTGATGCAAAAAGCTTAAGGAAAAGCTTAAGTTTTTCAGAAACCTTAAGCCAATCTTACAAGAAAATGCAGCCGCATCCTGCCTATAAATGGCTTATATATATTCTGGGTCTTCCGGTGCATCTCATTGTTTTTATTATATACCTCAATAATAGAAAACGAGATACATATTCCTCTCTGCTTAAGGAAAATGAGAACAAACTGGCTGAATCTGGTCTAAGGGAACAGTTAAAGCAGCAGTATAAGGAGCAGATATTACGGAAACAAGCGTTTTTCGGACAAAATCAAGAGGAAACGAAAACAGATCAGCTAGCGGCAATTTGGGCTGAAGAACAGTTTCAAAAGTTAGTGGCTGCAAGAACAGCTGAGCTCTTAGAACAGCAAGGGCATGAAAGATTAACTTATGAATCCATTTTTCAGTCGCTCGTGAAGCATCCTCTGTTTCTACTATTAACAATTTTACCTGGATTGCCTATGTATCTTTTAATTTTCATACATAGCAACCCTTATTTGAAATATATATTTGAAAGATTAGTTATGAGTATATTTGTTATATTTGGTGTCGCGTTTTTCGTATTTACTATTTTGTATATTTCACCTTTTGATCCAGCAGCTAATATACTCGGGGAAACGGCAACAAAGGAACAAATTGCAGCTTTTAATCAGATTTACGGTCTTGATCAGCCTTATCTGACACAATTATGGAATGCGATGAAAGGGATTTTCACCTTTGATTTGGGAGCCTCTTATTCTGGTAATGAAGAGGTTGCTGCAAGTATCGCTAGAAAATTCCCAATCACATTAACGCTGACACTTATAGCCTTAATTATGGCCATTGTTATTTCTATTCCGATCGGAATTATTTCAGCAACAAGGCCAAATTCATTTTTTGATTATACGTTTATGTTTATTGCCCTTATCGGATTATCCATTCCTAACTTTTGGCAAGGGCTTATCTTTATTCTGAATTTCTCGATTAAATTGCAATGGCTGCCAGCCACCTTCAATCCGCAAAACTGGCTGTCCATTATTATGCCAGCCGTTGTTCTAGGAACGGGCTTAACTGCCTCAATCGCTAGGATGACCCGCTCGGCTACACTTGAAGTGATTAATGAAGATTATATTATTACGGCGAAAGCCAAGGGACTGAATAAGCGCCAAGTATTATGGAAGCATGCGGTGGGCAATGCGATGATTCCTGTTATTACGGTTATTGGACTCATGTTTGGCGGCATGCTTGGCGGAGCGGCCGTTACAGAAAAGGTATTTAATATTAGCGGGATTGGAAGCTATATTGTTGATAAGCAATTTATACCTGATATCCCGAGTATTATGGGTGGAGTTGTCTATATTGCGATTACCATTTCTTTAATTAATTTATTGATCGATATCCTGTATGCGTTTTTTGACCCTCGAATCCGATCAAAAATGAAACAATATTAAAGCAGGTGTATAGAAGATGTCTACTCATATGAGGGAAAATGAAAGCTATTTTAAACAGCACGCGCTAAAAATTTCACCAGAATACAGGCAGGCAAGCTTTACATCGATCACTTCGCTTGCTTTGACTGTCATATTTCTATATAGCAGTTTTAACTTTGCTGCTAATACGATAAAGCCGTTTGTGTTTGGCGTTTTTATCGCCTATGCGCTGTTTACGCTTGTACAAATAGTCATTACGTTGAAAATTAAGCTAGACCTTAAAAAGTCTGGCGAAATACGAAAGTCAACTAGAGTTCTAGGGTACTTTCAGCTATTAAGTATTTTAACTGCAAATGTATTCGTGGCTACTTTTGCCTTTCAATTAATTAGAAAAGAAAAGTCACCCGAATATATATTTGCTGTTTACATGCTGCTCACGCAATTTTTCATTATTGCTGTGTCAGCACTGAATCTATTCAAGCCCTATGTCTCTGATACCTTTCTGCCATCAATGGGCTTCCTAATTATTACGGCCGTATTCTATTTGGCGGTCCTTATTTTTACTGCAAAGGATCGAGGAGGCAGTGGCAAGGCGAGATTGAAGTTCTTTTTGGGTATACCTTTAGTATTGACTGCTATTACTGGCAATCTTTTTGCACTAGTAATAGGCATTCATTTTATTAGAGAAAAATGGAGAAACAACGAAACTAGTATCGGTAAGTGGTATAAAATTTGGGAGAAAATTTCAGCGAATACGACATCCATGCTAGGGTTGTTTTTTATCATCTTTATTTTTTCGATTTCCATCTGCAGTTATTTGACCTTTGATTATAGCATGGCAGTGGATAATGATTATGGTGCCATTCTGCAGACTCCGAGTCTTACTTATCCGCTTGGAACAGACAATTTTGGCAGGGATTTGTTTTCTCGAATTGTTTTCGGGGCAAGGATTTCTCTCATTGTTGGGGTATTATCGACCGCAATTCCTTTTTTGATTGGAGGATTCTTAGGAGCTATTTCTGGTTATTATGGAAACCGCACAGACAATATTATTATGCGTTTGCTTGATATATTGTACGCGATTCCAGGAATTTTACTGGCGATTGTTATTATTGCCGCGTTTGGTTCTAACGCTGTAACCCTTGTGATTGCTCTTAGTGTTGGGTCCATTCCAACATACGCGAGAACGATGCGTGCCAACGTTTTGATGGTTTCAAACTATGAATATGTTGAATCTGCCCGTGCACTCGGATCTAGCAATCTATCGATTATCTTTAAGCATGTCGTTCCTAATTCACTTGCCCCTATGATTGTTAAATCTACACTAACCATTGGCGGTGCGGTTATTGCCACAAGCAGCTTAAGCTATCTGGGGCTAGGTGTCGAGCCGCATATTCCGGAATGGGGAAATATATTGAAGATAGGCAGTACCTATCTCGAAACTCATTCGTATCTAGCCATCTATCCGGGGCTAGCGATTATTGCTCTCGTTTTATCTTTTAACTTTTTGGGAGATGGGCTTAGGGACGCTCTTGACCCGAAGCTTGATTAATATAAAGAAATGATTAGCAATATTGTTGGCGAGCAGTCTTCAATAATAATTGCTAATATAAACAAATTATTAGGAGGAAAGTATAATGAAGAAACTATTTCCACTGCTTCTTGCCTTTGTCTTAATGCTGGCAGGATGTGTGAAAACTAAATCGGATGTTAATGAAAAAGCTGGATCTGATTCCAAATCTGGCGGTAGTGCTAGCGAGCAAGTTGAAATTGAATTACTTGGCATGAGCAGCGGGGAGGAAGATCTAAATATTCTTCGCGACCAGCTCGTTAAAAATGGTTTCAAAGTAAAGCTTAATATTCAACCTGACTATGGCAGCTTTAAAGCTCAACAAGATGCGGGAAACTTTGACGCGGCATTATCCAGCTGGACAACTGTTACTGGAAATCCAGATTATGCTGTCCGCTCTCTATTTAAAACAGGCGGAGACTATAGCATCTTAGCTGATACTGAAATTGATGATCTAATTGATAAAGCAAGCACGCAAACACCTGAAGAATATGTAGAAACGTATAAGCAATTAGAACAGCGTCTTGTATTTGATAAGGCTTATATTGCACCACTATACATTTCTTTAAAATCACAGGCTGTAAACAAAGATGTCTTAAAGCCTGAATCTGTTAGACTTTCTAAATCTCGTGCACTTGCATGGGAACCGATTGATTTTGTTGACGAATCAAAGCGTGGAACAGACCCGCTTGTTTTATCACAAACAATGCCGACTTTAACATCACTTGACCCAATTAAGGGTAATGATGGATCTATTAACATGATTAACACTAATATGTATGTTCGTTTAATTAACTTAACAGATGATGACAAAATTACATCTGACGGATCCCTATCTCTTAACCATAGTATTGCAGAAGGAAATGAAGAGTATTATTTCATCTTAAGAGATGATATTAATTTTGCGAAAATCACTGATAAAAAAGCAGTGGATTCAGGCGAACGTGTCGGTGCAGACGATGTTATTTTCTCTTTAGACCGTGCGAAAAATAAAGATTCCGTGCCGGATCACCGCACATACAGTTTGCATGAGCACATTAAGGATGTTGAAGTTGTTACTGATTTAAGCGTGCTTGATCAAGTAAAACAATCAAGCGGCAGCGACTCTGTCAGAGCAGCTCTTGAAAATGGTCTAGATACGAAAATCTCTGAACTTGTTGCAGATAAAACACAAGCCAACAATAAAGAAGGTAAATATCAAGTTGTGAAAGTAACAACAACTGAACCTTTCCCGCAAGTGCTTAACTATTTAGCACACCAATCAGCTGGGATCGTTTCTAAAAAGCAAGTTGAAAGCATTAACACTTACGATGTAGCAACCTTTGATGTTAACAAAGACATTCCGTACGGTGACCAAAACACAGTAACGGAAGGCGACAAGTACAACAACACTTTATACACAAGCGGCCCGTACATTCTTTCACATAAGAACGATTATGAAGCCATTTTCTACAAAAACCCTGGCTACATGAAGGGAACAGAGCACGAGCCGAAGATTGAAAATATTAAACTTCGCTTCATCAAAGATATGGATAGTTCCTTATCTGCCTTACGTAACGGCGAAATTTACGTATTATACGGGGTTCCAGAAAACAAGCATGAGACCGTTGAAAGCGACAGCAAGTTAAAGCTTCAAAGCATGGAAAGCAACGGTGTAACTTACCTGCTTTTCAACACTGCTAATCGTGAAGTGGCTAAGAATGAAGACTTAAGAAAAGCAGTTCTACACTCGGTTAACCAAGATGAAATTCTTAGCTACTACCATGGCAAGAAAGTCAAAGCGGTATCTACAGTAAGCCCGCTTGTTAAAACTGGTAACGAGCTGAAAGCAGATCCTGCTAAGGTGAAAGAACTCCTGGAAAAATATCAATCTAGTAAATAATGTTGAAAACGGATCGGTGCGATGGCGCTGATCCGTTTTTTTTTGCTGTGTGCTTAATTAGGAAAAATTAATCGAATCACTTTTGGATTTGACAAATTGGCTGATAAACGTCATGATTTGGCTGATAAACAGGCTAATCTGGCTGACAAACTGCTAAAATGGCTGATAAACCATCCAAATTGGCTGACAATATGCTTTTTAACATGAAATGAGATGATTATTAATCGTAAAAGGATGCAATGTTTCCGTTTTTTAGTTAATTAGTGTATTCCTGTATAATCTAAATTAGGATTTGTAGGAAATCTGTAAAGGAGAGTCAAACCAATGCTCATTCAATGTACAAAAAAACTATTAGATCAGCTTGGAATCAAGCCTGAAACCCAGGAAGAGGAAGAACCGCTTTTTTCATGGCATGCCCATTTAATCACTCTAAATCGCAGGAAGACTCTCGTTCTTGTGAATGATAAAAATAGGTATGTGGTCGTTTTGCATGGACTGAAAGCGAAGGATTTTAAAAATCTTGATGAAATTGTATTACAAGGAATCCGTAAGACTTTAATAGAAGAGGGAATCACGGAAGAGGTGATAGATAAATATCTCCTGCATTCAAAGGAAGTAACCTATACGAAAACAAAGGACCGTACCTCTGTTGCAAGAATGAATAAGGCTTGTGAATATGTTTATTTTTTAGAGGAGCTATTGGAAAACGATTCTATCTTCAATACAAGGATGAGTATGCGAGTCAGCCGCTTTCTTATGGGTGATGGGAAAAATAAATATATTTTGCCGAATGAAGAGTTGTATAAGGACCTCGAGGTATTCGCAGGTAAACCTATTTTTATGATGAATGCGGTTCAGCTTAAAGTCACACTAAGGCTTGAAAAGGGTCATGTTTGGCGAAGAATACTCGTTCCAATCAATAAAACATTTAACAACCTCCACGACATTTTACAGGCAGCCTTCGGTTGGCGGAATTATCATCTCCATGAATTTTACATTTATAATAGTGAAACATCTGGACATGTTTTATCCAAAAATCATTCCGCTTATCATCAGGAGGGGTATAAGCCAGTAATAAATCTTGTATGTAATGAAGAAGCCTTTGCCTATCCGAATGAAGTGGATATGAAGCTTGACACTGATATAGAGCTATCTGAATATATCCCAGCATATAAAAGTCTGAAATATAACTACGATTTTGGGGATAATTGGCAGCATGATGTTGAGGTGGAAAAAGTCATTGACAATTACCATGCCAACTATCCTGTTTGCCTTAAAGGTGAAGGAAACACACCTCCAGAAGATGTTGGAGGGAATTATGGATTTGAAGAGTTTTTAAAAATTTTAGCCGATCCCCTGCATCCTGACCATAAATATATGGTTGAGTGGGGGAGAATTCAAGGCTATAAGAATTTTGATATTGAGGGAGTAAATAGATTACTTAAAGATATATGACTTTAAATGGACGAGCTGGATTGCTGGCAGCCAGAGTTGTTCTTGATAAGTAGTTATACTAGAGAATTGCTGTCCAATTGTACAGGAAAAAGTAAAGTCGGAATTTGTTAAAATGCTCTTATTCTTTCCTCATCGTTTGGAATTTGTGAAGAAGAGTGATATGGGTGTGGAGAATTAAAATTAAAGCATAGGGACGGCTCTCATGCATTCTGAGCAGGAGGGCCTTCCCTAATTTAAAGGTTACTCTACGAATAAATAACTCTGATAAAGTGTATAAAACTATGAAATACCCATTTAGAACCAAAATCAATGAACACCTGAAATCGATTAGAGAGCCTTGAGCGTTGAACAGATTGTCGCACTGGATTTTTATCATTAGCGGACAGAGATTCCTTTATTTCTATAAAAATCATATCTTCATCGGATGAATAGGACACAGAATCCGTTAATTATAAAAAATAGGAGAAAAATAGCGTTCTTTTCATGTATCAGCGGAACCAGTGTCCGTTACCGCCTTGAAAAACAACCTTTTTTGATATCAACGGAACCAATGTCCGGGTAGATGAGGTTTGGCGCACTTCATTGAGAACTATTTCTATAATTTGGCTATTTAAATTTATCGTATATGATAAAACCAAACTGTTCGTTATAAAGAGTTAAAATAGGTAAAAGTTTTAGAAGTGTAAAAGAAATATAGTAGTCTTCAAAGGCGGATGGATTCTTTCATCCGCCTTTAAGTTTGCCCGTCAGCATTCTTGGTAATTATATTTTATTAATCAATCGTTTAATTAAAACTAATCAAACGTTTAGTTAGATAGATTTATAGGAAAAATATACTAAATTTACAAATTACTTACCATTAATTAATAATATTAATATATAATACTATGGAAGAAGTAAAAACTAATAGGAGGTAAGCCATGCAAAGGTTGAAAAAGGGTTTTGCTGTATTAGTTTCATCATTAGTAGTCTGGTCCGGATTTGGAGGACAGTTTCACGTTAACGCGGAAGGAACTGCGAATGCGGACACAAAGAAAATTACGATTTTGCATACGAATGATTCACATGGACGCGTAGAGGAAAGCAGCCTTGATGGAATGGGGTTCGCAAAGATTTCGACTCTTGTGAAGCAATTTGAAAGTGAAAATCCAAACACTCTTTTATTAGATGCTGGGGACACACTTCACGGGACAACTTTTGCCACCCTTAGCAAAGGGGAGAGCGTTGCAGAAGTGATGAATAAAGTAGGCTATGATGGAATGGCTGCAGGTAACCATGATTTTAACTATGGATATGAGAGACTGCTAGAGTTAGAAAAGAAAGTAGTTTTCCCAGTTTTAAGTGCGAACGTTCGTAAAGCGGATGGCTCATTGCTATTAAAGCCTTATGTTATTAAGGAAGTAGACGGCATTAAACTAGGGATTTTTGGCTTATCCACTCCAGAAACACATTATAAAACACACCCGAAGAATGTTGAGGGTTTAACTTTTACAGATCCGGTTGTTGAAGCTCAGGCAATGGTAAAAGAATTAAAAGGTCTAAATGTTGATATGATCATTGCTGTTACACACTTAGGTATCGATGAATCCAGTACAGATACATCTATTAAAGTAGCTAAAGGTGCACCTGGAATCGACTTGATTGTTGATGGTCACAGCCACTCTACTCTTGTAGAGGGATTACAAGGTGAAAATGATACGTTAATCGTAAGCTCAGGTGAGTATACGAAAAATCTTGGTGTTGTTGAGCTAACATTTGAAGGTAAGAAATTAACTGGCAAAAAAGCAAGATTAATCAAAAAAGAAGAAACAGCTGATGTAAAACCAGATCCAGAAGTGGAAAAGGTGATTAAAGATATTCAAGCAGCACAAGAAGAAATTTTATCAGAAGTAATCGGAAAGACAGCAGTGAAGCTGGATGGCGAACGTGAACAAGTTCGTACAGGCGGAACGAATCTTGGAAACTTGATTACTGATGCGATGGTCGATATGACAGGTGCTGATGTAGCGATTACTAATGGTGGTGGGATTCGAGCATCCATCAATGAAGGAGATATTACGAAAGGCGAAGTCGTAACAGTATTGCCATTCGGAAACTACATCGTTACGAAAAAGTTAACAGGAGCACAAATTAAAGCTGGACTTGAAAATGGAGTCGATTCATATCCAGAGTCAAAAGGTGCATTCCCTCACGTCAGTGGTTTGTCATTTGCAATTGATACGGCACAAAAAGTGGGCGAGCGTGTTCATTCTATGAAAATTAATGGGCAGCCTGTTGATATGAGTAAACAATATGTTGTTGCAACTAACGATTTCATGGCTGCAGGCGGCGATGAGTATACTTCCTTTAAAGACAGCCCAATCGAAAATGAGTTCCCTGCTCTAGATGAGGCGCTCATTGCTTATATCCAAAAGCTTGGAACGGTTAATACAAAATACGAAGCCCGTATTGTGGCAAAGCCGATTGAAAAAGAAGAACCAAAAGAAGAAACAAACCCAGCTCCAAAAGTTTACTGGGATGGCCTATTAATGAAAAAAGGTCAAATTGGCCGAGTGATCATTGAAAAGCCAATTAATCTATGGAAGAAAGATGCAAACAACAAGCTTACTTTTGTCCGTGTATTAAACCCAGGTGAAAAATATCGAGTTTACAACTATGACAGCCAGCACTTCGGCCAGTACGGAGTTGGCGGAGGTCATTATGTGACGAAGATGGAAGGCTTTGTTAAATATGAAACACCTTCTAAGAAGAAATTAGCAGAATTGAATAAGTAAGGCGCTTAGTAAAAGCGGAGGGTGCAGCGGCTCTCTGCTTTTTGCTTTATAAAATAGTTTCCTAATTTTACGGTTTTTTAGGGAAAAGTGGAAACAAAGGTCAAATAGTTTCCCAATTTTGCATTTTTTCAAAAAAAGGAAACACTATACAAATAGTCTAAATTTCCCTATTTTAATAAAGCTCCAATTCCCTTTACTGCTACTGTCAAAAGTGTAAAATAGAAACTACGAAATGAAAAAATAGTTTTTAAGGGAGAAAGTGATGAAAAAAGTTTATGTTTTGCTGTTTGTTTTACTGTTAAGCTTCGTCTCATATGCTCCGGTACAAGCTTCTGATGAAAAGGTATCCATAAGCGGAAGCTCCATCCTCACCGCCAAACAAATGGGCGATTTTGTCCTATTAAAGTATCCTGAACCTAAATTAACGACTGTTGATATTTATAGATTAGCAGATTTATATCTATCTTTAGGTCGCCAAGAGGGGATTCGCGGGGATATTGCTTTTGCCCAAGCGATTCTGGAAACAGGCTATTTTCAATATGGGAAAGATGTTCTGCCTGAGCAAAATAACTACTCTGGGATTGGGGCAGTTGGGGGCGGTGCACAAGGGGCCTATTTCAACAAACCTGAGGAAGGGGTAAGAGCACAGATTCAGCATTTGAAGGCCTATGCAAATAACGACCCTCTTGTAACAGAAAAAATTGATCCGCGTTTTGATTATGTAAAGCGGGGAATTGCTCCATACTGGACGGATTTGAATAATCGCTGGGCGGTGCCAGGAGAATTTTACGGAGAGCGGATTCTAGCAATTTTTTCAGAGATGAAGAGAATTAACTTAGAAATTCCAAATGTAGGCAGTCAATGGACATCCAAGCTACCTGCAGCTGCCGTCTATTTGAAAGCGGATATGCCGCTAATCAGTCCTGACGGATCCGTTGCTAAGACGCTGAAAAAAGGGTATTCATATAAAGTGTTTGGAACAATAGGAAACAACTATAATCTGGGCGGAAATTATTATATTGCCGCTAACAGCAGTAAAATGAGTGTCTATATTGGAAGATTGCATATTAAAAATAAAGATATCAATTTGTACCGTCCAGATGGGAAAGTTCATCGAAAGTTAGTACCAGGTGAGCTCATTAAAGTGTTTAGCTTTGATAACAATGCTTATTATGTTGGCGGCGGCTATTATATTCAAAGGAATGCAGGGGTTTCCTTCTATAAAGGGACGATTCAAATCAACGCCGATAGCTCGCTCTATGATTCTAATGGGAGTGTAGCGAGAACGCTGAAAAGGGGTCAAGTATTTAGAGTTTATGCGATCCAAAATAATAAGCTGGATCTAGGCGGCGGTTATTATTTAAACTATGATAAGCAGAAACAGTCTTATTCTAATCATTAAAACCACGGGGCTTTTACCAGTGGTTTTCCTTTTTTAAGGGGGAAATATCCGATTGGCTGACAAACCATCAAATTTGGCTGACAACCTCCTCGAATTGGCTGACAAATGCCCCAAACTGGCTGACAAACCACTTAAACTGGCTGACAAAGATTAATTAGTTGGCCCCAATCCACTTTTTCGAATGAAAAACCGATTAAACTGGCTGACAAAGATTAATATAGTAGGCCTACTATCCTCATTTTCGAATAAAAAACCACTTAAACTGGCTGACAAAGATTAATATAGTAGGCCTACTATCCTCATTTTCGAATAAAAAACCACTTAAACTGGTTGACAACTTAATAGTAGACCGCAATCTTCTTTATCGACTGACAACACCTCTTAAACTGGATCAAAAATTAATAAAATTGGCCGCATTCTCCTCAATTCGACTGATAAATCCTTCAAACTCATCTTCAAAATATACCAGAAGTAATAGCACTGTGATTTTATACCCATTTTTTTCAAACTATGGGGTTATTAGGGGAATTGTTTCCGTTAATCAGCTAGAATGATAGGTAGCTTATATTTGGAGGTACGCCCATGGTTTATTACGTGCACCTATTGAAGGGGCTTTTGTCCCCAAACACATTCTCCTATCAAATCATGAGGGCTGAGGCGATAAGAGGGTTGTGGAAAAAGGTTATTTTGCTGACCTTGCTAAGTACAATTTTGTTTACGTTTAGCGGCTATTTGGGGATCGGTATGGATTTCCTGACAAAAGAAATAACAGATTTAAGCAGGCAAGAATTTGAAATGGAGAAACTTTTTGCCACAGTTGGTCGTCTAATATGGGGAATGATCTTCTCGATGCTAGTCCTTTTTGGATTTTCTGTGATTCTTTGGGCTATTCTCGATATGTCTTACAAGAAAATAGTCGTCGTTCAGCTATTTGTACTTTGTATTCTTTTATTGGAAAAGGCCGTATTACTACCATTTCATATTTGGCTTGGAATTGGTCCGGAGGCTTCTCCTTTTTCCTTTGGTGTCATAGCTGCCTACTTAACATCCAGCAGTATTTTAGTTTATTTCTTTTCCCAGATTTCACTGTTCACTGTTTGGGCGATTTTTTTCCAATATAAGGCGTTAAAAGGATTGAGTGAAAGAAGCCCGAAGACAGTCCTGCTAGTTATCATTCTCGCTCATCTTGTCATTTGGCTTGTGTCTGCCTTGTTATCCTATCTTGAGATTGAGAAGCTCATTTAAGGCGGGGGTGATGCAAAATGAAGAAACGGATCAAAATGGTTTTAGCAGCTGGTGTTTTCCTATTAGTCTTGGTTAATTTGTTTTTAATAGTAAAAGATCATTCGAAAATTGAACGCACTGCCTTTATTAAAAGCTATTCAATGGCAGTTGAAAAAGACATCAAGGAAACTTTACATAAAAAAGGGATTGTGGCTCCTCAGGAAGACTATCATTATTATTATGATCAAAAAATGGGGGCATTTAAGCAGTTTTTTGTAAAGAAGGGGGAAACCGTTGAAGCTGGGACTCCGTTATTTGAGTATATTTCTGCTGATTTAGAAGGGGATATGGCGAGAATAGAAGCGGAGAAAGCCAAAATTGAAAATCAAATCGAAGTATTAGATAGACATATAAGTGAGCTCCGCTATTACAAGGATTCCTTACATTTTGATGATGAGGAAAAGGCTGTTGGGCTTTCCATTTTACATAGTGTTGAGCAGGATATTTTTGAAAAAGAATTACAGGCTATCCTGTTAAGGCAGTCAGCTGATAAGCATGAGCAGGAGCTGAAGACCATTCAAGCGAATGAAGGGAAAATAACGGTTGTCAGTGAGTTTGAAGGGATCATCAAAGAAATCAATGTCGGACTGCATAACCCGCTGATCACGATTAGTTCTGCTATTCCAACGATTGAAGGAAAGTTAAATGAGGATGAAAGAGTGAAGGTGGAAACTGGGATTCCGGCCGTCATTTCTTCTAAACATATAAATGGAAAAGGTACACTGACGAAAGCCGACAAATTACCAGATCGCATCGAATCAGAAAAGGAAAGTCTATACCCATTTTCTGTTCAGTTGGATGAAGAAATCCCTGACCTGCTCCAAGGATCCCATGTCGAAGTCACATTAATTACAAAAGAAGTAAATGGAGCAATCGTGGTTCCGAATCAAAGCGTTATCAAACAGAAAAAGAAATCCTTTGTCTGGGTTATTGCATCAGGCGGAATCCTGGAAAAACGAGAAATCCAAACCGGAATCTCGTCAGGCAATAAACTACAGATCGAATCTGGGGTTGAAAAGGAAGAGCTCATTGTAAACAATCCTGCTTCAATACAACAAGGCGAGGGCCCAAAAATCATGATTCCTCTGAATCTATCAAACATAGAGCGATCTGAAATCGAGCAAATGAGAAAAAAACATATTTTTAAACATATCGTAAAAGGGATTTTAATAAGATAGATGGTAGTTGTCGAATTTCATAAAAAGATTGGTTATGGAAATTCTTGCTATTTTTTTACAGATATATGTACTATAGGGTTATAAAAGAGAAGGGGGATCATATGAAGAAATGGGTTAGGAATGCATTTACAATTACTGTAGGGCTTGGCTTGTTTTCTAGTAATCTAGGAACTTCCATGATAGCATCGGCGGAGTCTCCTAAACAATTACAGAATGTCTCGGCTATTCAAGTGAACAATCCTCAGCTTCAAAGCAAGCTTGATCAGTATAAGGAAAAGGCTTTGAGTGAAGATACATTCATTATAAAATATACGAAGCCTTTGTCTCCAGCAGAGCATAGAATGGCAGGCGGTACGCTTGTTACGAATATACCAGCCTTAAATTATGCCGTAGTAAAGGTAAAGAATAAAAAAGATTTGCAAAAGGTTATGCAAAAGTATAAAGGCCTAAGCCATGTGAACTCAGTCAATCCAAGTGCAATGTACAAGCCATTAAGCGTACCTGATCCGAAGGTGAACGAGCAATATCACATTGACTTGCTTAACCTAAATCAAGCCCATAAGCTGGCTGGCAAGCATACAGTAACGGTTGCCGTCATTGACCAGGGTGTGGATGTGCACCATCCAGAATTAAAGGGGAAACTGCTCCCAAGTTACAATGCCGTTAACCCGATGAATCAAGGAACACCTGACTATCATGGGACGCATGTGACAGGGATTATTGCTGGAAATAAAAATAATGGCATCGGTGGCTTTGGGGTTAATCCGAATGTAAAGATCCTCCCGATTGACGTATTTGATCGCAGCTGGGGAGCTTATGACTATTCGATTGCACAAGGGATTTTGCATGCGGTAGAAAAGAACGTGAAAGTGATTAACATGAGCATAGGCGGACCAATGAAGTCGCCACTAATTGAAGAAGCCATCAAAAAGGCGTTAGAGAAAAATATTACGATTGTCGCTGCTGCCGGCAATACAGGGGATACAATGGTTAGTTATCCTGCTGCATTCGAGGGTGTCATTAGTGTTGGTTCAGTCGATAAGTCTAAAAAACTCTCAAGCTTTTCGAGCTATGGCCCGTCCGTAGATATTGTTGCACCTGGTGATGAAGTATACGCTCCTATCTATGAACCTGAGAAATTATCAAGCTTCCGTGAGATGAGCGGTACATCGATGGCCTCTCCAATGGTGGCTGGGGCAGCTTCACTGCTTTTATCAAAACATCCTAACTTAACACCATCACAGGTGGAATATATTTTAGAGCATACGGCACAGGATCTTGGTGACCCTGGATTTGATATTAAATACGGAAATGGACTTGTCAATCCTGTCGCAGCTCTCAACTTTGATATTAAAAAGCTTCCTTCCTTTACGAGCAAGCCTTGGACTGATAAGGAAATTGAAGAAAATGCAGTCCCTGTAGATTTAGCGAAAACGAGCGAAGTAAAGGGAGCTATTACGAAGCCATTCGAAGAAAAGTGGTATTCAGCCCAAGTGAAAAAAGGTGAGTACATCCAATTTTCTCTAGAAGGCTCTAAACAATTTGATTACAAATTAATGCTTAACCTCCAATCCCAAGAGGGCAAAGATAAGCTTGAAGTGAATCATGTGATGGACGGGAAGACAGAAGGAAAATTGTATAAAGTTCCTTATACTGGAACACTTTCATTCGGTGTGAAGGATGTCAATGGAAGCTATGATGATTCAAATAAGCAGCAATCTAAGTATACAATTTCCGTTAAAAAGCACCCAGTTCTTCCAGCAGATGAATCTACCTTCGATGAACCGATTAATATCGAGCTGCCATACGATACATCAAAGGAAAAGTATACTTTAATTGGTGAAGAAGGAGACAATGATTACTTTACTTTTACTGTTGAGGAAGAGCAGGTTATTAAAATTGACCTGTCAGGAATACCGGGAGTTGATACAAGTTTAAGTGTTTACGAGATTTTCAAGATGCCTTCGCCTGAAGAAGGAGGAATGGAAGGTGAATTTGAGCTTCCTGCTTTAAAGGAAGACGAGCGTGAACCAAACTTCTATGCCAATAGTAAGGGGAAGAGCGAAGGCGAATCCTTATCGTTTTTGGCACAGCCAGGAATGGATTATTCCATTAAAGTCTCAAATAAAGTGAGCAACTACTTTGGGATTTTCGACTTTTTCATTAACTGGGGGATGATTGATGAAAAGCAAACCCCTGAATCATCAGCCATTCCATACGAGCTGAAGGTACAAGGTAAGGTTCTTCCGCCAGACGAAGATTCACTGCCAATGATGCATATCATGGATGAAGACAGCTCGATTGAGAAACAGAGAGAACTTCTATTAATAGAACGGCCAGCAGAAGAATTTGATTATGTTCAAATGATTAAGGATGGCGCGCAGCCTTATAATATCAACGATGAAGCGACAGGTTATTTGCAAACATTGGAGGATGAGGACTGGTTCAGTGTCACATCAGAGGAGAATGGCATATACGAATTCACTTTGGAAAAGAACAATGCAACTGTTCCGATGTTTGGAATCTATCAAGTAAGAACAGAGAAAGATCGTGATGGAAAAGAGTTCTCCTATATGGAACAGATTGCTTCAAACGAATATTCTTTCTGGTTAACAGGCAGCCTAGAAAACCGTTTGTTCGCAGGATTCAAAAAGAATGAAACCTACTATATAAAAGTAAATACAAACTATTATAATGGGGCTATTTCTTTTGATCCATATAAGTTTACTTCAAAGCTGACTGTGAAAAATCCTCAAGATAAATATGAGGATAATGACAAAATGGAAGAGGTTAAGAATCTCCCAGCGAATGTAATTGAAGGTAACTTCTCTATGCCATACGACCAGGATAACTTCTATTTTGAAAGCAAGAATGATGAAATTTATGGCATGACATTGGAAAGAAAGCAAGTTAGCGATCAGTTTAAAGCCCAATATCCGAAAGAACTGCTCAGTCCTTTCTATGGAATGTTTGTCGTTTACGAGGATACGAACAAGAACCGTAAGCTGGATGATGAAGAAATGAGAACGGCCCAGTACTTAGAAAAAGGAGCCATGTCCGGAAAAACCTTTGGCTCATTTAAAACAGAAAAAGGCAAAAATTATATTTTCTCAGTATCTGCCTATTTTGAATGGCCAAATAGCTTCTCGCTTCTCCCGTATGTGTTATCGATCAATCCTGTAAACAAAAATGACGAGGACAAAGGCTCCGTTGTTAAAAACAACATCCCATCTAAGCCAATTGCCCTCAAAGCCGTTTCCGCCAAGCATCTGCAAGCGGTTGGCCATTTAAATGCAGGCATCCCTTACGGAGATGAAGACTGGTATGTATTAAAGCTAGATAAAGCGGCTAAAGGTAAAATCGAGCTTCAATCCGGCATAGAGATTGATGGCGTCATCTCTCTATATAAAAATGGCAAGCTCGTTGCCACTGTCGATTACTACCCAGAAGGGGATAACGAAGTTCTTAACTTTAACTTAACAAAAGGCACGTATCATATTAAGGTTCGTGACGTGAACGGCAATGCTACATTAACTCCATATACTTTGAATGTGTATAAATAAGAATCAGGGCCAGCTCATTTTGGATAGTGGGCTGGCTTTATTTTTGGTAAAAGTGTTGGGTGGTTGAATTGATGTGAGTTGGTAATGAGTTGATGGAGAAGGTCGTCAAAACGTGAATTGGCTGACAAACTGGTGGTAATGGGCCACCAAAGTTTGAATTGGCTGACAAACTGGCATAATTGGCTGACAAACCACTAGAATTGGCTGATAAACTACTAAATCTGGCTGACAAACCACTAGATTTGGCTGACAAATTTACAAAGCTGTATTACTGGCTGATAAAATGCATGATTTTATCGGTAAATCGCTAGAAATGGTCAATCAACTGTATGATTTCGCTGCCATACCAACACAATTGACAAAGAATTTACATCATTTAGCTAACAAACCCAAAAGGGCTATGACCGCTCCTTCATTTGCGTTAAAATAAGACTAATAGGGGGGATGTTTGTGAGAAGGCTTTTATTTATTTTTGCCGCTATTATTCTATTTATTTCATTGAGCCCTGAGAAGTCACAGGCTGCAACCGTATACTGGGATGGAGTGGAGCTTAAAAAAGGGCAAATTGGCCGTGTTACTGTTGTGAAGCCCATTAATTTATGGAAAAGAACAGAGAATGGCTTGCAATTTGAAAGAATCCTTCAGCAAGGAGAAGTCTACCGGGTTTATCGAATGGATGACCTCTATGGCGGTCAGTATGGAGTAGGCGGAGATTACTATATTACTAAAGTGTCTGATCATGTGATCTATGAAACTCCCTCTTTGTCAAAAAGAAAATTACTAGAATGCAATCAAGAATGTTTAGTAGAAACGCTAATTGTTTTACCGCAGGATTCTTATGATTCAACTTCTGTTAACCAAATAAAAGGACGTTTACAATCTCTGCCTGAGTCTGTTTTGGTTCAACTAATACAGCAGAATATTCGCATGCTGCTAGTGAACGGGCCCATAACAGAAACAAAAGAATATGCATACTTAAAAGGAGTTATTCCACGAGGTTGGGAGAATCTCAATAAAACATGGGATGATGTCCCTGGCATTGGCGGAAATAAAACGGTCGTTGTTCGAATTGGATATAGTGAAAAAGGGAACGGACATGGCTCGATTAATCTTGAATTACACGAGCTAGCCCACACCATAGATAATATACTAAAAAACCATTTATCAACTTCCTCTGGATTTAGCGCTATCTGGAATTTAGAAAAGAAAAAGCTATTCCCAAATGAAGAATATTTTAACCTTTATCCAGAGGAGTATTTCGCGGAATGCTTTGCCATGTATTACCGTGACAAAGATACAAGAAAAAAACTGCAGACCCTTGCACCAAAAACCTATCAATTTATTGAAAATATTAAATAGCAAGTTCCCCTCGATTATTCGAGGGGTTTTTATTTTACATAATAGTGATTATTGTGGATTATCAGCCTTATGCATGCATGCGAACGGGTTTTATTCGGGACGAATAACGTAGAGAGCAGGTATGCATAAGGCGCTCTGATCGCCAACCAATATTCATTAACAAAGCCTTATGTAGGTTCTTACCCCAAAATTAACAAAATCCAACAATATCATAGTCCAATAGTCGTTTTATGTGGATATTTGTCCAATTTTTTGGGAAAATGTCATATAATAATAGAATAGTATAATGAAGGAGAGGGAAAATGGGGAAAAAGTGGATTATTAACTTAGCAGTTGTGGCAGCATTGATTTTTGGACTTCAATCTCCGGCTCAGGCAAGTGAGCCTAAGGTATATTGGGACGGCCTGCTAATGGTGAAAGGGCAAGTGGGTAAAATTAAGGTACTCAAGCCGATTAACCTTTGGAAAAGAGATGGAAACAAACTGGTTTTTACTCGCATATTAAAGCCTGGCGAGCAATATCGAGTCTATCGTTATGACAATCTACATGGGGGTCAGTATGGACTTGGCGGAGGCTATTATATTACGAAAATAGCAGGCTATGTGGATTATCGGACACCTTCTAAGAGAAAGCTTGCTGAGCTTGAAGCAGCTTATGGCGGAAGTAATCCCACTAAGCCTATCGGGAATCTTTCGATCGGGGCTGTAACCGAGCAGAAATCGAAAAAAATTGCTCCTGGGGTAACGGAAACACAGCTTTCAGTTGATAGTAACCGTGGGAAACAGAAAATTTATACTGTTGAGTATGATGGGAAAACAGAAAAAATAAGCTTGGAAACAGCACTAGCCAATGGACAATTATTTGGATTTGAAACCGTTGCGAGTCAAGCAAACAAGGCACAAACGGAAAATAAGCATGTTGTTGCAGGCATCAACGGAGATTATTTTGATAAAAACGGTCATCCGATTGACTTAATGATTCAAAAGGGAAATATCGTTTCAACCAGTCAAACGCCTATCAATCAATTAGCTGTTTTTGGGCTAACGAGTGCGGGGAAGCCGATCATTGGCAGTCCGGAACTTTCACTTTCAGTTCAAATAAATGGACAAGAGCCATATAAAATTAATTCTGTGAACCGAAATAGATCAGCGAATCATCTTGTGCTCTACACACCTTCTTTTGCAAGCTCGACAAGAACGAATGAGCTTGGCACTGAGGTGGTTGTGAAAATTGATTCTGGGCAGCTGAACGGGCATAGCGTTTTAACAGGTACGGTGTCAAAAGTTGTGAGCAGCATAGGAAATGAACGATTGAACGATGGGGAATTTGTTTTATCAGGACATCATTTTGCCAGCGACTTTTTACAAACTGTTAACGAAGGAGACAAGGTCGAGGTTAGGGCTCAGTTTTCTCCAAGTGAATGGAATGATGTAACAGAGGCCATTAGCGGTCGTTATCATCTCGTTAAAAATGGTGCCATCGTTCCTCAGGATGTTCCTGGTGTTCATCCTAGATCTGCCATTGGAATTAAAGCAGATGGCGGAATCGTTACAGCTGTAGTTGATGGGCGCAGCACGCAAAGTGCAGGTCTGACTTTACAGGAAATGGCATCTGTTATGAAGGATCTTGGTGCTATTCATGCATTTACTTTTGATGGAGGCGGGTCATCCACCCTCGTAACAAGGGACCATGGGGATGAGAAAGTCTCTATAGTTAACAAGCCTTCGGATGGAGCACCACGGTCAGTTTCGAATGCACTGCTTTTTATTAGCCAATGGTTAAAAGGTCCGCTTCAACAGCTTATCGTTAACCCGGCTGATGTTACACTTTTCGCAGGGGCTACATACAAAGACTTAGGCATTACTGTAAAAGGAATGGATCAGTTCTATAATGCAGTTCCTGTCACGCAGCCTATCGCATTCTCTTCACCAGCATTAAAGAAAAACGCAGACGGAAGCTATACAGTGGCAACTACACTAAATCAAAGTGAAATTGCCGTTTCGGCAGGAAATATAAGCAGCAAGGTTAAGCTTAATATTATCAATACACTGGAAAGTATACATGTTGATGAGAAGGATATTATCGTTGAGAAAAATAATATTTATACAATCCAGCCAAAGGGAATTTATAAAGGAAAAACAGTCATTACCGACCCAACTTTATTTAAGTGGAGTGTCACACCTAATATTGGCACCATCAATAATAAAGGTGAATTTAAAGCAGGTGCAGCGGATGGCACAGGCACCATTACGATCACGCATGGGGCAGTTTCCGCAAAAGTGAATGTAACCGTTGGAACACCTGAACCGATTCTGCTAGAAGGGTTTGAGGGTGGAATCGCTAATTACAAAGCTTCAGGTGCAAGATACAACAACGTGAAAATTGAAAATGAAACTTCTATCGTCAAAACTGGGAAAAATTCAATCAAGCTAAGCTATGATTTTTCAGGAACAACAGGTACTTCTGGTGCTTATGTTGATGCAGTCAAGCCACTTGCCATTAAGGGCTCCCCTAAGAAAATAGGCATGTGGGTGTATGGCGATGGGCAAGGACATTGGTTAAGAATGCAGCTGAAAGATGCGGATAATAAAGAAATCCAACTTGATTTTACGAAGAATTTAGATTGGACAGGCTGGAAGTATGTGGAGGCAGTTGTTCCTGAAGGAATTAAAACGCCATTAATCATTGACGTACCAGTCCGTTATATGGAAGTAGATGACGCTAATAAAAATAGCGGAATCATCTATATCGATCAGATTCAGGCTGTTTACAAGTAATTATTTTTAATGGGGCAAATTTCTCTCAATACAGAACATGCTTGCTGTTCACCGATATTGCAGAGAAATTGGCCCTTTTATTTAAGGCTTTGTTAGAAAATAATGTTAGCGATTATGCCCTATGCATACTTGATCTTTATCGTTTACGTCATGAATAAAACCCGTTCATATGCATGAAAAGTCAATGAAAGAAAAAATAAAAGTAATTTAAGTGGTTTAGTGGGAAAAATATAAGATAATAATGTATTGGGAGTTATAAAATTCTGACTGTGCTAAAAATTGTTATAGACATCTGTTTGATTTGTCATTTATGATATGATACGCTAGTACATGCAATCTTAATTTTGTTCCTATTTATAGGGAAATCCTTAAAGACCCTTTTCGTTGGAGGGAAAAGAATGTCATTTAGTTCCGAATATGATCAAATTAGAAAACAGTTTGAAAAAAATCCTCCGAAAATTATTGGGGGATATAAAAGACAAGGCTGGGCTCAGAAAACTTTAGATAAAACAGCAAATGATGATATTGAGCAAGAGCCGAAAGGGTTTGTAACGGCAAAGGCAATTCTCGAAGCTAATGATGGCAGCTATTATCCAGCTTTTTTACTGATTGACACGAAGAAAAGCGGAAAAATTAAGGACGCTTTCTTTCTTTCTGAAGTAGAGGATCAATTTCATCTCATTCCTTTGGAGCTCGCTCTGGAATTTATTGATAAAGATGCAAGCGAATTAATGCCTTTCCGATATAGAACACTTGTAAAAATTAAAGGAGACCAATTCCAAAAAAATTGGCCGGATTTTTCCTAAACCTTCTTATTGCAAGAAGGTTTTCCTGCTTTTGTCAGGGTTTTTGTTGGTGGAAATTATTATTGTGATAATAACTTTCCACCAACCCCAATTCCTGTCGAATAAGCATAACTCACTCCAGAGGACCCCCAACTAAGTTCCCATACCAGCTTGTATCGCTCCCATCATGTCCAACCGTCAACCTCACTCATTTTCTCTATTAAGCTTGTACCCTCAATACATTGGCCAAACAAGGCACATTCATTAAAAATCCTTACAATTATATTTCCTCCTTCTCTTATCCTAGTAAAATAGTCTTTTTTGTAACATGATTGTAATATAACGACTATAATTTAATAGAATTGAAACGTAAAACTGACAGAAAATAATGTAAAATCATATTAGTAAGCGATAAGAAATGACATTTTTCTTGATTTCAGGAGGCCTACATGAAAAATTTAGCGAAAGTCGTCATCACAGCCTCATTGCTATTTCCTACCATTTTTGGGGTTAGTCAAGCGAGTGCAGCAGAACAAAATACAAATTCAAATATCATAGAATATAGCAAAAAATTAATTGGTATTCCTTATGTATATGGTGGAGATTCCACAAATGGTTTTGATTGCTCAGGATTTTTATCTTACGTATACAGCGAGTTCGGTGTAAATCTGCCAAGAATCTCAACTGATCAATATCATACAGGTACACCTGTAGATAAGGCAGATCTAATTCCAGGGGATGCGGTTTTCTTTATCACAGTTGGTAATCGTGTCTCACATTCAGGCATTTATATTGGTGATAACCAGTTTATTCATGCAGATTCAACAAAGGGTATCAAAATTAGCAATTTAAATACAGAAAAGTATTGGAAGAATCGTTACGCAGGTGCTAAAAGATTCGTAGAGCTTGAGTCTCCGCCAGCTCCTCCGGCAGATGGAAAGTTCATGGGCCTTGATTTAAAGGAAAACCAAATTGGTGTCGTTGAAATTAAGAAGCCGATTAATCTTTGGAAGCGCGATAGCAATAATGAATTGGAAATGGTTCGCGTGCTTCAGCCTGGCGATAAGTTCCGCGTCTATACATATGATTCAAACCATGGCGGACAGTACGGCCTAGGTGGAACCTTTATTACAGATATGAAAACACATATTGACTACTATGCACTAGATGCTTATAAATAATACAAAAGAGGTCTGAAGCTCAGTTGCTTCAGACCTCTTTTTCATGAAAAAGACAAAAATAGTGATTATGTGTACGGGATTTATTCAGTACCAAACCTTGTGATCATATGACGGTTTTTAGATTTAACAGATCGGAAGAAAAAAAGCGCCAATGACATGGCGCTTTAACAATAGGCGGGTATAATCACCATCTATGATTGCTTAACATCCACTTTTGCTGATTGTGGTACATACGCTTTCCATCTGGATAAATCCAAGTTCTCCTTCGTGATAGAGGACTCTGGGAAAACAAATGTCCATGGCTTGCATGTTTGACTCTTAACTTCTAAATTATCTAGCTGGAAGCCTGCTTGCGCTACCACTTCCTGAGAGGCGTCTTCGAATGCTAGAGGGATATTTTCAATGAAAATACTGCGGTTGCTAGCATTGCGAATAAGTAATGTAACGGCCAAGCCTTTTCCTTCAACAACATTAGCCTCTAGCCCCATGAAATTAACTTCTCCATCCCGAAGCGGCGGAAGGTTTTTGTTAATCTCTTCAAGCTTTGATTTTTGCTCATCGCTTAATGTTTCTTTCCAGCTATCCTCTAAATCAAGAGTGAGCCCGTTTACTTGCTTTTTCTTTAATTCAAAAACGAGTCTCCAGCCTTTTTTCGGAATTTCTTCTACTAATTTATTGTCATTCTCGAATAGGAATCTCCATGGTCTGCTAGTATTGGGAGGGAGTTCTCCAAATAGGTCCATTTCAAAGCCTTTTCTTGCTAGTGGTTCATTATTTTCATTGACGAGCACAAGGTCAATGACTTCAAAAGAAATTGCTTGTGGCAGTGAGCTGCTTAAGAAAGCTGTCACCACAAAGCCATCATCATATTCATAGAGATTGATTCCGCTCACCGATAGCTGGTTCGGCTGAAGGCTTGGAAGCTTCTGATGATTATATTGAAATACATATTTCTCTTGAACAGTTAAATCCCAATCAGGATGGTAGGATAGCTTCGTCTTAATACCTTCTGCCGTTTTATTTTCTTTTCCCATTAAAAAGCCACCTTTAAAATAGTATTTTGTGTAAAGTGAAACGTCTTACAGCCTGTTAATCTGCGATAAAATGAATTGCGCGGTGGCCCCTAATGAGGTCACCGCTAGAATACTGTATTTACTGGGCTAAAAAATGTTGAATATACAATTTGGCCTGCTTAGTAATTTGGGCATCCAATTCTGATATGAAGTGTAGGAATTCTTCGTATGCCTCACGAGCATAAAGTCGGTAAGGATCTTCCTGTCCATAGCCGCGAACGCCGATATCCTCTCTCATGTGGAACAGCAATTCCATATGGACAATCCAAGAGTGATCTAAAGTCTGCAAGTACATATTCTTAATTTGAACTTGGAAGTCTTCGTTTGCCTCTAGTTTATCTAATAGTTCTAGCTGAATTTTATAAAGCTCGTCTACTCTGCCTTGGATGACTTGCTTTTCGGCTCCTTTTAATTCGGAAGCTGGGAAGGGAAGGGTTCCGAAAACGAGTGTTAGCTCTTCATAAAGACTTTCAGTTGGCCAGTCTTCCTCTAACATATGGTCTGGACAATATTTTTCAATGAGCTTCTGTAAATGATTATTTAACGATTCTTTTAAAAGGTCATTGAAATTAGAAATTGTTAATAAGTCATTACGCTTCTTGTAAATAATTTTTCTTTGTTCGTCAACAATATCATCGAGCTTCAATAAATGGTTTCTGGATGAGAAATGGGCGCCTTCAACCGTTTCCTGCACCTTCTTAACGAATTTTACAGGGTTCGGTGACAGGACTAATCCGTTTTCATCGAACTTCATTTTTTTCTTCCATCTATCCATTTCCTCTTTATCATAGCTATGGAAAATATCATCTTCTATTGAAATAATAAATTGAGTGGAGCCGGGGTCACCTTGTCGGCCTGCACGTCCTCTTAGCTGCATATCGATACGAGCACTTTCATGCAGTTCCGTTCCGATGATTTGAAGACCGCCTAACTCCCGTACACCTTCGCCAAGAAGAATATCGGTTCCGCGTCCAGCCATATTGGTGGAAAGCATCACTTTATTCTTTTGTCCAGCTTGAGAAATAATAAGGGCTTCATCTTCTTCGGTTTTGGCATTCAAAATCTTATGCTTAATGTCTGCTTTCTTTAAATAAGAAGATAAACGCTCAGATTGTTCAATTGATGATGTACCAATTAAGACTGGTCTGCCTAATTTATTATGCTTGCTTACCTCTTCAACAATCTTCTTCACTTTAGATTCGTAATCATTATAGACTAATGGTTCTTCATCCTGGCGAGCATTTGGTTTATTCGTTGGAATTGCAACAACCCTTAAGTTATACGTTTCCCAGAACTCTTGCTTCGCAGGAATTGCACTACCTGTCATGCCGGAGAGGGTCGTGTACATTCTGAAGTAATTTTGAACGGTAATCGAAGCTTGTGTTTGATTTTCCTCTTTAATTGTTACGCCTTCTTTAGCTTCAATTGCCTGATGAAGTCCGTCACTGAAGGTACGGCCTTCCATAATTCTGCCTGTATACTGATCGACAAGCATGACTTCATCTTTTTTAACGATATAATCCACGTCTTTGCGCATGACCACATGTGCTCTTAATGACTGCATAATGTTATGGAGCAGTTCACGGTGCTCAGCATCATATAGGTTCTCTATTCCGAAAGCTTCTTCAAATACATTCGCTCCATTATCAGCCAATACGATTTGCTTCGTTTCCGGGTAAAATTCATAGTGATTGCTATCTTCAAAGTCTCTGACAATCTCAGATGTAATTTGGAAGAGTTCAGTAGCAACATCAGATTTACTAGCAATAATTAATGGCGTTCTAGCCTCATCTATTAAAATACTATCGATTTCATCGACAATTGCATAATGTAATGGTCGCTGCACCTGATCTTCAAGACGTGTGACCATGTTGTCCCGTAAATAGTCAAATCCGAACTCTGTGCCTGTTCCGTATGTAATATCTGCATTATAGGCATCTTTCTTCTCAGATTCAGATATTTGGGAAATGTTTAACCCAACTGTCAGTCCAAGAAAATTGAAAACCTTTCCCATTTGTTCAAAGTCACGATTTGCTAAGTATTCATTGGCGGTGATCACATGAACGCCTTTTCCTTCAAGTGCTTTTAAGTAGCTTGGAAGTGTGGCGACAAGAGTTTTACCTTCACCTGTTGCCATTTGAGCAATGCCGCCATCTAAGAGGACAAGTCCCCCGAGTAATTGCACATCATAATGACGAAGGTTGAGAACGCGTTTGGATGCTTCACGGACAATCGCAAAGGCTTCTTCCTTTAAATTAAAAATCGATACGCCTGATGCGACTTTCTCTTTAAAATATTGGGTAGCCTCTTTAAGTTCGTCATCACTAAGTTTTGAGACCTTTTCCTCTAACTCATTAATGCTTGAAACATGTTTATATAGACGTTTTAGTTCGGCAGAATCTTCATTAAATACTCGCTTCATTAAAGATAGCATGTTGTTCTCTCCTAAAACTTTTTTTCTAGCTAAATTATAACATATAATGTAGTATAATATATTTTGGTTGGAAAACGGCAGTTAATTTTTTACAGATTCTATTAATCTCTATTAAATGAAACCTTTTTCGAGAATATTCGTCAATTTTAGAGGATACTGCCATTTTAGGTTGAAATATTATAAAGACATTTTAATGATAGAGGTGATACTATAACTAAGTTATATCAAATGTTGCTCATTTGTAATATTTGTAAAAGTGAAATTAATTGAATTCTTTTGTATATATGTTAGGATTAATTTGGATTGGTATAGAATAAAACTTGCTTTTTCGAGGGATAATACTTGCCCCTAGCAGGATTACTACGAATACAAGGTGATACGATTGGATATTAAATTTATCGCTGCCTTTCTAGCGGCTATAGTTACGTCCTTACTTATAACACCCCTTGTCATAAAGTTAGCCATTAAGATTGGCGCAATAGACAAACCGAACAAAAGAAAAGTGCATTCAAAAATCATGCCTAGACTTGGCGGTTTGGCCATATTTGGCGGGGTTGTTGCAGGCTATTTTGTCGGTGGACTTTACAATGAAAAAATTACCGGAATTACAGTTGGTGCCATTATTATTGTAATTACCGGCATTCTTGACGATAAATATGAATTATCAGCAAAGTATAAACTTCTTGGCCAGCTGCTTGCTGCCGGTGCAGTCGTGGGAAGCGGGTTAAATATTGACCATTTAACGATCCCGTTTGTCGGCACGTATGATCTTGGGCTGTGGACCTATCCAATTACGGTCTTTTGGATCGTGGCCATCACAAATGCGATCAATTTAATTGATGGGCTTGACGGTCTTTCTGCCGGAATTTCAGCCATTGTTATTGGAACGATTGCTTTTATGGCTGGAGTTGCAGGTAAACCGATGATCTTAATGTTATCGCTTATCTTATTAGGCAGTACGCTAGGCTTTTTGTTCCATAATTTTCATCCAGCAAAGATCTTCATGGGAGATACAGGAGCCTTATTCTTGGGCTATTCAATTTCCGTTCTTTCTTTACTGGGGCTATACAAAAGTGTAACGTTGTTTAGCTTTATTGTTCCGATCATGATATTAGGTGTTCCTATTTTCGATACAACTTATGCAATCATTAGAAGGATTGTAAATAAAAAGCCAATTTCGGCTCCAGACAAATCTCATTTACACCATCGTCTGCTTGCATTAGGGCTATCCCATAGAAAAACTGTATTATGTATTTACGGATTTGGAATTGTTTTTAGCGTAAGTGCCATACTATTCTCAACAGCAACACTTTGGGTAAGTATTTTTCTTATCTTCGGCCTGCTGCTAATTTTTGAACTGCTGGCTGAAGCGATTGGATTAGTCCATGAAAAGTATAAGCCTGTTATTAAAATGTATCGTAAGGTTACTGGACGACAATAGGATAGGCCGTTTGTGGACGCCCGCAAACGGCTTTTTTTGAAAGGAAATATCGAAAAATGTCATAAAAAAGTAACGAAATTTGTCTGCTTGTCGTCTATTATGTGATAATATAATTTAGTATTTCATCTAGAAAGCTGGAGGAAATGAGTATGAACATTCCAATGTTAGATTTAAGTGAACAATATCAAGAATTAAAAGAAGAAATGTTAACAGCTTTAGATCAGGTTATGAGTTCTTCCCGATTTATTTTGGGTGATAATGTTAAAAAACTTGAGGCTGATGTAGCTGAATTTAGTAATGTCAGTCATGGCATTGGCTGTGCAAATGGCAGTGATGCAATACATATTGCACTTCAGGCAGCTGGCATTAAGTCTGGGGATGAAGTGATCACCACTCCATTCACATTCTTTGCTACTGGCGGTTCTATTGTTCGTGCAGGTGCGACACCTGTATACGTAGATATTGACCCGATTACTTTTAATATCGATCCTGCCAAAGTGGAGCAGGCCATTACAGAAAAGACAAAAGCGATTATTCCTGTTCATTTATATGGACAAATGGCAGATATGGAAGCACTTCGCAAAATTGCGGACAAGCATAATCTGGCCATTATCGAAGATGCGGCCCAAGCAATTGGCGCAAAACAAAATGGAAAAACGGTCGGTGAATTAGGAACGGCTGCTACATACAGCTTCTTCCCGACAAAAAACCTTGGTGCTTACGGAGATGCTGGAATGATCGTGACTAATGACGATCAAGTAGCTGAGAACTGCCGTGTGATCCGTGTACACGGAAGTAAACCAAAATACTACCATCATGTATTAGGCTATAATAGCCGTCTGGATGAGCTTCAAGCGGCTGTCCTAAATGTGAAATTCCCTCATTTAAATAAATGGAGTGAGCTTAGAAGGGAAAAAGCTGCTGTCTATACACAGCTTCTTAATGAGCAATTAGGTGAACTAGTTAAAACTCCAATTGTAAAAGAAGGAAATTATCATGTCTTCCATCAGTATACGATCCGTGTAGAAAAACGTGATGAGCTTCAAGCGTTTTTAAAAGAACAAGGCGTACAAACGATGATTTACTACCCGCTTCCGCTTCATGTTCAGCCTGTATTTAAAGATTTAGGCTATAAAGAAGGGGACCTTCCTGAATCTGAAAAGGCTGCAAAAGAAGCATTATCGCTTCCAATGTTCCCAGAACTAAAACAGGAGCAGCAGGAATATGTTGTAGCTAAAATCAAGGAGTTTTACAACAAATAAAAAACCGAATGAAACGTCGCCGAAAAGGGGGCGTTTCTTTACTTGCTTGTAAGTAAGGGATTACGTATTGAAAAATTAAGTGAGAATTCGACCTCCCATATCATAAGCAATTTCATAAAAAGCGGGAGTCAATAAACGTATATTAAATTTTAAAAGGAATGGTGGTCCTGTTGGCAGAACAGAAAAGATTTGTATTATATGAATACCTCGTATTCTTTTGGAAAAAGAAGGTTTTCTTCTTAATTATTCCGCTGATTTTTACTCTATTAGGATTTGGAGGTTCATATTTAGTTCCTAAAGAGGGAAAATATGTAGGGAGTGCAACGGTTTTTACTGGATCTATCAAATTAAAGGGGCTAACGAACCCAATCAATATTAATAAGGAATTTGGAGAGCATGTGCATGGTGTCCTTGATTCTTATGTATCCAGTGAAAGCTATATAAAAATTAAAATTTACGATGATAATAAAGAACGCCTGGAGCAGGATCTTCAAAAGATGACGTCAGGTGTTGAAAGGGCGCTAGTAGATAATTATGACCGAAGATATAAAGCGACAGAAGATGCTATAGCCCTTAATGTCAACAAGAATGAGGCACTTGAAGGTGTATTAGAATCAAGCAGTACGAAATTAGAAAGCAATAACCTGACAATTGACGAAACATCAAATATTACTAGTTTACTTGAATACACAGAATTTGAAATGGCTACAACTACAGCTTCTATTGCAAAAATGACCGCTGACTTAGAATTTTTCGAGCCGCCTTCCATTGTTAGTCAAGACGTGAAGACAGTGGACACCTATAAATTGGAGTTTTCATTAGCAGGTCTAATTTTAGGAGTTTTTGCAACTTTTCTAATCCTTATGCTTTGGAACTATATTAACGAGGCCCGGAGGTATTACAAACATGATTAATTTTGCCATCGTAGGAATGGGGCATATAGCGAACAAACATATTGAGGCAATTGAAAAAGCGGAGAATGCAAATTTATTTGCCATTTGTGATACAAATCCAGCACGTTTGGACATGGACCTTCCAAATGTGAAAAAGTATACCGATCTTCAAAAAATGCTGGAAGAAAATCCGGAAATCCATGTAGTCAATATTTGTGTCCCTTCCGGCTTGCACGCCCGTTTGACGAAGATTGTGGCAGAAAACGGAAGACATATTATTGTAGAAAAGCCGATGTCATTAAAGCTTCAGGATGCTGAAGATATGATTCAATACGCGAATGACCACGGTGTGAAGCTAGCTGTCGTTCATCCAAACCGTTTCAGACCAGCGATTCAGAAATTAAGAGAGCAAATGGATGCAGGTGCCTTCGGGAAACTAAGCCATGCGAATGCAACCGTACGCTGGAATCGCAATCAAGCTTATTATGATCAAGCTGAATGGAGAGGAACGAAGGAGTTTGATGGCGGTGTTCTAATGAATCAGGCTATTCATGATCTTGATTTAATGCTTTGGCTAATGGGCCCTGTTGAATCTGTTCAGGCTATGGCAGCAACCCGTCTGCGAAAAATTGAGACAGAGGATGTAGCCGCAGCTGTCGTCCAATTCAAAAATGGCGCATTAGGTGTCATTGAAGCCGCTACGACTATTTATCCGAAGAACCTGGAAGAGTCCATTGCGATTTTCGGTGAAACCGCATCTGTGAAAATTAGCGGACGAAATGCTAATTTCATTGAAACATGGGACATCGAGGGAGTATCTGAAGAAGAAGCGGATAGAATAAAAAATGAAATTAAAGCAGATCCATTTGGGAAGCCAGGGCATCAATGCATCATCGAAGATATGGTGGTGGCTGTGCAAGAAAACCGTAATCCAATTGTAACTGGCGAAGACGGTCTCGCTCCTGTAAAATTAATACTGGCCATTTTAGAATCAGCCGAAACAGGGAAAAAAGTCGTTCTATAAAAAAGCTTTGTTAAACAGAATTGTCAATAGACCCGCGGGTTCGATTTACCTTCCGAAAAGCGGTTTTTGCTTTCGCAAAAAAGGTTTTCTCCAGGTAAAATCGCCCCGCTCCTTATCAATTATCAACATCATACTTTAACAGAGCCTATAAAAAAGGAGAAAATAAAGATGGACGTATACTCATCATTATTAAATAAAATTGAAAAAAAAGATGCTGTCATTGGGGTAGTCGGACTAGGTTATGTTGGTCTGCCACTAGCAGTTGAAAAAGCAAAAGCCGGCTATAAAGTAATCGGCTTTGATGTACAGGCAGCACGTGTTGAGCAAGTAAATTTGGGAATTAACTATATTGGTGACGTTGTTGATCAGGACTTAGCAGATATGATCAAAAATGGTCACTTAGAAGCCACTACGGACTACGCTCGAATTCAAGAGGTTGATGCTGTAGCTATTTGCGTGCCTACACCGCTTGATATTTATCAGCAGCCGGATACTTCCTATGTGAAAAGCTCGTCCAAAGAGATTGCGAAGTATGCACATGAAGGCATGCTTGTTGTCTTAGAGTCCACGACTTACCCAGGAACAACTGAGGAAATTGTAAAGCCAGCCCTTGAAGAAAAAGGCTTTAAAGTTGGAGAAACCGTGTTTGTTGCGTATTCACCAGAGCGTGTTGACCCAGGTAACAAGCAATTTAAAACAAAGAATACACCAAAGGTTGTTGGCGGGATTACCGAAAATTGTACGAAAGTGGCAGCTGCCCTTTACCGTAATGTGCTTGAAGGGGATGTACACGAAGTATCTTCTCCTGCTGTTGCTGAAATGGAAAAAATCTTTGAAAACACTTTCCGTCACATTAACATCGCCTTAGCAAATGAAATGGCAATTTTATGCGATAAAATGGGTATCGATGTATGGGAAGTAATTGATGCAGCAAAAACAAAGCCTTACGGATTCATGGCATTCTACCCAGGTCCTGGTTTAGGCGGTCACTGTATCCCAATCGACCCGTTCTATTTAACATGGAAAGCGCGCGAATATAATTACCATACAAAATTAATTGAGCTTGCTGGCGAAATTAATAACAGCATGCCAGAATACGTTATTACACGTTCTATGCAAGTTCTAAATGAAGACGGCAAAGCCCTTCGCGGCGCGAAAATCGCTGTTCTTGGCGTAGCTTACAAAAAGGACATTGACGATGTTCGTGAATCGCCAGTTCTTAAAATTGTTGAGCTTTTAGAGCATCACGGCGCTGATTATACTGTGGTGGATCCATATGTAAAATCATTCAGATCATGTGATCAGCAAGTTGAAACAGTTGAGCTGTCAAAAGAGCTATTAAACGAGGCAGACCTCGTATTAGTAACGACCGATCACACAGACTTCGATTACAACATGATTGCACAAGAGAGCAAAGTCATTTTTGATACGCGTAATGCATTAAAAGGTATTGAAAAACCGAATAAATATATTAAATTGTAATAGATATCGGCGGGTTTCCGGATATATCGGCGACTTTTCGAAATATATCGGTGACTTTCGGGATATATCGGCGACTTTCGGGATATATATCGGTGACTTTCGGGATATATCGGCGACTTTCGGGATATCGGCGACTTTCGGGATATATCGGCGACTTTCGAGATATATCGGCGACTTTCGAGATATATCGGCGACTTTCAGGATATATCGGCGACTTTCAGGATATATCGGCGACTTTAGGGATATATCGGCGATTTTTCGAGATATATCGGTGACTTTAGGGATATATCGGCTACTTTCCGAAGATATCCGCCACTTTAGCTAATATATCAACAACTCATAATTAAAAAGGTAAAGGGAGACTTTCGAATATGAATTATATTGATCCTTCCGCTCAAGTAGATCCATCCGTTCAAGTTGGACATTTTTCGGTTATTGAAAAAGATGTGAAAATCGGTAAAGATGTCATCATCGGCAACCGTGTAACGATTCACGAAGGTACAATCATTGGCGACAACACGACTATTGCCGATGGAGCTGTTGTTGGGAAGCCGCCAAAGCCTGCAAAGACTAGTACGGTTAAGCTTTCTGCTTCCATCCCAGCACTTGAAATCGGGGAAGAAGTGACAATTGGGGCGAATTGCGTGATTTATCGCGGCGCTAAAATTGGTTCAAGCACGCTGATTGCGGACCTTGCAAGCGTGAGAGAAAATGTTGAAATCGGTAATCTTGTCATTGTGGGCAGAGGGGTAACCGTTGAGAATTACGTAAAAATCGGCGACCGGACAAAAATTCAATCTAATTCTTATATTACGGCTTACACGACTCTTGAAGAGCAAGTATTTATTGCTCCATGTGTAACAACAACAAATGATAATTTCATGGGCAGAACGGAAGAGCGCTTTGATAAGATTAAAGGTGCCCATGTGAAAAAAGGAGCTCGTGTTGGCGGAGCCTCCATTATCTTGCCTGGAATCACATTGGCGGAAGAAACATTTGTGGCTGCAGGTGCATTAGTAACGAAGGATACCGAGCCAAAGACATTAATAAAAGGGGTTCCTGCTAAATTCACCAAAATGGTAGACGAGCGGGAGCTGTTATAGGGTGTTCGCCCAAATTAAGCGTTTAGGAGCGGATTCGCTCCTTTACGCATTTATGAACGTTGGTACGAAGCTGATTGCCTTTATCATGCTTCCTATCTACACTTCCTTTCTTCCTGACCCTGCGGAATATGGGGTATTAGATTATTTGGATCGGATTACCTCGATGCTTACCTTCCTAGTCATCTTTGGCACCGATTCAGCTCTCGCTTTTTACTACTTCGAATCGAAGGATAAAAAGAAGAAGCTTGATTATGTCCGGTCTGTCATGACCTTTAGACTGCTGATTGTTCTTATTATCTCTATCGTCTTTCTTATCGGCGGTCAGTGGCTGGCTCAACTGCTATTAGATGATGCCAACCTCTATTATTTGCTCTACATTGCCATTGGGGTTATGGCTTTGGATACTGTCATCGCCTTAATCTTAACGGTTCTTCGATATGACTTTTTCACAAAAAAGGTTGTTACCTTTACGATATTGAAAATGCTTTTAATTGCAGTCTTTTCCTACGGATTTTTGGCTTATGTCAGCCCTACAATCGACGGCATTTTATATGGCCGGCTGATCAGTGTGGCCATCGTTGCCGTGTTGTTAATCAAGCCTTTATTGAAATTCATTAAATTTACTTTTAATAAAAAGCTATTAAAGGAAATATTAATCTATGCGGCACCGCTCGTTCCGGCATCTCTCGCATTCTGGGTGATCGTCAACGCGAATTCACTACTATTAGAAAAGTTTACTTCTTTTCATGAAGTAGGTATTTACGGGTCAGCGGTAAAGTTTGCTTCTTTAATAACGCTTCTTACGAGCGGGGTGCAAATGGCTTGGCGACCGTTTTCTATGTCCTTAAAGGACAAAAAGGACAGTCCCGTTTTATTTGCGAAGCTCTACTATGGTATCCTGTTAGTAGGAACCATTGGTGTTTTAATGGTTGCCACACTTATGCCGTGGATTATTCGCATGTTAAGCAGCAACTATCATGAGGCCTACCAGTATGTAGCGATTTTGTCGGCTGTTACTTTCTTGAATTTTTTCTATATGATTATTTCAGTTGGCATTTTCTTTACAAAACAAACGAAGATTATTTCGTATGCGTTTGGAATGGCAGCCGTTGTGAATATTATTTTAAACATCGTGTTAATCCCATCGTTTTCGATTTGGGGAAGCGTTGCGGCCTATTTGATTTCCTATATCGTGGCCATTACGTATATTTTCTTTAAAAGCCAAAAGCTATACCATGTGCCTGTTTCATTTGGCAAAATGACTTTTTTATTCATAACCTCTTTATTAGCTGTGATCGCGATTGTCTATATTCAAGAGAGCAGCATCCCTGATCTCAATATCATTTTTGCTTGGCTTGGATTTATCGTGGCCATCCTGTTATCGCGGGTGGACAAAGATTTATTGAAAAAAAGATCTAGGGCAATTTAATGTAAAATAGGTGATCCGTTTGTTCTATGAAGTTAGAATTACCAATAACAGGCTCATAAAAGAAATTCCTTCTCCTTATGGCCAAGCCTATTTTGGCGGCTATGTGATTTATCAGGGAAAATATTATCATCAGGATAATATTCAAGAAATTCTAGAGGCGAATTTCTTTGAAAAACATCTACAAGATTTAATTGGGGAGTTTGTTTTTATTCAAGCTGATCCAAAGGTACTAACAGCGATTGTCGATCGGAAGCGCAGTATTCCTCTTTTCTACTATAAAGAAGGATCTCGCTGGATTGTGACAGATAAAATTGCGCATCAGCAAGATCAGATGCTCCAGAAGACCGCTGCAAAAGAGTTTCTTCTTACAGGGTTTACCGCGAATGAAAAAACGCTTTATGAAGGGGTATACCAAATTGAAGCCGGGTCTTATATTCAAATCGATGAAGCGGGAACAGTCGATAATCAGGAATACTACCAATTTTACCACCATCCAGAAAACAAGGAGCTCGAGCAATTCAGTGAAGAGCTTCAGGCGGTATTCCATGCGGTATTCAATGATTTAATCAAACGTTTGATTAATAAGGTTCCGATTTTGCCATTGAGCGGCGGATATGATTCGCGGATTATTGCCATTTTGCTGAAGGAATATGGGATTGAACATATAGCTTCCTTCACATATGGAAAAAGGGAAAATAAAGAAGCACAGGTAAGCCGTGATATCGCCCAGCGACTTGGGTTAAAGTGGGACTTTATTGAGTACAAAAAGGATGATTGGCATCGCTGGTACCATTCTCAGGAATGGAAGGACTATGTTGATTTTGCTGTGAATGGTTCGTCCATGGCCCATCTTCAGGATTGGCCGGCAGTAAGGGAGATCGTTACCAAACAGGATGCAGATTATGTTTTCATTCCAGGGCATTCTGGCGACTTTGTAGCAGGCAGCCACTTAGCCTATGAAATCACGGTGGATCGTGAATTTACGGCTGACGATGTTGTGCAGTTTAACTTTAATAAGCATCACAAGTTATGGGAAATGGGACAAGGGCTTCAATCATCTGCCACAGACGTTATAGCTGAGATGAAAAGGTCGTTTAAAGACCTCCCGTATCAAACAAATGAGCAGGCAAGTGCCCTCTTTGAATACTGGGATTGGCGAGAGCGGCAGGCAAAGTTCATTATTAACTCCATTCGTGTGTATGAGTTTTACGAAAAGGGATGGGATATTCCGTTATGGGATGACCGGTTAATGGAATTTTTCAAAACAGTCCCTGTTGAATATCGCTTCAAAAAGTACTTATATGATTACACATTGAACAAAATGTATCCGGATTATTTCCCTGAGCCTGTAAAGCCCGTTGGGAAGGAGACATCTTTAAAACAGAAATACGGTGTCTTCTATCATACGGCGAAAAAGCTCTATAACAAGAAAAAGCTTTACCAGCAATACTATACAGAGCCTATGGAATGGTATGGAATTTATAAGACTTATCCTGAGTACGTGATGGCACTGTCTTTCAAACATAATGGGCACAAATATTCACAGCCTTATAATATTAATTCATTTTTAGCAAAAGACTATATTCAAAGCTTGAAAGGTGAATTTAAATGAAAATATTAACGATTCTTGGCGCAAGGCCACAATTTATTAAAGCAGCACCGGTATCAAGGGTTTTAAGAAAGCATATGGATGAGAAAATCATTCATACAGGTCAGCACTATGATGCAAATATGTCTGATATTTTCTTCGAAGAGCTTCATATTCCAAAACCGGATTATCATCTTGGTGTCGGATCTGGCAACCATGGCAAGCAAACAGGTGAAATGCTTGCGAAAATCGAAGAAATCGTATTAAGCGAGAAGCCAGATTACTTAATGGTGTATGGGGATACGAACTCTACTTTGGCGGGCGCATTAGTGGCTGCTAAATTGCACGTTCCTGTGATTCATATTGAAGCAGGTCTCAGAAGCTTTAATAAGAAAATGCCGGAAGAAATTAACCGCATTATGACAGACCATGTTTCAGAATTCCTTTTCTGTCCAACAGACACAGCGGTGGAAAATTTAACAAACGAAAATATTACCCGCGGTGTTTTTAACATTGGGGATGTGATGTACGATGCTGTTCTGTATAATCGCGAGCTTGCGAAGGAAAAATCGAATATCTTAGCTGAAGCTGGATTAACTTCGAAAAATTATCATCTAATTACAATTCATAGAGCGGAAAACACGGATGATCTGCAAAATATGAAGAATATTTTAGAAGCTTTTTCAAAGATTGATGAGGTTAAAGTTTGGCCGATCCATCCGAGAACAAAGCATAAACTGGCTGATTATGGCTTAAGCTTGGATGATGTTCCAAACTTAAAGGTCATTGATCCAGTTGGCTACTTAGATATGCTAACTTTAGAAGCGAATGCGAAGAAAATTGTTACAGATTCTGGCGGTGTTCAGAAAGAAGCATACTTCATGAAAGTGCCATGTGTGACAATCCGTGAGCAAACGGAATGGGTAGAGACATTGACTGGGGAAGCAAATATCCTTACAGGAACGGATACAGAAAAAATATTGGCTGCTGTTCAAAAAGAAGTAAATCCAGAATACAAAGAAGTGTTCGGTGATGGCCAGGCTTCTGAAAAAATTGTTGAACTTCTTAACAAAAAGTAGGTGCTGACGAATGTTGGCTTTCACGATATGGGTGATCGTATTAATTGTTTCCATCAAGCTATTTTCTAGCGTGTCTGGGAGCCTTTCCTTTACGAAACCCAATTTAAATTCATTAATCTTTTACTACTCCTTGTTTGTTTCCAGTTATATCGGAAGCCTTCTGATTGCTTTAGACATCGATCATTATTATATGATTAATAAGCTTGATCATGATGTTTATCGATATATCGGCTTCGGAGCGGTATCCTTTGTCATGATTATGCTGCCGCTTACGATGTTTCTTGTCAGCAAGCTGGCTGGATTTGATGCGAAAAAGGAATTCAATGAGTATTTGAAAAAACCAATTGAAAAAACGTTTAGTCAAAAAAATGAATTTTACTTGTTATTTCTAGGCCTCTCAATGATTTGTATGCTGGCCGTTGCCTATACGCTTTTAAAGACGAATCAAGTACCGATCTTCTCCCTTTTAAAAGGGAATCTTTCGGAATTAGGGTTACAGCGGATTGAAGCAGCAAGGAATTTTGGCGGGAATGTATTAATAAGAAATATTTTCGCGATTGCTTTGACACCGCTGCTTTCGTTAATTGCCTATGTATATGCGGTAAAAACAGGGCGTTTGAAATGGATCTTTTTATTCTTCGCCCTTTTTGTCAGTGCATTAGTGATTAGCGTATATGACTTATCGAAATCACCGATTATTTTCTACATCATTATGTTTATATTTGTCAGACTATATGTTGGCAAACTAGTGTTAAAGTGGCAGAAAATAGTAGGCTACACGATTAGTGGAGCAGCAGTCATTGTTGTTATGTATGTCTTTATCCAAGGTGTAAAAGATCTGGGCAGTTTTCTTAACTATTCATCCGGACCAATCGGACGAATTATTCTTGCGCAAATTTCGCCTACTTTCTTGCATTTGGATCTTTTTGGCCATTCCATCCCATTTCTTAATGGCAGGAGCCTCCCGTCCATTATTATCGAAAGGTTTGATATGGAGCAGGTCCGTTCCGCGAGATTGGTGATGGCCAATGCTTTCCCGAACCGGATTGAAGATGGGACTGGCGGAGTGCTGAATACGTTATTTATTGCTGAAGCTTATGCGAATTTCGGATATCTGGGGATTATTCTTGGCACGATTTACGTGGGGGTACTCGTTCAGCTTATCTATATCATTTTTATCAGACTGCCAAAGAATCCTGTCTTTTTATGCCTGTTTATTTATTTTTCCATTAATATTCCGCGGACATTAGTAGGTGGATTTACGGATTTTCTATTCAATCCGATTTGGATTTTCATCACTTGCTTATTCGCGGGAATTCTATTGTTTATTAGACTTCGTTTGGATTTGTTTGCTTATCTTCAAAAAAGAAAAACTGCAGGGAACGAATCATAAGGAGAACATATAATGAAATCAGTTTTGCTTTATTATCCTTTTGAAATAGCTGAAAATGCGAATAGCGGCTCCAAGCTCCGACCTAAGGAAATGTATAAGGCATTTCAGGAATGGGGAGCGAAGGAGAATATTGAAATTCTGCTTTTGTCAGGAAATTCTTCTGCGCGGGAAGCCCTTTTTGAACAATGGAAGGCAGAAGGGAAGCTTGAAAATATTTGGTTTTGCTATATGGAAAATCAAACGATTCCTTTCTGGCTGACAGATAAAGGGCATGTTCCGAAGAAGCCGTTTATTGATAAAAAGGTGATGAGCTATTTAAAGCAGCGTCATGTGCCTGTTGGCGTTTTCTATCGTGATGTATATTGGAAGTTTGATGAGCTTTATCCGTTAAAAGGTGTTAAAAAAACGGTTATGCAAACCATTTATCGGATGGAGGAAAGGTTTTACAATAAGTATTGCCAAGTTATTTTCTTGCCTAGCGATGCGATGGGGTCGTATGTTGACATTGGAAGAGAGAAGATTTCTCTCCCTCCAGGCGGCAAAAAAGTGAACGTAGTGAAGAAGGAAAAGGATACTAGGTTCGCGCAAGGTCTTTATGTCGGCGGGATTAATAATGAAGATTACGGATTATTTTTGCTGCTGGATGCACTAGAAATTGCGAACAAGCAGGAAAAAGTGTCCGAATTGACGATTGTTTGCCGTGAGGATGAATACAAGCAATTGCCCGAAGAGAAAAAGGCTCGCCTGCAAGAGATGGATGTAACCATTCAGCACGTAAGCGGTGAAGCATTAAATGATCTTTATCGTGAAATGGATTTTGCCTTTATTCCTAGATATCGGAGCACGTACAATGATTTCGCTGTTCCTGTTAAGCTTGTTGAGTATCTCTCTAATGAACTGCCAGTGGTCGCCACATATTGTCAGGCACAAAGAGAGATAATAGAGTCAGATGGATATGGAATTATTTGTGAGGATAACCCCGAGGATATGGCAAGAGCCATTAAAGAGATGGCCAAAAAGGCTTCAGGATATCGGGAAAACATTCAAGAAACCTTTTTGCAAAAGCATTCATGGACTGCCAGGGTGAAAAAAATTAAGAATGCCTTAGTAAAAGAGTAGTTTCGAGGCGCTAAAGCGCATTTACAGGAGGATTTATGAAAGTATTAATTTTGGCTCCAAGCAGGTCGATACACACGCATAAGTGGGCCTTATTTTACAAAAATAACGGGATAGAGGTTAAGGTTATTACCTTTGCGGACCATTATTCTGAAGAAAATGCGAAGGAAATTGACACGATAACACTTCCTAAGCTTTTACCGGGGAAGCTATCTTATTTTTCAAGCGTTTTTGCCCTTAAGAAAGTGTTAAAACAATTTAAGCCCGATATTTTTCATGCCCATTACGCCTCAAGCTATGGCTTTGTTGGAGCGCTTGCGAATTATAAGCCTTTTTATTTGTCTGTATGGGGAAGAGATGTATTCCAGTTTCCGCAGCAGGGCAGTTTAAATCGGAAAATGGTTGAATATACTTTGTCGAAAACGGATGTGATTGGTTCTACAAGTCATATCATGGCTAAAGAAACGAATAAGTATACGGATAAAAACATTTTTGTTACGCCATTTGGAGTAGATATGGCGAAGTTTAAACCTCTGCCAGGATTAAAATCTGAGGACCATATTACGATTGGAACGGTAAAGGCACTCGAAGATAAATATGGGATTGCGGATTTAATTCATGCCTTTGCGGACATCTATAAGAGTAAAAACAATGCCAGTCTGCTCATCGTAGGGGATGGCCGTCAGAGGGATGAATATATCCAATTAACCCGCGATTTGAAAATCGATGATGTCACTACTTTTACTGGACGGGTTCCAAATGACAAGGTTCCGGAATATATCAATAAAATGGATGTTTTTGCTGTTCCTTCAACGGAGGACAGCGAGAGCTTTGGTGTCGCCGCGGTTGAATCGATGGCGTGCGGAGTACCTGTTGTCGTTTCTAATGTCGGCGGATTGCCGGAAGTAGTTGTTGAAGGAAAGACAGGATATGTCGTGCCGAAGGAAAATCCTAAAGAGTTAGCAAAAGCGATCCTTTCCTTAGTTGAAAATAAAGAAAAGAGCAGAGAAATGGGGCTAGCAGGAATAGAGCATGTGAAAGCTCATTATAATTGGGTAGATAATGCCAATGGAATGCTAGATCTATATGAAAAAACCTTGAAAGAGGGGATGAAATCATGATTAAAAAGGCGGTAATTCCTGCTGCAGGGTTGGGGACTAGATTTTTGCCGGCAACAAAAGCACAGCCGAAGGAAATGCTTCCAATCGTTGATAAACCAACGATTCAATATATTATCGAAGAAGCTGTTGAGTCAGGGATTGAGGATATTATTATTGTAACGGGAAGAAGCAAAAGGGCGATTGAGGACCATTTTGATAAATCCGTAGAGTTAGAAATGCTGCTTGAAAGAACGGGTAAGCATGATATGCTCGAAGTTGTCGAGAATATCTCCAATCTCGTTGATATTCATTATGTTCGTCAAAAAGAGCCGCTTGGCTTGGGACATGCTGTGTTATGTGCGAAGAAATTCATCGGAAACGAGCCTTTTGCGGTATTGCTAGGTGATGATATCGTTGATAGTGAGGTTCCGGCTCTTAAACAAATGATTAATCAGTATAATGAAGTTCATTCTAGTATTTTGGGTTGTAACGAGGTTCCGCGTTCTGAGGTTAATAAGTATGGAATTGTGAATTATTCAGAAAAATCGGGGGACCTTTATAAGGTAGAGAGCCTGGTTGAGAAGCCAGCGATTGAAGAGGCTCCATCTACACAAGCGATAGTAGGGCGCTATATTTTATCACCGGCGATTTTCGAATTGCTTGAAGAGGTTGCCCCTGATAAAAAGGGTGAAATTCAGCTTACAGATGCGATTGATCGCTTATTGGGAAAAGAGTCGATTTATTCCTATATTCTTCAAGGAAAGCGATACGATGTTGGGGATAAATTTGGTTTCTTACAGGCATCGATTGATTATGCTTTAAAGCGTCCAGATCTTAAAGATAAGCTAGAAGCGTATATAAAACAGTTAAAAGTGAATTAATTGGAGATGGGAAAATGAGAGTGATTTATTTATGTCAGCATTTTCCCCCTGAAACAGGTGCTCCGCAAATTCGTGTATACGAAGTGAGTAAAGAGCTAATTAGCAGAGGACATCAGGTGGAAGTGATTACCGCTTTTCCTCATCACCCTCATGGCATCATCCCAGAGGAATATCGAGGAAAGTTTTATATGTTTGAAGAATGGGATGGGATCCCTGTTCATCGTTCTTGGATTTACCCATCTCCAAAGGGAAGCTTTTGGAAGCGGCTTGCTTCTTATTTTTCCTTCACCTTTAGTGCCTTTTATTCCATTATGAAATCCAAGCCAACCGATGTGATCATCTGTAACTCCCCGCCGTTATTTCTTGGGATTACAGGCTATCTTGGTGCGAAAATGAAACGGGCTAAGTTTGTCTTCAACGTGGCAGATATTTGGCCGGAGTCAGCGGTGGAGCTTGGCATTTTGAAAAACAAAAGCTTTATCAGCTTGGCGGAGATACTTGAAAGGTTCTTGTATAAGAAGTCGTGGAAAATTGCGACAGCTACTGAAGGCATAAAGGATTATATGGTTAAAAAGGGGAAGAGTGAATCAGATGTGTTTCTTCTTCCGAATGGTGTAAATACAGATACCTTTTTGCCACTTCCAAAGGATCATGAACTGCTAGAGAAAATCGGCATTCAGGGGAAAAAGGTATTTATGTACGCAGGAGCTTTGGGCTATGCTCAAGGATTAGATTCTGTATTGGGGGCGGCTCTTTTATTAAAGGACAAGCTTCCAGATGTACATTTTCTCTTCGTTGGAGACGGGCAGGAGCGAGAAAAGCTTGTGAACATGAAAGAGGAATTCCAGTTGGATAATGTGACGTTCTACGGTTCCGTTCCTGTATCGGAAATGCCAAGGATGTTCTCAATTTGTGATTATAGTGTAGTGTCGTTGAGAAATATTGAACTGTTTAAAGGGGCAAGGCCATCGAAGATTTTCCCTGCCATTTCATCAGGGAAACCCGTTTTATACTGCGGGGATGGAGAAAGTGCTGCGATTCTGGAGGAATACCACTGCGGTAAAATTGCGCCGCCGGAGAATCCAGAAGGAATTGCAGCTGCCATTGAGAAGCTAATGTCAGTATCTGATGATGAGTATCAAGCCATGAGTGAAAATGGACGCAAGCTCGCAATTGAGCAGTATTCATGGAAAAGCATTGTGGATGATATTTTGGCTAATATTGATATGAAGCGAAAAGAAAAAGCCAATTCCTAAACGAGGGAATTGGCTTTAGTTTTGTTTTAAAAACTTGCGGGTTGGTTCATAGTGATCGAAAAGGGCGTCCCAAGGTAAAAACGCTTACCATGACGGGTTCATAGTGATCGAAAATGGTGTCCCAAGGTAAAAACACTCACGATGACGGGCTCATAGTGATCAAAAATAGTGCCTCAAGGTAAAAACGCTCACTATGACGGGTTCATAGTAATCGAAAATGGTGCCCCAAGGTTAAAACGCTCACCATGACGGGTTCATAGTAATCGAAAAGGTTGGCCTAAAGTAAAAACGCTCACCATGAAAGGTTCATAGTGGTCGAAAATGGTGTCCTAAGGTAAAAACGCTCACTATGACGGGTTCATAGTGAGCGAAAATAGTGTTCCAAGGTAAAAACACTCACCATGAAAGGTTCATAGTGATCGAAAATGGTGCCTCAAGGTAAAAACGCTCACTAAGACGGGTTCATAGTGATCGAAAATGGTGCCCCAAGGTAAAAACGCTCACTATGAAAGGTTCATAGTGATCGAAAATGGTACCCCAAGGTAAAAACGCTCACCATGACAGGTTCATAGTGATTGAAAAGGGCGTCCCAAGGTAAAAACGCTTACCATGACGGGTTCAAAGTGATCGAAAAGGGCGTCCCAAGGTAAAAACGCTCACCATGATAGGTTCATAGTGATCGAAAAGGGTGCCCCAAGGTAAAAACGCTTACCATGACGAGTTCATAGTGATCGAAAAGGGTGTCCCAAGGTAAAAACGCTCACCATGACGGGCTCATAGTGATCGAAAAGGGCGACTAAAACTAAAAACGCTCACTATGACAGGTTCATAGTGAGCGAAATGGACGACCTAAGGTAAAAATACATTATTACTTGGAAACAGTTGTCCCCTGGAAGTAATGTGTAAGGATTTGCTCGGCAGTCCAGCCTCTTTCTGCAAAGCCTTTTGCACCGTATTGGCTCATGCCGACTCGGTGGCCCCAGCCTTTTCCATTTAGGGTAACTGAAGTAATGTTTCCGGTTCCTTCATTCGTCATGACACCGTTCGCTGTCTGGATAGAAACTTTAGAATCCGAAAGCGTGACTTCACCGCTCGCTGTTTGCACTTTTTGACCTTTCAAATCTCCAATAGCAGACGTTCCGCTAGAAGTCTGTACAGATAGATTTTGCGAAGCTGAGCCATTGAGCTGAATATCGAACCAGTTGGTTTGCAATTTATTATAAAGCTGTGGGTTGTTCAGTGGAAAATAGTTTCGAATAATCGATTCATTTCCTGTTACTGTTTTATCCCCTGCAGAGGTTTTAACCGTAACACCTCTTACTTCTCCATTTGCACCTGTTTTTGATAAAGTAATGTCATAGATTTGTGCTGATAGATCTGTGAATCCGAAAGATTTCAGCAGAGTTTCAGCAGGAAATGACTCAGTCCAGTTACTGAATGGGGATGATTCATAAGGATCATCTACAGAAACAAGATATGGGAAGTGCTCTTGCTTTGAGTTCCAAACATCACCAACATTTGCTGTTCTGCCGCCGCTTGTGGAGAAGAAAAATGTTTGGATCGGCTTGCCGTTATATTTGACTAGCATTCCTTCTGTTTCTTTAATAGCCGCATTCGTTCTTGCATCCTCACCAGAATATCCTCGATATACTTGGCTAGCTGCGGTGCTTGTCAGCATTAAGGTGTTGGCAGCATAGCTTCTTGCTGATATCGCTTGAGCCTTTAGTGCTTCCTTATGAAAGGAGGCAGGCATTTCACTCGGGACAACACCTTTTAAATAATCTTCCATATCAAGAATGTTAATGATTTCGACCTTGCTTCCATTTGGTTTTAAAAAGAAGCTGCCTCTGTATGTGATGCCATTGCTGACTCTTACAAGTGATGTACTGCTGCTGATTTTCTCCTGTAAATCAAAGCCTGTTACAGAATTCAAGCTTGTCCCATTGAAAGTGACGTTTACATTTGAACTGTCCTTTTTAACGGTGAGAACCGTACCTTGTGGAATCTCTGTAATTTCAGCAGTATCTTTGTTGCTTAACTGATAATTGCCATTTGCGGTTAGAGTAACACTCGTTGCCAGATGTACAGATACATTTACTTCCTTCAGATAATTTACTAGTTCAGATGCTTTTGAGTCTGTTGGAAGATAGACTAAGAGCAATAGGAAACTAGCAATGATAGAAATGAACTTCTTCAATTTATTTCACCTCGCTAAGAGATCCGGATACCCATCCTTTTACTCCAGCAGAAGTTTCAACATTGTACCAAACTTCTCCTTTTGCGTTAGTAAATGTTGAAATATATTTCAATGATGTCCCTTTTTTCAGCGTTTCGATGACGGCATAGCTAGTCGTAGCACCTTTACGCAGATGAACATCCCCAAATGTAACGACCTGTGTCGGACCGCTAGTGCTCGGTTTTGTTACAGAAACCTCATTCGAAAATACCCAGCCCTTTACAGTAGCTGAAAGTTCAACACGATACCAAAGGCCAGTTGAGGATGTAAATTGATCAATGACCTTCAAGGATGTGCCTTGTGTTTTTGTAGCGATGACTTTATAGCTTTTCGTTGCGCCAGAATGAATATTTACTGATGCATTGGCTACATAAACAGCTGATGGAAGCTCTCCGTTTGCCGGCGGCTGAGTCGTAGTTGGCGGTGGTGTTACAGGATTTGATCCTAGTTGAGAAACTTGAGCTTTCAGACTATTAATCTCTTGCTGTTGGGAATTAATCTTATTCTCAAGCTCAGTCATTTTTGTCTTCATTGGATTTAATTGAGAGGTTACCCAATCCACACTTGCTAATACAACATTACTAGAAGCGTTCATCGCCTGGGGAGTTGCCAAAACAGCGCCCGCTCCAATGCTTAGTGTCAATGCTCCAGCAATAATTAAGTTTTTAGACCGGTTCATTTATTTTTTCCCCCTATGTATTTTTTTGTTTTATAAAAAAAATTTGGGTATTATTTAAAAAATACCCAAATTCACTTACATATAGTAGATTAACATAATTTTTTTTGTCAGGAAATAGGTTGCTAGTTTTTAGAAATTGTTAAAGTATTCCTCTAAGCCTTTTGTGATCCCGACAGCCGCTTTTTTGCGGAATTCTGTTGTTTTTAGTAATGCTTCTTCCTTCGGGTTAGACAGGAATGCTAGTTCAACAAGAACACTTGGAAGCTCATTCATACGATTTACATAGAATACTTGTTCCTTGACACCTCTATTATACGTATTCATAGAGGAAACCATATTTTTTTGAATAGCTGTTCCGAGCGTTTTACTTCTAGGGCCGTTAAAGTTAACGGTTGAATTATAATAGGTAGTCGTACCATTAGATGTTGAAGAAAAGGAGTCCCCATGAATGCTAATAAAGGCATCAGCCTGTGAACGATTTGCGATATCGGTTCTTTGTGATAGCTCTAAAAAGATATCTGTACTCCTAGTTAAAGTGACAATAGCACCATATGCTTCCAGTTCCTCTTTAAGGATTAAAGCAGTGCCTAGATTCACATCTTTTTCTCTTAGCCCAGTCGGACCGACAGCGCCAGAGTCTTTTCCGCCATGCCCTGCATCGACAATAATATGCTTGCCAAGCAATCCTAATGGGACAATTTTGATCGATAACTTATCGTTATAATCGCGGATGGTAAAAGAATAGCCTGGCTCAAATGTAACAATAACAGATTTTTCACTGCCGGACGCAATAGTCTCAACGGATTGAATCCCTGGAATGTTCCCCTTCGGCAAATCAACATCTGTTAATCCTCCTGAAAGCTTTAATCGATTGGACGATAAAGTAGAGTAGGAGATTGAATATTTACTAGGCTTTTTCCAGTTTAAGTATTGATGCCCATCCAAACTAGTTACTTCAGGAGAAAGAAGCTTCTTCTCTAATAATTGAAGGGAATTCATGTGTGTATCCTGAATCCAGCCTGTATTTCCAGTTGAGCTCTTTACTTGAAGCCAATACTGCCCAAGTGAATTTGTAAAGTCGCCAACGAAGGTTATTTTACTATCTTTTTTTAGAACTTCCTTCACTTTATATTGGGTCGAAGCGCCGGAATGTAAAGAAATATTGCTCGCTCCTACAATAAGGGTAGCCCCTTTACTAAAAGTTGGCTGAGTAGATACGACCGTTTCATGCACCCATACTGTTTGATTAGAACTGTTGAGGGCTTTGTACCATAGATCACCACTTGTGTCGTATGCCTTGTCTATAGCTGTTAACAAAGTTCCCATTGTCGCTTGGTCAATAACCGAATCATTTGTTGATGGACCGCTTCTTAAATTGGCTACTGCCACACTTACATATAAATCAATATTGATTGACTCAGTTGCACTGATTGTATTAGCTGGGACCCAGCCTAATAATGTTGGGGTAACCTCAACTCTTAACCAAGCAGTTCCATTCGTATGTATAAATTGATCAACGACTTTTACTTTTTGGTTCACTGATAGCTTGGCTACAGATGCATAGGAGTCAGTTGCCCCTTTTCTAACATCAATTCCGTTTTGACTACTGTATACATAGCTGCCAACCTCTGGAAGGGAGGGAGTCTCTGTATCAGGAGGGCTCGGCAGATTGGCAGTAGGCTTAAACGCATCCTCGTGAATCCAGCCCTTAACTGTGCCTAAGTCTGCACGATACCAGGTTTCACCTGCAGCATTTTTAAATGTGTCAATAATAGTGATCTTCTGATTTTTATAAACGTATGTAACAATGCTGTAGGATCCAGTGGCTCCCTTTCTAACTGCGGCCTTTTCGGATTGAATAGTCTTGCTTTCTATCGAAGGGGGGGCAGGTTTAGAATCGGTTACCGGGGTTAAGTAGCTTTGAATGACCCATCCTTTAATAGAACCAACTTCGATTCGGTACCATAACTCCCCTTTACTATTTTTAAAAGTGTCAATCACTTTTACCTTAGTGCCTTTTGATAGCTTCGTCACTACTGCATAAGAGGTAGTTGCCCCTTTTCTAACATTTACTTGATCTCCTGTAATGGTTGCTAAACTCCCAGTTTGCAGTGGAGATTGATTAGTAGAATTCTCGGTAAATCTGCTCGCTAATCCCCATCCTTGTTTGCTGCCTAAATCAACTCGATACCATGTTTCACCGGCTGAGTTGATGAATTCATCAATAACTGTCACACTTTTTCCTATAGGAAGAGATGTTACTAGAGGATAGGCTGTTGTAGCCCCTTTTCTAATCTCAACTTTTTGATCTACTAACATACTAGTTGGAGCAGCTAGGTTTTCCGCTTGTACGATGGCAGGAAACAATGCAGCAGTGGCAAGAACAGAAGAGGCAATGAGTTTTTTCAAGTTTCTTCCCTCCGTCGTCAAAAAATAATAGATACCATCTTATTCTAGCGAATTTTGTCTAAGGTTCCAACCCGTAAAAGCAAATTTAGGCATTTATAATTATGAAAAAAATGTAAGAGGGGGAATGGAACTAACTTCACATCTCATTTTTTAGTGGAAAGCAAAAAACATTCATGATTTAGCGATCTCAACCCAGTATGTAAATGTCGCTGGCTTCATTTCTCTGCGCTGGTGATTACTCCGTACATCAAGGCTTGTTCAAAGAATCCAACGACAATTTAGTTTTCCACAGAAAAAAAGCTGCCTCAGCATCAGCATCGGCAACTTTAATTGTATCTATTAAGTTAGGATTCTTTTAAAAAGTGAAATTAGTATTCTACACCAGTTGATGCCTGTTCAGTAGTACTCGAATCGGATGATTGATTTCCCGTCAGGTTATTGGTAGTCGTGTTGTTGAGTGTGTTATTAAGAATCGTGCTAATTTCTTCGATGGATTCATCTTCTGGGAAAAAGTAAGAAATCCCATTATATTTACCATCTGTTCCTCTTAAAGCAAGGGTTTGAATTTCTGAACTTTTTAGTTTCGCATAAAGTTTAACAAAACTAGCAAATTGAGATGGAGGGATGTTTGTTTTTACATTCTCACCAAGATCCCCTAATAGGTCATCAATTTTTGTAATCGAACTAAAAGAAGTGCCTTTGTCAATGATCGCTTTAATGACTTCTTTTTGTCTTTCATTACGTCCTTTGTCACCTGCTGGATCCGTTTTTCTCATCCTAACGTAGGCAAGTGCCTCATTTCCATTTAAGTCCATTTGACCTTCGTAGAAAGTTTTCCATTTTAAACTGCCGGTTAATTGGGCTTTAAATGTAAAAGGAACATTCACCTGTACGCCGCCAAGGGTATCAACGATATCTTCAAAGCCTTCGAAATTTGTCGTGATATAGTAATCAATCGGCACATCTAATAACTGATTAACTGTTTCTATAGTGGACTCTACGCCGCCATAGCTATATGATTCCGTGATTTTTGTCTTGAACCCGGCTGCTGGAATCATCGTTCGAGTATCCCGAGGAATGCTGAGCATGGATACTTCTCCAGTTTGCGGACTGACAGTTACTAGCATAACAACATCCGATCTTTCGCCGCCACCTTGCTCTTCTATCCCTAGTAAAAGAATATTAAAAGCATCCTTCGTAATCTTAACTTCTTCTGTACGGTGATTTTTTACTTTATCCCGATCGATTTCTTTATAAATATTCTCACCGGCGATTTTTGCATGATAAAATACGTTATAAGCAAAATAGGATCCGCCACCTAAGAGGAGGAGCAGGAAAAGGGAGACAGTCATTCGCCAAAAGCGTTTTTTTCTGTTTTTTCTCCTATTTGACCTAGATTTAGACATTCTATCCCTACTTTATTTATTAATTTAGTGTTTTTTTGAATTAGGAAAAAGTATTGAGACAATAGTTAATTTTACATAAATAATAGGCAATCGTAAATATAATTATTTTCCCACTTCTTCCTCCAAATACACCTTGTCACCTTTCGACATAACACCTTGTCCATTCGTAAGCTCAACCATCCAGTTAATGAAGTTCTCCGTTTGCTCCTCTTCGACATACGTTTCAAACTCGACATTGTCAAGATAATGGATGTCCTTAATCGTATAAACGGAAGAGCGGAGTTCATTTTCAAGCTTGCCAAGCCAGGTGTAATCGACTTTAGTGTGCATGACTCGCATTAATTTTCGTTCAACGATACCAGTTGCATCAATGCCTTCGGAGGTGGCTTTTCCATACGCACGGATCAGGCCGCCTGCACCAAGTTTAATTCCGCCGAAATAACGGGTAATTACAACCGCTGTATCTTTTAGATGCTTTTTTTTCAAAACCTCAAGGATTGGGACTCCGGCAGTGCCGCTTGGCTCACCGTCATCGTTTGCCTTCTGAATTTGATCATTTTCGCCAATCATATAAGCAGAGCAGTTATGAGTAGCATCCCAGTGCTTCTTCTTTATTTGCTGAATAAAGTCCTGTGCTTCTGCTTCTGTTTCCGCTCTTGTCACATAGGCAATAAATCGTGATTTTTGGATGACGATTTCGTTTTCGCCGTAGCCTTTGACTGTATAGTAACGGGGCAGCATATAACCGCTCCTTTCTTTAAAACATTGAATCGCCTTTCTTCACTGTCTAGCTCCACAAGGAATGCTTCGGCAGCATAACCATCGCACGAGTAAAAGCGTAGATTTTAGGATGAGCGCCTAGCCCCGATGTACAGGACGTACTAGTGTCGACAATGCGATAGGACGTCGCGTTTTGTCGACCTCGAGGCCATAAGCCAATCCGTCAAGAAGGTTAAAGAACAACCTTCTTGACGGCCTGTCTTATGCTTGTCGGGGCTAAACACAAAGGAACGCTTCTGTGAATATTCTTCGCAGGAACAATTGTCCTTTAATTGTTCCGAAGGCGCTTCCGCTTTCCTTATTATAATTCGACACCTATCTTACATCAATGAATAATGGTAAAAGTTACGCCTTTCCCTAAAATATAATAAATTTGAAAAATATATCTTGTTTTGTAATGAAATCTTAATATAGCAATTTTAGTCCCATGATATAATAACACTATTCCTGTAGTGGGAAATTGGTGGTGCTATATGTTAGCTACTAAGCAATTAAATAGATAGAATGAAAAATTCAGGATTTTTCCACACGTATGGTCATTATACTAGGATATAAGACATAGAGGAAAAACTCAAGCATGAGGCTTTTTACCGATTTTTTCAAGAATTAGTATAATTTAATGGGCGGAATGATAGTATCTCTTGTTAAATAAAACTAATATAATGGATATAGGTAATGGGCTTATAAGAAGGTACCTAGTTTTATTATTCATTGTAAACATGCCGTTAGTACTCTTCCGATCGCTGCAAGGCAAAAAAAATTGTAATCAGTTCTTGCTAGCCCGCCAAATTGAGTTAGACCCTAATGAAACTTCTGTGATTATTTAGGCGTCTAATCATTGGAGGACAATCTTGTGAGTAATAAGAAATTTGATACGAAAACACTTGACATGATATTAGAGCAAATGGTTGAAGCAGTTGGTTCGAGCAAGGACGAAGTGTTTCAAATTGGTGAGCAATGCCGCAAGGAGCATTTAACATTATCCGATGAGCTAAAAGAAGTGAAGGCGCTTGTTAAGAAGTCTATTGACGAAGGGGACAGGCTTGAAGCTCAAACCCGTTTTGCCAGAAAGAAGCTATCTGAGGTTAGCAAGCACTTCAAGGACTATTCTGAGGCTGAGGTTCGGGATGCATATGAAAAGGCTCACCGCCTGCAAATGGATTATTCCATGAATCAGCAGCTCGAAAAGCAGCTCCGGGACAGGCGGGATGATATTGAGAGAAGGCTTGTGGGCTTAAGTGAAACGATTGAACGAGCCGAGCATTTGATTTCGCAAATTTCAGTGGTTATGAATTATTTAATGAGTGATCTGAAACAGGTTGGAGAAATGCTGGAAAACGCCAAGCTGAAGCAGGAATTTGGCTTGAAGATCATCGAAGCACAGGAAGAAGAGCGTAAGCGGCTGTCCCGTGAAATCCATGATGGTCCTGCACAGATGATGGCGAATGTGATGATGCGTTCCGATTTAATTGAACGAGTATATAAGGAGCGTGGGGGTCCTGCTGCAATTGGGGAAATCCGTGATCTTAAGAAAATGGTCCGCAGCGCTCTCTATGAGGTTCGCAGGATTATTTATGATTTGCGCCCAATGGCACTTGACGATTTAGGCTTAGTCCCGACCCTCAAAAAATACTTGGCGACCATCGAAGAATATCATAAATCTATTAGAATAGAATTTTCAAATATAAAAGAGGAAAAACGTCTGCCTGGTAAATATGAAGTTGCTCTTTTCCGCCTCATTCAGGAATCCGTGCAAAATGCTTTAAAGCACGCTGACGCCAATACAATTACAGTCAGACTAGAGATTGATAAGTCCAAGGTAACGGTAGTCATTAAAGATGATGGAAAAGGCTTCGATATTCAAGAAAAGAAACATAATTCTTTTGGGATAATGGGCATGAGAGAAAGAGTAGAGCTGCTCGAAGGTCAGATGGCCATCGATTCAGCAGTTGGAAAAGGGACCATTGTCATCATACAGGTTCCATTAAATATGTAGCCCATTGTTTTTTCCTACATAGGTTTTTGTGTAAAAATGAGGCTCCTGCCGCGGGATTGCTGCTTTTACAGAGATGCTACTCTACAATAGTAGAATCGACCCACAGGTATTTAAATAGAAAATGTAGAATTATAAGAGAAAAAATAGAAATAGACAAATTGGGATTTATTTGGGAGGGAACACAATTGACTACAAAGATTGTCATAATCGATGACCACCAGTTGTTTAGAGAAGGCGTAAAGAGAATACTAGATTTTGAAAAATCGTTTACGGTTGTTGCTGAAGGCGATGACGGATGCGAGGCGTTAGCACTTGTAGAAAAACATCAGCCAGACGTTGTAATCATGGATATTAATATGCCTACAACAAACGGAGTAGAAGCAACGAGACAGTTAATTGAGAAATATCCAGAATCAAAGGTCATTATTCTATCGATTCACGATGATGAAAACTATGTTTCACATGCCCTAAAAACTGGCGCTAGTGGATACTTATTGAAAGAAATGGATGCTGATGCATTAATCGAGGCTGTAAAGGTTGTCGCGGAAGGCGGATCCTACCTGCATCCAAAGGTTACTCATAATTTGGTGAATGAATATCGCCGTCTCGCACTTGAAGAGTCAGGTAAGGGTGGGGGCTACACACAAAGAGTAGAAATTCGCCGCCCGCTTCACTTACTAACTCGCCGCGAATGCGAAGTTCTTCAGCTGCTTGCTGACGGAAAAAGCAACCGCGGTATCGGCGAAGCCATCTTCATCAGTGAAAAAACAGTTAAAAACCACGTGAGTAACATACTTCAAAAGATGAATGTTAACGACCGTACTCAAGCCGTTGTCGTAGCGATCAAAAATGGCTGGGTGGAAGTCCGATAAATTTTGTCTGTGTCCTTTTTTAGGTGCCAGGCACCCAAAAAGGACACTTTCGCAAGATTTGTCTTTTGATGGTGCCTGGCACCTAAAAAGAACATTTCTGTGCTGTTTGTTCTTTTAGGGTGGACAGCCGGGTTATTGAAAACCAAATATCTATAGGGAAGAACTAGAATACACGTGATGGCGTTATTGAACGGAATGCCATCACGTGTTTTTTTTATTTTATTAACGCGGCTGCAATCGTTTGAAGAAGTGACATGATTCTGGAGCCTCTTCTTCGTGCAGATTGTATCATCAGAACTATTTCATCTACTTCCCGTGGAGAGGAAACCTCGAGTAACCAGTCTGCTAATTCGTCCCCGCTAATAGAGTGGTTCACATTCGGCACCTTGATCGACTTGTGTCGGCCCAGCTCATTTTTTAATATATTGATCTTATATTCTTGTGGTATTTTTATTTTAAACTTTCCCGGACAAGTGTTAACTGTGAATCTTTTATCCATTCTCATCTTCCCTTTAAAGTAATCGAGGGCTCTTTGTTATGATAAAAAACACTTTATCGCAGATTAACTAGCAGTGAGACCCTCTACTTATTGAATTTCACTTTATCATAATCGAAATGAATCGCCAAATTGTATCAAATTTGTTAAAATAGTGACATTTATCTTACAACTATTTACAAGACTTGGAATTTTATGCAATATAGGAGTATAGTTATAGGAGGTATGGCCTATGGAAAGTTTAGCTTATTTGACAGATACCATTCTTATTAATACGTACCTTAAAGCAATTGAACAAAAACTTGATCCCTACTTTATTCAACTATTACTTGCTGAAATAGAAGAGAGAGGTCTAAAGGTAGAGGACAGCCGAGCCATATATTTTTAAAAAATTTATTCATAAAATATGTGCTTGTTATACGGCCAACCATTTTAACCCAGCCTTTCTACCTATATTTAATGCATTCCTAGCTGATTTCGGATAAAATGTAATTTAGATATGAGTAGAAAATAAGGATGGTAATCAAATGAAGAAAACGGCCGTTGTCACGGATAGTACAGCCTATATCCCGAAGGAATTACGTGAATCACTACAAATTCATATGATCCCTCTCAGTGTCATCTTCGGAAATGAAAGCTATCAGGAGGAAATCGAAATCTCCGCTTCGGAATTTTTTCAAGTGGTTAAGCGAAAAGATCTTCCAACAACATCTCAACCTTCTGTCGGTCAATTTGTTGAGCTTTTTAACGATTTGGCAAATGAATATGATGCGGTCATCAGCATCCACCTCTCAAGCGGGATTAGCGGCACGTACCAAGGAGCTGTTTCAGCAGGCAAGATGGCAGAGGGAATTGAGATTTACCCATTCGATTCAGAAGTTAGCTGCATGGTGCAAGGCTTCTATGTACTAGAAGCGGCTGAAATGGCGGCAGTATGCAAACCCCCTTATGAAATCATCTCTCGACTGGAGGAAATGAAGAACTCCATCCGCGCTTATTTTATGGTGGACGATCTCTCTCATCTGCAACGTGGCGGACGGCTTTCCAGCGCCCAGGCACTCATTGGCAGCCTGCTCCAAGTCAAACCACTTCTCCATTTTGTAGACAAGAAAATCGTCCCTTTCGAAAAAATTCGCACCCGCAAAAAAGCATTAAAGCGTTTGGTCGATCTATTGGGTGAAGACGCTGCATCGGGTGAACCATATAGAGCGGTTATAATTCATGCTAACCGGGAGGAAGAAGCAGTGGCATGGAAGACAGAGCTAGAAGACCAATTCCCAAATGTGGAATTTATGATTAGCTACTTCGGTCCAGTCATCGGCACACATCTTGGCGAGGGTTCGATGGGGCTTGGGTGGGTGAAGAAGTAGATATGAAAGACCCTTTCTATCAAGGGGAGGGTCCTAATAATTTTCAATAAAAGAGGTGTTCAAATGCGATTTGCCGTAATCGAAGGGAAAATGACTCCAGACAAACTCCTGCCATCCCCTGCAAAAACTCATCAAATCTCCTCCATAGAAAGCATTCCTCACCAAGATCTATATCCAGCCTACCGATTCTCACAAGAACTCCAGCAGCAACTATCCGGAATGCAGCTATTGCTGGATGACCTAAACGACCCCATACAAGTAATCCAGGAGCACTATGAAAATGGGTATCTCCTTTATCGAAAGGGGATTTTAACAGAAGGCCGCAAAAGTTTTTGCCAGCGCTGCGGTAACAAAGATAAGCATTTTTTCTCCACGTTTCCATGTGCAAGATGCGGGGAAGAGTGTGTCTATTGCCGAAAATGCATCATGATGGGAAGAGTGAGCACATGCACGCCCCTAATAAGCTGGATAGGTCCAGTGCCCCCATTAGAATGTAAAGGTCCGCCGCTATCTTGGGATGGTACGTTATCCGATGGACAGCAAATTGCATCAAAGCGGGTAGTGGAAGCAGTACTCAGCGACAAGGAGCTTCTCGTTTGGGCGGTGTGCGGCGCGGGGAAAACCGAGGTGCTTTTCGAAGGAATTAACGCGGCACTCACAGCCGAAAAAAGAGTTTGCCTCGCAACACCTAGAACCGATGTCGTCCTCGAGCTTACTCCCCGGCTGAAAAAGGTGTTTCCGAATATCCCTGTTGCCTCTCTTTACGGCGGCAGCGAGTACCGCCACCTCAATGCGCCGCTCACCATCGCCACCACCCACCAGCTACTTCGTTTCTACCATGCTTTCGATACTGTCATTCTTGATGAAGTCGATGCCTTTCCCTATTCAGTTGAAGAAACACTCCAATATGCTGTCCGCCAATCGCGGAAACCTACATCCTCGATGATCTACCTAACCGCCACCCCGAATGAAAAATGGCATAGAGATTGCCGCCAAGGAAAAAGAGATTTTGTCACCATTCCTGCACGTTTTCACCGACACCCTCTCCCGGTACCGCGTTTTCAATGGTGCGGCAACTGGGAAAAGCGACTCAAAAAAGAGCAGCTCCCGCCTAACGTAATCCAATGGATCAAAAACCGGCTAGACTCCAACAAGCAATGTCTATTATTTGTCCCAAAGATTGATAAGATGGAAAAAATACTTCCTCTCGTACAAAAATTAAACCCAAAAATCGAAGCAGTCCATGCGGAAGACACTAAGAGAAAAGAAAAGGTTCTGTCGATGAGAAGTAGGGATATCCCGATGCTACTCACGACCACTATTTTAGAAAGGGGAGTTACCTTTCCTAATATTGATGTCGCTGTCTTTGGTGCAGAGGATCGGATTTTTACCGAAAGCGCTTTAGTGCAAATTGCTGGCCGTGTTGGAAGAAGCTCGCTTGCTCCAGGCGGTGATATTGTATTTTTTCATTACGGAAAAACCGAAGCAATGATCCGTGCAAAAAAACAAATCCAAAAAATGAATGCCGAAGCTAGAAAGAAAGGATTGGTTGATTATTGAAAACTGTCTTATTTGTTTCGCAGAAATAACCCCTCAAATAGGCTGGAACGCTTTATTTTCCAAAGTGGAAGAGGCTTCAGTGTGTGTGTCCTGCCACGAAAAGTTTTCCATCATTATTGGCGAAACATGCCGAACTTGTGTCCGCCCGTTAGATAATCTAGAACCACAATTTAAGCTACATGACCAATGCCTAGATTGTGTCCGCTGGGAGGGGGATCCGCAATGGGCAGGAACTTTGGAGAAAAATTATTCTATTGTAATGTACAATGATTTTGCCAAAGAGGTCATGGCCCAATATAAATACCGAGGTGACTATGTCCTTTCGAATGTTTTTGCCTCCTTTATGAGGAAGAGGCTTACAGCAATCACGTTTGACCTCATCGTTCCGATTCCATTAAGTGACGAGCGGCTTTATGAACGCGGCTTTAACCAGTCAGAGGCATTAATTCGGGCTTGTGGCCTTGAGCCAAGCGATCTTTTTACCAGAATCAACACCGAAAAACAATCGAAGAAATCCCGCTCCGAACGAATCCATCTAGAGCAAGTCTTTCAAATAAAAGAACCCATCTCCGATCAAAATATCCTGTTAATCGACGATATTTATACAACAGGCTCCACACTCCGGCATGCAGCTAAATGTTTAAAGGAAGCGGGTGCACGTTCAGTTTGCTCCCTTACTTTTGCCCGCGGCTAAAGAAAATTCGCGAATCCGTCATTTCTTAAATGGAGAACTTTGGCTATAATGGAGGAAATAAAGAGACATGTTCAACATGAGGGGGAGAAATAATGGAGCTAACAAATTGCCCGAACTGCGATAGTATTTTTGTAAAAAATAAATTCCGCGATGTGTGCGATAAATGCTGGAAAGAAGAAGAAAAAGCCTACGAAACCGTCTACCAATTCATGCGCAAACGCGAAAACCGCGCCGCAACGATGAACCAGGTTGTCGAAGCAACAGGAGTCGAAGAAGAATTAATTTTAAAATTCATCAAAGCCGGTAGACTTCAGCTGACCCAGTTTCCGAATCTAGGATACCCATGTGACAAATGCGGAGCAATTATTCGAACAGGGAAAATCTGTGATAAGTGTACAGAGGAGCTCAGAAAGGATTTACAAGTACATGCATCCGAAGAAGAGCGCAGGAGGGAAATAGAACGAAGAGAGAAGCAAGGGACTTACTTTGCGGTGGATGAGAAGTTTCGGAAGAGGTAGTCTCTCTTTTTAAAAATAATGTTAAAAAAAAGACACTTTTAACCGATAATAGGAATAGATCAAAATGTATCGGATAGAAAGTGAGGGATAAATGGTGAAAATCAATAATATAGGCCCATCTGGTATAAATCCATACAAAAGACAGCAAAACAAGCTTGATCAAATAGAATCGATAGCTAACAAGAAATTGGATAAAGTCGAAATTTCTACGGTTGCTAAAGACCTTCAATCAATTTCATCTATTGAAAATGAAAGACAGGAAAAAGTAGAAAAATTAAAGATACAAGTAGAGAACGGAACTTATAAACCAAATTCAACTGAGATCGCAAAAGGAATTCTTCAGTTTTATAAGAAGTAAATCAATACGACAGCAGTATTGATTTTTTCTTTTGTGCGGATCAATAAAAGCGGATTAGTGTTTAGAAATTGGCGGAGCGTGAAAAATTATGCAAGTAAACAATCAGTCAACCATTCCAGTATCGATACAAAATGAAACTCCACTCTCGCTAAAGGAGGGAGATGTTTTTCAAGCAATAGTGAAGGAGAAGCTCCCTAACAATGAAGCGATTCTACAGATTAAAGGGCAGGAGCTGAGAGCAAAGTTTCAAGGATCCTATCCATCAAATGGCAGAATAGCCGTTGAGATTACTGACACAACTCAGCAGCTCCCTATAGTCAAACAAATTCCTAACCAAAACATAATACCCCCTAAAACGAGTTCTTTACCTGAAGGATTAAATATAAATTCAGATACGAAAGCCATTCTTAAAAAAGCAATAGCCATATTAAAAATGAATAATATGCCAGTTTCAAAAAACACGCTTATGCAGCTCTCGGCATTTATCGAAAAAGGTTCGGGAACGATTAATCAAAAGCTTGAAACCATTGCCTCCATGGCAAAGAAAAAGTTGGAATTTACAGCTGTTCATATAAAATCGGTCCATGAAGCACTACATGGAAAGGCTAAAATAAGTGATTTTATAAATGAAGTTGTAACAAAAAGAGGTCAGACAAACTCATCTATTCCTAATATCTTGAAGGAGAACGCTTCCTCTCAAGAAATGATCAATCAAATCAGACGAGCGCTGCAAAGCTCTAATATCGAAGAAGCAACTAAGGTAAAAGCTATGCTTCAAAAAGGAGAATCTATTCAAAGCATCGTCCATTTTCTTAAAGGAAGATTTTTACAAGAAGGAATCCTGTCGAATCAAGTGTTAGCTGGAACGGAAAGTACTACAAAGGTAGAAGCATCAACAGCGTCCTCCCTTTTAAATGGTCTCAATAATATAGATGATCAGCCTAAGCAGACAACTGATTTGGAAGCTATTAAAAAAGCAATTAATAAAGAACCAGATATACAAAAGATTATTATGATGTTAAGGAAAGATGTGGAAGACTCATTCCCTCCTAATCAGAAGAATAACATTCTAACAGCATTATCAAGGGCGGAGCAGCTTGCAGATGCAGGTCGCGAATTGGCTGCTAGACAAGAGCTTTTAAGCATGTTAAACCAAGTTGCCAAAGAAGGAACTTTTCTACAGCAAGAAGTCCAGAGTGCAAAGGAAACATACCAGATTAATGATGATTTTATCGCCACACTACCGATTCAATCTAAGGATTATATTGTTTCTAGAATTACTGAAAAGCTTTCACAAATGGCCATTGATTTTAAAAATACTAAAAGGGATATTACAAGGAATCTTCAAGCGGTTGAAACCTTAATCACTCAACATAAACAGCTGGCACGTACACAAGTAAAGCCATTGTTAGAATCTACAATTAAGCAGCTAGATAATGCAATTTTAAAAAGTGACATGATGCTGTATACCGATATGGCGACAGAGAAGAAGCTGCTTAAGGCTAGCTCTCAATTAGCTGAAGCTAAGAAGCTGCTCGAAAAAGGGGATTACAATCAAGCGTCTAGAGTCGTCCATGAAGTGAAGGATGGGATAGAAAAACTTATTTTTAAACCATCGGATACTAGAATGCAGCATTTTGTATCAAAGGAGCTTCTTCAGCTTGAGCAGCCATCTTTATCGTCACAACTGGCGAAATCATTAGATTCATCCATGACAGCTGTTCGAGAGCATGCCACTGGAAGACAAGTATTTGAGCACCTGCGATCATTAGGAATGACCTATGAATCTGAACAGGCATTTTCATTATTATCAAAGGGTCAAGCGGATGAGGGAGCGGATAGCTCTTTAAAGAATGCGTTGCTAAGATTAGCACAATCTAGTCAGGAGCAACCCTTATCACAAAAGGCAGAGCAAACAATAACGCAATTAACAGGGCAGCAGCTTCTTAGTAAAACCGATTCATCTTCTCTTCAAAGCATGATGTTTACATTGCCATTTTTGCTTAAAGACCAAGCAGAGCAAGTGAAGGTGTTCATTAATTCGAAAAATGAACAGCAAAAGGTCGATTGGGAAAATTGCAGCTTATATTTTCTCATTGAAACGAAAAAGCTTGGAGATGTCGGAATACTTCTTTCTTCTGTCGAAAGAACGCTCTCAATCACGGTAAAAAATGATAAGGCCGATTTTAAGGAAAAAATCGAGCCTATAGCATTAATGGCGAAAGAAAGGTTGAAGGAAATCGGCTATAACATTGGTTCGATTCAATTTACGAACTTTACAGAGGAAAAAAGAGCAGTGGAAGAAAAGAAAGAACCTTCAAAATCCAATATTCCGAAGTTTACTGAGAGAGGATACGATTTTACCGTATGAACAGGCAATATTTCAATCAGAAAAATCGCAAGCAAATTAATGGTCCCTCTGCTGCAGTTATACGTTTCGATGAGCAAACTGGCAGTAGTCCAACCGTGGTTGCTCAAGGAAGAGGACAGTTAGCTTCGAAAATTATCGAGCTGGCTAAGAAGCATAACGTGCAAATGGAAGAGGATGCAGTATTAGTGCAAAATCTTCTAGATATCGATTTAGGAGATAATATCCCCCCACAGCTTTATTCCGTGATGGCAGAAATTCTTCTTATGATCGAGGAAATGGAAAAACGATATTAATATATTTAAATAATGGTCGATAAATTAATAGAGTAAGTAAACCACAGGGGGCAAGCGAATCGTGGAATTTCTAACTGAGGAATTTATCTATAAAAAAAGCTCACAGGAGATTACCTCCCTTCTATACGAAGCGATGATCGAACAGCTTCATAGATCGATTGAGGATATAGAAGAAAAAAGGTTTATAGATGCGAACAAAAAATTACAAAAAATAAACGATATCCTTTATAGACTAGGTGCCGGTCTTAATTATGAGGCAGGAATTATAGCTGATCAACTAGATACTCTCTATAACTATATGGCAGAACGGGTTATCGAAGGCAATAAAAAGAAGGATGCTTCCGTGATTGGAGAGGTTCTATCAATTGCCGAAAGATTAGCAAGTTCATGGAATGAGGCATTAAAAAACAAGCCGAATGAAAAACAAATGCTGCATCGAAGAAAAACGAGAGCCTATGAACAAAATGTTATGGTGCTTGAGCGGGAGAATACTCTGGTGGAAGAGGGGAAATAAGAATGAGAATTAATCATAATATACAAGCATTAAATGCATACCGCAACTTATCGCAAACGATGAACAGTACATCGAAAAGCTTAGAGAAGCTATCATCAGGTCTACGGATTAATAAAGCTTCAGATGACGCTGCAGGACTAGCAATCTCAGAAAAAATGCGTTCGCAAATCCGTGGTTTAGATATGGCTGAAAGAAATACTTTGGATGCAATTTCTCTTATTCAAACAGGTGAAGGAGCCCTAAACGAAGTACATAGCATCCTTCAAAGAATGAGAGAGCTGTCTGTACAGGCAGCCAATGGAACTCTAGAGACCCAAGATAGACAAGCCATCCAAGATGAAATTAACCAATTAACATTTGAAATTGATCGAATTGCAGATACGACTCAATTTAACCAGAAGAAGCTCTTTAGTGGTTCGACGGAAGGACGTGCATTTGCGGACGTAAATTCCAGTCAGGTTGCTTATGATGCTAATGGGGTCTGGAAAGGTGTTGTGACGGCAGACCCGACAGAGCCAGCGGAGATTGTATTAGAGTTTCCAAATGCATTTGGAGAACAGACGAAGGCTGTAGCTAATGGTCAAACGTTTACAATCAATAATTTAACTTACGAGATCTATTCTGATAATACTGCGACAGCTCCTAATAATGGCAACATTGTTCTTGACTTAACCGCAGATTGGCAAGATGGTGGAACTGATGGGAACTCCATCAGTAATATCAATAATTTAATAGATAAATTGACTTTGGCTATTGGTCAGAATGATAGTGGAACATTCAACACTTCAGCGTTCGTAAAGACTTCTGCTGCAGAAGATGCTACTAACGCTGATGATGATAATATCATAAATGGAATTCTTAAGCTTGTAACGACAAATCCTATGTCACCAAAAGATGCTGAAGCTATAAAAATAGATGGTAAACCTGGTACGGTTAATGTTTTAGATCCAGTTGATTCAAGTGTGAAAGCAATTCCAGTTTCTTTGGTAGCTTCTGACACAGCTAACTATACAAATTCGTTTAACCTTACATTCTCTGATTTACCTAAGGATGGAGACCAGTTAAAGATTGATAATCTGACAATCTTATTCAAAAAAGGAGCTTCTGCTGGGTATTCTCATGGACCTGATGCATTAAATACCTTTAACGGTAGCCCAAACCAAGAAGGTACGCTAACGATTGATATTGAAGGAAAAGATATTTTTACTATATTAGCAGATATAGACAGTGCAATTGGCGATATTAAGAACAATGATGTGGATGGCGTTCTTACAGCACTAAGCTCTCATGATGTAGTAGGGTCAACGCTCGTGCTATCATCTAATCGTACACAAACTAGCGATGTTTTTGACGATTCTGGATCAAATGGTCTTGAAATTGCTTTATTTGACGGCGACTTCGAAGCCAACAAAGGTAAAGAGCTTACTCTAAATTTCCAAATTGGTGCTAATAGCTCTGAAACATTAGGGGTTACGCTAGGAGTGATGGATGCGGGTAGCTTGGGAATTGGACGAAATGCTGACGGATCCCCTACAGTTACTGGAGTGAATGCGGTTCAAGGTGTTGACGTTATGTCTGAAACAGCTGCAAGTGCCGCAATCAATATATTTGAAAATGCGATTAAAATAGTTTCAGCTGAACGCAGTAAGCTTGGTGCATTCCAGAATCGCTTGGAGCATACAACAAATAATCTGCAAACTGCTAATGAAAACTTAACCTCTGCAGAATCACGCATACGTGATCTTGATATGGCAGAGGAAATGACAACTTTTACCAGGAATAACATCTTAAATCAGGCTGGTCAAGCGATGCTTGCACAAGCAAATCAACTTCCGCAAGGGATTCTTCAGTTATTAAAATAAACGTTCGAGAGGAGTGAGTCATGTTGGCTTCTCCTCTTTTTTCTTTTAAAATGGAACTATTGAAGCATGGGTGGTGTAATGATGGAAGTCAATAGAGTCTCAAAGACGGGAATGAATCGGATGGAGAAGAAGGAAGAGGTTGCAAGTGCATCCGTTTCATTTACTGAAGTTATGGGCAAGAAGCGAGAGAATCTGATTCATGAAAAAATGATAAAGATGATGCAAGACATCGAAGATCAAGGGAAATTGCTAGTTGAATCTAGAACGATTGAGGATTTAAAAAAATATAAGAAACTCGTTAAGGAATTTATGGAGGATGCGGTAAATAACGGGTTAAAACTTGAAGACCAGCGAGGCTTTAATCGGCGCGGGAGAACGAAGGTATACAAAATTGTGAAGGAAGTCGATAAAAAGCTTCTTGATCTAACAAATGCGGTACTAGAAAAAGAAAAGAAGGGCTTGGACATTTTAAATTTAGTTGGTGAAATCAAAGGGCTTTTGATTAACGTTTATACTTAAAGAACTTCACTTTTCAACCGATAATAATAATATGATGAAAAAATAAAATCAGTAACGTACTGATTTTATTTTTTGAACTGGCTATTTGGGGTGTTAGCCTAACATAGAGAGGTGAGGTAACTTTGTCGGCCCAGCCATTATTCGTTTTGCTAGAAAAATTACTAAAGCTCCATAAAAGCCTGTATCAGCTTGCTCTTGAAAAAACAGAAGTTTTGAAAAAAGGAGATTTGGAAGCTTTACAAACATTAATGAAAAATGAACAATCTCATGTTATTGCCATTCGAAAGATTGAGGATGAACGGGTAAAGATGATTTCTGAGTTATTACCTGATCATGAAGACCCGACACTGAGGGATTGTCTGCCTCTATTTGAAAAAGCAGAAGCCGAACAAATAAAATCTCTCCAAGAAAGCCTGATGGAACAATTATTTGAATTGAAAACCATCAACGAGCTTAACCAGCAATTATTAGAGCAATCTCTACAGTTTGTCTCTTTAAATATAGATCTACTTATTCCAGAAAGCCCAACTAATTATTCCAAGGATGAGGAAGCAAATAGACCAAGTGTGACCTTATTTGACTCAAAGGCTTAACCTTTTTGGGTCTATTACTTCAGAAAAGTGGGCATAAGCCATAGAAATAAAACAAGCGAAGCTAAAATTTGTAGAACTGGAGGTAGAATGATGATTTCTACTTTTCATGGTTTGGAAACGGCAAGGCGTGGAATGTCTACACAACAAAACGCCTTATTCGTAACAGGACATAACATTGCGAATGCTAATACACCTGGCTACTCTCGCCAAAGAGTGAATTTCGTGCAAACAGAGCCATTCCCTGCTCCGGCTATAAACCGACCGCAAATTCCTGGACAAATGGGAACAGGGGTGAAAGCAGGATCGATTCAACGGATCCGTGAGGCGTTTCTGGATGTTCAATACCGTAACGAGCAGAACAAGCTAGGATATTGGGAATCGAAGGCAAAATCCTTAAGCAAGATGGAAGACATTGTGAATGAACCAAGCACCAATGGTTTATCAGCCGTCATGGGTGAGTTTTGGCAATCCCTTCAAGATTTAGCAACATATCCAGAGAATGAAGGAACTAGGCAGGTTGTGCTTGAACGCGGAAGGGCTGTCGCAGACACTTTCCATTTCCTTAATGATTCCTTAACAACGATTAAGAATGACCTAGGGAATGAGGTAAGTGTTAACCTGAAAGAAATTAACTCACTTCTTAAGCAAATTGCTGACTTGAATAAGCAAATTGGTGAGATTGAACCACATGGTTATTTACCAAATGATTTATACGATCAGCGTGATTTAATGGTTGATCAGTTATCAAATCACTTAAATATTAGAGTTGTGAAAACAAAGTCTGGAGGAAAGCCTCAGGAAATCGCAGAGGGACAATACAATATTAAGCTCGTAGGTACAGACGGTAAAGAGAGAAATCTAGTGACTGCTGATGATTATGTTCAGCTTGGTTTTGCTGGAAGTAATGGTCTTTCCTATGATGTTCCTCCTGATAAAATTAACACGATTTCAATATTTGACGATAGTGGAAAGCAGCAGCTGGGGACGATGGATTTTGTTGATTCATCTGATGAAATAGCGTTTGGAACTGGTAAGCTGCGTGCCTTAATAGAATCGTATGGTTATGAAACTACGACTGGTATAAAAGGGACTTACCCAGATATGCTGGATAATTTAGATAAGCTTGCGTTTTCCTTTGCTAATATCTTTAATGAGATTCATTCGAAGGGCTATAATTTAGATGGAGATCAGGGCTCGAATAAATTCTTCACTACAGTAGCAGATTCTAATGTTGATTTTACTGATTTAACGAAATATAAAGGCGCTGCAAAAGATATTATCCTTGGGAATTTAAAACCAAGTGAAATCGCTGCTTCAACTAAGCAGAAATTCGATGAAAATGGAAATCCAATCGGTGTAGATGCTGGTGATGGGAAGAATGCCCTTAACTTAGCTAATATTTCAAATATGCTTTTAACAAACACAGCACACGAACTAGAAGGGTTACCAAATGTAACAATTGATTTGCAAGCTCTTAGTGTAGTTAAAACTGGGACACTTAATTTCTTCTACGAAGGAATGATCGGACAGCTTGGAGTAGAGTCAATGCAGGCGAATCGTCTAACGAATAACAGTACAATTCTTAGAGAATCTGTTGAAAATAACCGTAATTCGGTAAGCTCTGTTTCTTTGGATGAAGAAATGACGAATTTAATCAAATTCCAGCATGCATATAATGCATCAGCACGCCAAATTACAGTCATTGATGAAATGCTTGATAAAATTATCAACGGTATGGGTGTCGTTGGAAGATAGGATGGTGAATAGGCTTTGCGTGTAACACAAACGATGCTTTCAAGAAATATGCTCTCGAATTTAAGTACAAGCTATGAAAGACTAGGAAAATATCAAGATCAATTGAACACTCAGAAGAAAATATCCCGTCCCTCAGATGATCCGGTTGTTGCGATGAAAGGAGTCACATATCGTCGCAACCTACAAGAGGTAGAACAGTTTAAAAGGAATTTTTCAGAAGCCTACAACTGGATGGACAATTCCGATGCTTCGCTAGATAAAGCAGGTCAGGCTCTTCATCGAATTCGTGAGCTCATCGTCCAATCAAGCACAGATACATATGATGAAGGTCAACGTAAATCAATTAGTGAAGAAATCTCGCAATTAAAAGAGCACTTAGTAGAGATTGCCAACACAAAAGTCGGTGACAAATATATTTTTAATGGAACAGACACACTTAGTAAACCAGTAGATGCAAGTGCTTCACCAATTAAGGTTTCTAATAATAGTAATCCGATACAATTTGAGCTATCTAAGGGTGTTTTTATTCCAGTTAATGTAAATCCGCAAGTTGTGTTTACTGAGGATTTATTTAAGGATGTAGAAGGACTAATCCTCTCATTAGAAAATCCTAATTCTGATAGTAATTCAATAAGCCCTTATTTAGATAAAATAGAAGGTCACCTAGACAATGTAACTAATGCGCGCGCCAATCTAGGTGCCCGTGCTAATCGTGTAGAATTAATGGAGGAAAGAATTGACCAGCAGGAGATCATCTCAAAGAAGGTCATGTCAGATAATGAAGATATTGACTTCGAGAAGGTCGTAACGGAGCTGCTCGCTCAGGAAAGTGTTCATCGTGCAGCACTTTCAGTTGGTTCTCGTATAATTCAACCAACTTTAATGGATTTTCTCAGATAAAAATTGGCTATCTATTTAGATAGCTTTTTCTATATGATGAGGTGACAAGTATGCAGATACCGCAAATACGGATGGAGTCAGCATTTGCAAAGATTAATATAACCGGCACTCTCGCACAGCAAACGATTGAACAGCCTAAGGCACAGCTTGATTTACAGCAGCCAAAAGCAGAAATGATTATTCATAGATCGCAAGGGCAGCTGTCAATCGATCAAACGATTGCCTGGGAATCGATGGATATTAAGCATATTTTTCGAAGAATTGAGGAGCATGCCCAAAAGGGATATAATGACCTCCTAAGTGGAATTGCAAGAACTGCTTCAGAGGGAGACGAGTTGATGAGGATTGAGCATGGAGGCGGTGCAATTGCAAGTCAAGCTGCACGGAATAGTGAGTTATTTAACTATAATTACAATATTGGTTTCACTCCTCCTCCATTCAGTGTGAAAATCAATTATCAGCCAGGTCATTTGGATATACAGGCGGAGCCCCAAAAAGTCGTGAATAACACTGTTGCACGAAAGCCGATGATAGATTATCAAAAAGGCGATATTACATACCAAATGAAGCAGCAGCCTTCATTAAAGATCGATGTTGTGAACATACCATAAATAAGTTAGGATGTATAAAAATTGCTTAAAAAGGAATGTGGCTTATGAACATTGACACAAAATATCATGATGTAATAGAAATCAGTGAAGAGGAAATTTGGCATTTTGAAAAAGGTATTCCTGGATTCTTAAGTGAAAAACGATTTGTTATCTTGAATCTTCCAGAAAACGATGTTTTTTCAATCATGCAATCTGTTACAACACCAAACCTTGCATTCGTCATCACAAATCCATTTCAATTTTTCCAAGACTATCAATTTTCAATTGATGACCTTTCAATTAAGCAATTAGAAATTGAAACAGATGGTGATGTGCTCTCTTATGTCATTCTTACAGTCCAAGAACCGTTCGATCAAACAACGGCCAATCTACAAGCACCTCTTATTTTCAACAAAAAAAACAAGTATGCCAAACAGCTGATCTTAAGCGACAGCAGCTATCAAACAAAGCATTTACTCACTCCAGCATATGTGAGCAAGGGGTGACAGCATGCTAGTACTTACAAGAAAAAGCGGCGAATCCATAAAAATTGGAGAAGACATAGAAATAACGATCGTTTCTTCTAAAAATGACCAAGTAAAAATAGGCATTAATGCTCCTAAAAATGTAGAAATATTAAGAACCGAAATTTATGAACAAATTCTGTCCGAAAACAAGGAAGCATCACAAGACATCTCTTTACTAACAATATTAAAAAATAAATAAAATATTTAATAAAACCTATTAAATAATTGAAAACATTGTCGATAAAAAGAATGTAAGAGAAAATAGGGCGGCCGACCTAGATTTCTCTCTAAAAAGATTGTTCACAAGGACGTGAACACGACATTCAAGGAGGAAAATTAAATGATTATCAATCACAATTTAAATGCAATGAACTCTCACCGTCAGATGGGCATGAACATTAATTCAGCAGGTAAGTCTATGGAGAAATTATCTTCAGGTCTTCGTATCAACCGTGCTGGTGATGATGCTGCTGGTCTATCAATTTCTGAAAAAATGCGTGGACAAATTCGTGGTTTGGATCAAGCATCTCGTAACTCTCAAGATGCAATCTCTCTCATTCAAACAGCTGAGGGAGCACTTAATGAACAACACGCTATTCTTCAACGTATGCGTGAATTAGTAGTACAAGGTGGAAATGGCGGTACACTCGAAGCTGATGATATCGCAGCAATTAATGCTGAAATTACACAGTTGAATGATGAATTAACAGGTATTTCAACGCGTACAGAGTTCAATGGTAAGAAATTAATAAATGGTTCATTTGATAAAGATTTTCAAATTGGAGCTAATAAAACTCAACAATTAAATCTTAAATTAGATAAGAATTTGAGTGCTGCAGGAGACCTTGCTACAAGTGCTGTTGCTGTTGATGGTACAAAAGCTAAACATGACACAGATATTGATGCTGTAGATACAGCTATAAAGTTAGTTTCTACTACTCGTTCAACGCTTGGTTCTTACCAAAACCGTTTAGAACATACAATTAAAAACCTTGATAACGCTGCTGAAAATTTACAAGCTGCAGAATCTCGTATTCGTGATGTTGATATGGCAAAAGAAATGATGAATTTCACTAAAAACAACATTCTTAACCAAGCATCACAGGCTATGCTTGCTCAAGCCAACCAACAACCACAAGCGGTATTACAATTATTACGTTAATAGTTTATTTAAAAAGAGACCTAGGATTTTATTTTAGGTCTCTTTTTAAATAATTTATTATTTAATAAAATTACGTAAACCTAAATAAAGGAGTTCTTTTAATGCAGACTTTAAGTCCTAAGTATATGGAGAAATTTCAATGTATTGGTTCTAAATGTGAAGACACTTGCTGTACTGGTTGGAGAATATCAGTTGATAAAAAAACTTATAAGAAGTATCGAAATATAAAAGATTCAGATTTCAAAAAAAACCTTAGCAAGAATATACTTCGTGATAAAAAAAGTGAGAATGAGGAAGTATATGCATATATGAGATTAGACAATGATATTCGTTGTACCATGTTGTCAGAAGATTTGTTATGTAATATACAGCTAAAATTTGGTGAATCATATCTTTCGAATACATGTGCGATTTATCCGAGAAATTATAATGAGGTTGATAATTATATTGAAGAGTCTGGATCAATTTCTTGTCCTGAAATGGCGCGTCTAGTACTATTAAACCCCGATAAAATGGAGTTTGATGTTAAAGAAAGAAGTGAGAAAGGCTTTAGAAACAGAGTTGGAAAAAAGATAAAAACAAAAAAAACAGATGTCTCAATAGAGCAACATTTTTGGGCTATTCGCATGTTCACAATTAAGATACTTCAAAGTAGACAGTATAGTATATCCGAAAGGTTAATTATATTAGGGTTTTTTTGTCAAGAGATCGAGATTTTAATAAACAAAAATCAGTTAGATAATGTTGACTTATTAGAAAAGCAATTTGAATATTTACTCGCTAATAAACACTTTGAAGATACATTAAATGATATACCTTCAAATTCTATTACTATACTAAAATTTCTAAATTTAATAAGTAAAAAATTAAAAGATGCTAGTCATATCAATACAAGGTATTATGAAATTCTAAAACAAGTTGTACAAGGTTTTGAATTTAATGAAACCACAATTGTGGAAAACTTTGTTGAGAGGTTCACCGAAATTAATAATCTATATTATCAACCCTATATGTTAAAGAATGAACATATAATGGAAAACTATTTGGTAAACTATGTATTTAAGAATACATTCCCGTTATCATTAGATAAATCGGCTTCCCTTATAAAAAATTATTATATGATGGTTGTACATTTTCTATTATTAAAATTACATTTAATAGGGTTAGCTTCACATTTTAAAGAATTAAATAGAGATATAATTATTAAGGCAATACAATCATTTTCTAAAACCATTGAGCATAATCATGAATACTTAAAACAAGTTTACGATTTACTAGAAAAAGATAACCAACTACGTTTAGATTATATAGCAAGTATACTTAAAGATTAAACCGTATTGATTTATTTCAATATTTTATTTAATGACAGATAAGTTTTCAAATAGCTTTAACATGATGTATTTCATTTTATTAGCAAAAAAAGTAGGTGTGAAAACTATGGATATGATTATTGAAATTGAATACATTGATGGCTCATATGAACCTTCAATTAATATTATTGGTCCTTTTGCCGTTTCGGGTATTTCAGATTTTGAGCTGAAAGAAACTCTAGATGAAGCAGTTGAAGCAATAAGAATAGTTTTAAAAAACATTGATTTTAGTTATCGCATAGTTGGATTTTGCTCAAGTGCTAATAAGGAACAGAGAAGAGTCCTAAATATAGCTGATATTGAGATTTTTGCAAAAGGTGATTTCGGAAAAATTAATGGTTTTCAGAAGTAATTTATGTTTAGTAAGTATCACTGCCGAAAGCCAATGTACCTGTAATTGATGCTCTAAATAACTGTAATGATACACACAGTACCAACTAAAACTTCAGACATATATTATAAAATTGGACGTACGTTTGTTCTATGAGTACTAATGTTCAAGAAACAAGCGACCTAACCCTCTACTTCCATTGTGGGAGTAGGGGCTATTTTATTTTAGGAGGAATGTTAAGGTGAGAAGGTATGATTACGGAACACAGTTACAGTTTCCATTGATTGATGTAGTAAAGGAAATGAAGCAGGAGCCAGCTAAGCGAGTGAACATTGTTAGTCTAAAGATGGTTAGGGAGTCAAGTTTGTTGTACAAGGATCGTAAGATTAAGTCACCAGAGGATGCATACCAGCTGCTAAAGTCATTTCTAGTGGACTCAGATTGTGAACAGCTCATGCTTCTAACATTAGATACGAAGAACCAACCAACTGCCATTCATACGGTTAGTGTAGGAACATTGAATTCAAGTCTCGTACATCCAAGGGAGGTGATGAAAGTTGCCATTCTAGCTAATTCTGCTTCGATCATCGTAGCGCACAATCATCCCAGTCAAGATCCATCTGAATCAAGGGAAGATGTGGAAGTGACAAGGCATTTAGCTGAGGTTGGTAAGATACTAGGCATTGAACTGATTGATCATTTGATCATCTGCGAGGACAAGTTTGTTTCGCTCAAAGAAAAAGGACACATCTAAGGGGGAATTGTGATGGATAGAGCTACTAGAGAAGGGTTTCATGGAAAAGAGTCACAAACAGTTAGGGAGACCAACCTCTTGAGCTACTTGGTATTGTCTGTCTACCATTTGGTGTTCTAATGGAAACCTATCTTTTGAGCATTATGCTTCCAAACTATTGAGGCATTCTATGTTTTGGGAACGGAACTTTCCGTTCTATTTTTTTGCACTAATGTTGCTCAACTAGGATTGTGGGATTGCTTGCTACTGCTGGGTTTGAGGGAATTAGAAGAGTGAGAGATTTGGTAGAAAACGAGTGGTTGTTCATCGTCAGATGGGGATTAACGTTGGCGCTACTGGTAAATCATTAACCGTGCAGGTGACGATGTAGCAGGTTTAGCAATCTCTGAAAAAATGCGTGCTCAAGTACGTGGTTTAGATCAAGCATCTCGTAACTCACAAGATGCAATTTCTTTAATCCAAACGGCTGAAGGGGCACTAAATGAGACTCATGCAATGCTTCAAAGAATGAGAGAATTAGCTGTTCAATCTTCATCTGATACTTATACTGATGAAGATAGAACACAACTTAAAACTGAATTAAATGATATTTCAAGTCAAACTGAATTTAATAAAATGAAGTTATTAAATGGAGATTTTCGTAACTCTGTAGACCTAGATGATAGTGTTTCAACTGCATTAGCTGTTGATGGAGTTGTGTCTATCACTGGAAGTGGCGCTGCTGGAACATATACTATTACTGATGGCGGTACTAATTTTGTTATTGCAGATGCTGATGGAAATGAAGTAATCATTGCTGGTGGAACAAATGGCTGATGGAGCACAAACAATTAGAATTGATCAATTTGATATCACCATTGTAACGAATAGTGATTTTGTTGCAGCAAGTTTAGATAGCACTGCAATTGAAATAACTGGTGATGGGGAAAGAACGTTCCAAACAGGAGCAAATAATGGTCAGACTATGACATTAGGAATTGCTAATATGAGTGCCACTGGATTGGCTGTTAATGGTAATAATGTGGCACCTTCAACTGACACATCAGCTGCGATTTCAAGTTTAGATGCTGCCATTAAAACAGTTTCAGATGAAAGATCTAAACTAGGTGCAGCTCAAAATAGATTAGAACATAGAATAAAAAATCTAGATACTTCATCTGAAAATTTAAAAGCTGCTGAATCTCGTATCCGTGATGTTGACATGGCGAAAGAAATGATGAATTTCACTAAAAACAACATCCTTAACCAAGCTTCTCAAGCAATGCTTGCTCAAGCTAACCAACAGCCACAAGCTGTATTACAATTACTTCGTTAATTTTATATTCAACTTAAGGGAGACTCTAGTTTTGCTAGGGTCTCTATTTTATGTGCGCCCGGCATGGGCTATAACTTGGTGGTGAAAGTCCACTACAGGCTTGGCAGTAGGAACTGTTAGCTAATGGCAAGGGTGTCCACCGTGAGGTGGAATCTGAAGGAAGCCGGAGGCAAAATCCCGAACTGACGGACAGAAACTATATATAAGGCTGAATTAGGACGGACGAGTTTGCATAACAAAACAAAGTCCAATACTGCACGAATCCTATACAGTAAATATAGCAGTTACATGGGAGGAAGGTTATAGCTCTTACCCGGGGAGGTCTTACAAGGGTTCTCGACAAGAGAGATGGAATATCTCACAGGAACAAGTCTGTTAGTGATGATAGACTGAATTGTAAGAAGTCAGCAGAAGCCATAGTAGTTCCATCGGAATGAAGGGCTGAACAATAACAATCTTGGGAAAATACGGAGGTAAAGGCAGTGCATAGACCACAGAATACATCGAAAGATGGCTATTCGCAAATGGATAGGTTGGAAACTGAAGAGTATGCGAAAGCGTGTAGTTCTGTCTATACAGAAGTAGGACGCCAAGATGGTATCGATTTAATTGACAAGATAATTGATGACGAAAATCTACTTAGGGCTTGTGAAAAGGTTAAAGCAAATAAAGGTGCACCCGGAATTGATGGAATGAAAGTAGATGAACTTTTTGGTCATGTGCAAAAATACCACAAATATCTTAAAAGAAAATTGAAGGATGGCACTTATAACCCTTTACCTGTTAAACGAGTTGAAATACCCAAACCGGATGGGTCTAAACGTAAGTTAGGCATACCATGTGTAAGGGACCGTATGGTCCAACAAGCAATCTATCAAGTAATCGGTGGGATAATAGACCCTTATTTCTCGGAAATGAGTTATGGATTCAGACCTAACAGAAATCAACATCAAGCTATTGAACAATCCATCAAATACTACGAACAAGGATATAAAGTGGTTGTAGATTGTGACTTAAAGAGTTACTTCGACACAATAAATCACCAAAAGCTGATGGAATATCTAAAGATATTTATACAAGACAATATAGTCCTAAAGTTAATCTGGAAATTTCTTAAGAGTGGAATCCTTGAAAATGGACTAACGAAATCAACGGACTCTGGTGCTCCTCAAGGTGGCGTTCTTTCGCCAATACTGAGTAATATCTACTTAAATCAACTAGATAAGGAATTAGAGGGACGTGGACACAAATTCGTGCGCTTTGCGGATGACTTCTGCATCTATGTTAAAAGCAAACGAGCCGGACAACGTGTAATGGAAAGTATCACCTACTTCCTTGAAAAGGATTTAAAACTGACAGTTAACAGCACTAAGAGTCAAATAGGAAGTCCAACAAAATTGAAATTTCTAGGTTTCTGTATACACACTACCTCTAAAGGTGTTAGTTGCAGACCGCACCAAGTAGCTAAGAAGAGGTTTAAAACTAAACTAAAGAATCTAACAAAACGGAATCGCCCAGGTAAATTTGAGGAAATAGCCAAGGAAATTAACCAAGCGACAGTTGGTTGGATAAATTACTATGGAATCAGCTTGATGAAAAGGTTTATCGAAGACGTTACAAAATGGTTGAATCATCGATTAAGACAGATTATATGGAAAAGATGGAAGAGGGTTAAAACACGGTATCAGCAACTAAGGAGATTAGGAATCAAACATGATGAGGCTTGTAAAGTAGCCAATACCCGAAAGGGTTATTGGAGGATTTCAGGCTGCGGAACGCTTCATAATGCAATTAAAATAAAGACGCTCATTAAATGGGGTCTAAAAGACCTTAACCACTTATATCAACGTCGATACTCAAGTTATTGAACCGCCGTATACGGGACCGTACGTACGGTGGTGTGAGAGGTCGGGAGTTAATTACTCCCTCCTACTCGATTGTAAGGGAGGAAGGATAATATGCCTATTATTGAAGAATACGAAAAAGAAATTCAAGGTAAAATCTAAAGGAAATTGTAAATCACTATCCCAATAAACTATATCCTTATTATGCAGTCAGTTCTTTAAATGTGGATGGTGCTGGAAATACTATAGAGGAAGCGAAGGATAAGTGTGAAAGTGCAACAAAGATAGAATTAATGATGAACCGATAATAATGTAATTAATCTAGGCATTGATCTCCTTCAAAACAAGAAACATAGAAGAGGAAACAGTTTGCATAAATAGTAATAACTAGTTATCGAGATATCTATTATAGAAAGGAACGTACATTTGTTCTATGAGTGCTAAATGTTCAAGAAACAAGCTACACAAGCCTCTACTTCTATTGTGGGAGTAGGGGCTATTTCAATTTTAGGAGGAATGTATAAATGGAAAAGTATAATTACAGAATACAGTTATATTTGCCATTGATTGATGTTGTAAAGGAAAAGAAGCAAGAGCTTGCGAAGCGAGTGAACATTGTTTCACTCGCGATGGTGAGGTAATCGAGTTTGGTGTAAGAGGACCATAAGATTAAGTCACAAAAGGATGCTTCTCAGCTACTAAAGCTCTAGCAGACTCTAATAGTGAAAAGTTTATGCTTTTAATCTTAGATATCAAAAACAAAACCAACTGTCATTCATTAGTGAGTGAAGGGACCATTGAATTCAAGTCTATAAAAATTCTCTAGTTAAGCTCTCAATTTTTAAAAAATCAAGCCGATATTAAGAATATTAGAATTTGATATTATAAACTGCCATAATTTACTTAAGACGTGTATATGCAATTCAATTACGGAGGGTAAAATATGATAAATAATACTACTATAAGATTTTCTGGTCTAGCCTCAGGTTTAGACACTGAAAGTATGATAAAACAGCTAGTTAATGCTGAAAAAAGCAAGTTAATAAAATTACAACAATCTAAAACAATTAATATGTGGAAAACAGATTCTTATCGTGAAATAAATGCTAAGCTTGCCAGTTTTCGTACAGAAACAGAGAATCTAAGACTTCAGGCTTCTTTTAACAAAAAGATGGCATCTGTAACAAATACCGAGAAGATAGGAGCAACAGTAACTGGCAATCCTTCTTCCTCAACTTACATAATTAGTGAAGCTACTTTGGCTACTGACGCTAGAGCTGCATCGGTAAGTTTTAAATTAGATTTAGCAGAGGGAGCAATAGGAGAGGAGATATCTTTTAAACTAAATGGTAAGGCTATTACTATTGGTACGGATGATACGTTATCTTCTGCTATTACTAAAATAAATGGAGCTGGTGCAGGAGTTACGGCATCTTACTTTAAAGATGGGGGTTCATTAATTTTAACAAGCTCTAATAAGGCTGAAAACTCCGAAATCTCGATAACAGATTTAACTGTGGACGGTGATACAGTTTCTACTGCAAATAAGTTGGGGGTCGTTAACGGAAAAGTAAATGACAGTTTAGATGATTTTTCTCCTAAAGGTATATCTGCAGCTAAAGGTGCAAATGCAATTCCTGCATCAGTAGTAATTAACGGTTTGACAATTAATCCTACAAGCAATAGCTTCACATATGATGGTATTAAATTTGATTTAAAATCTAAGATAACATCAGACCAGCCGGTTTCTATGGAAATAAAAAGAGATACACAATCAACATTTGACAATATTAAAAATTTTGTTGAAAAGTATAATGAGCTCATTGCTGAACTGAACTCTAAGATTACAGAAAAACGCTATCGGGACTTTCCGCCTTTAACTGAAGAACAAAAGAGTGAAATGAAGGACCGGGAAATAGAGTTATGGGAAGATAAAGCAAAAAGTGGTATGTTAAATGGGGATAGAACTATTTCCAAATTCCTCACTGATCTTAGATCTAGTTTAGGCGCTGCTGTTGAAACTGGCGATGAAGGATTTAAGTTTCTATTTAATATTGGAATTACAACTAGTAAAGAATTTAGGGATAATGGGAAATTAGAGATAGATGAAACAAAGCTAAAAGCGGCAATTGAAAACAATTTAGAAAGTGTTATAAAGCTATTTACCGCGACTAGTTCTGAAAATGGTACTACAATAACGAGTAAACTGAAGCATGATGAAAGCGGAATTGGACGCAGATTGTACGAAAGAATAAATTGGGGTGTATCTGAACTAAGTTCTAAAGCTGGCTCTCTAAATTCAGCTACTGATGTTAATAGTTTGATGGCTAAAGAGCTGAAAAATATAAACAGTGGTATTACTAGAGAAGAGCAGAGATTAGCTCAAGTGGAAGCCCGCTATTGGAGGCAGTTTCAAGCGATGGAATCCGCTCTTCAAAGAGCTAACTCACAAAGCGGATGGCTAATGCAACAGTTTGGAGGCGGAATGTAAAAAAACGAAGTGGTAGTACACACTTTACTAGATAGATTTTTGGAAAAAAGTTAGTTATTCAAGGCCTAGTTGAATAACTGTACATACCTAGCGAGAATAATTAATTAAATATGTAATCAACCGATGTAAAACTTAACTACTCAAATATTCTGGAGGAAATTATTATGATTGACCGTCTTTCGGCAAGTAGCTTTTCCTCGCAGCTTAGAACTACAGAGATAATAGATAAAACTACTAATCAAAAGAATATAAATGAAAATATTCAAATTACTGATATCAATCAACCTAAACTAACGAAACAAAAGGTAGAAGAAGTCGTGCAAAGCATGAATGATTTTATTCAGCCCGCTCACACTTCTTTGAAATTTGAATTCCATGATAAATTAGGTGAATATTACGTCACAATTACTGATGATGTTACAAAAGAAGTGATAAAAGAGATTCCATCTAAAAAAATGCTCGATATGTATGCAGCGATGACCGAATTTCTGGGCTTAATGGTTGATAAGAAAGTTTAATGAGCTTATTATTCATTTTGAAGATCGCTTTTTCCAAATCGAGTATCCGTGACTAGTCTCAATTTTTGGATCGAATATGTTGATAAAACAAACAGCTTCTTGAACGGAATAATTTAGTAAGTAGAAAGGATGTGCGGCTTTGGCAATTCAAAATCCCTACAAATCCTATCAGCAGAACACAGTGAATACTGCTTCTCCTGGTGAGCTGACATTAATGCTTTATAATGGTTGTTTAAAATTTATTACACTTGCCAAAAAAGCAATCATAGAAAAAAACATCGAAGAAAAAAACACGAATATCATAAAGGCAGAAAAAATTATCCAAGAGTTAATGGTTACTCTTAATATGGGATACGAAGTGTCCAAAAATATGATGAGTTTATATGATTATTTATACAATAGATTGGTAGAAGCAAATATTAATAATGATATTGATATTTTATCTGAGGTAGAAGAATTAGTAACAGAGTTCCGCGACACATGGAAAGAAGCTATTCAACTAAATCGAAAAAAACAATATTCTGATGGCGGTCGTGTATAGTGGGGCCCGTTCATAAAATTATTGAGGTTACATTACAATTAATAAATACTCTTCAAGATGAAGTTGACCGTGATGAGAAGATAATGAAAGTAGATCACCTGTTAGAGAAGAGGGAGGGGTTGTTAAAACAATTAGAGTCCCCTTATTCTCAAGAAGAAATGGCAGCTGGAAAGCAAGTAATTGAACTAAGCAAGCAATTAAAGGAGCTGCTTTTAAAAGAAAAGTTATCTATTCAACACGATATAAAAACCTTTAATCAGAAGAAAGAAACATCCTCAAAATATATACATTCATACGAGTCAATTTCGACCGATGGGATATTTTATGATAAAAGAAATTAAAGCTTAGGTTTAATAAAGAATGTCTTTAGACTTGATGAGTTGGGTATGTAAATAAATTAAGTAAATTAGTAACTAGCTTGTCTTAGATCAGGCTAGTTTTTTACTTTTTTTAGCAGTAGTGTTGACAAAGACTATGCCGGAATTCCCCAATCAAACAACGTATATGAACAAACACACTTCCTGGTGCGATGAACGTTACAATTTAAGGAGTTGTTATTTTGACCAATAAAAAGCTTTGCCCCAAATGTGGTTCTCTTATATGAAGATGCCATTGAAGAAGTGTTGTTTGACAAAAATGGGGATATGATTGTGGATGCTTTCCCAGCATGGGTTTGTACGGAGCAATGCGGATATTACGAGCGCAGTGAGCTGAAGTAGGGGATGAATGAAGATGGAAAGAGAAATGAAGTCGATTTTTGAACAGCTTCTAAGTTTTTATGAAAGAAGTGAAATCATACGAACGTTATGCTTGAGGATTTTACAACTGAGGTATGGCTACTGGGAAGATTGTGTGAATGAATATGATTGCGAAGAATTAGTTAGAGGCACCAGGCAGATTAGAAACAAGTATGCTTAATATCTCACCCGTTAAACCCCAATACTCCCGCCACTAGGTTTATACCCATTAAAAAAGGGTGAAGTTTTTGTATATAACAATTATTTTAGATATAAGCAAAAGTAATTGATTATTCACATTATCGACACTTTCCACAAACTTTTTTCCTGTACTAGCAGGAATTTTATAGGGTAAAATAGAAATGTAATATATAGTCTTTTTAATAAGACTTAGCGCTTTTTAAACAGCCGTTTTTATTTCAAAATGGCCAGCCCAAAAAGCGTAGCATTTGTAAATGAAAAGGAGGAGCTCACTTATGAATTTTAACATTCGTGGTGAAAACATTGAGGTAACTCCAGCAATTCGAGACTATGTCGAGAAGAAAATTGCTAAGCTAGAAAGGTATTTTACTGAAACTCCTGAATCAACTGTACATGTGAATTTGAAAACGTATCAAGATAAAAAGTCTAAAGTAGAAGTTACAATTCCGATGCCGAATCTTGTGCTTCGTGCGGAGGAAGTTCATGATGATATGTATGCAGCGATTGATTTGATCACTGATAAGCTAGAACGTCAAATTCGTAAGCATAAAACAAAGGTTAACCGTAAGTTCCGTGAAAAGGGCCATGCTCCAGCTATGTTCGTGACGCTGGACGATTCTGAAAGAACTCCAGTAGATGAGGAGCAAGATCTAGAAGTGGTCCGTCAAAAGAGCTTCGATTTGAAGCCAATGGATAGCGAGGAAGCGATCCTTCAAATGAATATGCTCGGTCACAGTTTCTATGTGTTTACAAATGCTGAGACCAGTCTAACGAATGTTGTATACAAGCGTAAAGACGGCCGTTATGGCTTGATTGAAGCGCAATAATGATAAGATTGAGAACCCCGCCACTGTGCGGGGTTTTTTAGTGGGTTTCTTTTTAAAAATTATTCTAGTAAAAATCCATATATTTTAATAATTTGGTATAATTAGAATAATATGACTAAAAGGGTGTTGCCAATGAATGTGGATCTTCAGTTTCATCCCTATCCTTCCCAAAGAATGACGGTGATGGCCAAGAGGGGGATGGTGGCGACTTCTCAGCCGCTTGCTGCTCAGGCTGGGCTCGATATGCTCAAAAAAGGCGGAAATGCGATTGATGCCGCGGTTGCCACAGCAGCGGCGTTAACAGTTTTGGAGCCAACCTCGAATGGCATTGGGGGAGATGCTTTTGCACTTGTTTGGGCAAATGGGAGTCTCTACGGTCTAGATGCGAGTGGTCCAGCGCCGCGAAGCATTTCCATTGAAGCACTGAAAGAAAGAGGATATGAAAAAATCCCTGTCCACGGGTGGATGCCGGTTACGGTGCCGGGTGCTCCTTCTGGATGGGCTGAATTATCGAAAAGATTTGGCCGGCTTTCTTTCCGGGAAGTTCTGCAGCCAGCGATTGACTATGCTGAAAGCGGCTATCCTTTGACCCCAATCTTAGGTAAGTACTGGGAGTTTGCCTATCAGAGATTTAAGCAGGTGTTGAAGGGGGAGGAATTTCAGCATTGGTTTGAGACGTTCGCTCCAAGCGGAAGGGCACCAAAGATTGGAGAGATGTGGCGTTCTGCAGATCATACGGCCACATTACGGTCTATTGGCGATACATACGGTGAGAGTTTTTATAAAGGCGAATTAGCTGATAAAATAGCCGCTTTTTCTAAAAAATACAACGCTTTTCTTTCAGAAGAAGATTTAGCAGGGTATAAAGCTGAATGGGTAACACCCATCAAGGTAAATTACCGGGGGTATGATGTGTGGGAAATCCCGCCGAGCACCCAGGGGCTGATTGCATTATTAGGGTTAAATATTGTAAACGGCTATTCTTTTAGTCACAGAGATTCGGTGGACACGATACATAAACAAATTGAGGCGATGAAGCTCGCTTTTACAGATGGAAAAGCTTATATTACTGATCCGAAAGAGATGAGGTTTCAAATTAGTGAGCTGCTGTCTGAGGAGTATGGGGCACGGAGGAGAGCGGAAATAAGCGAGCAGGCGATGATGCCGGCGCCTTATCAGCCAGCAAGTGGTGGAACGATATACCTGGCAACTGCTGATGTTGAGGGCAATATGGTGTCGTTTATCCAGAGCAACTATATGGGGTTTGGATCCGGTTTGGTCGTTCCGGGGACAGGCATTGCTCTGCAAAATCGGGGGTATGATTTCTCGCTCGATCCAAGTCATCATAATGCCTTAAAGCCTGGAAAAAAGACATTTCATACGATTATTCCGGGGTTTCTAACGAAAGGGAATCAAGCTGTTGGTCCTTTTGGCGTCATGGGCGGCTTTATGCAGCCTCAGGGACATATGCAAATTGTCATGAACACGATTGATTTTCACCTTAATCCGCAGGCTGCTCTTGACGCGCCAAGGTGGCAGTGGATGGAGGATAAAAAGGTACGGGTTGAGCCGCATTTTCCGCTATCGCTTGCACAAGCCTTGATAAGAAAAGGGCATCAAATAGAAATGATGGTGGACTCAGGCGGTTTTGGCCGCGGACAAATTATTTGGCGTGATTTAGAGACTGGTGTGCTTATGGGAGGAACCGAGTCTCGGACAGACGGGGCAATTGCGGTTTGGTGAATATTTTTAAAAAGAGGGGGCATTTCAGTGACGTTTTCAATTGTCGGTTTTGATCCAAAGGAGAAGGAGTGGGGAATTGCTGTTCAGTCTAAGTTTCTTGGTGTAGGGGCTGTTGTGCCGTTTGCCAAAGCCGGGGTTGGCGCGGTAGCCACTCAATCGTATGCGAATACTTCCTATGGCCCGAGGGCACTTGAATTATTTGCTGAAGGGAAAACAGCACAGGAGGTAATGGACATCATTACGGAAGAGGATCCGCAAAAGGGTTTGCGCCAGGTTGGAATCATTGATGCAGAGGGGAATGCGGCAACCTTTACGGGAAAAGGCTGTTATGACTGGGCTGGGGGAGTCACAGGTCCTCATTTTGCGGCACAGGGAAATATTTTGGTTGATGAAAAAACGGTGCAGGCGATGGCAGACACCTTTCAGAGCACGGAAGGTACATTGGCTGAACGGCTGCTTGCGGCACTTGATGCCGGACAGTCAGCAGGTGGGGATAGCCGGGGCCAGCAATCTGCGGCACTGCTTGTTGTAAAAGATAAGGGAGGCTATGGCGGATTTAATGATCGGTACATTGATCTTCGGGTTGATGATCATCCGGAGCCGATTAAGGAGCTTATCCGCATTTACCAGCTTCAACAGCTTTACTTCTCTCCAGCCAAAGCGGAGAATATTGTGGATGTTGAGGGGGAAGTGAAGGAAACTGTTGCACAGGAATTGGTCCGTTTGCAATATCTGGATGCTAAGCATGATGATGAACAGCTTTTTAAAGCTTTGACCACTTATATTCATACGGAAAACTTTGAAGCCCGGGAGCAGGCTACGGGAAAAATTGATTTGGATGTTTTGAAGTATATGAAGAAGCAAGGAAAATAGCGGGAGTGATTCCGCTATTTTTTCTGCTATAGATTGCTTCCAATTCTATAAGGAAACAAATCACTCAATGTTTCCACTTTTTAACGAATAATATTAAAATCGGAAAACTAAAGGGCCGATGTTTCCATCTTTTTATGGAAACTTTTAAAATTAGGAAACAAACCGCCCTTTGTCTCCACTTTTTAAATGAATATTTTAAAAACAGGAAACAACCCACTCAATCCTTCCACTTTTCCGCGAATAGCATAAAAACCAGGAAGCTTACTCCATATTTACAATTACAGACAATCAAACAACACCGCCCTCCCCCCCATAAGTTGTCACTCCCCAGTGAAAGTGTTAATATTAATAGGTATAAATATACGATTTCATGGGAGGATTCAGCCGATTAGGAGCGAATCTTTTTTTAAAGCTAGAGAGAACGATAAGCTGAGATTTATGTAGATTGAAAATTATTAGGGTTCTAAAGGCTTTCACATTTCCTCTCATATCCAATATAAAGGAGCGTTTTTAATGCTTGGAATTTTAAATAAAGTGTTTGATCAAAATAAACGCGAACTAAAACGCCTGACGAAAATAGCCGAACAAGTAGAGGCTTATGCTGCAGATATGGAAAAGCTTTCAGATGATGAGCTCCGCGGGAAAACGGATGAATTTAAAGCCCGCTACCAAAAAGGCGAGTCATTGGATAATTTGCTTGTAGAAGCGTTTGCGGTTGTAAGAGAAGGAGCGCGCCGTGTTCTTGGCTTGTATCCGTACCCTGTTCAAATCATGGGGGGAGCATCTCTGCATGATGGGAATATTTCCGAGATGAAGACGGGGGAAGGTAAAACTTTAACCGCTACGTTGCCGGTGTATTTGAATGCCTTATCAGGCAAAGGGGTTCATGTTGTAACGGTAAACGAATATTTGGCGAGCCGTGATGCGAACGAAATGGGCCAGCTGTATGAATTTTTAGGGCTTACAGTAGGATTGAATTTAAATGGCCTGACAAAGGAAGAGAAGCAGGCTGCATATGCTGCTGACATTACGTATAGCACGAATAACGAGCTCGGCTTCGATTATCTTCGTGACAATATGGTTCTTTACAAAGAGCAAAAGGTTCAGCGTCCGCTTTATTATGCGGTCATTGACGAGGTTGACTCGATTTTAATCGATGAAGCCCGTACGCCGTTAATTATTTCCGGTACTGCGCAAAAGTCAGCGGCCCTCTATATTCAGGCGAATGCTTTCGTACGTACGCTGAAAAAAGATGAGGACTATACGTTTGATGAAAAGACAAAAGGGGTTCAGCTGACAGAAGAAGGGATGACGAAGGCTGAGCGTGCTTTTGGCATTGAAAACCTGTTTGATATCAGTCATGTAACCTTAAATCATCATATTACACAGGCGCTAAAAGCTCATTCGAGCATGCATCTTGATGTGGATTATGTCGTTCAAGAAGGCGAAATTGTGATTGTTGACCAATTTACTGGCCGTTTGATGAAGGGGCGCCGCTATAGTGACGGGCTTCACCAGGCTATCGAGGCAAAAGAAGGTCTCGAAATTCAAAATGAAAGCATGACGCTTGCAACGATTACCTTCCAGAACTACTTCCGTATGTATGAGAAGCTTGCTGGGATGACGGGTACAGCGAAAACAGAGGAAGAGGAATTCCGCAATATTTACAATATGAATGTTATTGTGATTCCGACAAACCGTCCGATTGCTCGTGATGACCGTGCCGATTTGATTTATTCATCGATCGATGGGAAATTCCGTGCGGTTGTGGAGGATATTGCTGAGCGCTATAAAAAAGGACAGCCTGTTCTTGTTGGTACAGTTGCGATTGAAACATCCGAAGTGATTTCGAAATATTTGACGAAAAAGGGCATTCGCCATAACGTATTGAACGCGAAAAACCATGGACGTGAGGCTGAAATTATTGCCAATGCGGGTGAACAGGGTTCTGTTACGATTGCGACAAACATGGCAGGTCGTGGTACAGACATCAAGCTTGGTGAAGGTGTAAAAGAATTGGGCGGCTTAGCTGTAATCGGAACGGAACGCCATGAGAGCCGTCGGATTGATAACCAGCTCCGCGGACGTTCTGGCCGTCAGGGTGACCCGGGGGTTACGCAATTTTACCTTTCCATGGAAGATGAGCTTATGCGCCGCTTCGGCTCTGACAATATGAAGTCGATGATGGAGCGTCTTGGCATGGACGATTCACAGCCAATTCAGAGTAAAATGGTTTCTAAAGCGGTTGAATCTGCGCAGAAGCGAGTGGAAGGCAATAACTTTGATGCTCGTAAGCAGCTACTTTCCTATGATGATGTCCTTCGTCAGCAACGAGAAATTCTTTACACGCAGCGTAATGAAGTGTTGGAATCAGAAAATCTTCGTGAGATCGTTGAGAAAATGATCATGACTTCCCTTGAACGTAATGTGGAAGCTTTTGCTCCTAACTCTGGGGACGATGAAGATTGGAACTACCAAGGTCTGATCGATTATGTGAATGGAAACCTTCTGCATGAAGGAGATATCACGGTTAACGACCTTCGCGGCAAGGAATCGGATGAAATCGTGGATGCGATTTTTACAAAAGTAAAAGGACGCTATGATGAAAAAGAAGAAATCCTACAGCCAGAGCAAATGCGTGAATTCGAAAAAGTTATCGTACTCCGTGCAGTAGATTCAAAATGGATTGATCATATTGATGCGATGGATCAGCTTCGTCAAGGAATTCACCTTCGCGCGTATGGTCAAATTGATCCATTAAGAGAATACCAGCATGAAGGCTTTGCGATGTTTGAGCACATGATTGCTGCGATTGAAGAGGATGTTGCGAAATACATCATGAAAGCTGAAATTCGTAATAACCTTGAGCGCCAAGAGGTAGCAAAGGGGCAGGCTGTAAACCCTAAAGAAGATGGCGAGAAGGTAAAGAAAAAGCCAGTGGTTAAGCAAATTAGTGTAGGCCGAAATGATCCATGTATTTGCGGAAGCGGCAAAAAATATAAAAACTGCTGTGGGGTTAATGCATAACTGTCCACAGAAGAACTAATAAGGGCCGGCGAGCCGTTCAGAACAGCTATGCCGGCCTTCTTGCGGTTTTTTTAGCCTATTAAAGGCAATTTTAATAAAATAGGTGTGAAATTTTTAATTGGAAACAGTATAATAAGTATCATGTTTTTTAAAATAAGGGCTAAATAAGTGATTGTTGTTTTATGAGTGTCATGAACTCTTCATATTGAGCGTTTTGCATGGGGGATCGCCAAAACGATTGTTATGAACTCTTCATGGTGAGCGTTTTGTATGGGGAACCGCCTAAACGAGTGCCATGAACTCTTCATATTGAGCGTTTAGCATGAGAAACCGCCAAAACGAGAGCTATGAACCCTTCATAGTGAGTGTTTTGCATGAGCGACCGCCAGAACGAGTGCTATGAACCCTTCATAGTGAGCGTTTAGCATGAGGGACCGCCAAAACGAGTGCTATGAACCCTTCATAGTGAGCGTTTTGCATGTGGAACCGCCAAAACGATTGTTATGAACTCTTCATAGTGAGCGTTTAGCATGAGAAACCGCCAAAACGAGTGCTATGAACTCTTCATATTGAGCGTTTTGCAAGAGTGACCGCCAAAACGATTGTTATGAACTCTTCATAGTGAGCGTTTAGCATGAGGAATCACCCAAACGAGTGCTATGAACCCTTCATAGTGAGCGTTTAGCATGAGGAACCGCCAAAACGATTGTCATGAACCCTTCATAGTGAGGGTTTTGCAAGAGGAACCGCCAAAACGAGTGCTATGAACCCTTCATAGTGAGCGTTTAGCATGAGGAACCGCCAAAACGATTGTTATGAACTCTTCATAGTGAGATATATGTATGCATGTGAACGGATTTATTCGTGGCTAAACACTCGAGAACATATGCGCATTTGGCAGTTTACAAATCAAAATTGTTTTTAACAAATCCAAAAATAAAATTAAAAATACTAATATGAGGTGACGAAATTGGAATTAGCAGATATTCGACATGAGTTAGAAAAAGCAGCTAAGCGATTGGCGGACTTTAGGGGGTCTCTTTGACTTAGAAAACAAAGAGGCACGAATTGCAGAGCTTGATGATACGATGCTTCAGCCTGGTTTCTGGGATGATCAGCAGCAGGCTCAAGTGGTGATTGGGGAGCTTAATGGATTGAAGGATCAGGTCCATGAGCTGTATGATTTGAATGAAACGTATGAAAACCTGGAGTTAACGTATGAGCTCGTTAAGGAAGAGGATGACCAGGAGCTTCGGCAAGAGCTTGAGGCGGAGTTGAATGAAATGTCTAAACGCTTCAATGAGTTTGAGTTGCAGCTTCTTCTTAGCGAACCATATGATAAAAATAATGCCATTCTTGAGCTGCATCCAGGTGCGGGCGGAACGGAATCACAAGATTGGGGTTCCATGCTGCTTCGCATGTATACGAGATGGGCTGAGAAGAAAGGCTTTAAGGTTGAGACACTTGACTACCTGCCAGGAGACGAGGCCGGGATCAAAAGTGTAACCTTGGGTATTAAAGGCCACAATGCATACGGCTATTTAAAGGCGGAAAAAGGGGTGCACCGTTTAGTCCGTATTTCGCCATTTGATTCATCAGGCCGTCGTCATACTTCCTTTGTTTCATGTGAGGTTATGCCGGAATTTAATGATGAGATTGATATCGACATTCGTACCGAGGATTTGAAGATTGATACGTACCGGTCAAGCGGAGCTGGCGGTCAGCACGTCAATACAACAGACTCGGCGGTAAGGATCACGCATATTCCAACAGGAGTCGTTGTGACGTGTCAAACAGAGCGTTCACAGATTAAAAACCGTGAGCGTGCTATGAAAATGCTTCAAGCGAAGCTCTACCAGAAGAAAATTGAAGAGCAGGAGCAGCAAATGGCCGATATTCGCGGGGAGCAAAAGGAAATCGGCTGGGGAAGCCAGATTCGTTCTTACGTATTCCATCCCTATTCAATGGTAAAGGATCACCGGACAAACACTGAATCTGGAAATGTGCAAGCCGTCATGGACGGGGAGCTGGATTCATTTATTGATGCCTTCCTTAGGTCAAAATTAAGTTAATAAATAAAAGCCTTTGCTCGATTTTACTATCAGCAAAGGCCTTTTTTGTTTTATTTGGAATTTTGGCATTTGCCTTTGTTGATAATTGAGGAAATTACTTAACGTGGATTCTTTCCTTCGATTTCGTTAATGCGTACTTTTTTCTTACTAAGAAGTCAGCCGAGTTATCTTTTAATTGTTAGAAAGAATTCGAATGGCATCTTCATGCTGATCCAATTTAGAATGGATATGCTTGAAATGGCTTCTAAACTCTGTAGCATTATTTTGAACTATCTCCTCAAGCTTGAAAAGTCTATGATCAATCGTATCCAATCTTTCATCAACGGCATCGAATCTCTGATCAAGTTTATCAAATCTCTTAGAATGATCCTTTAGCTGATCTAATATTTCATAAAGAATTTTCTCCATCTTTGTCCACCTCCTTTTCGTGATTATATCACAGAATTAGGTAAAAAGGCCTTTAGCCTTTTAATCATTCATAGTTTTAGTCAATCATCCACAACCTATTATAAAAGAACCCCCCTAGATCATTTTACCGCGTTAAAACAGCAATCTAATGGCATTTACACAACGATAACCTCATGCTATACTCACTGACGGCATTAGTTGGAATTTCTGATTTTTTTACTAAAGGAGTTTTCCTATGAGACAAGCGAGACGAGATTTTTCACATAACACACTATGGGAAACCATGCAGGAATACCTAAATATACTTATCGGCGCCGCAATCATAGCGATTACGTTTAATGTGTTTTTGCTTCCGAATCAGGTTGCGTCTGGCGGGGTAAGCGGGATTAGTACGATTTTGGCGGCAGTTGTGGGCTGGGAGCCGGCGTACGTACAGTGGGCATTTAATATACCGCTCTTTATTGCCGGTATTGTGATTCTTGGAAAGCAATTTGGGGCAAAAACGCTAGTGGGGACGATTTTTCTGCCGTTTGTCGTTTTTTTGACAAAGGGGTTTGAGCCGTGGACGAATGATCCGTTATTAGCCTCGCTATTTGGCGGGATTGGAGTGGGGCTTGGGCTAGGTATTGTTTTTAGAGGAAAGGCATCAACTGGCGGAACAGATCTGGCTGCACAAATTATTAATAAATATACAGGCCTGACATTGGGGACATGTGTTGCGATTATTGACGGGTTAATTGTGCTGACTGCAGCGATTGTGTTTGATATTGAAAGAGGGCTTTATGCGCTGTTGGCACTCTATGTGACGAGTAAGACGATTGATATTATTCAAATTGGGATGAAACGTTCAAAGATGACGTTAATTATTACGGAAAAAGAAAATGAAGTTCGTGAAGGAATCCTGAATAAAATTGATAGAGGTGTGACAAAACTAACAGCATATGGTGGTTATACCGATAATGAACGCCCAATTCTAATGTGTGTTGTCGATCAGACAGAATTCACAAAGTTGAAACAATTGGTCAAAACCATTGACCCGACTGCATTTGTCGTGGTTTCTGACGCCTCTGAGGTTCTTGGGGAGGGTTTCAAACGGGTGTAAGATGTTGGTATAATATAGCTGTAGTATGTAATTTTACCAGAGGGGGATATTGTGGTGAAAAAGAAACTTCTTGCATTATTAATGGGTACATCCCTAGTTCTTGCTGCTTGTGGCGGCGGTGACGACAATGCGGCTGATGAGAAGGATACAGGCACGACAAACGGCGGTGAAACAACAACTGCTGGAGCAGGAGATGCTCAAAAGCTATATGATCAAAAATGTTCAAGCTGTCATGGTGCTAACCTTGAAGGTACTGTAGGTCCTAAACTTTCTGATGCTGGGGCTCACTTCACTAAGGAAGAAATTGAAGGTATCATTGCGAATGGACAAGGTGCAATGCCTGCAGGTCTTCTTAAAGGCGATGAAGCAGCACAGGTTTCAGAATGGTTAGCTGCTAAAAAGTAAAATATACGAGAGAAACGTTCTGTTTTTGATGACAGAGCGTTTTTTATTTCCCTCTTAACCCACTTATTACACTATGAAAAGAAAATGTAATAATTTTTCAAGGTAATTAGACAACCTATGATGTTATAATAAAAAAGTATGAATGAATGAGGTGTCTTGTTTTACGTTTTTTTGCTGTCGAATTTTAACGAATGTTGTTTGATAAAGGCCCAAAGTGAGCGGCCACTCAATCGAAACTTTATGAAAATATTAGGTGATGTAAATGATAGAAATGCAAGATGTATATAAAAAGTACCCAAATGGGGTAGTTGCCGCAAATGGGATTGATGTACATATCAAGCCAGGTGAGTTTGTGTATGTTGTAGGTCCGAGCGGTGCCGGGAAATCAACTTTTATCAAAATGATGTATAGAGAAGAGAAGCCTACGAGCGGAACCATTACAATAAATGGCGTAAACCTTGGGAAGTTAAAGGCGAATAAGGTCCCTCTCCTACGCCGTAATATTGGGGTTGTATTCCAGGACTTCAAGCTGCTGCCAACTCTATCTGTTTATGAGAATGTCGCATTCGCGCTTGAAGTGACAGAGGAACAGCCTAAGTATATTAAGAAACAGGTTATGGAAACGCTAGAGCTTGTGAATTTAAAGCATAAAGCCCGGATGCTGCCAACTGAATTGTCCGGAGGGGAGCAGCAGCGTGTGTCAATTGCGCGTTCCATCGTCAATGCCCCTAAGGTTGTGATCGCTGACGAGCCAACGGGAAACCTTGACCCTGACACATCATGGGAAATCATGAATATCTTTGACGAAATTAATACAAGGGGCACGACTGTCGTGATGGCAACACATAATAAGGAAATCGTGAATACAATTAAGCACCGCGTAATCGCCATTGAGGGCGGAAAGATTGTTCGTGACCAGCAGAGAGGTGATTATGGCTATGAAAGCTAGAACTCTACGCCGTCATCTAAGAGAGAGCTTAAAGAGTCTTGCGAGAAACGGCTGGATGACCTTTGCCTCTGCCAGTGCTGTAACGGTCACGCTTATTTTGGTCGGTGTTTTCTTCGTTATCATGATGAATTTAAATAAAGTGGCAACAGATCTTGAGGAGCAAGTGGAAATCCGCGTCCATATCGATGTGGCCGCCAATGAAGAGGATCAGAAGATATTAGGGCAAAAGATTGAAAAAATTTCAGAGGTGAAATCTGTAGTTTATTCTCCGAAAGATCAGGAGCTTGATAATCTGATTGAAAGCTTTGGAGAAGAAGGGGAAGCCTACAAGCTGTTTGAACAGGACAACCCGTTAAATGATGTCTTTGTTGTTAAAACAAAGAAACCTGCTGACACGATGATGGTCGCGAAAAAGATTGAAAAAATGGAATATGCGGCAAAGGTTAATTATGGCCAAGGGAAGATTGAAAAGCTCTTCTCCTTCATCAAATCCAGCCGTAATGTTGGGGTCGTTCTCATCGTAGGATTATTGTTTACGGCCATGTTCCTAATTTCGAATACGATCAAAATTACTATTGTCGCTAGAAGAAGAGAAATTGAGATTATGAGATTAGTAGGGGCCACCAATGCTTTTATCAGATGGCCATTCTTCTTGGAGGGCTTATGGCTTGGTATCATTGGGGCCATTATGCCTATCGTTCTCGTTACGACATCCTACTATTATCTCTATGATTTCCTTGCACCGAAGCTTAAAGGGAATTTTATCGAGATTCTCGCTTTTAACCCGTTTGTCTACCAAGTTTCTGGTTTACTGCTCCTCATGGGCGCATTGATTGGAATTTGGGGCAGTATGATGTCTGTTAGAAAGTTTTTAAAAGTATAGGAATTTACGGAGGAAGGGGCCATTGGCTTCTTCCTTTTTTGCGTTGATTTGAATCCGTGTTCTAAGTTTTCCGTGATTTTTCCGATAGTCCTCAAAAATGTGCAATAAGGCTATCAAACATACCGAGTCCGAAACTGCATCATGAAGCATAATTAGATCCGCTAAAACCCTATCTCTCATAAAATTCTCATAACCCGTCCACCTTGGTCATATATTGAATTATTAAGACATCCCAAATCATTCAAAAAGGCGTCAATATTTTAAAAAAAGTTGTAAAAAAAGCGAAAGGATTCGCCTTCCCATAAGCGGAATTGATCACCCTTAGTGTGTAGCGAATAGAAAGGAAGATGGGATGAATAGAAAATGGATGGCGTTATTTATGACTGGTGCACTTCTGACAGGGGCTGGCGGTACATATGTGGGTATGAAATTCTTAAGCCAAGGTACCGTGCTGGAACGATTAGAAAATAAATCTTCCGAAATGGAAGAGGGGAATTTCCCAACGGCAACTGGAAATGGTGATTTAACAAAGGTTGAGCAGGCGTATAGTCTCATTCTTAATAGCTATGTTGAAAAAGTTGGGGAACAGCAGCTAGTAGAAGGAGCCATTCAAGGCATGCTTGCGACTCTTTCCGATCCGTATTCCATCTATATGGACAAGGAGACGGTCAAACAATTTAATGAGACTCTCGAATCCTCCTTTGAAGGAATCGGAGCAGAAGTAGGGATGGAGGATGGAAAGATCATCATTATATCACCTTTTAAAGAATCTCCTGCCGAAAAGGCGGGATTAAAGCCGCGTGATCAAATTTTGAAGGTGGATGGGGAGAGTGTAAAGGGACTGGATCTTTTCCAAGCAACCTCCAAAATTCGCGGAAAAAAAGGCACAAAGGTGAAGCTGGAAATTGCGCGCAATGGATTAAAGGATCCGCTAATTGTTGAAGTAAAGCGTGATGAAATCCCTCAGATTACGGTATTTTCAGAATTGAAAAGGCAAAATGGGAAGGATATTGGTTATATCGAAATAACATCCTTTTCAAATGAGACAGCTTCTGAGTTTGAAGAAAGACTTAAGTCATTAGAGAAAAAAGGCATGAAAGGCTTAGTAATTGATGTGCGCGGCAATCCTGGTGGACTTTTAATATCGGTAGAGGAAATTCTGAAAAAGCTTGTCACAGGTGAAAAGCCTTATATTCAAATAGAAAAACGCGAAGGTGAAAAGAAAAGGTATTACTCCAGTTTAAAGGAGAAAAAGAAATACCCGATTGCTGTTCTGATCGATAAAGGCAGCGCTTCTGCTTCCGAAATTCTGGCAGGTGCCCTAAAAGAGGCGGAAGGATATGCACTCATCGGGGAGAACACCTTTGGCAAAGGGACTGTTCAGCAGCCGGTACCGATGGGAGATGGCAGCAACATTAAATTAACTTTATATAAATGGCTGACGCCGGATGGAAATTGGATTCATAATGAAGGGATCAAGCCGACATTGGAGGTAAGGCAGCCGAAGATTTTCCATACACATCCGCTCCAAATTAATAAAGCCCTTGAGAAGGATATGAACAATGAACAGGTGAAAAACGCACAGGAAATGCTCGAGGGCCTAGGCTATGGACCCGGTCGCAGCGATGGATATTTCAGTGAATCCACGGAAACGGCTGTACGTGCTTTCCAACAGCAGCATGATCTCGAACCAACCGGAACCATTGATAAAAAAACAGCCTTCTCACTTGAACAAGCGGTTATCGCCGAAATGAAAAAAGAAGAGAATGATATGCAACTGCAAATGGCATTGCGGTTTCTAGCTAGATAATACATGATGGTCACCGTTTTTGATAAACGGTGATTTTTTTTGATTTGAAAAACCCTAACATAGATCTTTTCAACCGCCTAAATTTATATAAAATATTTAATAACACCCAACTAGAATTCCTTTCAAAAAATATAGCAATAGGCTTTAAGAGGACATTTTGATAGAATATAGAGTAATAGGTTTGTTCACAATTTGATTCAGTATTTATTTTGGATGCTGCACACCGAGAAGGGTGCATACACGAATAGATATTCTACATACTTACTCAAGTATTTTTCTAATAGAGGTAGGTGGCTAAGTTGGCTCTGGAATGGCTTTTTGAAATTTTAAAGGGGACGGGAAAGCTTTTTCTTCATCCTGTTTTCTATTTTCTATTCTTTATGGCTGCGGTATTGGGTGTTTCTCGGGTTAAGCGGGAGAGAAGAAATTTCCATGTTCGCGCGGAGAATGCTTATTTTGAGCTGAGGCAACTGCTTCCATTGGGCATTTTAGCAGGACTGGGGCTTTCGCTCGTATCCATTGCGGCAGGTCTTGTCATTCCAATGGAAACAATCCTATTTACGGCGATCTTAACTATCGTTTGGAGCATAACGACAAGAGTTCGCTGGATGTCGCCAGCCTATACGCTTGGCTTTGCTTTTTTTGTGACTATTTTTGCGGCTGAACTCCCATGGAAGCTGCCGGCGTTTTTAACTTCCATAACGGATTCAGAACAGACGATTTTTCCATCGATTGCTGCCCTGCTTGCGCTTCTTCTGATTGGGGAAGGCATACTTATTTCAAGGAATGGCAAAAAGGGTTCCTCTCCTAAGCTGATCAACAGTAAACGTGGCCAGAGAGTGGGTATTCATGAAGTGAAGAGGCTATGGATGCTGCCGGTGTTTCTTCTTATTCCGGGGGAGGCACTGCAGACTCCTTTTGAATGGTGGCCGGTCTTTACGTTTGGAGGCAGCACGTATTCCCTTATTCTCGTCCCGTTTGCCGTAGGCTTCTTTCAGCAGATTCAAGGTAATTTGCCAGCCGAGGCGGTGAAGGCAGTCGGTAAAAAAGTCATCACACTCGGTATTTTTACAGCGCTGCTATCCATTTCAGGCTACTGGTATCCGCTTGCTTCGATCGCAGTGGTGACGCTTGCGATTATTGGGCGCGAGATGATTACGTTAAGACAGAGAATAGCGGAAGAGAATCTCCCGTTTTATTTTTCAAAAAGAAATCATGGTGTTCTTGTTCTTGGGATTATCCCTGGATCCCCAGCGAACAATATGGCTTTACAGGTTGGAGAGCTCATTACGAAGGTAAACGGTCTCGCTGTCCATGACCGAAACAGCTTCTATCAGGCACTATTGAAAAACCGTGCACATTGTAAGCTGGAGGTGCTCGATGTGAACGGTCAAATCCGCTTTGCTCAAAGGGCCTTATATGAAGGGGACCACCATGAGCTTGGGATTCTTTTTGTGCAGGATGAGAAGAAAAAGGGCAGTGAAGCGGTGTAATAATGTGATTTTTCATAATTCGTGAGAATCATTTGGCTATTCTTTAACAAAAAGGATAGCTTTTTTCTTTAGTTAATAAATACCTTATAAGAAAAAATTCAATCAAATAATAAAATTCTCGTACATCACTTTTTAAAAGGACTTTGGTATCATTTTTTTTATTTTAAATGGTAAAAAACTACTATTTTTGTTAAAACATGTTGGAAAATGACGAATTTTATTGGAAATTATCATGCTAAAGCTTTATTATAAAAGTATCAGTTTGATAAAGGCAAACTTATTGAAAGATAAGGACGCAAAGCCACGAGTCTAAGGTGATTAGCTATGATCGTCGGGTTACCAAATGATTGGATACTGTTACCTATGATAGAATAGCCTTTATCATACAAGTCCACCAATCTTTTTGGTGGGCTTTTTTTGAGGTAGTTTTAGAGAATCTTTTGACTATCTGAGTAAATGGAAAAAATTATAATGGAGGTGGAATGTTAATTGACTGTGTTATTTGGTACAGTTGAATACTTTGAAAGAGAAATTTACAACTATCTGAATGAGAATCAATTAAAAGAAATAAGTGAAGATTCTCTATCTGTCGTTACTTCAAAACTCAAAAAAGAACTTTTATATGATTTTGTTTGCGATGAAAGAATTCGGTTAGAATGTTTAGAAAATCTTAAATATGCAATTCGTATGATAACACAAAGTAAGGAAGCTGTCTGAGTTTAGATAATTTTAGAAGGGTGATTTTTTAAAAAATATCATATCTTTTTAACATCTAAACAGAATTTTCTTCTTTAATAGTCAAAAGAAATCAGCCATTTGAATATTATAAATAGGAGCGTAATAGCAGAAAATGCATGAAAAAAAGAGTGAATTTTCCGATAAAAAAAGGGCGAATGCAGGGGATATTATTCTTTTTGAGAGAAAAAGTAACAGATATGAAGGTAAAGTGTTTCTTGTTAGGGCTAATAGTGTATTAGTCGAAATTTCAAGTAAGGATGCAAAAGCTTTAGGATACGAAATGCCAAATACAGTTGTTCAGCATGGGAAATATTCTCTAGTGTGAGTTCCGAAAATCAAATTTTTATCTAGTTAGTTTATACTTAAAATAGAAACTAGACACAAAGACTGAGTGGGGGATTCCTCACTCAGTTTTTCTTACTAGGCCAATGCATTTCGTTTTCTTACAATTTTTCCACGGTATATAATACAGGTAACTAATGATTTCTTTGGAAAGGTAACAATCAATGTCTTTTATTTCTGCTATTGTCATTTTTTTTGCCATCTATACAGCCATTTCTTTTTATGTTGGCTACAATGGATGGGTTTGGTTAAATTCTACCAGACTTCGTGTGAATAAATTCGTTTACATAGGTGTCATTGTCTTTGTTTCTATTTCAATGTTTATCGGCCGCTTTAGCCTTTTTTCACCAATGGAACTAATTGGATACCTCTGGCTTGTCATCATCGGCTACGGCTTGATCCTTTTGCCTGTAGCTAATCTTCTTATCTATCTCCTAAAAAAGAAAGGGATCTTTTGGATTGGATTAACGGTTATTGCCATATTTATTTTTATTTTTGCGTACGGTTTATTTAATGCGTGGTCCCCTGTTGTGAAAACATATGATATTCAGATAGATAAAGAGGGAAAAGAAGAGAATGTAAAGATTTTAATGGCTTCTGACCTCCACATTGGTCAAATTGTTGGGGAAAAACATCTTCAACGGTTAGTAGATCTTGCGGAAAACATACAACCAGATATTATATTAATCCCGGGTGATATCATTGATGACTTTATTGACCCATACCTTGAGAAGAATATGGGGAAAACATTGGCGAATCTACGTGCACCTCTAGGTGTTTATGCTGTTCCAGGTAATCATGATTATTATGGAAGTGATCTTGAAGTTTTGGGTAAAGAGCTTGAAAAAGCTGGCATTCATATGTTAGAGGATGAAACAGTCTTCGTTCATGATCTGTTTTATCTCGTTGGAAGAAACGATTTAACAGATGATAATCGGAAAGAGGTTAAGGAGCTTGTTAAGGGGCTGGATCATAAGAAACCAATCATCATGCTGGACCATCAGCCAAAAGAACTAGATATTGCCGAGCAGTCTGGAATAGATTTGGTATTGTCCGGGCATACACACAGAGGTCAAATGGCCCCAGCAAATTTGATTACAGAGATGATTTTTGAAAATGACTGGGGGCATCTGCAAAAGGAAAGTCTCCATTCTATCGTTTCTTCAGGATTTGGAACATGGGGTCCGCCACTGCGGATTGGCAGTCGAGCTGAGGTAGTCGTTATCAATCTTACATTCAAATCAGAACTATAGGTCAGTCGCCTATAGTTCTTTTACTTTCTTTTTTATTTATGTAATTTCTTAAGGTAGTTTCGTTGTCCTGCGTTCATTTCCACGTTATCGATTACTCATCTTACATTTTTTGTATGAAAATGGAGTCATTTTGATAGAACTTCTAAATATATCAATAAAATAGCTTGTACTATTAAACCCCACTTGATGAACAACTTCAGTCACATTAAGATCACCTTGCTGCAGTAAATTTAAGCTCTTTTGAAATTGATATTCGTTATAAGAGTAAGAGGAAGGGAGATGCTGATATTTCCTTTCCTCTTTTTATTTTTAAAACGAAATTATCGTTGGATTCAGCAGAATTTGCCCTTGATGTACGAAGTAAACACCAGCGCAGTGAAAGGAACTGCTGACATTTACATTCTAGAATGTATTTCAGTCGCCATTAATGATTTCGGATTAATAGGCAAAACTAAGAAAAAATGATTTAGGGAGGATCATATGAAAGCGACTGATGTTCTTGTTCAATGTTTAGAAAATGAAGGTGTGGAATATATTTTTGGCATCATGGGAAAGGAAACGCTGGATCTCGTTGATTCCCTTTCCAGATCCAAAATTCAGTTTGTGAATACGAGGCATGAGCAAGGGGCTGCCTTTATGGCTGATGTTTATGGGAGGCTGTCTCATAAAGCAGGTGTATGCTTGTCTACCTTGGGGCCAGGGGCAACGAATTTATTAACGGGCATTGCGAGTGCAAATTTGGATTTCTCACCTGTCGTGGCGTTTATTGGACAGGCTGGGCTGGAAAGGCAGCATAAGGAATCACATCAATATTTGGATTTGGTTAAAATGTTTGAGCCAGCAACAAAGTGGAGCGTCCAAATCAAGGATTCTTTAACGATCGCAGAAGTAGTACATAAAGCCTTCCGGACGGCAAAAATGGAAAAGTCAGGTGCTGTGATCATTGAGTTACCGGAAAATTTAGCTGCTCAAAAAATTACTGATAATGCAATGGCTGACGCACCTCTGCCAGCTTGTATGCCCGTCAAGGAACAAATCCAAGAGGCCATTGACCAGATAAACAATAGTCAAAAGCCCTTTATCATAGTAGGTAACGGGGCGATTAGGGGAAATGCTGCAGAAGAGGTGCAGGAACTCATTGCTCGTCTCCAAGCACCAGCTACCCATAGCATGAAAGCAAAGGGAATTCTGCCGAAAGGCAATCCGTACAATTATTTTACATTTGGTTTTAATGAACAGGATGAGGTGCTGCCGGGAATCGAGGAAGCTGACCTGCTAATTGTCCTTGGATTTGATTTTGTGGAGCGGCTCCCTAAAGAATGGAATAAAAAGAAAGTGCCGGTTATCCATATCCACGCTGTTCCGGCTGAATCGGATGAATATTACCCTATCAAAAGCGAATTGGTTGGGGACATAAAGCGAACTTTACAAGCCTTTAATGTGTTGAAAATCGAGCCTAAACCGTGGCAGCCGTCCGGAAATTTACGCGAAAAAATAAAACAGGCTTACCATTTAAATGAGGAAACCTATTCTTCCTTATCTATTACATCGATGTTGCAAGCCATTGAAAAGAGGGTCAGTGATCAGACGATTGTCCTTTCGGATGTAGGTTCACATAAAGTCTCCATAGCCCGGACGTATCAGCCAAAAAAGCCGGGTTCACTCATTATGTCTAATGGATTAGCTTCAATGGGGATAGCTATTCCCGGAGCTATTGGGGCAAAATTGGCATGCCCAGCCCATCAAGTTATTTGCATAACGGGTGACGGGGGAGCCTTGATGAATTTTGCGGAAATCGAGACAGCAGCAAGATTGGGATTGCCATTTGTCATCATTGTCCTTAATGATTCGAAATTGAAATTGGAAGAACAAATGATGCTGCAATCGTTTTCGAATGATTACGGAACCTATTTTGGCAATCCTGATTTTGTCCTGCTCGCACAAAGCTTTGGTATAAAAGGAGTGCGGCCTGCTGATTTACTTGAGTTCGAAGGCATGCTTGATGAGGCGTTAACGAAGAGTGAACTTACTCTTATTGAAATGAAGCTAGGGGATGGATAAATGCCGTGGGTATAAATACGCTGCTGGGGAATATCACCATAGGAGGCCACAAGTCTGGCCTGAATGAAGCCTGTCATCGATGACATCATACTGAGTGGACATCCTGATGCTCATTAGTGTTGAAAATAGCTCCGATCAGTCATCAACTGCGGAGCTTTCTTACAGATAATGTATATTTCTAACTTTGGTGCATTCGAGAAACTCCCTGAAATGGGTATTATTTGAAGTTTATGAAAATACAATTCCGCAGATTCTTTTTACAAGTCTAGTGCTTAACACAACCCAGATCCAGCTGTAAAAAATAGAGAAAATAATAATTAAGCTACTAACCGGAACGCTAAACTGATGGGAAACGGCAGGTCCTAATACGGGAAATTTCAATCCATATAATAAAAGGCAAATCCCAAATGTTAATCCGGCTGCTCCGCTCATGATATGACTTAGTTTTTTTCGAAACAGGTGAAAGGAAGTACCTATAAATAGTCCAAGAAGACCTGTTGTAAATGGAAAAATAATCAGCTCGGCTGGCTGTAAAATCAAAAGTAACAGGGCTGTTAAGACGTACGAAGCAAGACCAAGAGGGATCGAAAAAATTGTACAAAGAATAATAGGTGCAGTGGACAAGGGGCTAATAAAATAACCAACACCCGGTAAAAATCCTCCTGCGGATTGAAAAATGGCCCCAATGCTGCTCAAAAGAGAAACAAGTATAATCTTTCTCGCTTTGGGCCATTTTTCAAATGCAGTTTGTATCTCATTCATTTCCTTTTTTAAAAAGTGCATAGCAGGACCCCCTATGCCATCCACTATATGCACGGTGGAACCTTTTTATTAATGGGGCTTGCCAAGGGGGGAATGGGCGTGACTCTCGTTTGCCAAAAAGCAAAACTACATTATAATATCTGAGCTAGATATTAAGGGGGTTTTTTTCTCCCGCCATTCACTTATTTTTCATCTGTTCCTGAGCCATGCGGATAAGCTCTTTCACCATGCTCCCGCCAATTTTCCCGCCGACTTTTCCAGCTTCCCTTGAGGTTAACCGGCCATTATAGCCTTTGTTCAAGGAAACCCCTACCTCATTAGCTACTTCAAACTTCACCTGGTCAGGGTTTTCTTTGTCAACTTGATAGCCTTCATTGGCCATAACCTTATTCTTGAACTGATCTAAAGCCCCTCTTGAATCCGGTACGAGAGGGCGACGTTTTCTTCTAGCCATTCAGTATCCTCCTTGATAGGCCATTTTACAATTAGTGTGTGCGGAAATAAACGATTTATCCGGCACTTCCAGGAGGAATAATCTTGTAAAACCTATCATGATAGGGGATTCTATGATATCTTATAGAAAAGAATGGTGCCGTTGGCTTTTCTAATTGATCAAATGAAAAAGAAGGTGTAATCATTGTTATTAAAATACCTTTCAGCTCTGCTGCTTCCCGGTCTGCTAGTGGTGCTGTTTACGAGAGTGGCATATAATCGGGTGATTGGACTTGTATTGACAGTAGCATTAATTGCAGCTTCTGTTTATAAAGGCTACACAGATTCAATTTGGCTCATTGTTGTCGATGCGTTTTCACTGACTGTTGGATTTTGGTATGCAAATCGGATGAAGCCTGAGACAAAGAATAATGCTTAAATAATGCAAAAAAGGCGATTCTTCATGATAGAGAGAAGAATCGCCTTTATTATTGTTAGCAAGGTATTAATTTACTTTCCCTCAACAGCTGAAGCTTGGTAGCCTTCTTTTTTTGCAAAGCTTAACGCATAACCGATAATTCCACCGATGATAGCAGGGATGATCCAGCCAATTCCTACTGAATATCCAGGAAGGATCGCTGTAAATAAATCATTGATCGCTGCAATTTTAATACCAGCTGCGTTTAATCCATCGAATAGGGCAACGATGAAAGTCATTAAAATACTGCCTTGATAGACCGCTGTTTTTCCCTTGAAAAGAGGGTGTAAGAATGTTAAAGCCATTAAACAAATAGCTAATGGATAAAGTGCCACTAATACCGGTACCGAAATGGAAATTAAAGTGGATAATCCAAAGTTTGCAATCGCCGCGCTAAAAATCGAGAAGATAACGGCCCACTTCGCATAGGAAACACTAGGAACCAATTTGTTAAAATAAGAAGCACATGCTGTAATCAGACCAATACTAGTTGTTAAACATGCGGCAACAACAATAAGAGCTAATAACACTTTTCCGAATGAACCGAAATAATGATAAGAAACGGCTGCAAGAATCGCCCCTCCATTATCTAGAGCCCCAATTCCCTCAACGCTTGATGCTCCCATATAGGCAAGGGATGAATAAATAATAGCCAATAGAGCAGCTGCAATAAAAGCAACCTTCATGCTAGAAGTCATAATTTGTTTCTTCGTTTGTGCGCCTCTATCCTTCATTGTATTGATAATGATAATTCCGAATACGAATGCAGCAAGCGCATCCATCGTCATATAGCCCTCTTGGAATCCTTTAAAAAAGGCATTTTCCATGTATGTTTCAGTAGGAGCTTGAATTTGTCCGATTGGGTTAATAAAAACTGCTACAATAAGAATTCCAATAAAAATTAATAATAATGGCGTTAAAACTTTTCCAACAATATCCACAAGCTTAGAAGATTTTAATGAAAAGAATAAAGTAATTCCGAAAAAGATGATCGAGAAAATTAATAGCGCTATAACACTGTTCGATTCACCTATAAATGGTTTAATGCCAATTTCATAAGAAACAGTAGCTGTTCTTGGTATTGCAAATAATGGACCAATTGCTAAATATAGAGCTACTGTAAAGAATATTCCATAAGCTGGATTTACACGACTTGCTAATGATTGTAAATCACTTTTACCTGAAAAACCTAAAGCTAGAATTCCTAGTAATGGCAAACCTACTCCCGTTACAATAAATCCGGCATTAGCTGCCCACACATTTTCACCAGCCATTTGCCCTAGCATAACTGGGAAAATTAAGTTCCCTGCTCCAAAGAATAAAGCGAATAGCATAAAACCTGCAGCAATCATAAATGAAAATGACCCTCTTGATGACATGATGTTTTCCCTCCTGTTTTTACTTAAAATAATCAACTGCAGCTCTGATAGGGAGATTGTTTTTCTATTAATCTCTGAATCCCCAATCCGATCAGTAAATTATTATAATATTTTCATTATTGTTAATTCAGATAATTCAAACATTGGAGTTTTATCTTAAAAAGGAAAAAAATTATTCAAATATTCTTTTAATTCCTAATTAAATTTAAAAACTAATAATGTTGATAAGGAGAATATATCATATTGAGCTATACGTATGCAATATATTTCTGAAAATAAAGTTATATGAAAATATTATTAAAAGATTAATAGGGAAAATAGTTTCATTTTAATTGTAATATATTGTATTCTTATTATTAGTCTAATATAATAAAATCATTGTCGGGTAAATGTAAGCGTTTTACTTATGCAGGATGAACTTTACTAAATGACGAAGGGGGTACTTCCTATGCCGATCCCTGCTAATTATTCCACTCCCACTCGGATGTCCGCAAAAAAGCGTGCCTTTTCTCAAATTCTAGAATGGATTATTGACGGGACTCTGCATCCTAAAGAAAAGCTGCATGATGCTGATCTTGCTCAAGCATTAGGTGTTAGCCGAACACCCATTAGAGAGGCTTTGCAGCTGCTCAGCTTTCAAGGGTTCGTTGAAATGTATCCTGGAGTGGGAACTCAAGTTACCTCTGTCAATAAAGAGGATATTAGCAAAATACTGCCGCCATTAGGTGTGCTGCAAGCTTTAGCCACTGAATTAGCGACACCGATTATTAGTCAGGAACAGATTAAATCTCTCCGTGAACTTAATAATCAATTTGCAGAGGCTGTAATAACAGGTGATTCTTACACGGCATTAAAGCTGGATGAGGAATTTCACCAAAGCATAGTAGATGTAACCGAAAATTCGTATATCTCTAGCACTGTTTCTACACTTCAGTCACATGTACGCAGACTTTATTTTCATAACTCAATCATTCTGACTCCGAAGTCTATTGAGGAACATGAAGCCATATTGAAAGCCCTTGAGGAGAAAAATAAGGAAGAAGCCGCCCGAATTGCACGAATGAATGTCGTCCATGCCATTGATATATTTTATGAAAAGCAAGAGACTGAAAAAAATAATGAAGAAAGTTAGAAAGCTACAAGCCTGCCGTTGTTTTGGCAGGTTTTGTTTGTGTTAATTAGGTGAAAACATCTAATTAATCGATTGATGAACAAAATCTCCTAAAAAATTGGTTTAATTTATAAAAACCCCGAAAAACTGTGTTTAACTAAATGTTTGAATAACCCATTTCCTCGCAAAAATCTCTCCCCTATTTCAAGCAACAAGTATCTTCCTTATATAAATGTTGAAAAACAATCGAATATCCGTTCGTATATTAGTGGTTAGTTTTCATTGCTTTGTGGTAGAATGTTTATAGAATGTATTACGTTAAATGTTTATTAATCTGTATACTTAGTCAGCATAGAAAATACATAATCCTGCATCCGCTTAAAGGATGTTAGGTTTTTTAATAGAGAAGAAATAATGGGAGGCTTTTTATGAAGGACCAATTTAAACTAGTCTCAAAATATACTCCCCAAGGAGATCAGCCAGAAGCCATAAAGCAGCTTGTAAAGGGGCTCAAATCCGGCAAGAAGCATCAAACATTACTAGGAGCGACTGGGACCGGAAAGACTTTCACAATTTCTAATGTGATTCAAGAGGTCAACCGGCCAACTCTCATAATTGCTCACAATAAAACACTTGCGGGCCAGCTTTATAGTGAGTTTAAAGAGTTTTTTCCTAATAATGCAGTTGAATATTTCGTCAGCTACTATGATTATTATCAGCCGGAAGCTTATGTTCCGCAGACAGATACATTTATTGAAAAAGATGCAAGTATTAATGATGAGATTGATAAACTGCGCCACTCGGCTACGTCATCATTATTTGAACGGAAAGATGTTGTTATTATAGCCAGTGTGTCTTGTATTTATGGTTTAGGTTCGCCTGAAGAATATAGAGAGCTCGTTTTATCTCTTCGAACAGGGATGGAAATCGAAAGAAATCAGCTTCTCCACAGACTCGTAGATATTCAATATGAAAGAAATGATATCGCCTTTCAGCGCGGGACTTTTCGTGTGCGTGGCGATGTTGTGGAAATTATCCCGGCTTCCAAGGATGAGCGGTGTATTCGTGTGGAGTTTTTCGGAGATGAAATTGACCGCATTCGCGAGGTCGATTCACTGACAGGGGAAATTATTGGGGACCGCGAGCATGTGGCGATTTTTCCACGATCCCACTTCGTTACTCGTGAGGAAAAAATGCGAGTGGCCATTCAAAGCATCGAGGAAGAATTGGAAGTTAGGCTGAAGGAATTAAGAGAAAATGATAAGCTGCTTGAGGCCCAGCGCTTGGAACAGCGGACTCGGTATGACCTGGAAATGATGAGAGAAATGGGCTTTTGCTCAGGAATCGAAAACTACTCAAGACATTTAACACTAAGGCCACCAGGTTCTACTCCATACACATTAATGGACTTTTTCCCAGAGGACCTGCTCATCGTCATTGACGAGTCACATGTCACCCTCCCGCAAATTCGCGGAATGTATAATGGGGACCAAGCGAGGAAATCAGTGCTTGTGGAGCATGGTTTCCGCCTGCCTTCAGCATTAGACAATCGACCTTTGACGTTTGATGAATTTGAAAAGCATATTAACCAAATTGTCTATGTATCTGCAACTCCTGGCCCATATGAGATTGAGCACACGCCAGAAATGATTCAGCAAATCATCCGTCCGACCGGTCTGCTCGACCCAATCATCGAAGTCCGGCCGATTGAAGGGCAAATTGATGATTTAATTGGAGAAATTCATGACCGAATCAAGCAGAGTGAGCGCGTGCTTATTACAACCTTGACGAAAAAAATGTCAGAAGACCTAACCGATTATTTAAAGGAAATTGGCATTAAGGTGCAATATTTGCATTCTGAGGTTAAAACCTTAGAAAGAATTGAAGTTATCCGCGACTTGCGACTAGGTACTTATGATGTTCTAGTTGGAATCAATCTTTTAAGAGAAGGACTTGATATTCCAGAAGTATCCCTAGTGGCTATTCTTGATGCAGATAAGGAAGGATTCCTCCGCTCAGAGCGTTCTCTTATCCAGACGATTGGCCGGGCAGCTCGTAACGCAAACGGCCATGTGATTATGTATGCTGATAAAATGACAAATTCAATGGAATTAGCGATTAGCGAGACAAAGCGGCGCCGTTCCATTCAAGAAGAATATAATCAAAAACACGGCATTACCCCTCAAACGATCCAAAAGGAAATCCGTGATGTCATCCGTGCTACTATTGCGGCGGAAGATCAGGAAGAATATAAAGTATCAGCGAAAATTGGCAAGTTAAATAAGAAAGAAAGAGAAAAATTGATTGAAAATATGGAAAAAGAAATGAAGATAGAAGCAAAAGCACTTAATTTCGAACGTGCTGCTGAGCTTCGTGATTTAATTTTAGAGCTGAAAGCGGAAGGATGACGTAAAGATGGCGATGGAAAATTTAATTGTAAAAGGCGCCAGAGCACATAATTTGAAAAATATTGATGTCACCATTCCGAGAGATAAATTAGTAGTGCTGACAGGGCTTTCTGGATCTGGGAAGTCCTCGCTTGCCTTTGACACGATTTATGCAGAAGGACAGCGCAGATATGTTGAATCCTTGTCTGCTTATGCACGCCAATTTCTTGGACAAATGGACAAGCCAGATGTGGATTCCATTGAAGGCTTGTCACCTGCGATTTCTATTGACCAAAAGACAACGAGTCGAAACCCTCGCTCGACCGTAGGAACTGTGACAGAAATATATGATTATTTAAGATTATTATATGCAAGAGTTGGGCGTCCCACTTGTCCAAATCATGGAATTGAAATCTCTTCACAAACGATCGAACAGATGGTGGACCGTATTCTTGAATACCCGGAGCGAACAAAGCTTCAAGTGCTTGCCCCTATTGTATCCGGAAGAAAAGGCGCACACGTCAAAGTTTTAGATGATGTAAAAAAGCAAGGATTTGTCCGGGTCCGAGTGGATGGCGAAATGCTTGATCTTAGCGAGGAAATTGAGCTGGAAAAGAATAAGAAGCATTCTATTGAAGTGGTTGTGGATAGAATTGTCGTTAAAGAAGGAGTTTCTGCTCGTCTGGCTGATTCGATTGAAACAGCTTTGAGGCTTGGAAGCGGAAAAGTGCTTATTGATGTCATAGGCGAAGAGGAGCTTCTATTCAGTGAAAATCATGCTTGTCCCCATTGCGGATTTTCTATTGGGGAGCTTGAGCCGCGGATGTTTTCCTTTAACAGCCCGTTCGGAGCTTGTAATGAATGTGATGGGCTTGGGTCTAAGCTTGAGGTGGATGTAGAATTAGTCATTCCTAATCCGGATTTATCTTTGCGTCAGCATGCCATTGCCCCTTGGGAGCCGACAAGTTCACAATACTATCCTCAGCTGCTCGAGGCCGTTTGCACCCACTATGGGATTGATATGGATATCCCTGTAAAGGAAATTCCTGAGCATCTTCTGGATAAAATTTTATATGGTTCCAATGGAGAAAAGATTTTTTTCCATTACGAGAATGATTTTGGCCAAGTTAGAGAAGGGCTTATTGAATTTGAAGGGGTTATCCGAAATGTGGAGCGTCGTTACAAAGAAACAAGCTCTGATTATATTCGCGAGCAAATGGAAAAATATATGGGGCAGCGCCCATGTCCAGCATGTAAAGGCTACCGTTTAAAAAAGGAAACACTTGCGGTTCTCATTTCTGGTCAGCATATCGGAAAGATAACGGAGCTATCAGTTGAGGAAACCTATAAATTCTTCGATAATCTAAATCTATCCGAAAAAGAAAAGAAGATAGCTGATCAGATTTTTCGAGAAATTAAAGAACGGCTAGGCTTTTTAGTCAATGTTGGGCTCGAATACCTCACTTTAAGTCGTGCAGCGGGAACGCTATCAGGTGGGGAAGCCCAGCGGATTCGGCTGGCTACCCAAATCGGCTCTCGATTAACAGGGGTGCTCTATATTTTAGATGAGCCATCGATTGGCCTTCACCAGCGTGATAATGACCGTTTAATAGAAACGATGAAAAATATGCGTGACATCGGAAACACGCTCATTGTCGTTGAGCATGATGAGGACACGATGATTGCGGCTGATTATTTAATTGATATTGGTCCTGGCGCAGGCGTTCATGGCGGTAAAATTGTTTCTGCCGGAACGCCCGAGGAGGTTATGAATGATCCTCAATCATTAACGGGCCAGTACCTTTCAGGGAAAAAGTTCATTCCGCTTCCAGTCGAACGCCGAGAAAATGATGGCCGGTTTATTGAAATTAAAGGGGCAAAGGAAAATAACCTGAAAAATGTTAGTGTAAAAATTCCGCTCGGTACTTTTATTTCTATCACAGGAGTATCCGGATCGGGAAAAAGTACATTGATTAATGAGATTCTTCATAAAACATTAGCACAAAAGCTAAATCGAGCGAAAACGAAGCCTGGAGAGCATAAGGAAATAAAGGGGATTGAGCATTTAGATAAAGTCATCGATATTGATCAATCACCTATCGGGCGGACTCCGCGCTCAAATCCGGCTACCTATACGGGCGTGTTTGATGATATTCGTGATGTCTTTTCAGTAACAAATGAAGCAAAAGTCCGCGGCTATAAAAAAGGGCGTTTCAGCTTTAACGTAAAAGGCGGCCGCTGTGAAGCCTGCCGCGGAGATGGAATTATCAAAATTGAAATGCATTTCCTGCCTGATGTATATGTCCCATGCGAGGTTTGTCATGGCAAACGGTATAATCGGGAAACGCTGGAGGTTCAGTATAAGGGTAAAAACATTTCTGAAATTCTCGACATGACGGTTGAGGATGCGGTAGTATTTTTCGAAAATATTCCGAAAATCAGCCGCAAGCTCCAAACGATTTATGATGTCGGCCTAGGCTATGTCAAGCTCGGGCAGCCTGCAACCACTCTTTCCGGTGGTGAGGCTCAGCGTGTCAAGCTAGCATCTGAACTTCATCGCCGTTCAACTGGCCGTTCCCTCTACATTCTGGATGAGCCGACAACCGGTCTTCACGTAGATGATATTTCTCGCTTGCTCGTTGTCCTGCAGCGTCTCGTAGAAAATGGAGATACTGTACTTGTCATTGAACATAATTTAGATGTCATAAAAGCGGCCGACTATATCATCGATCTTGGACCAGAGGGCGGAGACAAAGGCGGAACCATCATCGCTACCGGGACTCCTGAACAGGTAGCCGAAGTTCCAGCTTCTTATACAGGAAAATATTTAAAACCAGTCTTAGAACGCGATCGACTAAGAATGCAAAAGCAAATCGAAGAGAAGGAAGCTAGTGTCTCGAACGTATAACTAGTTAAGAAAGCAGTGCTGTTATCAGTGCTGCTTTTTTTATTGATGTGGGGTGGGGGGTGGCGCCTGTTTTCCAATTAGCTCCCATATAACGCTCATCATAAACTTTTTCATGCGCAAAAAACAAAACAATCCAATGATAACGCATTGTAATCGAATAGAAACGTTGGTGTAAATCTATTACGTTATAATCTTACCAAGGACAACTCTATCCATAATGAAAATATATTGAGGAGGGTTAACTTGGAAGCATATTTAGAGAAATCTTTAGAAGAGTGGAAAGAGGATATTTCGGAGGTTCTTGATCAGATCAATCTGGAGTATGAAGAAGTTGCGAAGGAATTAAAGGTTTATACGTATAAATATGGCATCACGAAGCAGGTCATTCAATCGACTGTGAACGAAGAAATTATTGAAAATATCCGTGAAAGATATCATAAGCCATTTGAAGAAAAATACAACGAGCTGCGAGAGTACATAAAGGACCTTGATGAAAAGCGAAAGGTGTTTCAAATGTTCGTTAATAAGATTGATGAGGTAAAGAGAAAGGAAGCGCCACGAATCGACCTAGTTGCTGCCTTTAAATAGTCCATAGGTTAACAAAACTGCGCCGTCTAATTATAGACGGTTTTTATTTTGCTCCGCAGTTGAATGTTCAAAGGAGGGTCAGAAATCGACTTAAAAAATCCACTAACATCCATATTGAAAAAATAAATAAAAGGACCTTCCCTAAAAGTGAAACCTTCTTTATCCATTTTCGTAATTAATGGTAAAGGGAGCTGTTGACAATGGAGACGAGTAAGGTATTGTCAGGACTAAGTTATTTGAGTGTTTTGTTTGCTGGGATTCTTTTTCCACTTGTGTTGTTTTTTGCAACAGAGGATCAAAGAACAAAGCATCATGCGAAGAAGGCGTTTTTATCCCATCTTATCATGTTGATCCCGGTTCCAGTGATTGTTTACGCAGCGATCACAGGGATTGGGATGAATCAAATAGAGTTTCCGGTCCTGTTCATCGGAAGTGTCCTATTTACAGTTGTCCTTAGTCTTATTGTTGCAGTTTGGAATATTATTAAAGGCATCCAGATTTTTATGGGAAACACTTTTTAGCTTAAAAATAAACATATTTAGCTGGAGGGGACGATATGCAAGCTGAACGCAAGCGGATACTTAAAATGGTTGAAGATGGAAAATTGACTGTGGATGAGGCTCTTTTTCTATTAGAAGAGCTTGAGAAAACAAGTAAAACGGCGGAAGGAAAGAAGGAAGACCTTGTTCAGGAGCTTTCCACGACTGTAAAATTTGAGGAAGCCAAAAAGGAAGAGCCTTTCAATTACAAGTTCCAATCTGCAAAGGATAAAATTATAGACTTTGTAGACTCAGCCTTTAAAAAAATCAAAGATATGGATTTGGACTTTAACTTTGGTCAATCTGTAGAAATAACGCATATATTCCAACAAGGGGATGTCTCCTTTAAGGATGTAGATGTGGATGTCGCAAATGGGAAAATAGAGGTTCTGCCTTGGGAGCAGAAGGACGTCCGCATTGAATGCAAGGCAAAGGTGTACCGGGTAGAAAACCAGGAAGAAGCCCAGCGGAACTTTTTAAATGATGTTACATTTGCGATTGAAGGACAAAAGCTACGTTTCGCAACACAGCAAAAGTGGATGAAGGTGGATGCGGCTATTTACATTCCGCAAACGGAATATGATAAGGTGAAAATCCGCATGTTTAATGGGGCCATCGACAGCCAGCAATTAAAGGCTGATACCTTTAAGGCAAAAACGGCTAATGGAAAAATTACAATTCAAAACATGGTTGGCAAGTATACAGAGTTGGAAACCGCTAATGGACAGATTTCTATTCAAAAGAGCCATATTGAACAAATAGAGGCAGAAACGCTGAATGGAGCGATCCATGTGGATGGTAGTTACCAAAAAATTGATCTTCACTCTTTTAATGGCGATGTTTTCTGCGCTATTCAGGATGGAAAATGTGATGTCATTGATGCGAAGGCTGTGGCTGGCAAAGTTGAATTGCAGATTCCGAATCATTTAACAGTTAACGGGGAGTTAAAAACAAATCTCGGAAGCCTGCATGTTAATCTCGATGGAATCCAAATTGTCGAGGATAAGAGTGAAGTGATCCAAAAGGTACTGCGTTTCCAATCCGTAAGTCATTCAGAACAGTCTTTAAGGCTGACAGCTGAAACAAAAACGGGTGCTATTCATATCAATAAAGCAAAATCAGTTGATTTTTAAAATGTTGAGAGCTTAATTTACGGGGTGTTTTAATATGAGATGGGTTGCAGGAATACTAATTAATGCCATATTATTTGTGGCTATAGCAGGTTTTTTAAATGAATCCTTTTATGTATCGAGCTTCGGTGCGGCAATTGGGGCAAGTGCGATCCTCTCGATATTAAATATCCTCGTTCGGCCGATTTTAATTATTTTAACATTGCCTGTGACTTTAGTGACTTTAGGGTTATTCCTGTTTGTGATCAATGCAGTCACGCTGATGATTACGGACGACATTATGGGAAGCTCCTTTGAAATCGCAGGTTTTGGAACGGCTTTATTTATGGCCGTGATTATGTCGATTGCAAATCTGATCATTCAAAAAGCAGTGCTCGAGCATGCGAAAGAAAAGTAAACAAAGAGGCTGGCCCATTTAATTGGGTCAGCCTCTTTTTCCTCATTCAAAATAAACAAAAGGTGAATATCCCAGCTTTTTTAAAGCCTCTGCTAGATTTTCTGCGTTTTTCTTATCTTTGAAGGCACCGACCTGGACTTTATAAAGTCCTTTTTTCGATGATGGTTGAGGTGTTTTTATACTTGCACTTGCCTTATTGGTACTGCTATTAGCTTTTGATTTAAGGCTGTATTGATCTTTGAGAGCCTTTACGATTGCCTCGGCACAGGTTCTCTGGTAAGTTTCAGTTCGCATTAAGGCAGCCTCATGACGGTTTGTCATAAAACCGCATTCCGTTAAAACAGCGGTCATGTTGGTTTCCCTGAGAACGTGAAAATCTTCGGTTTTGACCCCGCGATTGGTTAATCCTGTAGCAACCACTAAATTCCTTTGGATTTTCTGTGCGAGTTCATAGGCTTCCTTTGGCTTTCCAACATGAACATAGGTCTCAATCCCATTTGCTGCATTCCAGGTAGATCCATAAGCATTTGCATGAATCGCCACATAAACATCGATTTTTAGACTATTGGCTTTATTTGTCCGCTCCTGCAGGGGGACGTCCCGTTCGTCTGAATGAGCAAAATAGACAGTGGTATTTTGATGGTTTTCCAATAGGGGCCGTGCAAAATTGGCAACAGCTCTCGTAAATTCATACTCATTCATGCCATCCGGGCTGCGTTTTCCGGCCGTATTAAAACCATGGCCCGCATCCAGCATTATTTTCATATGCTTGCTCCTTTCAATTTTTTCTAGAATCAGCTGCATCCTGAAAAAAGTAAGCTATCCACCCTTATAATATGAATAAAGGATGGAAAAGGACATGGGAGTACGGGAAAAAACGAAAAAAGAGACAGCTAATGATGCCATCTCTTTATGATTTCTAAATTAGTTTTAGTGCTTCGTCATCCGCAATAATCGTGAAATTCGGGTGGTTTTTAAGTGCAGAAGCTGGAATGCTTTCGTGAATCTCACCGTTTATTAGCTGGTGAATCGCATTGGCTTTCGACTTTCCTGAAGCAAGCAGAATAATTTCCTTGCTAGCCATAATGGTCGCAATCCCCATCGTTACGGCATGAGTAGGAACTTCCTCAAGAGAATTGAAAAATCTTGCATTGGCTCGTCGTGTATCTTCCTCAAGCTTAATCATATGGGTTTTGCTAGAGAACGGCGTACCAGGCTCATTAAAACCAATATGCCCATTTTCACCGATGCCAAGCAGCTGCAATCCTATCCCTCCAAAGGAATCGATCAACGCCTCATATTTTGAGCATTCTTCATGCAAATTCTCTGCCATCCCATTTGGAAGATGAGTTTGGGAAGCCGGGATATCAATATGGTCTAAAAGCTGTTCTTTCATAAAATAATGGTAGCTATTCGGATCATGTTCATCAATTCCTACATATTCGTCCAGATTAACGGTAGTGATTTTTTTATAGGAAGTCATGTGTTGCACATGGTCCTCGATCAGCTTTTGGTAAACCCCTTTAGGTGTACTGCCTGTAGCAAGACCAAGTGTGATTTCGGGATTATTTCGGATACGGTCAATCATGATTTCCGCAGCTTTCTTGCTCATTTCTTCATAGTTGGCGGTTCTGATAATTTTCATTCGGGTCCTCCTCTGATGTCATTTATTCTCATTCAATATTCTTGATTCTGTGTATACTAGGAAGGCTGCCACCAAGAATCGCTTTCATTCATCTTTTTTGTGAAAAACTAAATTGCCGCTGGATTCAATGAACAAGCCTTGATGTACAGAGTAATCACCAGCGCAGAGAAATGCAGTCATCGACTTTTACAATCTGGGTTGCGGGCAGCCGCACATGAATGTTTATATAGAAAATAAAAATATCTATCATTAATCATATTCATTTTATTATAAAATCATTTATATCATGCTGTCTATTTTGAAATGGAAAAATGAGCTTGAACCCTCACTTTTTTTCGTGATTGGGGTTGAAGAATTTGGTTCTTTAATAAAAAGTGCTAAAATAGATGATATGCTAAAAATTTCTCTCCATAAGTATCTAAATTTTTGAATAAGACGATGTAGGCTAGTTAATTTTTATGTTGAAATGGGGGTTACATGCTTTGAAGCTCCACCCTTTTCAATAGGAGGTAATGGGAATGGCAAAGGTCTGTACTAAAGACGTTGTAGATAAATTTGGCCTTGAGTTAATTAGCGGGGAAGAGGGGATCAACCGGCCGATTACTACGAGCGATATTTCCAGGCCTGGTATTGAAGTAGCGGGATATTTCGATTTCTATCCTGCAGATAGAATACAATTGATTGGAAAAACAGAGCTCACGTTTACTGAAAAATTAAGAGTGATCGAGCGTCAGCTTCGCTTTGAAAGGCTTTGCACTGATATTACACCCGGAATTATCATCTCGAGAGGCCTTGAGGTTCCTGAAGAGTTAATTGTTGCTTCGAAGCGCGAATCAGTCCCTCTCTTAAGAACGACCCAAAAAACAACGAGATTTTCTAGTTTGCTAACGAATTATCTTGAAAGTAAGCTAGCTCCGACAACGGCCGTCCATGGCGTACTTGTCGATGTGTACGGGGTTGGAGTACTTATTACGGGGAAAAGCGGGGTCGGAAAAAGCGAAACGGCCTTAGAACTTGTAAAACGTGGACATCGGTTAGTAGCTGATGATTGTGTGGAAATTCGACAGGAGGATGAGTATACGCTTGTTGGCACTTCGCCAGAATTAATCGAGCATTTACTGGAAATTCGCGGTCTTGGGATTATTAATGTGATGACGCTGTTTGGAGCGGGAGCTGTTCTAAGCAATAAACGCATTTCTATTGTCATGGATCTAGAAATTTGGAATCCGAAAAAGCAATATGAACGTCTAGGACTGGATGAAGATAAAATGAAAATTATTGATTTGGATGTTCCTAAGCTCACCATTCCAGTTCGCCCCGGGAGGAACCTGGCAGTAATTATTGAAGTGGCAGCGATGAACTACCGCATGAAACGTATGGGCGTCAATGCCGCAGAGCAATTCACAAACCGCCTCGCAGATGTTATGGATGACAGCAAAGAATAGTACTTGTGCCCTAGTACTGGTGCCAGGCACCGTTCGTGGACATTTTTGATGAATTTGTATTTTAGTGGTGGACATATTGGCTAGGTATCAGACACCCTTCGTGTACAGTTTTTTTGGATGAACATTATTGTAAAGAATGAAACCTAAAGGATTCCCGCACTTATTATGATTTAGTTTTAACAAAAAAAGAACAGTTAAAGGAGCAATGACTATGGAATCAATGATACAGCCACTTAACCCGATTGCCATTTCTCTAGGGCCGATTGAAATTCGTTGGTACGGGATTATTATCGGTGTCGGCATTGCCTTAGCCCTGTTACTAGTAATGAGGGAAGCAGAGAGAAGGGGATTGCAGAAGGATCTATTTGCCGATTTAATGCTCTGGGCCATTCCGATTGCGATTATATCGGCGCGAATCTACTATGTTATTTTTCAATGGGGCTATTATAGTCAAAACCCAGGCGATATTATCAAAATCTGGGAAGGCGGCATCGCCATTCACGGGGCCTTGATTGGAGCTGTAATCACAGCATACGTATTTGCTAAAAAGCGGAACGTGTCATTTTGGAAGCTCACGGATATTGCAGCTCCTAGTATTATATTAGGGCAGGCTATTGGCAGATGGGGGAACTTTATGAACCAGGAAGCCCATGGCGGAGAAGTTACCCGTTCTTTCCTTGAAGGCTTGTATTTGCCGGAATTCATTATTAATCAAATGTATATTAATGGAACTTACTATCATCCTACTTTTTTATATGAATCACTTTGGAACTTTGCCGGATTTGCTATTCTCTTATTATTAAGAAGAGTCAACCTGCGCCGCGGCGAGCTTTTCCTCAGTTATGTTATCTGGTATTCAATCGGCCGCTTTTTTGTCGAGGGCCTGCGGACAGACAGTTTAATGCTTACTGAGCAGTTGAGAGTGGCACAAAGCATATCAATTGTCCTTATCGTGGGTGCTGTTATTTTGCTAGTATTAAGACGGATGAAGGGTTATGCGAACGTGCGTTATTTAGATAATGGTGCATAGTATTAACGTTTTATGATTTTTGGAGAAGCGGAACTGGCCGATAAAACGGAAAAGTTACCGATATTTTCGAGAACGAATAGATAAAGTTGAAAAGTGACCAATTTATTAACCATAAACAAAAAGGGAGAAGAGAAATGTTGCTTGAATCGTCCAAAAAGGGGATAAAGGTTGGCTTTAAGACAACTTGGACGTTGGGTAAAGTCATCTTTCCCGTCACATTAATTGTCGCCATTCTGCAGCATACGCCTGTCTTGCCATGGATCATCAAGCTGATCACGCCTCTGATGAATCTCATCGGCTTGTCAGGTGATGCAGCGATTCCTATCGTCTTGGGGAATATTCTGAATCTCTACGCTGGAATCGGAGCCATTTTAACTTTGGAATTAACAGTCAAGGAAGTGTTTATTATTGCTGTTATGCTTTCCTTTTCGCATAACCTGCTGATTGAGTCCAGTGTCGCTGTCAAAGTGGGTGTGAAGCTCTGGGTCATTGTGGCTGTTAGACTTGGATTAGCGCTGATCTCGGCCATTGTTATCAATTTGGTTTGGCATGGCGGCTCAGAAATAGCGAAATATGGGATTATTCCGCCAAAGGAAGAGGAGCTTTCCGGCTGGGCATCCATTCTGCTTGATGCGCTGCAAAAGGCGGGACTTGGCGTATTGCAGCTGGCGATCATCGTCATTCCGCTCATGGTCGTCATTCAATTTTTAAAGGATTTAAACTGGCTGGCTGTTTTTTCAAAATGGATGGCACCTGTCACGAAAGCGCTGGGGATGAAAGAAAATACCTCAACCACGCTAGCGGCTGGATTATTAATCGGTTTAGCCTTCGGAGCGGGAGTCATGATTCAGGCGGTAAAAGAGGATGGGGTCAGCAAAAAGGATGTTACGATTGCCTTTATCTTCCTGGTTGCTTGTCATGCTGTTGTGGAAGATACGTTAATATTTGTCCCATTAGGAATACCAGTGCTTCCACTTCTGCTCATCCGATTAGGAGTTGCTATTTTATTAACATTAATTGTTTCATTCATCTGGAACCGAATTGATTTGGATAAAAGAAAGGAAACCGCATATGAGCACACAAGTTAATACAATCTTATTTGATTTAGATGGAACATTAATCGATACGAATGAACTAATCATTACCTCTTTTTTGCATGTGTTAGGAAGTTATTATCCGGATCGGTATACACGGGAGGATGTTTTGCCTTTTATGGGACCTACACTAAGGGAAACATTTGAATCGATTAATCCTGAAAAAGTGGAGGAAATGATTGAAGCCTACAAAGAATTCAATATCACGAATCATGACCTGCACGTAAAGGAATTTCCAGGCGTCTTTGAAACGATTCGCACTTTAAAGGAATCAGGCTACAAAATCGGGATTGTCACAACGAAGGGTATGATAACAGTAAAAATGGGCCTTGCTCTAACTAAGCTCGATCAATTTTTCGATGTGGTCGTTGCTTTAGATCATGTTCAAAATCCAAAGCCTGATCCGGAGCCGATTTTAAAAGCATTAGAGCAGCTCCAAGCAAAACCAGAAGAAGCGATGATGGTTGGCGATAATTCCCATGATATTTTAGGAGGGAAAAATGCGGGCACCCAAACGGTTGCCGTTGCGTGGAGTTTAAAAGGAAAACAGTTTTTAGAAGGATTTGATCCAGATTATATAATTGATCATATGGCTGATTTGCTCGATATTTTGAAGGCTGATAAAGGATGAGGAGAACGGAACGTTTTCCAGTAGAGGGAGGCAATTCCCTTTGGCATGTGTATAAAACCGTTCCGTTCTGGAAGGTAGTAAAAAACTTCGCTGTCATCCAGCTAGCCCGATACACCCCCTTCTTAGGGATGAAAAATTGGCTTTATCGCACCTTTCTGAAAATGAAGGTTGGCGAACAGACGTCATTTGCCCTCATGGTGATGCTTGACGTTATGTTCCCCGAAAAAATCAGTGTCGGCCGGAATACGGTTATCGGCTACAACACAACGATTCTCGCACACGAATATTTGATTAAAGAGTATAGGCTGGGTCCGGTGGAAATTGGAAGTGAAGTGATGATCGGCGCCAATTCCACGATCCTGCCTGGTGTAACGATAGGCGATGGAGCCATCGTGTCTGCAGGTACGCTCGTTCATAAAGATGTTCCAGCAGGCACCTTTGTCGGCGGAAATCCAATGCGTGTTATTTATTCAAAAGAAGAATTAGCTGAGCGCTGGGCCGAGGATCCGATTTATGGAATGAAAAAAGAATAATACATAGAAGCTCTGGTTAGTGTAAAGCTAACAGGGCTTTATTTATTTTATGCTTCAAATATTTTCAGAATTATTTGTTGACGGATATGTAAAAGAGGGTTAAAATAAAACACAACTTTACTTTACTACCATATTAGCGAACTAAAGGATTCTGTGAATTTAACTATTTGAAGGTAAGAAGCCTGAGTAAGCAAAGATATTTTTATTTAAAGGACACAAAACACCGGAAAGTATGAAAGCATGTCCTTTAAACCCATTTTATAGGACACAAAACAACCGAAAGCATGAAAGCATGTCCTTTAAACCCATTTTATAGGACACAAAACAACTCAAAGCATGAAAGCATGTCCTTAAACCCGAAATAAGGATCACAAAAACAAAATGAAACTCGAAATTTTACATAAAGTATGAGGTGAACGGATTTGAGCCGCTTGTTTATGTTTGAAAAACCCTTAGGGATGAGAGATACACTGCCAGATTTGTTTAATCGAAAGCGGAAGGTAAGGGCTTCGATTGAAGAGGAAATGGAGCGCTGGGGCTACCAGTTTATTGAAACTCCAACACTAGAATACTATGAAACGGTAGGATCGGCTTCAGCGATATTGGATCAGCAATTATTTAAACTGCTCGATCAAGAAGGGCACACACTTGTCCTTCGTCCAGATATGACAGCCCCGATTGCCCGGGTTGCCGCTTCGCGTTTATTAAAAAATGATTTGCCCATCCGCCTTGCTTACACAGCCAATGTGTTTCGCGCCCAGCAAAGAGAGGGCGGCCGGCCGGCGGAATTCGAACAAATTGGAGTGGAATGCATTGGCGATTACACGATTAGTGCGGATGCTGAAGGGATCGCATTAATTATTAGTTCCTTACAGGAAGCAGGGCTAGAAGATTTTCAGCTTTCTGTTGGCCATATCGGATTTGCCCGCACTCTATTTCTGCAAATTTTAGGAACAGAGGAAAGAGCCGATGCGTTGACGAGATTCTTATATGAGAAAAACTATGTCGGCTACCGGGAGCATGTAAAGGGGCTTGGTCTCTCTTCGATTGATAAACAGCGGCTGCTAGATTTTCTAAAGCTCAGAGGCGGAGCAGAAGTGATTGAAATGGCATTTAACCTGCTTGAGAATGACTTAGGCAGAGAGGACGTCCTGCAGCTCCAGCAGTTATTTGAAATGATGGGTGATTATGGGCTTGATGAAAAAGTGAAGTTTGACTTAACGCTCGTCAGCCATATGAGCTATTATACAGGGATTCTTTTCGAGGTCTATGCGGGGAATGTTGGTTTTCCAATTGCTAGTGGCGGCCGTTATGATCAGTTACTGCAAAAATTCGGGAAAGAAACTGGAGCCACTGGCTTTGCCATTCGAATTGATCGCCTGCTTGAGGCCCTTAAGGACGAAGAAGTGGGATCACAAGCTTCCTGTATTTTATTTAGCCCGGAAAGGCGAAAGGAAGCGTATCAGGTTGCTAAGGAGCAGCGTAGCGTTGGTAAGAGAGTGGTTTTACAAGATATCAATGGGGTGAAGGATATTGATCAATGTACGAATCAATATGAAGACATCACCTTTTTAGTCGGCAAAGCGGGGAGGGAGACAGGGATATGAAAGAAATTTTAACCATTGCGATGCCAAAGGGGAGAATTTTTGAAGATGCGGTTGAACTGCTCCGCCAAGCTGGATTTCGTCTCCCTCCGGAGTTTGATGATTCAAGAAAACTGATTATTGATGTGCCGGAAGAAAGCTTTCGGTTTATTTTAGCAAAGCCTATGGATGTCCCTACCTATGTGGAGCATGGTGTTGCAGACCTTGGGATTGCAGGTAAGGATGTCATGCTTGAGGAAGAGCGTGATGTCTACGAACTCCTTGATTTAAAAATTAGTGCGTGCTACCTCGCTGTCGCAGGCTTGCCTAATGCGAAAATGAATAATGTAGCTCCTAAGGTGGCAACGAAATACCCGAATGCAGCGGCGGCTTATTTCCGTGAGCAAGGGGAGCAGGTTGAGATTATTAAACTTAACGGTTCAATTGAGCTCGCGCCACTAATTGGCTTGGCAGACCGGATTGTTGATATTGTTTCCACAGGGAGAACGTTAAAGGAAAACGGCTTGATTGAATATGAGCGGATGGTCGATATCACCTCGAGATTAATCGTTAATCCAGCAAGCTTCCGAATGAAGGATGAACGGATCAGTGAGCTTGTCGAACGCTTAAGTGAAGTGAAAAGATTGCAGAGCTTTGATGCCCCCTAATGTCTAGTTTCAGCGCCTAGCCCCTCGAGGTCACAAGCCAACCCTATCTGAAAGGTAAAGATCAACCTTTCCGATAGGCTCGTCTTGTGCTTGTCGGGGCTGAACACAAAGGAAAGCTTCTGCGATTAGTCTTCGCAGGAACATTTGTACTTTGATTGTTCCGAAGGCGCTTCCACTTTTCTAAGAAGGAGTGAAAAGAATGCGGATTTTGAAAATAAATGATGGGGCCTCCCAGTCCATTAAAAGATCTGTCGATAGCGGAACAGAAGAACAGCGGGCGATTGTGAAGGGAATTATTGAGCAGGTTCGAGCAGATGGGGATGCAGCATTATCAGCCTTCACGGAAAAATTCGATGGGATCACCTTATCTAATTTTGCTGTTACGGACGATGAAAAAAGGGAAGCTTATGAGGAAGTCGATGATGAGGTTCTGGCCATTATTAGAGAGGCAGCAGCCAATATTCGCTCCTTCCACGAAAAACAGCTGCGCCCGTCATGGATGACAACAGATGAAAATGGCACGATTCTTGGGCAAAAGGTAACTCCGCTGGATTCAGTCGGCCTATATGTGCCAGGCGGAACAGCTGCCTACCCATCCTCCGTGCTCATGAATGTGCTGCCTGCCAAGGTTGCAGGGGTCAAACGAATAGTCATCACTTCTCCCCCTGATAAAAAAACAGGGAAGCTTCCACCAGCCGTCCTAGTAGCCGCACAGGAGGCAGGAGCGGAGGAAATTTATAAAGTAGGCGGTGCCCAAGCCATTGCGGCATTGGCTTATGGAACGGAAACGATTGCCCCTGTTGATAAAATCACGGGCCCAGGAAACATATTTGTTGCTTTGGCAAAACGTGAAGTGTTTGGGGATGTCGATATTGATATGATCGCTGGGCCAAGTGAAATTGCGATTTTGGCGGATTATACGGCAAGACCAGATGAAATGGCTGCGGACTTATTGTCTCAGGCCGAGCATGATGCTTTTTCCTGCAGTGTCCTCGTCACTCCATCAGAGAGATTGGCAAAGGCTGTTTCAGCACAGGTGGAGAAGCAATTGGCTTCACTTCCCCGTCAGGAAATCGCCGCACAATCCATTGAAAATTTCGGAGCGATTTATGTGACAGATACAATGGAAGAAGCGGTTGAAACCATTAATAGCCTTGCTCCCGAGCATTTAGAAATTGTAACTGAAAATCCGCTGGAGCTTCTAGGAAAAATCAGACATGCTGGAGCGATTTTTCTCGGACGCTTTAGTCCCGAACCAGTCGGAGACTATTTTGCTGGACCGAATCATGTATTGCCAACGAACGGCACTGCCCGTTTTTCGAGTCCGCTTAATGTGGAGGATTTTCAAAAAAAATCCAGTATCGTTTATTACAGTGAAAAAGCCCTAAAAGAAAATGGAGAGAAAATCTCGGCATTTGCACGGCTTGAAGGATTAGAAGCCCATGCGCGGGCAATTGACATAAGATTGAAGAAGTAAAGGTCAAGGAGGGACGTCCTTGTCTCGGATTTTTCAGAAAGACACGGGGCAGGTCCCTTGTCCCAGGTTTTATCACAATTCGGGACAGGAGAACCCTCCTCATATCCCTGACGAAACGCACCGAAAACAAAGTGGGATACCAGAATCGTCCCTATGTCCCAGGAGGAGAGAACATGACAAGATCTTCAGAGGTTAAAAGGAAAACGAATGAAACAGAAATTTATTTGTCTTTAAATATTGATGGACAAGGGGAGAGCAAGCTGGAAACGGGAGTACCGTTTTTGACGCATATGCTTGACCTTTTTTCAAAGCATGGGCAATTTGATTTAACAGTCGATGCAAAAGGTGATACTGAAGTGGATGATCACCATACAACGGAGGACATCGGTATTTGCCTTGGACAAGTATTTAGGGAAGCTCTTGGCGACAAAAAAGGAATTAAACGCTATGGAAATGCGTTTGTACCGATGGATGAGGCGCTGGCGCAGGTTGTCATTGATCTAAGCAATCGTCCTCACTTAGAAATGAGAGCAGAGTTTCCAAGCCAAAAAGTAGGCACATTTGATACAGAACTTGTGCATGAGTTCCTATGGAAGCTTGCCCTTGAAGCCAGAATGAACCTGCATGTGATTGTTCACTATGGTCAAAATACACATCATATAATTGAAGCGATTTTTAAAGCATTAGGACGTGCTTTACATGAGGCGACAACGATTGACCCTAACATTAAAGGAGTGCCATCTACGAAAGGGCTGTTGTAAATGATCGGGATTATTGACTATGGAATGGGTAATCTCTTTAGTGTCAGCAAGGCACTTGAGCGATTAGACACCCCTTACTTTATTTCTGAAAAAAGAGGAGAACTGCAAAAGGCAGATGGGCTGATTCTTCCAGGTGTTGGCTCTTTTGAGGATGCGATGGAGCTTTTAGAAAGATTGGAATTAGCGAGCCTGATAAAAGAATACGTACAGCTCGGGAAACCGCTGCTTGGGATTTGCTTAGGCATGCAGCTATTATTTGAAGAAAGTGAAGAGAACGGGCTGACAAAGGGGCTTCAGCTGCTGCCGGGTTCTGTAAGAAGATTTCCTGGAGTTTCAGTGGACGGAGTGCCGTATAAAGTCCCGCATATGGGCTGGAATCGTCTCACTTTTGTTCAGCCCTCGGAGCTTCTTCAATCAGTACATGAAAATTATGCATACTTCGTTCACTCCTATTATGTAGATACAGACGATAAGAGCATTGTTATTGCAGAAAGCAGCTATGATGTAAAAGTTCCGGCTGTTGTCGGTAAAGAAAATATATTTGGGATGCAATTTCATCCAGAAAAAAGCGGACAATTAGGGATGGAGCTTTTAAGTAATTTTACTGGAATTGTATGGGAAAGGATGACCGAAAAATGAGCTTTACCATTTATCCAGCAATTGATATGCGAGGCGGCAAGTGTGTCCGCTTGCTACAGGGAGATTATAATCAAGAAACAGTATATGGGGATTCTCCTTTTGATATGGCAAAAAAGTTTGCAGATGAAGGAGCAAGCTGGATCCATATGGTCGACCTAGACGGAGCAAAGGATGGAAAAAGAGTCAATGACGTATCTGTAATAAAGGCAGCCAAGGAGCTGAAGGCTCATATTCAAATTGGCGGCGGCATTCGGACCGAAACCGATATTGCTCATTATTTGGAAAATGGTGTTTCACGTGTGATCATCGGAAGTATTGCCGTTTCGAAGCCAGATTTCGCGATTGAAATGATCAGGAAATATGGCAATCAAATTGCAGTAGGCTTGGATGCAAAAGATGGCTATGTAGCAACGCATGGATGGCTGAACACTTCCGAAGTGAAGGCGGTTGAGTTAGGTAAACGCTTTGCGGATGCTGGAGCAGAGTCGTTTATTTTTACCGATATTGCAACAGATGGCATGCTGTCCGGTCCAAATATAGAGGCAGTCAGACAACTGGCAAAAGAAACAGGAAAAAGTGTTATCGCTTCTGGGGGAGTCAGCAAGCTTTCTGATTTAACTAGTTTAAAAGAATTTTACGATGATGGGGTAACAGGTGCTATTGTCGGAAAAGCCATTTACGAAGGACGTTTTACCGTGAAGGAAGCATTGGGAGAGGTGAAGTAACATGCTAACAAAACGCATCATTCCATGCCTTGATGTAAAAGAGGGCCGCGTTGTGAAAGGAATTCAATTTGTTCAGCTTCGTGATGCTGGTGATCCAGTGGAGCTTGCCCGTTTTTATGATGAGCAGGGGGCGGATGAGCTTGTTTTTCTAGATATATCTGCTTCCGTTGAAGGCCGAAAAACGATGGTTGAGGTCGTTCGTTCGGTTGCTTCTGAATTGGCGATCCCATTTACAGTTGGCGGCGGCATCAACTCATTAGAGGATATGAAAAGAATTTTACGAGCTGGGGCAGATAAGGTTTCTCTGAATACAGCTGCGGTTAACAATCCGAATTTGGTTACAGAGGGAGCCAAGTTTTTCGGTTCACAATGTATCGTTGTCGCGATTGATGCCAAGTACGATTCAGAGCTTGGGTCATGGCGTGTATATACTCATGGGGGCCGGACACCCTCCGAATGGGAAGTCATCGAGTGGGCGAAGGAAGTGGCTCAGCTTGGTGCTGGCGAAATCCTGCTAACAAGCATGGATTCAGATGGAGAGAAGAATGGGTTTGATATCGCTGTAACGAAAGCGGTCAGTGAAGCGGTATCGATTCCGGTCATCGCTTCTGGAGGGGCAGGGAATGCTGAGCATTTTGCCGAGGCCTTAATTGATGGGAAAGCAGATGCCGCGTTAGCAGCTTCGATTTTCCACTATAAAGAAACGTCTGTAGCCGAAGTGAAGGCTTATTTAAAGGAAAAAGGGGTGCCTGTCCGATGAATATCGAAGAATTGACATTTGATGAAAAAGGCCTCATCCCGGCCATCGTTCAGGATGCGACAACACGTGAAGTATTGACATTAGCCTACATGAACCGGGAATCTCTTGAAAAATCAATCGAGTCAGGCGAAACGTGGTTTTTCAGCCGTTCTAGACAGGAGCTTTGGCACAAAGGAGCGACAAGCGGGAACACCCAGCGAATTGTCGAAATGAAATTCGACTGTGACAAAGATGCAATTGTGGTGCTCGTTGATACTGCTGGACCTGCATGCCATACTGGGGCAGTGAGCTGTTTTGAGGAGAGCCTTTATCCATCGGGCGAATCTGCTGGCAGCCTCTCAGACTATAGCATTCTCTTGTCCCTTGAAAAATTGATTCAAGAGCGGGAAGCGGAACGACCGGAAGGAGCCTACACGACCTATTTATTTGAAAAAGGCGTAGATAAAATTTTGAAAAAGGTCGGCGAAGAAGCGGCCGAGGTAATTATCGCCGCAAAAAACCGCGACAAAGAAGAGTTGAAATGGGAAGCGGCCGATCTGCTCTATCATTTACTTGTGTTGCTTAGAGAGCAGGAGCTTCCGTTTAAAGAAGTGCTAAGCGTTTTGGATAAAAGACATGAAAAGAAATCGGCTGAATAGCATATGAATGAGGAGACCAAATCACATGATTGATTTGGTTTTTTTAGTTTACTTTCTTTAATTTCGAGTACTTCTGAAAGGTGAAGCAAAAAAATGAGCTCCTACGGGGAAAACTAGAAAAAGTGCCGTCTCATTGCCCGTTCAAGGTTAAAAAGGTGTTCCTCGGTAAAAGAAGCGCAGTCTCATTACCCGTTCAAGGTTAAAAAGGTGTTCCTCGGTAAAAGAAGCGCAGTCTCATTACCCGTTCAAGGTTAAAAAGGTGTTCCTCGGTAAAAGAAGCGCCGTTTCATTACCCGTTCTGAGTTAAAAAGTCGATCCTCGGTAAAAGGAACACCGTTTCATTACACGTTTAAGGTTAAAAAGGTGTTCCTCGGTAAAAGAAGCGCCGTCTCATTGCCCGTTCAAAGTTAAAAAGTCGATCCTTGGTAAAAGCACGCCATCTCATTGCCCGTTCTATGTAAAAAAGACGGCGCCTTATATAATAAAGGGTTCAGTTTTGAGGTTTATATTGATAAAATGGCATACTAATCGGCACAGGAATTGACCTGTGCCGTTTTCCATTTATATAAAGGTTATTAAAACTTTATATAAAATTGACAGATGAAATGACATAATGAAATTAAAGAACATTGATTGTTGTACGCTTTAAATAGGACATTAAATATAGCGTCAATTAAGTTTGCGAAATAGTAATTATAGGGGGAGTATTAAATGAGTAGAGACACAAAGAATGTCATTTTGCTGGTTTTAGGGTTAATATTAGTAGCATTATCGAGATTCCCTATTATGTCGCAATCGATAGCGATATTAGTTGGGGTAATTGGAGCAATTGTAATTATCATCTCTGCTATTCTAATATATAGGACTAAAAAGAGTAAAAACGAAGTCAATAATTGAAATTATTTATTTAGGTGTCTTGTTCAATTAACAAGTGCTTAATAAGACATTTTAGATTTGCAGTTTCAAAAAAACTCCATAAACAATAAAAAAAGGCGTGTCAAAACTGTTGTCAGTTTTCACCCTATTTTTATTGTCATTTTAATGAAATACACTTTAAAACGGAACGGTTTACTTTTATAGGTGGCGGTCTTTTTGTAACTTTGAAAGTTAATATATTAATAAGTGCCCTATTTTAATACTTACATAGTTTTTAATCGAATACACTTTACTTGGAGGTGTGCAAATTGAATAAAATTCTTATGCAAGTAAGCAGATATTTTTTAGGTGTTGTTTTCTTGGGGGCAGGTCTAAATGGTTATGTGGTTATTTTTGGATTCGATCCATTTGTACCAACAAGCCCCGAGGCTATGGCATTATTCGAATTTAAATATCTATTAATTGTGGAAAAAACTTTAGAGATTATATGTGGAATTTTACTCTTGATCAATCAATTCATCCCATTGGCCATTGCAATATTGTCTCCAATTGTAGTAAACATTTTCTTACTCCACTTGTTCATAGACCATTCATTACTTCTTTTAGCAGTAGTGCTAATCATCACTTATAGTTATTTGTTGATTTGTTATAGAAAAAATTTTATGAGAATATTAGAGAGAAGACCAAAACCTTCTATTACGGAAGATTAAAATAGCGCTCGTTTAAAACAAACTCACATCAAAACGCTTCTATGAAGTGTTCATAGTGCTCGTTTTACAAAGACTCACATCAAAACGCTTACTATGAAGTGTTCATAGTGCTCGTTTTATAAAGACTCACATCAAAACGCTTACTATGAAGTGTTCATAGTGCTCGTTTTACAAAGACTCACATCAAAACGCTTACTATGAAGTGTTCATAGTGCTCGTTTTACAAAGACTCACATCAAAACGCTTACTATGAAGAGTTCATAGCGCTCGTTTTACATAAACTCACATCAAAACGCTCACCATAGAAAAATAAATGAACTAATCAAGATAAATATATTGTGTAGAATGGCGTTCCTTAATTTATTGGGGAACGTTTTTGTCATTTAGAAAGTTTGAAAAGAAAATTACTTAAAAGTGCTGATTTTGCGCAACAGGGCATTTATGCTGAAAAGAATTACATTCAAAAAGAGGAATTTGTGACTGAAAAGCTAATCCCTATAAGTAAATGAGGAAATATATTGAGGTGCTTAAAATAAGAAAATTCTTTGAGTACAATTGGGAGATAAGAGATGAATGGTTTCAATGGTGTGAGCAGCTGACGGCAGAGGAATTAACTAAAAAACGTATTGGGGGTGTAGAAAGTATTTTATATACACTTTTTCACATTATTGATGTGGAATATAGCTGGGTTCGGGGGATTCAAGAAAAAGAGGATAGGGTATTCAAGTTTAGTGATTACGGTACCCTTAGAAAAGTTAAATCTCTCTAGGATGAACTTCGAAGTGAAATAAGAGATTTTTTAGAGACAATTGCCTATATAAAGGATGATCTTGTGAGTGTTCCGTGGGACCAAGACAAGTATACAACTGATGAAATTTTACACCATGTTGTCGCCCACGAAATTCATCATATTGGCCAACTTTCTGTTTGGTCAAGGGAATTAAATTTAGTTCCTGTCCATGCAAATTTTATTGGGAGGAAATTGGACTTCATTGGGGATAAATACGGGAAATTCAATTGAACAAACTGAGCTCGTAAAATTTTAAGCTAATTGGAGGGGCATACATGCTAAACAATCAAGGATTTAATTTATGGGCGGATAATTATGATAAGACGGTTCAGGTTAGTGAAGAAAACAACCTTTATCCTTTCGCTGGATATAAAAAAATTCTTAACACTATTTTTAATGAAGTGATGCAAAAAATTAACTCTAAAGTATTAGACATTGGGTTTGGGACAGGCGTATTAACAAGTAAACTATATGAAGCTGGACATCAAATTGATGGTTTAGATTTTTCATCCAAAATGATTTCAATAGCTAAATTAAAAATGCCGAAAGCAAATTTAATAGAATGGGATATTTCGAATGGAATCCCTGCCGAATATCTAAACAAAAAGTACGATGCGATCGTCAGCACGTATACATTACATCATTTAACAGATAAAGAGAAAATATCATTCATAAAAACTCTGATACCCCTTCTTAAAGAGGAAGGAAAAATATTTATTGGCGATATTTCTTTCGAAGCAAGGGAGCATCTTGAAGAATGCCGGAAAGAAAGTATTGATTACTGGGACCATGATGAATTTTATTTTGTATATGAGGAGATAGAATCTTCATTAAAGAATGATTGCCATTGTGAATTTTATCCGATTTCTCACTGTGGTGGAGTATTTGTCATAACAAAGCGATAGAGTAAAAATAATAAAGGAGTGGCAAACGGATCATTGCTGCTCCTTTATTAAATTAAAATTTCATCTTCCTCGCCATCGGTACGACAACCCAGTCCATTAACCTCTTCAAAAAGGTCCAAATCCATCTAGATTTCAGTGGAAGATGCTTATTATAGAAGAACGTGTATTCAATTTCTTGAACAGCCCCGCGGTTTCTTTTAAAGTTTCCGGCTCCAGCGCTAAAATGGCCAACAAAATTCTTTTCAAGCACTTCATCAGTAATTAAATAAGACAATAGGCGATATAACCCATTCGCTTGTCCTTTATCCATTTCATAGCCGAAAATGGGGGTGGTTAAAACGCCATCACGATGAAAATAGCCGATCACTCCATCATAGGTGTTCTCTTGGGAAGTATCGAAATCAACATGATTAGCTATTTGTTTAAGCAACTTAAAATGCATCAATCGGTGGTCCAATATATTTTTAAAATAATGCCAAGTAAACTGTGGGTTATGTTTTGAATATTTATCTATATAAAGCTGCTCATAATGGCTTTTAATAATCGGGATGAGTGCTTCAGTTACGTCCTTGCCTTCAATAACCGTATATGAGCTTTGTTCCATGAATTTTTTATCTCTAAAAAAGTCTCTTCTCCTCCTATTGCTTAACTCTCTAAAGTAATAGGGTTGCAGCAAATAAACTGACCGAGACATAATTCGCTCATACGAATTTCTTTCAAAAGCCTCGAACATCCCAGGATAAAGCCCTTTCACAATCGACCGAAATTGAATCGTATGATGAGGAAAGCGCCCGATTAGAAATTGCGTAATCCGGTCTATCTGTGAATGGCTTAGAGGAAAATACAAATTAGTCGAAAGAAACCAATTATTTACCGATACAATTTTATTAATCGCAGTCTGCCAAAAAACAAATCCAATGAAATCAAGACCTTTCGAAAGGAATTTTTCCAGTCGCGGCTTTTTTAATTCCCACAGCTCCTCTTTCGCATAAGAAATATAGTGCGTATAAGGGGAGCAGACATAAGAGTTATCAAATTCCTTATCATTCACTGTTACAGGCATAACAAGATCATCGATTTCTAATAGATACACGTCTGCACGAACATTTGTAATATACTTTTCCACACCGTCACGAAGAATCGGGGAAAAATAATCACGGACATAGGCGCCATCCTTTTTGCTCGCCCAATTAATTTGATCCAATGATGATTTGTCATGAAGACTGATCATGTTGGGATGCTGCCTTTCATTTGACTTTCAATCCGCTTTAATTTTTTTTCAGACGGAAGAATATCATAAGGTGTGAAGTGGACAATTGGTATTAACAGGCCTTTTCCAGCCCAAAGCTTTGTCAATTCGCGCTCAATCTTCTCTTGAACACGCTTCTCATTCCCTCGAAACTTCACCTTAACCTCAAGCTCCTCCCAATTTTTTTGAATGACCTTATATTCTAAAATATCTTCAGAGGAAAACATAATTGCTCTTCTGATAAAATCAGGAAAAAGGGGAGAAAGCTCGCCGCTGTCAGCCTGTTTCCCATAGAAAATATCATCGCAGCGCCCGTCAATCCTCTCCAATGCAAGGTAGTGGGAGCCGCATGGACAAGGGCTTACTCTCTCAACGAGTATGTCATTCAAACGATAGCGAATAATCGGCTGGGTCGTACGGCTGAAATCGGTAATAATCGGAACAAAAACCCCGTCATCCAAATATTCCTTTTCAATAACGACAAGATCTTCATTCATATGCAAGGTGCCATGGGAACAGGTTGCCGCCAAAAAACCTTCTGTACATTGATATACCTGATGCAGAGTTTGCTGGAAAACCCCTTCTATGTAGGTCTTATCAATATCTTCTAGCACCTCAGCCACCGAAACTATTTTCCTAGGATGAATCCCAATGTCCCCATTTGCCTGCCAATCCGCCACTTTTCGTAAAATAGAGGGAGGGCCAATCACAATGGTAGGCTGAACCGCTTTTAATTTCCGGATATGCTCCGCGAAATCATCCAATAAATCAAAAAAGTGAAAAGCAATTCGGCCATTTTCTGTAGAAGTATAGAGATTATTATTAGCCCTTAAGAAGAAAGCAATCTGGTGCTTTCCCAAAATACTGCCCGGCAAAACCTTCGCCAAAATTGTTCCTGCCCAAAGTGCACTTTCCTGATCAGATATAAGGAAAATCCCTCGATTCCCGCTTGTCCCTGATGAGAGGCCTACAGAGATATCCCCAATCTTAGGTGAAAAATCCCTTGAATTCTCCGCTTCAAATGCAACTTGAAGAGCTTCTTCTTTTTTGATCCCGACCGTATTAAGGGAATCAAAATTCTCCATCATGACGGACTTATCTATCATTGGCAGCTGATCCCAGCGATTGTGTGTAATTTTTTCCTCGTAACCTTTGTAAAACTGCCGATAGAAAGGGGAGGATGCAAGCACAAATTCCAAATGCTTCTTTATTTTTTTCTTCTGGTATGCCTCAAGCTCTTGACGAGATGCAAATTTTCGTCCAAATTTAGTCACAATATACTGTTTCAAAATGGACATTTTATTCATAAATAAATCCCCTCTTCGCCTTTTCCCAAGTAATGGAGCAATGAGTTGGCAAGATATCAATTTCTGGTTGAGCCTTTGACAAATGATGAAGTTTTTGAATATGGCTGACATATTGCTTCTTGTCAGCAATAAGCAGGTTGGCGATTTTAAGTGGATAAATCAGCTGCTCGAAAGCCTCGCTCACCCATACTGCATCTGCACATAGAAAAACGCGTTTTCCGCTCATCAGCTTAATGAAAATGCCGAACTGCCCGACCGCATGCCCTGTTAAATCAACCGCGACAAGCGAATCATCACCAAACACAGCGTACCCTTTCTCAAATTCACCAAAACTTTCATCTAAGTCAATTGGAGTTAAACAGTCAATAAAAGTGAGCCTTTCATCAAGATCTACTGGCAGTAAATCCAGTAAGCAGCCCTTTGACAGCGCCTTGAATTTGCTGTTATGGCGAATATTCTCGTAAGCTGTTTCAAATGTATATACCTGTGCCTTAGGAAAGTCCTTTAGCCCAGCAGTATGATCCCCATGAAAATGCGAGAGAAAAATGATGCTGATTTCGTCCGGTGAAATTCCATCCTTCAGTAATTGATTTTTAATCGACTTCTCTTCGGAAAAATAAACCGGTGTGAGCTTCGCATAAACCGAGTATGGAAACCTTTTTGTTGCCTCAAGAAAATGAGAAGCGTATCCTGTATCAAACAAAATATAACCGTGTGTTGAATGCTCCAAGAGCCCAACAATCGCTGGAAATTCAATCGATTTAAATCCTTTGTCCGGGTTCACAATTTTTTCAGGATGTGTACAATAGCCACATTCGTATAACTTTAACATCTTAATGCTCATTTTTCTTCCACCAATCTACAAAATGCTGAATCCCTTCTTCGATGCTGACCCGCGGATGGTAGCCAAGCTCCTGCTTTGCTTTTTCAATGTTTAATGTTTGTGATTTGGACAGGACACTTACTGTATAGCGGGTAAGAATCGGCTCCTTCCCGCCAAGAAAAATGGACGACACATGCTCGAGGACCTTTGCAATGAAAAATGCCTTCTTAAACGAAATATCTTTATAGGAAAAAGTTTTTCCAAGCTGCCCCATAACTTCTTCAATCATCTCGTACAGATTCACGCGAACACCATTTGTTATATTGTATTTCTGTCCAAGTGTCTGCTCCCCTGAATTCATGCACAGGATTAAGGCGTCCACGACATTTTCAACATAGGTGATGTCCACTTCAACTGTACCATCGCCAATTTTCGGAAACATGCCTTTTTCACAAACTTTTACTAAACGAGGCAGAATCGCGTTGTCACCTGGGCCAAAGATTGCCCGCGGACGGATCGTCACGACCGGAAGCCCGTCCTGGAAGGCCTGATCCATTTCCTGTTCAGCCAAGTATTTCGTTTTGGCGTAGTGATTGACGAATGTTTCAGGGAACTGATCCGATTCCTTTACATCTAATCTTTCGTCATAATGAAAATACAGGCTTGGAGTCGACACATGAATAAGCCGCTTTACATTCGCTTGCTTGCAGCCTTCAATAATATTCTTAGTGCCGATAACATTGGAGTTATAGAAATCATCATATTTTCCCCATGGAGAGGAAAGGGCACCGGTATGGAAAACATAATCCTGTCCGTGACATAAGGCGAGAATGCTCTCCTTGTCCTCCAAGGAACACGTAATAAACCGAACGCCTTGCTTGTTCAGCTGCTTGCCAATCGCCTGATTCCTTCCGATTGCTGTCACATCATACCCCAATTTTTGTAAGCGTACAGCCAGTTTTTGTCCTAAAAAACCAGTTCCGCCCGTTACTAATATTTTCATTAATCTTCCTCATCCCAACTAATATCTGATGTTGACTGCTGGATCATCGTTGTGCCATTCGTTTTACTTTCCTGCCAAAGTGCATACATGCTATAGAATTGAAAGAAAAATGGCGTAAGATCCTGTAAACTCCACGTAATGTCCCGATAAGTGAGCAAGGTTTTAAGCCAATTCATAAACCCACGGCCTCGCTTCCAATTATCAAAGCCATAAGCCAGCAAAGCGAGGCAAATAGCCATCTTTGTTTCTAGATCGGGGTAAAGAGTATTTTCGGTATCGTCAAAAAAACACTCCGCCGCTTGATGATCAAATAAATGCAGCCCGCTCGTTGCTCGAGGATTGCATTCAATCGGAATCGCAACATCCTCATAATTCACGATAAAATCAAAGGATATTTGCCCCGTAAACTTCAAATCCGACACAACCGTTCTAACAAAATGTTCAATATCCTTCCGCTCACAATAACTAAAAGCAATCGTTGCGCCGATCCCCGCTGTAAAAGTAGTTTCATAGACAGAATGGGCAAGCAGTTTCCCATCTCGAGCAATGCCATAAGAGCAATATTGCACCCCATCAATTTTTTCCTGTGCAATCCATGACGAGTCAAAGAGAGATGGATTAAACGCATCCTTATGAAGGAAAACAACATGATCCGAAAATCGGGAATACACCCGTTTTAAAACCAATTCACCATCGGGCATCTCTTTATTAGCAGAGCATTTTACTGTTTTAGGCGCCTTAAATCCAAGCGCATTTACATACTCAATAAAATCAAACTTATTATGAAGCAGCAGCATTTGTGCAAAATCACCTACCAAAACCTCGCAGTAAGGTGAAATTGCATCCTTATATTTTGAAATATAAAAGCTTTCCTCACAGGTCGGAATGAGAAGACCAATTTTATTCTCTTGAATAAATTCTACAAGCTCCGCAACAAAATCCTCAGTCCGAAACTTTGGAGAAGAATAGAGAAAGTAACCTTGAATGGATGTAGAAGACTTCGTTAAAGCATATGAGATACTATCAGCCGCATACACCTCATGTCCGCTATCCTTCAGAATTCTGCATAAATGCAACGTAACAGGGGCACGTGCTCCCGTTACTAAAACTTTAATACTCAAGGATGATTCCTCCAATGGAAAGCCCCGCAGATGTACCTAATAACAATAATCGATCGCCCCGTTTTATTTTTCCTTGTTTAATAGCTTCATATAAAGCCATCGGAATGGAAGCAGCAATCATATTTCCATAGTTTTCGATTATGGACATGAACTTGCTTTCAGGGACATTTAATTTCCTTCTAATAATTTTCATGGCAGCTGCACTTGCCTGATGGGGAATAACCATATCAATATCCTCCATCGTCAAATCGGTTTGCCTAAACAATTTTTCAATAAAACTAGGAATTAATTTTGAAGACATTTTGAAAATTGCCCGGCCATCCATATAAAATAGGAAGTCTTCCTTTGTTTCCTCACGATGCTCTCTAGGGTGAATTTTCGTACCGCCGCCGCGGATTTCCGATAAATGCGCCCCGGCACTATATGTCTCCATATGGGAGGCAAGAATTCCAGAAGAACCGTCCGTTCTAGACAAAACAACAGCAACCGCCCCGTCCCCGAACAAAATGCTGCTTTCATCCTGCTTCCAATTAATCCCGACAGAGGAAATCTCACTGGATATTAAGAGAACATGTTCATATCTGCCTGCAGCCATAGCGTAGGAAATCATATCTAATGCCGTCACAAAGCTCAAACATGTTGAATTTACATCAAAGCAAGGAATTCCAGAATGCTGTAAGCCCAATTGTTCTTGAATTAAGGAAGCATTGCTCGGAATAGCCTGCTCGATTGTTCCGCTGCCGCTAATGATGCAATCGATTTGGGAAAACGATAGACATGCGTCCTGTAAAGCAAGCTTAGCTGCTTGTGCTCCCATAAACGAAGCCGTTTCATCCGTTACAAAATGCCGCTGCTTCACCCCTGATTTATTTTCTGACCAGCCATCCTGTGCACCAATCATTCCATCAATTTCTGATGCTGTTACTAACCGTTTCGGCAAATAGGACCCGATTCCCTGTATCTTTACATTTCGTCTCATGATGTCACACCTCATGTTAAGATCATTCATATAAAAATAAAATAACAGATACAACTTGAAATTACTTTAAAATTTTCAAAAAAATGTTGTTTTTAAGTTAGTGCCTTCCTATTAATAGGCACTATTGCTATTTGTATGCGAAGGGTCTCCTTGTTGTACTTAAAACAAGTAATCAAGAGGGTGATTGCGAAATAAGTTAATATTCTCCAATCCCTTCTCCAACAGCTTGTTCTTATGATATACTACTTGAGTTAATATGAAGGTGGAGGATTTCATGAGCAAAGACTCTAAAGCTAGAAAAACAACAGGAAAATTACTATTATTTAACCCGACAGGTGAGTATTATTTTGCAAAAGGCTTAAAGGCTTACCACAAAAGGGATCTTTATAAAGCAAAAAAATATTTACAGCGCGCGGTGCATCTAGAGCCAAATGAGCCCATGATTGTCTGCCAATTAGCTGTTATTTGTTCGGAATTAGGTGAGTATCAACAGGCGAACCAGCTTTTTTTGGAAATTATCGAAGAGCTTGATGCAGATATGGTGGAATGCCATTATTTTCTTGCCAATAACTATGCTCATCTTGGTTACTTTAAGGACGCTTATCATCATGCGAATTTATATTTGGATTTAGACGAGGATGGGGAATTTGCCGATGAAACAATCGATCTTCTCGAATTGCTGACGATGGAAGCAGAAGAGATGGATGAGAAGCTTTACGAGCAGGATGATCTCATTACGAAACAGGAGGAGGCCAGAGAACTTCTTGAATCTGGTCATTTTCCGAAAGCGGTTGAACTTCTTAATTCGGTTATTGATGAATATCCAGAATATTGGTCGGCTTATAATAATTTGGCCCTTGCCTATTTTTATCTCGGAGAAATCCAAAAAGCTGCAGATATTCTAGATAAGGTTTTTGAAGAAAATCCCGGGAACCTGCACGCCTTATGCAATAAGCTTGTTTTCGCCTTTTACGAGCGCGAATATAAGGAAGTGAAGGCGCTTAAAGAGGTCCTGAAAAAAATCAATCCATTATCCATTGAGCACCAGTTTAAGCTTGGGGCAACTCTAGCATTAATTGGCGAGTACGAATCCGCTTTTTCTTGGCTTAGAAGGCTTCAGAAAAAGGGCTTTGATGGAGATGGGGCTTTTTATTATTGGCTATCATATGCAGCCCATTTTACCGGAAGAGAAAAAATCGCCAAATCAGCCTGGGAAAAAGCAGTTGAATTAAATCCGGATAAAGCTGGCTTCGAGCCTTGGAATGATGAAAAGGCGCAAAACAGCGGGTTTGAAAATCATCATGCTTCCATCCTTAAAAAGCTAGAAAGCGAACATATTGAAGAGCGCTTATTTGCCCTGTTCTTAACAGCCATGTCAGATGGAAAAGGACAACTGCTAGCTTCAAAGGAAATGAACCAAAATAATAGATTCTCCCATTTGGAGAGGGAATATGTTTCTTTTATCCGAAAGGGAGGAAAATCGACTCCCGTTCATAATGTTGCCTCATTATTGTATGATAGCTACCACCCAATCGGTACGGTCGAAGCAGGATTATTTCTAATGTGGTTTACTGTTTTTGTTGCGGCCGTAAATCAAAATCAGATCATAAAAAATGATGCAGCGTGGGCAGCAGCTGTTGAATATACGTGGCTTAAAGCGAGAGAGGGAAAAGTATCTCAGCAGCATATAGCTGAAAAATATGGAATTTCTTCATCCACTTTGGGCAAATATGTGAAACTTCTAAAAACAACATCTTCTTCACGAGCAGATTTTTAGACATATTCTCCTAATTTTTATAGGATGAATGTAGGAAGGCCATAATAAAAATATGTCTAATTGATCTAGCCGAAAATATGTCGAAGTAGGCTATTTTATTGAAGGAGTGAAGCAACGTGTCTGAGGAAAAAATTTATGACGTTATCATAATCGGAGCGGGTCCAGCTGGGATGACCGCGGCTGTATATACATCAAGAGGCAGCCTGTCCACTCTGATGATTGAACGCGGTGTTCCAGGCGGGCAAATGGCAAACACAGAAGAGGTTGAAAACTATCCGGGCTTTGATCATATACTAGGCCCAGACCTATCAACAAAAATGTTTGAGCACGCTAAAAAATTCGGTGCCGAATACGCATATGGCGATATTAAGGAAATAATCGATGGGGAAGAGTATAAAACTGTTGTCGCAGGCTCTAAGCAATACAAAGCTCGCGCTGTTATTATTACAACCGGTGCTGAGTATAAGAAGCTGGGTGCCCCAGGCGAAAAAGAATTAAGCGGCCGCGGCGTTTCTTATTGTGCGGTTTGTGACGGTGCTTTCTTTAGAGGGAAAGAGCTTGTCGTAATCGGAGGCGGAGATTCCGCAGTTGAAGAAGGTGTATACTTGACTCGTTTTGCTACAAAGGTAACGATTATCCATCGCCGTGACGAGCTTCGTGCACAATCAATCTTACAGAAGCGCGCCTTCGACAATGATAAAATTGAATTTATCTGGAGTCATACGGTTAAGGAAATCAACGAGAAGGACGGCAAGGTAGGGAGCCTAACACTTGTATCTACAAAAACTGGAGAAGAGCAAGAATTTAATGCAGATGGTGTATTTGTTTATGTAGGTATGCTTCCGCTATCAAAACCTTTCGAAAATCTTGGCATTACAAACGAAAACGGATATATCGAAACGAACGAGAATATGGAAACAAAGGTCCCAGGCATTTTCGCAGCAGGCGATATCCGTGAAAAACAACTCCGTCAAATCGTTACAGCAACAGGAGACGGCAGCATCGCCGCCCAAACTGTCCAGCACTATGTGGAAGAACTAAGGGAAAAATTAAAAATCAAAGCTTAACAAAAAGTAACTCTGTTTTAATTTTCCTGTAACAGTAGTGAAATAAAAGTCGGGTATTATAGAAATAGAAATTGACCCCCTTTTAAAGATATAACCCTTTTTAGCACAGATTCGTCTGTGCTCTTTTTTTTGTTTTAAAAAGGAGCTCTTCCATATCATAAGCTTTCAATTCGTCGCAGATTAACGGGCAGTAATCCCCAAATAAAGTATTTATTGTTCTATATGGGGCTTGAATGGGGAACTGCCCGTAAAGGCCCGATTGGTTCAACTAACCATTAGTAGTGTGAAGGTTGAGAATGCTTTAGTTTTTAATTATGACAACTTTAAAGATGTATATCCTTTGAATACATACTAATGGAAGTTTCACTTTATTGTTACCTTATAACAAAAATAGTATAATGAAGTAACATATGCTGAGTAAGTGATTGAGGAAGTCAGAACGGATAAATTGAGGTGAAGAATGATGCAGCGAGTCACCAACTGTGTATTAATAAAGGATAATCAAGTGCTGTTATTGCAAAAGCCGAGACGAGGCTGGTGGGTAGCTCCTGGCGGCAAGATGGAGCCGGGGGAATCGGTTAGGGACTGCTGCATTCGTGAATATAGAGAGGAAACAGGCATTTATTTACGTAACCCGAATATAAAGGGGATTTTCACCTTTATCATGAAAGAAGGAGACCGGGTTCTCTCTGAATGGATGATGTTTACCTTTTTGGCAACGGAAGCAGATGGCTTAAATGTGGATGAGTCCGAAGAAGGGAAAATTCTTTGGCATTCGCTTGAGGAAATTAAGAAACTGCCAATGGCTGCAGGGGATTACCATATTCTTGAATATATGATTCATGGGAAAGGCATTATTTACGGGACTTTCACCTATACACCAGATTTTGAGCTGATTGGTTACCGATTAGATCCAAGCTAAGTTAGAAAGTGTCAGGGGGAAATTAGTATGAGTACGGGTGCTGTGAATGAAACTCAAATTGTGATAATTACAGGAATGTCGGGTGCAGGGAAAACGGTGGCGATTCAAAGCTTTGAAGACCTTGGTTTTTTCTGTGTTGACAATCTGCCGCCGACACTGCTGCCAAAATTTCTTGAACTTATGAAGGATTCAGGGAATAAAATGAATAAGGTGGCATTAGTCATGGATTTACGGGGACGTGAATTTTTCGATCACCTGTTTAAAGCACTCGATGATCTTTCCGAAACCTCATGGGTAACCCCGCAAATTCTTTTTTTAGATGCGGATGATTCGACATTAGTGCGAAGATATAAAGAAACTCGGAGATTTCACCCTCTTGCTCCTTCAGGCCTGCCTCTGGAAGGGATTAAGCTTGAACGCAACCTATTAGAGGAGCTTAAAGGGAGAGCACAGATTATTTATAATACGACACAGTTAAAGCCAAGAGAGCTCCGTGAAAAAATTCTAACGGAATTCTCTATAAATAAAACTACGATGTTCACTGTCAATGTCATGTCATTTGGCTTTAAACATGGAATTCCGATTGACGCTGATCTAGTTTTTGATGTTCGATTTCTGCCAAATCCCCATTATGTTGATCATATGCGCCCGAAAACTGGGCTTGACGAAGAAGTATACAATTATGTTCATAAATGGACGGAAACAACTAAATTTCTTGAGAAGGTTACAGAGCTATTAAGCTTTATGCTTCCTCATTATAAAAGAGAAGGTAAGGCTCAGCTCGTTATTGCGATTGGATGTACAGGCGGACAGCACCGTTCTGTGGCGTTAGCTGAGTACATTGCCAATTACTTCAAGGATGATTATCATACGCGAATAACGCACCGTGATATTCAGAGGAGAAAGGAAAATGGAAAATGAAGACGAACCGACAGCCGAGAGTCGTCATCATTGGCGGGGGGACTGGATTACCTGTCCTATTACGGGGATTAAAGCAGTACCCCGTTGATATCACTGCGATCGTGACAGTTGCCGATGATGGGGGAAGCTCTGGACGGCTTAGAAACGACTTGCATATTCCTCCTCCGGGTGATATTCGAAATGTATTGGCGGCCCTATCCGATGTAGAGCCGCTGATTGAGGAGATGTTTCAGCATCGCTTCACAACGTCAAATGAATTATCGGGACATTCTCTCGGGAATTTAATCTTGGCAGCTATGACTTCTATTACAGGAAACTTTGTGCATGCCATTCAGGAAATGAGCAAGGTTTTAAATGTAAGGGGCAAGGTGTTGCCGGCTGCGAATCAGAGTGTCGTCTTACATGCCGAAATGGAGGATGGAACGGTTGTTTCAGGCGAATCAAAAATCCCGTACTCTGGGAAAAAGATCAAAAAGGTATTTCTTACACCCAAACATATTAAACCTCTTCCCGAAACGATCTCAGCTATTAGGAAAGCAGATTTAATCATAATTGGGCCAGGCAGCTTATATACAAGCATTTTGCCAAATCTTCTCGTTCCTAAACTTGGGGCAGAGGTTTGCCGTGCAAAAGCAAAAAAGGTATATATATGTAATTTAATGACTCAAGCGGGAGAAACCTATAACTATTCTGCAAGCGATCATGTTCAGGCCATCTATGATCATATGAGCTGTGCTTTCATTAACACCATTCTTGTGAATAGTGAGGATATTCCTGCCCAGGTTCGGGAGCGCTATAATGAAGAAAAGTCCCAGCCGGTCATCTTTGATATTGAGAGACTTCATCAATTAGGGCTTGAAGTAATTCCGGGAGAAATCGTCAGCCTGAAAGATGGGGCTATTCGTCATGATACTAAAGAGGTGGCATCCATGCTATACTCTATTCTAATAGATGAAAAACAAAGATATAATAAAAAATAATATTAGTGGTAGCGCTTTTTGCGCTTGTCTCTCATAGTTGTCTAGCTTCAGCACCTACCCCCGACGTACAAGGACGTACTAGTGTCGACAATGCAACAGGATAAGGAAGGCTACGTCAGCGATACATCGCACGACCAAATGCGGAGCTTTTGGGAGGACGTTGCGTTTTTGTCGACCTCGAGGTCACAAGCCAATCCTCCCAGAAAGGCAAAGCTCACCTTTCCGGGAGGCTCGTCTTGTGCTTGTCGGGGTGACCACAAAGGAAGGCTTCTGCGAATATACATCGCAGAAACAATTTGTCCTTTAATTGTTTCGAAGGTGCTTACGCTTTTCTAGAAAGGGGTGAAGGAGTTGTCTTTCGCTTCAGAAACGAAAAAGGAATTAACGAATCTGGAGGTAAAGGATTGCTGCGGGATGGCTGAATTATCGGCACTGATTCGAATGAACGGATCCCTTTCCTTTTCCAGCAGAAAGTTAATTGTCGATATTCAAACTGAAAATGCAGCGATCGCGAGAAGAATCTATATTCTTATTAAGAAGAACTTTCATGTCCAAGTAGAACTCCTTGTCCGCAAGAAAATGAGATTGAAAAAGAACAATGTGTACATTGTCAGATTGTCTGAACAAGCAAGCGAGATTCTGGATAATTTAAAAATCCTAAGTGAAGGATTCGTTTTTACACATAATATTTCTGAAGAGCTTATTAAAAGGAAATGTTGTAAGCGTTCTTATTTACGAGGAGCTTTTTTAGCAGGGGGTTCGGTGAATAATCCAGAAACTTCGTCCTATCACCTTGAAATTTCTTCGCTTTATAAAGAACATAATGATTCTCTTTGTGAATTGATGAATACTTTTGGCCTAAATAGTAAAACACTAGAAAGAAAAAAAGGATTTATCACATACTTAAAGGAAGCAGAGAAAATTACAGACTTTTTAGGAGTCATCGGGGCTCACAACGCTCTGCTTAGATTTGAAGACATTCGAATTGTGCGGGATATGCGAAATTCCGTTAACCGCCTTGTAAATTGTGAAACAGCGAACTTAAACAAAACGATTGGTGCCGCCTTAAGACAGGTAGAGAATATCCGATTTATAGACGAAACAGTCGGACTTCACATTTTACCGGATAAATTAAGAGAAATTGCAGAGCTGCGTGTGGCGTATCAAGATGTTACATTAAAAGAACTTGGCGAAATGGTTTCTGGCGGTACAATTAGCAAGTCAGGCATCAATCACCGATTAAGGAAAATAGACGAGATAGCAGATAAATTGAGAGCAGGAGAATCTATTTGAAAAAGATTCTATAGGGGAGGAAAGAAAGAAATGTTAGAAAAACAGGTAGAAGTGAAATTGAAAACAGGCTTACAGGCAAGACCAGCAGCATTATTCGTACAGGAAGCAAACCGATTTTCATCAGATGTTTTCCTTGAAAAAGACGGTAAAAAGGTAAATGCGAAAAGCATCATGGGCTTAATGAGCCTAGCGGTTAGCTCAGGTACGGTTATTACTTTAATTGTCGATGGCAAAGATGAAGCCCAAGCCATTGAAGAGCTTGCTGACTATATCCAGCAGGAGCATTAATAAAAAAACAACTCGCCATTAAAATTGCGAGTTGTTTTTTGTTTTACTTATCCTTATCCTTTTTCTCATCTAAACGAGTAATAATTTTATCGACCAAACCGTATTCAAGAGCTCTTTCAGCAGTCATGAAGTTGTCGCGGTCTGTGTCACGAGCAATCACTTCAAGCGGCTGACCTGTGCGCTCAGAAAGAATCGTGTTAAGCTTGTCACGCAGGAATAAAATGCGTTTTGCAGCAATTTCAATTTCAGTCGCTTGCCCTTGTGCGCCTCCAAGTGGCTGATGAATCATCACTTCACTATTTGGAAGTACGTAGCGCTTGCCTTTTTCACCTGCTGCAAGCAGGAAAGCACCCATAGAAGCTGCCATTCCGATACATACTGTTGATACGTCAGCTTTAATATATTGCATCGTGTCATAAATCGCCATGCCCGCTGTAATGCTTCCGCCTGGGCTGTTAATGTACAAGGTAATATCCTTCTCAGGGTTTTCTGCTTCAAGGAATAGCAATTGAGCGACAATAGAGTTTGCCACATGATCATCAATCGCGCTTCCAAGCATAATTATACGGTCTTTTAAAAGACGGGAGTAAATATCATACGCACGCTCTCCCCTGTTTGTTTGTTCAATAACTGTAGGGATTAAGTTCATCTTTAAATTCCTCCTTCAAGGTAAGGTAAACATTCAAAGTCCATAAATCAGAAAAACTTTTCTCAAGTTAGAGAAATGTCTAGCTCCAGCGCCTACCCCCTCGAGGTCACAAGCCAATCCTCCCAGAAAGGTAAAGTACACCTTTCCGTGAGAATCGTCTTGTGCTTGTCGGGGGTGAGCACAAAGGAAAGCATCTGCGAATATTCATCGCAGGAACAATTGTCCTTTGATTGTTCCGAAGGCGCTTCCGCTTTTCTATGTAATATTATGATACACTGATGGTCAATAAAGGTCAAACAATTCGCTTCCTTTACCGAAACTAATCTTTCGACACCGTTTGCTCGCTTTAGCTGTAAAATTCTCTCATATCCATCATACCCGCTGGTACAGTTTTTAAACAAAGGAAGGCTTGCAAAGTTTCGAAAAATATCATATAATATATAATTGTAGCATAATAAAAGGTGCATTAATTCATTAGGCCCCATCGTACCTTATTATTTTTGATATGCCCTCGTGGTGCAACGGATAGCACGTGAGATTCCGGTTCTTAAGATGTGGGTTCGATTCCTGCCGAGGGCGTCATGAAACTCAAAGAGTTCTTATGTTTGTAGAGATTTTTCTACGAGCATAGGAACTTTTTTTTTAGGTGCTTTTAATTGCGAATACCATGAAACACATATGTAATTAAAAAAACGCTCACTAATTGGGGTATAAAGAACTTAACCAATTATATGAGCGTTAATACTAAGTTATTTAACCGTGGTACTGGAAACGTACACACATGGTTTGAGAGGGTCCCTTATTACTGCTCTTCCCTCGTTTTGAGCTTTGTAACTCCTCTGTAAACGTCTTTTTTGGTTGCTTTTTCAGTCGCTTTCTTTCCGTGGATAAACGTTATAGCTGGTGCTGCCAACATACCTGCAAGCATTAATACTAATCCAACGTTCAAAAGGCTAGCGTTACCTTGAGTGCCTCCCACATAGAGAAAAGGAAAGGAAACAAGAGTAACAAGAAAAGCAATCGTTTGAAGTCCTATTTTAGATGTAAAGAATTCCTTCATTTTTAACATCCTCCTCTTAAATAATCAGTGTAGAAACTGTAAGTATGATACCTATCAAAAGAGCAATAACTATGGAAATTGGCAAAATCTTTTTAAGGACTATACCTTCTTGACCAAGGATTCCTGCTGTTGTTGTCCCAAGAATGATTTTACTTGGTGCTAAAACCGATCCAATTGCGCCACCTGCAGTATGAGCTCCTAATATCGCTGCTTCATTTAATTTCAATAGTGAAGAAGTTGCTTGTTGGAATCCGCCAAATAAGATATTGGAGGACATATTACTGCTCGTCATAAATGACCCGAGAAGGCCAATGGCTGGAGCTAGGAATACATAAGTCTGGCCCATAACCCCGGCAGTTCCCATTGCAAGTTCGGTTGTTTGTCCAGTTCCACCCATGATTTTAGACATAATAATTAGTGCAATGACGGCGATTGTAGAAGGAATCGTTTTTTCGATTGTTCTTCTAATAGCCCGTAATCCTCCGCCTTTTTCAATTCTTCCTTTGCTTTTAAAGTAGGCATAACCAATAATGGCAGATAGAAGCAAGAATAACCCAGAATTCGTTAAAGGCATGACAGGTGAATATAGATCAGAAGCATGATTTGCTATACCGAATCCAGTCATTGTTTCAGGATAGCTTAGACCGAATTGCCACTGATTCAAAAATGCCTTTAAAGGTGGGATGAGTAAAACAAGTAATGTAATTCCGGTTAAAACATAAAATGGGACAAATGCTTGATTCATCGAAAGAGATTTATTGGAGCTCATTTCGGCATCCTTATTTTCTCCTCCTTGACGAAGCATTAGTTTACTATCTTGAATATTCCATGATTCCTTGTACATTTTTAGTTTGCCGATAAATAATATAGCTACGAGTGACAGTAATGATGGAATGAATGCTGATATTGCAGGATTCATTGGTGATAAGATCGTTTGTCCTCCACCTTGGATTAGAGAAATAATGATTACTGCCGGTAGTCCCTTCTTAACAGCTGCCCAGCGTCCGTAAACCCAGCTGATAGTGATACCTGTAGCGATATTGATAATCCAAATAAATATAGAAGCCCAGATAGCAGCCTCAATGACAGTTGAGCCTTCAATACCTGTTTGTGAAACTAACGCATCCCAAGCGACAGCTAATGTTCCAAACGTATTGCCCCATGCTTGTCCTAATAAAGCAATGACGACAGCCCATAGAGGTCTTACTCCGAGTCCTACTAATAATGGAGCACAAACTGCGATTGGTACGCCAAAGCCAGTGATTCCTTGTAAAAAGCTGGCGAATACCCAACCAATCGCCATGATTTGAAGAAGTTCATTCGATGTGAACTTTTTTAATCCGTCCCGAATAGAATCAAATGCTTTTGCTTCACTTGTTACTTCATAAATTAGAATGGCTGGCAAAATAATGACAATCACCATTACTGAAGTCCATATGCCCTTTGCACTTTCTAATCCTAATAGTTGTAGATCTGATTTATAAAAAACGATGGATATGATAAATGCAGCTAAGAGTCCGATAGGTGCAGCTTCTGCAGCTCCCCAATTGAACTTCACCATTAGTAAAATAAGAATTATTATAGGTACTGCGGCCATTAGCCACATCAAAATATTTACAGGTAGTTCCATATTACGATTTCCTCCTTATGATAACAACATTAAATATATCTTTTTCTTAATTTCTCTTCAACAGTCATAATGTACAAAAAACCAATGATGGATTGTGCGTGTTGTTCAAAAGAAGAAGTTTGAAAAATATGTAATAAACCTATTTCGGAAAATTTTGTAATCCCTTTGGACACCCACCTAATAGCATTGATGGAATATAAAAAGACGTTTAGGGGGCATACTGAATAACTTTAATATGTACAAAAATAAATTTATTATTAAGGCTCGTTTTTGTACTGAAAAATATGAAGCAAGAATGATGAATTTCATATTCGTTTCCTGCCGAAGGCGCTTCTGTTGAACGGGGATTTTTTATGGAGGTTTGCGTATTTTTTAAAAAAAAGAAATTATTATCCTAAATAATAGAGTTCTGAAAATATTAAAAATTCAAGACACATCAATGGTTTAACTCATTAAGATTAGTGTTTTTACGTTCTAGTCCCTTCTTTAGCCAGTATATTCCCATTCACCATTCGTCCTCCTTATTGTAGAATGGTAAGGGGGGGTTGTGATATGAAGTTACAAGCTGGGTTATGGCAGCAGCAAACATTAAAGTTAACAATGACGCAAGAACTGACTCAGGCGATTGCCTTGTTGCAGTATAATACGCAGGAGCTTTCTGAATTTCTGGAGAATAAAGCATTGGAAAATCCTTTATTGCAAATTGAATCAGGGAACGTTCAAGCGATGGACCCCCGCTTTGACCGAACAAAGCCAGCTAGGAAAAAGTTAGAAAAAGATAAACAACATTGGATTGAACAGATTGGAAAAATAGAACCTTATTTAGATGAGCATATAAAATCTCAGCTGGACTTTAAGCTTATTCAGTCCATTGCAAACGGGGAAAAGGTTTTTGACTACCTTATTGAATGCCTAGATGAAAACGGTTACTTGCGAGTGGAGATGAGTGAAGTAGCGACTCGTTTTCGCATCTCCGATGAAGCGGTTGATAAAGCCATTAACTTATTGCAGGGAGTAGAACCGGCTGGGATCGGTGCACGAAATCTGCAGGAATGCATCCTATTGCAATTAAAAAGAAAACAGCCGAGAAATGATTTGGCTGAGGAAATAATAGAGAAATATTTTGATAGTTTTGCGGATAAAAAATGGAGAGACATCTCCAAAGAACTAGGGGTGAAGATGTCAGAGATTCAAGAGGTCTTTGACTTCATACAAACGTTAAATCCTAGACCAGCAGCTTCCTTTCAGCATGAGAAGTCTGCCTATATTGTTCCGGATGTGATAATTGATTGGGATGGGGAATCCTTTTCTGTAAGTGTCTTTGATGAAGCCTTGCCGAAAATTAGCTTTAATAATGATTATTATAAGAGATTTTCAGCCAATAAAGATAAACAGGTAAAACGATTTTTACAGGATAATCAACAGGATTATTTCTGGATTATGAGGAGCATTGAGCAAAGAAAAGAGACATTAACAAAGGTTTCCTTGAAAATTGTCGAGAAGCAGCAGGAATTTTTCATTAAAGGCCCTGCCTATTTAAAGCCGATGATCATGAAGGAGATTGCGGATGAGCTTGACATACATGAATCAACGGTAAGCCGGGCAGTAAGGGAAAAGTATGCCCAAACACCTTTTGGCACCTTAGAATTAAGATCTTTTTTCTCAAGCACGATTAAGACAACTTCTGACGAAAATACATCATCCAAACAGGTTAAAACGATTATAAGCAAGCTGATTGATGGCGAAAATAAACAAAAGCCACTGTCTGATCAGGAATTAGTTCAGCTGTTGAAGGATCAGGAAGGCATGGTTGTATCTAGAAGAACGATAGCGAAGTACCGGGACCAGCTGGGAATCCCGTCATCCTCAAAACGAAAACGATATGATTGAAACGAATGCAGAATGTTTAGTGGAAAAGGAGAATTGGGATGAACAATCGTACTCTCGTGCTTTATACACGAAATCGCTGTCCTTTATGTGATAAAGCAAAATCGATAATTATGGAATTAAAAGAAGAATGGAATTTCATTTATAAAGAAAAGGACATTGATACAAGTGATGATTTGACCGAAAAATATGGATTGATGATCCCGGTTGTTGAAATTGATGGGTCCGAGGTTCAATACGGGCAAATTGATAAATGGACGATAGAAGAGGCCCTCAAAGGAAATTAAGCCCTAAATAGTTGAACTATTCGATTCCCCCTGCTAAAATAAAATTAGAGCAGGGGTGATTTTTTTTTACCTAAGTGGGACACAATATGACTATGAGGGACGTATAATGTCCACAAGAAGTAAAAGGGGCAAAAAAATGAACTCAATTATCGATATTCAAAAAAGATTATTACCTGATTTACTGACCATTATGCAAAAAAGGTATCAAATCCTGCATTATATCGGCTTAATGGAGCCAGTAGGGAGAAGGAGTTTAGCTGTTAGCCTTAGCTTGACAGAAAGAGTGCTTAGAAGTGAGGTTGAATTTTTAAAAGGCCAGAGTCTTATAGTAAGCACTAGTTCAGGGATGAGTTTAACCTCTGATGGCAAAGACCTTCTTAGTCAGCTTCGAGAAGTAATTAGAGACATAACAGGTATTCAGGCAATGGAGGAGGAGCTTCACAGAAAGCTGGGCATTCAAAAAATTATTATTGTGCCAGGTGACAGCGAACACTCCCCATGGGTAAAAAGCGAACTTGGCAGAGCTGCGGCTGCTTATATGAAATCAAACATTAAACGAAATGATGCTATCGCGGTTACCGGCGGTTCGACAATGGCGGCTGTTGCTGATAGGTTAACGCCAGATTTCTCTGAGTTTGATTTGCTTTTTGTACCGGCAAGAGGCGGTATCGGTGAGGATGTAAAAAATCAAGCTAATACGATTTGTGCAGCAATGGCAGACCGCACGAATTCCAGCCACAGAGTTCTCTATGTTCCTGACCAGGTCAGCCAAGAGATGTATAACACTATGATGAGAGAGCCTGAAATTAATGAAGTCTTGGGATTAATTAAGTCTGCCAGCATGGTTTTACATGGAATTGGGGACGCTATGGTAATGGCAGAGCGCCGAAAAACAAATGAAAATGACATGGATTTAATAGTTAAAGAAAAGGCTGTAGGAGAGGCATTTGGGTATTACTTTAATGAAGACGGCCAGGTCGTTCATAAGGTACAGACCATTGGGCTTCAGCTTCAGGACTTAATCAATATTCCCCATATTCTTGCTGTGGCAGGCGGGGCTTCTAAGGCAAAAGCAATATCATCCTATTTGAAACAAGCGCCGTCATCTACTGTTCTTATAACAGATGAGGGAGCTGCAAATGAGTTAATAAAGAATTAAATATATAAATACACATTTTTGGGAGGAAATATCATGACAGTAAAAGTTGGCATTAATGGTTTTGGAAGAATTGGCCGGATTGTATTTCGTGCAGCCTTAAACAATCCAAATGTAGAAGTTGTAGCTGTCAACGATTTAACTGACGCAAACATGCTAGCCCATCTTTTAAAATACGATTCCGTTCATGGAACCCTAAATGAAGAAGTGATAGTCGATGGAGAGTACTTAGTAGTAGGCGGACACAAGGTTAAGGTGATTGCAGAACGTGATCCGGCAAATCTTGGCTGGGGAGACCTTGGTGTAGAAGTGGTTGTCGAATCCACAGGACGCTTTACAAAACGCGAGGACGCAGCGAAGCATTTAGAAGCTGGTGCGAAAAAGGTAATTATCTCAGCACCTGCTTCCAATGAGGATATCACGATTGTTATGGGAGTAAACCATGATAAGTACGATCCAGCTAATCACCATGTGATTTCAAATGCATCTTGTACAACAAACTGCTTAGCTCCATTTGCGAAAGTGTTAAATGACAAATTTGGCATTAAACGCGGGATGATGACAACGATTCACTCCTATACAAATGATCAGCAGATTCTTGATCTGCCACATAAGGATTACCGCCGTGCCCGCGCAGCAGCTGAAAGCATGATTCCAACAACGACTGGAGCTGCAAAAGCCGTTTCACTTGTGCTCCCAGAATTAAAGGGTAAACTAAATGGCGGCGCTGTACGCGTTCCGACTCCTAACGTATCCTTAGTTGATTTAGTGGCTGAACTTGAAAAAGAAGTAACGGCTGAAGAAGTAAATGCCGCATTTAAGGAAGCTTCAGAAGGTGAACTTAAGGGGATCTTAAGCTACAGTGAACTGCCTTTAGTTTCTAGAGATTATAATGGAAATCCAAGCTCATCTACGATTGATGCCCTATCAACTATGATCTTAGAAGGCAATATGATTAAAGTAATTTCTTGGTATGACAATGAGACTGGTTATTCTCACAGAGTGGTAGACCTAGTTGATTATATTGCGCAAAAAGGAATTTAAGATATTTGGACAGGAATAGCGCGGAATCCGAAAACCTGTCCGAAAAAGTAAGTTACTCGGACAGGAAAAGCGTGAAAACCAAAAACCTGTCCAGTAAATGTAGTTATTTGGACTGGAATAGGCCGGAATCCGAAAACCTGTACAAAAAAAGCAGAAACTTCCACTTGATTTTTATTCTTAAAAATGGCCCAAACATATTGGAATTTAAAACGGTAAACGACTATAATGATAGAGGGAAAAGAGGAGTTGGGATTAATACCACTCTTCTTTTTGTTATAAGGAATTTTTGCAATAACATTTGCTGGATACATAACATGTTTTATCTGTGAGATAGTAGGCTTGTTGAAAATCTGCTGCAACTTTGATGAAACGCATTCTGTGACAATGCTGATTTGACGTAATTGCCTATAAAATAGAAACCAGCTCATTAAGAAATCAGGAGGATCCATTTCGATGAACAAAAAAAGTGTGAAAGATGTGGAGCTTAAAGGGAAACGAGTTTTTTGCCGTGTCGACTTTAATGTACCAATGGAGGGTGGCAAGGTGACAGATGAAACTCGAATTCGCGCAGCCCTTCCAACGATTAAATACTTAATGGACCAAGGAGCTAAAGTAATTTTAGCTAGCCATCTTGGACGCCCGAAAGGTCAAGTTGTTGAGGAATTACGCCTGACTCCAGTTGCAGGCCGCTTATCAGAACTTTTAGGTAAAGAAGTGATGAAAGCGGATGAAGCTTATGGAGACACCGTTAAGGAAAAAATTAATACCATGGAGGAAGGCGATCTGCTTCTTTTAGAAAACGTCCGTTTCTATCCTGGTGAGGAAAAAAATGATCCTGAACTGGCAAAAGCTTTTGCAGAATTAGCAGATATCTATGTCAATGATGCGTTTGGTGCCGCCCACCGCGCTCATGCTTCAACAGAAGGAATTGCTCAATATTTGCCTGCCGTATCAGGACTATTAATGGAAAAAGAACTGAATGTTCTAGGAAAAGCTTTATCGAATCCTGAACGTCCGTTCACTGCCATTATCGGCGGAGCCAAGGTAAAGGATAAAATTGATGTGATCGAAAATCTTCTTGATAAAGTGGATAATTTAATTATTGGCGGCGGATTGGCTTTTACTTTTGTTAAGGCAAAAGGGCATGAAATCGGTAAATCACTTTTAGAAGAGGATAAAATTGAGTTAGCCAAATCTTTTATGCAAAAGGCAGAAGAAAAGGGCGTTAAATTTTATATGCCAATTGATGCGGTGGTGGCTGATGAATTTTCACAAAATGCAAATGCTAAAACCGTAGAAATTGACGAGATTCCAGAAGGATGGATGGCTCTTGATATTGGTCCAAAAACGGCGGACATGTATAGCGATGTCATTCATGGCTCCAAGCTAGTCATTTGGAATGGACCAATGGGTGTGTTTGAGTGGTCAAAATTTGCAAATGGGACTAGAACTGTGGCAGAAACGTTAGCAGAAGCAAATGAAACATATTCTGTGATTGGCGGCGGAGATTCTGCAGCAGCGGTTGAAAAGTTCTTCCTTGCTGATCGCATGAGCCATATTTCAACAGGCGGCGGAGCCTCTCTAGAGTTTATGGAAGGCAAAGCTTTACCAGGTGTTGTTGCTTTAAATGATAAATAAAAGGATGTGCCAGCATGCGTAAACCAATTATAGCGGGAAACTGGAAAATGCATAAAACCCTTCCGGAGGCGAAAGCATTTTTTGAAGAAATTGATGGCTCCATTCCGGACCAAGATAAGGTTGAAACAGTAGTGTGTGCACCTGCTCTATTTTTGGAGGCGTTAGTAGGCTATGGTGTAGGCATTGGTGCTCAAAATATGCATTTTGAGGAAAGCGGTGCTTTTACAGGAGAAATCAGCCCTGCAGCACTTGAGGATATCGGCGTCACTTATGTTATTCTCGGCCATTCGGAGCGCCGTGAAATGTTCAATGAAACAGATGAGGCTGTAAACAAAAAGACTTTGGCCGCTTTCAAATACAATCTAACTCCAATCGTTTGTGTCGGTGAAACGCTGGAACAACGTGAGAACGGAGAGACAATGGCGTTTGTTGGCTCTCAAGTAGAAAATGCATTAAAGGGCTTGTCAGAAGAACAAGTCAAACAAACAGTCATTGCCTATGAACCTATTTGGGCAATCGGTACAGGGAAATCTTCAACAGCGGAGGATGCGAATGAAGTATGTACCCATATTCGCCAAGTAGTGAGAGTCCAATTTTCACAGGCTGCTGCTGAGGCGATTCGCATTCAATATGGGGGCAGTGTGAAGCCCGCTAATATTAAAGAATATATGTCTCAGCCTGATATTGATGGGGCTTTAGTAGGCGGAGCAAGTCTTGAGGCGCAATCCTTCCTGCAATTATTGGAGGAAGGAAAGTATGAGTAAATCTCCAATAGCTCTAATTATTCTTGATGGCTTCGGCTTAAGGGCGGAACACAAAGGAAATGCGGTTTATCAGGCGAAGAAGCCGAACTTCGAACGGTTCTGGAATACATACCCGCATTCCACGTTAACGGCATCCGGAGAAGCGGTTGGTCTGCCTGAAGGGCAAATGGGCAACTCAGAAGTGGGACACTTAAACATTGGAGCAGGCCGGATTGTGTATCAAAGCTTAACTCGAGTCAACGTGGCCATTCGCGAAGGCAAATTTGATAAAAATGAAACTTTTTTAAAAGCGATGAACCATGTGAAAAAGAATGGTAATAATTTACATATTATGGGTCTTCTCTCAGATGGTGGCGTGCATAGTCATATTAGCCATCTATATGCACTCCTTCATCTTGCAGCAGAAGAAGGCGTAAAGAACGTTTATGTTCACGGATTTCTGGATGGGCGTGATGTTGGCCCGCAAACTGCTGAAGGCTACATAAAAGCAGCAGAGGAAAAAATGAAGGAATACGGCGTTGGGAAATTTGCCACGATATCCGGTCGTTATTACTCGATGGATCGGGATAAGCGCTGGGAGCGGGTGGAAAAATCATATCGTTCCATGGTGTATGGTGAGGGTCCTGCTTATTCTAATGCAATCGATTTAGTTGCTGACAATTATAGTCATGGGATTTTTGATGAATTCGTCATTCCTTCTGTTATTACACAGGAAAATGGGGAGCCGGTTGCCACGATTCAAGACAATGATGCGGTTGTATTTTATAATTTCCGTCCAGACCGAGCGATCCAAATTTCGAACACCTTTACGAATAAGGATTTCCGTTCCTTTGACCGGGGTCCTAAGCATCCTGAGAATCTTTTCTTCGTCTGTTTAACTCATTTTAGTGAAACTGTAGACGGATATGTGGCGTTTGAGCCGAACAACTTAGATAACACGCTAGGAGAGATTATATCTCAAAATGGCTTAAAGCAGCTGCGAATTGCAGAAACGGAAAAGTATCCTCATGTGACGTTTTTTATGAGCGGCGGTCGTGAGGCAGGGTTCCCCGGTGAAGAGAGAATCTTGATTAATTCGCCGAAGGTTGCCACATATGACTTGAAGCCGGAAATGAGTGCTTATGAAGTAACGGACGCTTTGATGAAGGAAATTGAAGCGGATATGTTTGATGCAATTATTTTAAACTTTGCCAATGCAGATATGGTCGGTCATTCGGGAATGCTTGAGCCAACGATTAAGGCTGTGGAAGCCGTTGATGAATGTTTAGGAAAAGTTGTAGATTCTATTATTGCAAAAGGCGGTAAAGCGATTATTACAGCCGATCATGGAAATGCAGATGAGGTGGTTACACTTGATGGCCACCCGATGACCGCTCATACGACCAATCCTGTCCCTGTTATTGTGACAGAAGCTGGAATTGAGCTTCGTGAAGGCGGAATCCTAGGCGATCTGGCGCCAACAATGCTTGATTTGCTGGGACTTGAAAAACCTGCTGAGATGACAGGGAAGACGCTTGTGAAAAGATAGATTTTTTTTCGTAAGTGACAGTGACTGTGAAAGATAGATGTTTTTGTAACTAAAATTATTTTTAAAGGAGAGAAATAATATGCCATATATCCAACATGTTTACGCTCGTGAAGTACTTGATTCCCGTGGTAATCCAACTGTAGAGGTAGAAGTAATTACAGAGTCCGGTTTCTTTGGACGTGCAATTGTTCCATCTGGTGCATCAACAGGTGAATACGAAGCAGTTGAGCTTCGTGACGGAGATAAATCCCGTTACCTTGGAAAAGGTGTTCAAAAAGCAGTAAATAACGTGAACAACATTATTGAAGAAGCCCTTGTCGGCATGGATGTGACAGATCAAGTGGGCATTGACCGCACGATGATCGAATTAGACGGAACTGAAAATAAAGGCAAGCTTGGTGCGAACGCGATTTTGGGCGTATCTATGGCTGCTGCACACGCAGCTGCTGAGTCTGTTGGTCTACCTTTATATCGCTATCTTGGCGGCTTCAATGCGAAGCAGCTTCCAACACCAATGATGAACATTATTAACGGCGGATCTCACGCTGATAACAATGTAGATTTCCAAGAATTCATGATTATGCCTGTTGGAGCTCCTACTTTTAAAGAGGCTATCCGCATGGGTACTGAAGTTTTCCATGAATTGAAGAAAGTTCTTTCAGGTAAAGGCCTAAACACGGCTGTTGGGGATGAAGGCGGATTTGCACCAAACCTTGGCTCAAACCGTGAAGCATTAGAAGTGATTATCGAAGCAATCCGCAATGCTGGATATGAAGCTGGGAAAGATATTTACCTTGCAATGGATGTTGCTTCATCTGAATTCTACAATAAAGATACAGGCAAATACGATTTAGCTGGCGAAGGCCGCACAGGCTTAACTTCTGAAGACATGGTGAATTTCTACGAAGAGCTAGTAAATGAATTCCCGATCATTTCAATTGAAGACGGCTTAGATGAAAACGACTGGAAAGGTCATAAACTGTTAACAGAGCGCATTGGCGGCAAAGTTCAGTTGGTTGGAGACGACCTATTCGTTACAAATACGAAAAAATTAGCACAAGGAATCGAGCAAGGCGTTGGCAACTCAATTCTAATTAAAGTGAACCAAATCGGTACATTAACAGAAACTTTCGAAGCGATCGAAATGGCAAAGCGCGCAGGCTACACAGCTGTTATCTCCCACCGTTCAGGCGAAACAGAAGACGCAACAATCGCTGACATCGCTGTAGCAACAAACGCCGGCCAAATCAAAACTGGGTCTATGTCCCGTACGGATCGGATTGCTAAGTATAATCAGCTTCTACGAATTGAGGATGAGCTTGGCGATTTAGCGGTATATGATGGATTGAAGAGTTTTTATAATTTGAATAAGTAATATAATGGGGTGACTGCTGAGGCAGTCACCTTTTTGTATAGAGGCGGAGTTACAATCAAGTCGCTGATATATCAAGGTAGGCGCTGATATATTGAGAAAGTCGCCGATATATCGTGGAAGTCGCTGATATATTGAGAAAGTCGCCGATATATCGTGGAAGTCGCTGATATATTAAAGAAGTCGCCGATATGTCAGTGAAGTAGGTTGAAATCGCCATTCAAAAGGGAGACTAGATGATACTTTCGACCTTTGTTTGAACCAGAAAAGGGTAAATTCATTGAAATTAGCAATCTTTTTGCGACATCCGTTGAAGATAATTGAAGAAATCTACAAAATTGCTTATTTGTAATCGAAGAATCTATTAAAAGGCAGTAATCTAATAAAGCTTGATGGTGGGCCGACTTATCTTTGAGCTTACATACAGGACAGAACCATGTTCCGTATATACGTTTCATTGGAGAAGCCTTACAATTTGGGCATTGAACACCTGTTATTAAGGTGGATACAGAAATTTTGTATTTCTCCAGTACATTGACTTTTTCAGGGGTGTGGCTATTAACTAGAAGCTTGGTTATTCTTTCTATCTCTCGCTTTGTTAATTTCTCTCCGGTAAATGATTTTTGAATTTTTTCAATACGATCCAATAATTGATGGGCATGTAACACTACTTTAAAGGCTTAATGATTTTTTGGATCTGTTTTTATGACGGTAGTCGGGTTGCTAATTACAACTAAATATTCAATAGGAATGGAAATGTTTCGCTGGTGCAGCCAATTTCTAAATTCTCTCTTCTGCCTTTCAGCTTGTGTAATGGGATCCAAAAATCCATCTTCATTGTCATTCAAATATCGGATAAGCTGTTTGAATTTGGAATCGAAAAAGAGGGTCCCGCTAATATTCTTTGTTTCAAGGATGAGGGCAAATGTGGGGGAAAGCACTAAGGTATCTATCTGGAAGTATTCCTGTCCGTTCCATATGCGAAGGCCTTTGAGAATGGTAAATTCCTTGTCGGGGAGTTTATTAATGTAGTAATCTGTAGCCACTTCACCACGGTGGCCTGCTTTTCTCTTGGCTAAATCTTTTTCAATAACCTGCCAAATTTCCAAATGGGGAGATATCCTCCTCAATAAAGCCTCATTTGCAAGAACTTTGATAGGGATGGAACGTTCCTTAGCAATCAATAAGTTCACTCCTTTATACTTGGTATACCGGTATTGTTCGATTTTAATCGGGTAAATCCTGCTTTTCAGGATTGAAATGCCAAATAAATTGTTCCTATTGTACATCTTACAAAAATATGATAAATTTAAAATATTGTAGCTGTGCGTTTTCAGGAGGTGGCCTTTATGCATACATTATTTATTGTTTTATTAGCGATTGTTTCCGTTGCACTTATTCTTGTCGTGCTACTTCAATCTGGTAAAAGTGCTGGTCTTTCCGGTGCCATTTCAGGTGGAGCGGAACAGCTTTTTGGGAAACAAAAAGCACGCGGTCTTGATTTAGTTTTACACCGCATCACAGTGGTTCTTTCTGTTCTATTCTTTGTCCTAACTATTTTAGTTTCTTATTTCGCATTATAAAAAATTGCCTGGCCTAACGAAAGGTCAGGTTTTTTCGTTTGTTAGAGGCCTTTTTATTGGAATGGAACTCCTAGATTTGTTAAAAATAGAGTTAATCAAACGTTTAGTTATATATCAAAAAACGTTTGAATCGCCATAAAATTACACTTAGAAAAAAGGAGTCTTACATAGATGAAAATTGTAACACCGAAGCCTTTTACCTTTGGACAGGGAAAACGAGCGGTATTGCTGTTGCATGGATTTACAGGAAACACGGCGGATGTGAGAATGCTTGGGCGTTATCTTGAAGGAAAAGGGTATACGTGTCATGCCCCGCTTTATAAAGGTCATGGGGTACCGCCTGAGGAGCTGATTTCTACGGGACCTGATGACTGGTGGAAAAACGTCATGGATGGGTATGAGTTTTTGAAAAATAAAGGCCATCAGGAAATAGCTGTATGCGGCCTGTCATTAGGCGGCGTATTTTCACTAAAATTGGGTTACACTGTACCTATAAAGGGAATTATTACAATGTGCGCACCGATGTATATTAAAAGTGAAGAAGTGATGTATGAAGGAATTTTGCAATATGCCCGGGAATATAAAAGACTGGAAGGAAAAAACGAAGAGATCATTGAGCAGGAAATGACTGAATTCCGCAAGACGCCTATGAAAACATTAAAGGCTCTGCAAAATCAGATCTCTGACGTCCGCCATCTTGTGGATACAGTGTATTCACCGACCTTTGTTGTTCAAGCACGCCATGATCATATGATTAATACAGATAGTGCCAATATTATTTATAACGCAGTTGAAACAGATTTAAAGCAGCTGAAGTGGTACGAAGAATCAGGGCATGTCATTACTTTCGATAAAGAGAAAGATATGCTTCATGAGGACGTGTACGAGTTTTTAGAAAAGCTTAATTGGGAAGAATAGTAGAAACGAACCTCGAGAAGGAGGGAAAAGTAAATGGAAAATATTCAACAGATTATTGATAAGGTCCTCTATTATATGAAGGATGAGGCATATAAGCCTTTGACTGTTCAAGAAATGGAGGCTGCATTTGAAATTGAGGATTCATCCGATTTCAAGGACTTCGTCAAAGCATTAGTACAAATGGAAGAGAAAGGGCTTGTTGTAAGAACAAGAAGCAATCGTTACGGACTGCCGGAAAAAATGAATCTGATCCGCGGTAAGTTAACTGGTCATGCAAAGGGCTTTGCCTTTGTGATACCAGAGGAGCCAGGGATGGATGATATTTTTATTCCACCAAATGAAACAAACAACGCGATGCATGGAGATATTGTTCTAGCACGAGTCAGCTCAGAAAGCTCGGGACAGAGAAGAGAAGGGACCATTGTCCGCATTTTGGAACGCGGTATTCAGCAAATTGTGGGAACTTACACAGAGAGTAAGCATTTTGGTTTTGTTCTGCCTGATGATAAGAAGTTTACAAGTGATATTTTCATTCCGAAAAATGCATCCTTAGGTGCGGTGGAAGGCCATAAAGTGGTAGTGAAGCTGACCACTTATCCAGAAGGACGGAAAAGTGCCGAAGGAGAAGTCATTCAAATTCTCGGTCATAAAAATGACCCGGGTGTAGACATCTTGTCAATTATACATAAACACAGCTTGCCAATGGCTTTTCCTGATGAAGTGATTAGTCATGCAAATAGTACGCCTGATACTATTGCGGAGGGTGATCTTGAAAACCGCCGCGATTTAAGAAATGAAACAATTGTGACGATTGATGGGGCAGATGCAAAGGATTTGGATGATGCCGTTACCGTGACAAAATTAGAAAACGGAAATTATAAGCTCGGTGTACATATTGCAGATGTTTCTCATTATGTGACGGAGGATTCTCCTATCGACCGGGAAGCATCTGACCGTGGAACGAGTGTCTATTTAGTCGATCGGGTGATCCCGATGATTCCGCATCGCCTATCGAATGGCATTTGTTCATTGAATCCGCAGGTGGACAGATTGACTTTATCATGCGAAATGGAAATTACCTCGAGTGGGGAAGTAGTATCACATGAGATTTTTCAGAGTGTGATAAAGACAACTGAGCGGATGACGTATTCAGACGTGAATAAAATTCTCGAGGATCAGGATGAGGAGCTGCTGAAGCGTTACGAGCCTCTAATTCCAATGTTTCAGCTAATGGGCGAGCTTGCTCAAATTTTACGGGAAAAGCGGATGAAGCGCGGTGCCATCGATTTTGATTTTAAAGAAGCAAAAGTTATTGTCGATGAAGACGGAAAGCCAAATGATGTCGTTCTTCGTGAACGCTCTACGGCTGAAAGGCTGATTGAAGAATTTATGCTTGCAGCAAACGAAACGGTTGCTGAGCATTTCCATTGGCTGGATGTTCCGTTCATCTATCGTATACACGAGGATCCGAAAGAGGATAAGCTAAGAAGATTTTTCGAGTTTATTACGAACTTCGGTTATTTAGTGAGAGGGACGGCCAATGCTGTACATCCTCGTGCATTACAGGAAATTATTGAAGAGGTGCAAGGAAAGCCGGAAGAGATGGTTGTTTCAACCGTGATGCTTCGCTCGATGCAGCAGGCGAAATATTACCCAGAAAGCCTGGGACACTTTGGGTTGTCAACGGAGTTTTACACGCATTTTACCTCACCGATTCGCCGTTATCCTGACTTAATTGTCCACCGATTAATAAGAACGTATTTAATTCAGGGTAAGTTGGACGCAACGACTAGAGAAAAATGGAATGTCCTTTTACCGGATATTGCCGAGCACACCTCAAATATGGAACGGAGAGCAGTGGACGCGGAGCGGGAAACAGACGAGCTGAAAAAAGCTGAATATATGGAAGATAAGATTGGCCAGGAATATGACGGGATCATTAGCTCTGTCACGAATTTTGGAATGTTTGTTGAGCTGCCAAATACGATTGAAGGCTTGATTCATGTTAGTTATATGACGGATGATTACTACCGTTATGATGAGCGCCATCTAGCAATGATTGGTGAACGTACAGGCAATGTTTTCCGAATAGGGGACGAAATCACGGTTAGAGTGATTAAGGTTAATAAAGAAGAACGCTCGATCGATTTTGAAATTGTCGGGATGAAGGGGACCCCTCGCAGAAGGGATTCCAAAGAATTGCCGAAGATTATCCGCACAGGCAGCAGTGAACGAAAGCCTCGAAAAGGGAAATCAGAACAGGGCCAAGGGAAAAATAAAAATGGCAATGATTCAGGTAAAAGCCCAAGAAAGAAAAAGAAGTTTTACGACAATGCTCCAAAGGCAAAGAGAAAAAGTAAAAAGCGTTAATTAATCTATTAGAGAGCCTTCAAACTTTAGGCTCTCTTTTTCAATCTGCATAGGCTCTTAATTGAGTGAGCCTTGTAAATTTGCTACAATAAGGTTATCGAAAAATTTCTTTCTGCTAGTTAGCCCCCAAAAGGTTTTGTTCTTGCAGAAAAGAATGTAAGGGGGAAATGTCATGCCAAAGGGCGCAGGAAAAATGATTGCCCAAAATAAAAAGGCTTATCATGATTTTGCAATAGAAGAAACATATGAAGCAGGGATTGTCCTGCAAGGAACAGAGATTAAATCTATTCGTGCTGGTAAAGTAAACTTAAAGGATTCGTATGCCAGAATTGATAAAGGGGAAATTTTCCTAATCGGAATGCATATCAGTCCATACGAACAGGGAAACCGCTACAATCATGATCCGTTGCGTGAAAGGAAGCTGCTTCTTCACGGAAAAGAAATCAGCAAATTGATAGGCGATACGAAGGAAATCGGCTATTCTATCGTTCCATTGAAGCTTTATTTAAAAAATGGCTTTGCGAAGGTTTTAATTGGCCTCGCAAAAGGGAAGAAGAAATACGATAAACGTGAAGATCTGAAAAAGAAAGAAGCGAAACGTGAAGTCGAGCGTGCCTTCCGCGAAAGACAGAAAATGTAGGTTGGTTTTACAAAACCTTACAATTGAATTTAAGGCAAGGTGTGTTATAATAATAAATGTCACGAGGCAGTGACACATAACTTTAGCTCAGCTAAACTTGAGCATTCCGGAAGTTGTTAGTATGCGAATTAGATCGTTACTACACTTCATTGGAAAAAAAGCGGCAAGAAGGTCAAGGAAACAAGCGAGGAGACACCGGAGCGTACGTAGTTGGTACGTGAGGATGTTGACGAGTGAGTTGACGCAGAGATTCGCCGCCGATTTTTTTACAATGGGGACGCTACGGATTCGACAGGGATAGTTCGAGCTTAGGTCGCGAGTCGAGGGGATCGGCCTCGTTAAAACGTCAAAGCCTATAACTGGCAAACAACAAAACAACTTCGCTTTAGCTGCTTAATAGCGCTTAGCGGTTCGCCCCTCCATCGCCCATGTGGTAGGGTAGCGGACTCACTCTAAGTGGGCTACGCCGGATCTCGCCGTCTGAGGGAGAAGGAAGAGCACAACCAGACTAGCTGACCGGACGCCTGTCGATAGGCATAAGGATCAGCGAAGCGCGAATATATCGACTACACTCGTAGAAGCTTAAGTGCCGATGTTTCTGGACGTGGGTTCGATTAATTATTAGTCGCCTTATGTGGTAACACATAAGTGAAAATTCGGCTTTATCGGTGAAACCTAAACCGCACATATAGCGGCACGGCAATACCGAGCAGTATGTGGAGCAATCCAACAGCTGTGTATCGACTTATAGGCTGCCATCAAAAATGGTAGTACTAGGATACGAAATTCTGCCTGATCACAGGGAAATATATATTTCGTATAATACGCCGAGGGACCTGATCATTACAGGTTCAAGATATAGTCAGTGCCATGACGAAAGCATGGAAATACACGTCCCACCGTCTCCACCAAATACATATTTGGTGGTTTTTTATTTGTCTTTATAAATTAAAAAATGCTTCCTCAAACTGTAATTTCTTTTTAAGTCTATCTGTATTATATTTTCCGTTTCTCGGAGTAACCTTTTCATAATTGTCTAGTATCCATCGTGCACGGCGCTTTTTTTTATCAACCCTTAAATAGGGATAAATATGATTTAATAGATTTATCACAATACTTTTAGTTTTTATGTTTAGAGTATAGGAGTCTTTGTGATAACCCGGTTTGTAATTTTTCTTATTATTAATTGTTCCCCCTGTTACGGATTGAATATAAACCAAAAGCTCCATATCTGTTGAAGAAATAGTAATACATGGGCGCCTATGTTCACTTTCGTGCATTCTAGTTAATGTTATGGATCCTTCCCCATCAATTATTCCTGCTAGATAAGCAGCTTCCCAGGCTTCCAAATTAATTTCTCCCCTCATATTTTTAAATAAACTGGAACATACGTTTCTGTTTATTATAGCATAGATTCCCAACAATAGATTAGATTTAACCAAACAGGTGGTTCGTTCGGTAAAGACAGGGCTGCCTCGTTGTACTAGTAGAAAGATTTAGGGAAATCCATATTCGATGTCCTTCATTTGCAAAACGCTTTCCATGCCGGTTAACGATAATAGAATTTGCCATTGACCTTACCTATCATCCTGTTTTATTTACTTAGGATGAGCCTAGACAACAAAATCTAGATATTGAAACTTTTACTGCCTGGTTGAAAGAATTGTACAGGTTGCAAAAGAAGTATCCAAATTAATTTCTAGTAATATTAGCATCATAGGAACAAGGTTCCTGCTAAGATAAAGACATTCGTTTACATTTAAGTAAGAATAATTATTTGTTGAATAATAATTATCAAATTAATAAAAAATAAAGTATGAATTTAGAGTTAGTAATAGACGAGGGAGGAGAAGATCTAATTATTGTAAGATTGCCCTAAAATAGTCACTATTTTTAGTGTTGGCCATTCATCCATTTGTCAGCACGGGATCGAAATGGTAAACACTCTTCACCATCTGTCTGCGACCACCACCCAAGTCACTTGGAGTGTGTGTCGAGACTGGTAAAGAAAAAGTGAAACGGCAAGAATCAGAACTGTCATCTTTCAGGTTTTGTTTGCAGGACCCTAGGGGGATATTGTTCATAACACAATCGAGAAGCCCTTAACTGTTGTTGTCCAGAAAAAAACTCAACTCAAAAAAGCAATTCATAAGAAACAAGTAGTCAAAGCGAAGAAAGCTTGCTATAATTGAAGCTTGCTCAAAAACGAAGTCTGTGTCTAGTAAGAATTGTTTTTTCAACTGAGTGAAGAACGCCATCGGTTGAGCCAAAGCAGTCTTCAAATCTATATCGCAAAGAGTTGTATCGGTACTGAGTGCAGCCAGCCATTCGCTTTGCTAGTTGCAGTTGTGTACGAACACGATTCTCACTGCGAATCCGTTTTTCGTCTTTGTAATCACGGAACCATGGTATAGACCGGTTTTTTCGTTTCGAAACATGAGTATATCTATTAAAAAATTCATCTAAAAGGGGATACTATCATGAGCGGTTATAACGCAGTATTAGGAAGAAATTCGGAAAATGCTCCAAACGGTAACGGTCTATATTCACAAACTGTTGCTTTCTCTCATTACAATAATCTTTCAGCTCAATTACCAATCGAACCTAAAACTGGTAAATTGGTAGCAGGCGGCATTAAAGAGCAAGCTGAACAGTGCTTTAAAAATATCAAGGCAATTGTAGAAAGCATTGATCATGTTATGAGTGATGTCGTTAGAATCACTGTATTCGTTAAGAATATCAAAGATGTTGACGCTGTAGATGAAGTTTACAAAACGTTCTTCCCAACCTATGTTCCTTCACGTACAACAGTTGCAGTTGCAGCTTTGCCTATGGATGCTTTGGTGCAAGTTGAAGCACTTGTTTCACATGGTGAAGGTACAATTCCAAACGCGCCACAAGCAGGCGACCTCATTAAGCTTACAAATAACACGGCAAATGCACCAACATGTTCTCTATCTACACAAACTGTGTCTTTCTCTCATTACAATAATCTTTCAGCTCAATTGCCGATCGATCCGAAAACTGGCCGACTAGTAGTTGGCGGTGTAAAAGAGCAAGCTGGACAGTGCTTGAAAAATATCAAGGCAATTTTAGAAAGTATCGATGTTCCTTTTGATGATATTGTTAAAATTAATATCTTCCTTAAAAACCTATCGGATACTGAAGCCGTAAATGAAGTTTATAAAACATTCTTCCCAGACTCGGCTATCGCCAGAGCCGTAGCATATGTTCCTGCACGGACAGTAGTTGCAGCTTCAGCTCTACCTATGGATGCTTTAGTACAAATCGAAGCAGTGGTGTCACACGGAGATGGTACACCACCACAAGCTATTGAAGACAGACATGGAATCGTTATATGGGCGAACAATACTGATAATGCACCAAAGTGTTCCCTATCTACACAAACTGTAGCGTTCTCTCATTACAATCACCTTTCAGCTCAATTGCCTTTAGATCCAAAAACTGGCGAATTGGTAGCTGGTGGTGTAAAAGAGCAGGCTGAACAATGCTTGACAAATATTAAGGCAATTGTAGAAAGTATCAACCACGTTATGGACGATGTAGTTAAAGTAAATATCTTCCTTAAGAATATTGAAGATATGGATGCTGTAGACGAAGCTTACAAAACATTCTTCCCAAGCGGTGTTCCAGCACGAAGAACAGTTGGCGTATCAGCATTACCTAAAGATGCTTTAATCCAAATCGATGCAGTTGTATCAAATGCTGAAGGAACACCTCCCAAAGCATAACAGGCATTTGTCTGTAAATACAGGAACTATCAACGTTACTTGTAAATGCCGATGGTGAATGCGAAATCGCATATCCTATTCATAAGAAACATACTAACATTAGTAGCACAGACCAAGGCCATGGTTTGTGCTACTATTTTTTTTATAGTAGAAGTGAAGGAACAGCCCATGGGACCAATATAGAGTCCGTACTAAAAACCGACCAACTTCACACCCTTATTTGAATCAGATTAATGGATGACTCAATGAACAACAGGTCTGACTCTTGCTAATTAGTACTTAATCCCCCTATATGCCATCACCTTGTTACATAATATAAAAATTATTACGATTCACATTTTACATTTTGTCCAAAGATAATATCTGATAATTCGGATAAAATTGAATTATTCTTCTAATAATCATCCAACTAATAATAGTATTTCGCTTTCTACAAAGAAATGACTTTAGAATTATTTTCACAGTAATAAAAGGGAAAAGCTAGCATTCTATTGAATAGGTTAGCAATATTTTTAGTGAAAAATAGATTGGACAACTCAAATTATCTTTTGGTAAAGGAGGAGATTTTTATTTTAAAACAGCAGAAGGTTGCGATTAACGGAAAAAGGCTCAAGGATACGTTAGAGTCATTTGCAAACTTTGGACGAACGAAAAATAACGGCGTTACACGCTTATCCTTATCAGATGAGGATCGAGCGGCACGTGATTATTTCTGTGCCTGCTGCCAAGAGTTAGGATTGACTGTCAAAATGGATGACATGGGAAATATATATGCCACCCTCGAAGGCGCTCTCGACATGCCGCCGATTGTTATAGGTTCCCATATGGATTCAGTTAAAAGAGGTGGCCGCTTTGATGGAATTTTAGGAGTTGTTGCGGGTTTAGAAGTCGTTTGTACGCTCGTGGAAAATAACATACAACCACAGATTCCTATTACGATTGTTAATTTTACCAATGAAGAGGGAGCTAGATTTGAACCATCAATGATGGCCTCAGGCGTTCTGTCAGGAAAATTTGACAAACAGAACATGATGAAAAAAACTGACTCTGACGGCATTACGTTTGAGGAGGCTTTACAGCAAATCGGCTATGCAGGGAATGAAGAGGCCCGCCTCAATAACGGGACAGCGTTTTTGGAACTGCATATTGAACAAGGGCCAATCCTTGAAAGGGAAGCCTTTTCGATCGGGGTTGTAGAATGTGTTGTTGGAATGGTTTGTTATGAAATTGAAGTATTAGGAGAATCCGACCATGCTGGAACAACTCCAATGAATATGAGAAAAGATGCCCTATTTGCTGTTAATCATCTTATCTCTGAAATCAGAGAAAAACTTGGTCCTTTAGATGATGAACTCGTGTTTACAATCGGAAGAATGAATGTCTTTCCGAATATTCACACCGTGATTCCAAATAAAGTGGTGTTCTCACTTGAGGCTAGACATAAAGATCCGGCTGTCATCAAACAGGTTGAAGAAATCATTCAAAACTTAGGGGAATCATCTAATAACGAAGGCTGTACGATCCATAAAGAAAAATTATGGGACCGCAAAACAGTTTGGTTTGATGAAGAAGTCTGTGCCCATATTGAAGAGGCTGTTAAATCGTTAGGCTATTCCTATCGAAGAATGGTAAGTGGAGCTGGACATGACGCCCAATTTATTGCGGGAATGATGCCGTCTGCAATGGTTTTTGTTCCAAGTATAAATGGAAAGAGCCATAGTGAAGATGAAATTACGACATGGGAAGATTGTGAAAAAGGAGTAAACGTCCTTCTTGAAACGGTCATTGCCCTGCTAGCCAAACATCAATAACCACTTTTAGGAACAGTGTTGGGCAAAACTCAGCACTTTTTGATAAAAATTTCACGATAAGGAGATGAAACATGAGTAAACGAACATTTAATACGCTTTACATTGCTATTGGTATTATTCCGTTTTTGATGTTAGTCTTTCCAGGCTTTGAATTAGGCAATCGGGCAACCCCCATTATTATGGGACTGCCATTCTCGTTTTTTTGGGTTTTATTGTGGATTGTGATTACATTTGTTGCATTAATCATTCTATACCGACTTGACCCAGAAAAAGATGAAGAGGAGGACGTGTAATGCCCGGATGGCAAGTTGCTTTAATCATGATGATTGCCTACTTGGTGATCGCTCTTATCGTTGGAATTATGGCTGGAAGAGGAAGGGATAGCAGTTCCCTTGATGAATTCGCTGTTGCGGGTGGAAAGCTTGGCTTATTTGTTATGTGGTTTTTAATGGGAGGAGCTGTCTTTAGTGCTTTCTCTTTCCTAGGTGCGCCTGGCTGGGCTTATTCAAAAGGAGCGCCTGCACTTTATATTATAGCTTATACAGCGTTTGCAATTTTACCATGGTATATTATAGGTCCGAAAATCGGAAAAATCGGGAAAAAATATCGGTTTTTCACGATTTCAGCTTTTCTTAAAGGAAGATATCAAAGTCCTTTATTAGCTATTATTGTTGGGTTAATTGCCTTATTTGCATCTGTGCAATATTTAGCCACACAAATGTCTGGAATGGCAATCATTTTTGACATTATGACAGAAGGACGAATTCCCTTCTGGTTAGGCGCTCTTATTTCATATGGAATTGTTGTTGTCTATGTTGCAACAGGAGGGCTTCGTGCTGCTGCATGGTCAGACGTTTTTCAAGGCTTATTAATGATCATTGTGTCATGGGCTGTTGGGTTAGCCATTGTTTATCAGCTACATGGCGGCACAACTGAAATGTTTGCTGCTATCGCTCGTGAAACGCCGGAGTTTTTACAAATAGGCAAAGAAGGCTCTAATATGGGCAAAGTCGCTTACACAACAACCATTCTCGTTTCCTGTATCGGCTTCTTAATGTGGCCGCATCTGTTCTCAAAATCATACGCATCCAATCCAAAAACAATTAAAAAGACCGTTCTTGCTTACCCTGTGTTTGCTTTATTCCTTGTCCCGCTCCTATTAGTCGGGTTCGCTGCCAAAGGGGTTATTGATTCAGAGCAGCTCACAAGCGTTGACCAAGTCCTGCCGTTTTTGATTACAACAGTCATGAATCTCCCTGGGTGGCTGTATGGCCTTGTTGGGGCTGGCGCATTAGCAGCTGCCATGTCAACTGCAGATGCCATTACGCATAGTGCCTCCTTAGAAGTTACAGATGGTGTCATTAAGAATATCTGGAAGAACCTTTCTGACAAAACTACACTATTTATTATGCGTGCTGGTGTATTTGTCATTGGGGCATTAGCTTATTATATTACAGTTTTCGGCGGTCAAGGGTTAGTTGCCCTATTATTAGGTGCCTACGGTTCAATCGTCCAATTCGCTCCTGGTGTTTATAGTGCCCTATATTGGAGACGAGCCACAGCCCCGGGAGTAGTTACAGGTCTTGCAGTTGGGACATTTGTAAACTATTATTATCAGCTTGTAGCAGAATCCACGCCATTTGGAATCCATGCTGGAATTATGGGATTGATGGCAAATATCGTTATTATGGTTACGATTAGCTTCATCACAAAACCACAAGCGAAACAAGATGTTGAAAAATATGTTGATGCTGCTTAGGGTAGCAAGATTTTTCGCCGGTGTCTTCATTCTTCAATGAGGCCCGGCACTTTTTCATAGGTCTGATTTTATACAGAAGGGACAGAAACAATGAAGGCAGATAAGATTTTTATTAATGGCGAGGTAATAACCGTCGATCCACATAACAGTGTTGCAGAAGCTGTAGCCATAAAGGGAAATCGAATTATAGCCGTTGGATCCACCGAAGAGGTTTTAACTTATCAAACAGAGGACACTGAGATTATAAATTTAAATGGAAAAAGCCTTATTCCGGGATTCAATGATGCCCATTTGCATTTAACGATTTATGGGACCAATTTATTAGGCGTAAGCTGTATTGCTCCACATATAAAGTGCCTTGAGGACATTTTTATTGATTTACGAAAAAAATGTCAAGAAACGCCTAAAGGAAATTGGGTTCGGGCTTGGGGCTTTAAAGAATCTTCATTAGTGGAAAACCGTTTCCCGACAAAAGAAGAACTAGATGCGATTTCAACCGAACATCCAATTGTCATTATCCGTACATGTAATCATTTCTCAATAGCCAACAGTAAAGCCCTTGAAATAGCAGGTATTACAGAAAAAACATCTGATCCAGATGGAGGGATTATTGAACGGGATTCATATGGCCAGCTCACAGGCAAGCTAATTGAAAATGCGCATATGCAGTTATTTGAATATGCTGCCTATACGGAGGAAGAAATTCGTAAAGGGATGAAACTTGCATCAGATGAATTTATTCAAGCGGGGATTACAAGTGTTCACGATGCTGGTGCATATGGGGATGGAGCAGATTCATTAAGAATTATGCAGCAGGCCATTCATGCTGGAGAAGTAAAGGTGCGCGTGTATGCACTAATCGGCTCTTTAACAAACTCACATGATTTTGTTGAAAGAATGGTACAAGCAGGCCCGATTACAGGTCTTGGAGATGATCGATTTAGAATTGGCCCAGCGAAGCTTTTCACGGATGGCAGCAGTGTCGGGCCAACCATCGCTACCCGTCAGCCATATTCTCATAAGCAAGATGATTATGGAATTATTTATTATAGCCAGGCCGAATTAAATCGGATTTTAGGCACAGCACATAAAAAGGGATTTCAAATTACGGCACATGCCCAAGGTGACCGTGCCATAGAAATGATTTTGGATTGCATTGAAACGGCTTTAAACGAACATCCAAGGGAAGACCACCGTCATCGCATCGAGCATGCTGGTATTGCTTCACCTGATTTACAAGAGCGGATGAAAAAGCTTGGCGTCGTACCGATTCCTAATCCGGCGTTTATGTATGTAAACGGTGACCGTTATCTTGAATATTACGGTGATCGCGTGCAAAATATGTACCCAGCCCGGGATTATATTGACAAAGGCATTATTGCCGCGTTTGCTTCAGATGCCCCTGTAACATTCGTAAATCCGATGCTAGGTATTCATGCAGCTGTAAACCGAAAATCAACGGACGGCCAAGCTGTCGGCGAAAACCAATGCATCTCCGTATTAGAAGCGATTCGTGCCTATACATGGAATGGTGCGTATGCAAGCTTCGAGGAAAATATAAAAGGAAGCATTGAAGTGGGGAAACTGGCAGATATAACAATTTTAAGTGAAAGCATTTTACATGTGGATCAAGAAAAATTGAAGGATGTCAAAATCGAACTCACGATGGTTAACGGCGAAGTGTTATATGACCGAAACCATATTTGTGGAAAAAGAATCAAGCAAACAAATTGAAGGTTTAAATTTTCTCCCCTACTTTTCTTTTTTCAAGTAGGGGGTTTTTTTATTCCTTAAAGTGGTTCTTCTAACTCTGTTTTACAAGAAAATATGTTTGCAGAATTCTTGAAAAAATACGCTTAACATTTTTCCAATGTCTAATTTTGTATAGGATGACACCGGCAAAGGACATATTAAAAAAGCTACCGATTAATATACCGTAAAAAATGTTATTTATTTATGCGGCATTTAAAAGGAGAAAGGAATAATGAAATTAAGTCAACTGCTGGAAAACATCGTAGGTAATGACAAACTTGAGCAATCGTTAAATCATATAGAGATTAAAGGAATTTCAGCCAACTCATCTAAAATTGGTCAAAACGACTTGTTTATAGCTATTTCAGGATATCAGCAAGATGGTCATAATTATATAGATGATGCAATAGCAGCTGGTGCATGTGCTGTAGTAGGAGAGAAAGAAATTGAACAGTTAAATGTACCCTATGTCAGAGTTTCCAACAGTCGATTGGCTCTTGCTCAAATTGCCAGTGCATTTTATCAGACTTCTTCTAAAAAGCATATCACAATTGGAATTACAGGTACGAATGGAAAGACGACTACTTCCTTTATGCTAAAACATATCCTTGAAGATGCTGGTTTTTCTTGTTCTTTATTTGGATCGATTTATAACATCGTTAACGGGCAAATTTCAACTTCTCCTAATACAACAATAGATGCCCTTGAATTACATAGACTACTTTCAATAAGTAGAGATGATATCGTTATAATAGAGGTTTCCTCTCACGGTTTGCTGCAATTTCGAATAGAAGGAATAGAGTTCGATTATTGCTTATTTACAAATCTTGACCATGAACATCTTGATTATCATCAAAGTATGGACGACTACTTCTCTGTAAAAGCAAGTTTATTTAACCAACTGAAACCGGACGGAAAAGCTATTATCAATAGTTATAATAGTTGGGGAGAAAAGCTCTTTCATTCCCTTAAATGCAAAGTACAAAATGTTATTGCAATGGGAGAAGCAGGGAACAATCATTTGCAAATTACTCGCTGTAAAACAGGGGAACCTGCGAATGCTGTTTTAGCCGAAGGAGATGAGAAATATCAACTAAATTTGAAAATCTTCGGGAGACATAATTTATACAATGCCGCTATGGCATTTTTAACAATAAAAAACCTTAACATTCCTGGTGAAGAAATCATCCAATCGTTGCAAACGTTTCGGGGAGTTCCGGGTCGTTTTGAGATTATTGAGCATCCAAAAGAAGCGACAGTTGTTATTGATTATGCTCATACATCTGATGCTTTCTTTCACTGTCTAAGTACGGCACGAGAACATGGAGCGAGGCGTATTTTCCATGTTTTTGGATTTAGGGGAAACCGGGATGAAAGTAAGAGAATGGGCATGTTGAATATGTCTTACGAATTAAGTGATGAGATCATTTTAACTTTAGATGATTTGAACCATATTTCTTATGAAGAGATGGTTACAACACTTCATGGATTAAATAATCCCCAAAAAGCACTGATCATACCCGATCGGACTTTAGCCATTCAATATTCCGTTGACAATGCCGAAAAAGGGGATTGGATCATAATTACGGGGAAGGGTGGAGAGAAATATCATCAGCAATTTGTTTTACCCGCTACTTCTGACGAGGAAACGATTCGGTATTTATGCGGCAAAACTTAATGACGAGGGCTTTTCTAGTTTTCATTTAAATGAAGGAGTATTTTAAATAAAAGAACCGATTGTCCTTCCTTATGAAGAAAATCGGTTCTTTTTCTGTTATTCAGCGTTACTGGGGAAAATTGGCGTTTTTTTATAATGATTGTTTAAAAACCTCTTCGTTCTTCATCCATATTAAATGGTGTATCTGGTTCAGGCTGACCAGGTTGAGGTACATCTCTCGGTTCTATATCTATATCTCGGCCTCTGTTTAAATTATTGTTCCTATCAAAGCCTCTATCAGGAGTCAAAGGGCCGTCTATTCGATTATTATCCATATTGGGGTCATATCGAACAGGACGATAATTACCGCCATCTTGATCATTCATCTCGTTATTTCCTAAATTACATGCCGATAAAAGACTTACCGAGAGAAAAGCAGAGAAAATAGAAATGAGCCATTTGTATTTCATTGATGTAACCTCCGTTTTTCATAAATGTAATGATTCAATTTTAATATGTACCTTTAGCGATTTTTTAATCTTAAAATTGAGTATTCAAATTCTGTTTATAAAAAAAATCCTGGCATCACTCGGGTTTATTAAAAACGAATTTGTCATTCGGGGTATATGCACTTGCTGAACATTCACAACGCTTTTAATCCATCATCCATTTGGTATTCAGTTTTTCCAATTGTCCAAATAAGAGGAAAATGTGTAGTACGCTAAAGTGGATGGTGAAATTTATTAAAAAGTGGATGGGTACAAATGTTGCAATTTATTTTATAGTGATTAATTGAACGAATATTATACAAGAATATCCCCTAATATTCTTTTTACAAAAAATACAGTAAAGAGGTGGATTATGAATTTGTTGATTGCTTTTGTCGTAATTACTTCAATACTAGCTGTGGTAGGGACAATAATGGCAGTAAGTAAAAGTGACAAAAATTATAGCGGATCAGCTAAAAAAAATACTGCAAACTTATCAATCATATATATTATCGTAATTCTATTGTCTGTCATTGCACTTGGTATGTATATTAGCACTTCCGTATAATGAAATTAACGCAAAAAACCTATTGGCCCCAATGGCTTAATAGGTTATTTTTTTTTTATCAAAGATAAATAGGAAACCTAGGTTACAATAATAAAAAGAGTATGTAAAAAGGGATGCAAATAAATGGACTGGAATATTGATCGAAAAGCTAAGAAACCGATTTATAAACAAATTGCTGAGTTTATTGAAAATGGCATTGCTGATGGAACTTTTCCGCCAGATAAACAACTGCCCTCGGAGAGATACTTAGCAAAAGAGTTAAATATAAATAGGAGTACGGTTGTCGCTGCATATGATGAGCTCGAATCAATTGGCCTCATTCAACGGAATCGTGGAAGCGGTACGACTATAAGTAAAGATATATGGGGGATCACAAAAAAACGTATCCCTAGTTGGAGCAGATATATTGAAGCAGGTTCATTTTTACCTAATCTGCCGGTTGCGCAAAGAATACGTAAAGAGATGGAAGAGCAAAAGTTAATCAACTTAGCTAGTGGTGAATTATCGGAGGACCTCTTTCCAGTGAACACTTTAAGGGAGATTACTTCAACACGGTCTTTTATCGGGAGGTTAGGCTATGATCATCCACAGGGGAATGCAATATTAAGGACTACCATTACAAAGCATGTGAAAGAGCTTCGCAATATTGAAACGAATCCATCTTCCATACTTATTACATCCGGTGCACAACAAGCTTTACACCTAGTTGTTCAATGCTTATTAAAACCCGGTGATGCAGTGGTGATTGAAGATCCATCCTATCATTATAATCTGCCAATATTTAAATCAGCAGGTTTGAAAATTTTCTATTTACCAGTAAATGACGATGGTTTAGATCCAAGTGAGTTACTAGAATTACATAAAAAGCATCGGATAAGAATGATATTTTTAAATCCTGCTTTTCAAAATCCAACAGGTACTTTGCTAAAAGAGAGCCAGTTAAAAGCTATTTTAGAAATATCATCAGAACATGGAATTCCTGTTGTGGAAGACGATCCATATAGTTTAACCCCTTTTAAAGGAGAAGAAATTGCAACATTAAAATCCTTGGACAAACACGGAAATGTCCTATACATTAGCTCTTTATCAAAGGTCGTTGCTTCCGGTTTAAGAATTGGCTGGATTATCGGACCGCGATCGGTAATAGAGAGATTATCTGATGCCAAACAACAAATTGATTTTGGACATGCAAGTTTTACCCAGTGGATCGCTAATGACTTTTTAGAATCAGCGCAATTCCATTCTCATATTAAGAATTTAGTGAAGGAATTAGAAAGTCGGCGCAATCAAATTGTACTAAGTTTTAATGATTTTCTAAAAGATCAAGTGGAGTTTACAATTCCCCAAGGTGGAATCCATATTTGGATCAAATTAAAAAGAGATGTAGATGAAATGAAGCTATTGGAAAACTCTATAAAGCGAGGATTAATCTATGTTCCTGGGTCAATGATGGGCTCGAAAAAATATTATGCACGATTCACCTTTGCTAGAGAGAATGAAGAGACCATAAAGGAAGGAATAAAAAGGTTTGCGGATGCACTAAACTCAACAAGATAAGTGAATCATCATTTAGTTCATAATTACAAATTGTTAAAAAAGTCCCCAATATAACAGTAAAATAGATTAAAATAGATGAAAACTATCATTTTTAGGAGGTACTCACTTTCATGAGAGTCGCAATTGCACAATTATCCACAAGTGTTGATAAGGCCTCTAATTTAGAGAAGGCGATCCAATACATTGAGAAAGCAAAAAGTAAAGGCGCAGACTTTGTCATTATTCCGGAATTTTATATGGCGCTTGCCACACCAAAGTCTGGTGTATTGCCTGTTGAGGTAGCGGAACCGCTAGATGGTCCGTTTGTTTCCGGCCTTGCACAGGCTGCCCGTGAAAATGAAATCTATGTCGTTTGCGGGATGTATGAACCAAAAGCGGATGATCAAAAACGCGCCTATAACACTACCGTGTTTATTAACCGTCAAGGTGAGCTCATCCATTATTATCGAAAAACACATTTATATGATGCTTTTAGTTATAAAGAATCAGATACGATTATTGCAGGAGATAATCAATATAAAGTAGTAGAAACAGAGTTTGGAAAAATTGGCTTAATGGTATGCTATGAATTGCGTTTCCCAGAAATCGCTAGACAATTTGCACTTCAGGAAGCGGATGTCCTGTTTGTTCCTGCCGGATGGGTAGCGGGCCCGATGAAAGAGGAGCATTGGCAGACGCTGATTCGCGCACGGTCGATTGAAAATACGATGTTCGTTTGCGGCGCCGACCTTGTTGGCGATATTTTTTCCGGACGCAGTCTGATTGTTGACCCAATGGGAATTGTCCTAGCTAGCGCGGGTGAGGAAGAAACGTTATTCTTCGCTGATCTAGATTTAGACCGGATCCGCCGGGTGCGGGAAAAACTGCCAAGCGTAAGAGACCGAAAACCGGAATTTTACAGCTAAAGCGGTACTTGGTTGTGATAGGGAGATTGTCAGTTTTTTTGGAGAAGGCTGCCTCTTTTGAGGGCAGCCTCTTTTGTGCTTTAGCAATAATAAATTTATCCTGCAGATCGACATTTGACATTTGAAAGTGTAAAAAATACCATTAATCTATGATTAAGAAAATATAAAAGTGAAAAAAAGAAAATTGAAACGAGGAAATTAAAATGAGTACAAATCCAAAGCAAAAACCTAATAAAATCAAAATAGTTTCACGAATATTATTAATTATTATTGGTGCCTTTATAACAGCTTACGGCCTGGAATCGGTACTAATTCCAAACAATGTATCAGACGGCGGTGTAACAGGACTAAGCATCGTTGGTTCTCAATTAATTGGATTACCTTTAGGGCTTCTCATTGCAGTATTGAATATTCCATTCGTATTTTTAGGGTATAAACAAATTGGAAAGAGCTTTGCTATTTATTCGGTTATCGGGATTGCTTCACTAGCAGCTGGTACTATCCTTATGCAACATGTACCAACCATTATTCATGGTGATACATTGTTAGTAACAGTTGTTGGTGGCATAATCATCGGTTTTGGGATGGGGCTAGCATTACGTAATGGCGGCGCATTAGATGGAATTGATATGTTAGCTGTACTCTTTTCCCGAAAGTTGCCTTTTGGAACAAGTGATCTTATCTTATTCTTAAATATGTTTGTTTTTATTGTTGTCTCAACAGTATTTGGCCTTCAAGGAGCTTTTCTATCAGGAATTGCTTACTTTATTGCTTCCAAAGTTATTGACATTGTTGAAGTAGGTTTAAGCGGATCTAAAACCTATAAAATTATCACAACAAAACCTGAGTTAATGGCGGAGACCATTCGTGACCGCTTAGGGCGTGGAACAACGTATAAGTTAGTACAAGGCGGTTATTCAAATGAACAATTCAAAGAAATTACTTGTGTGATTAACAGGTTAGAAGATAGCAAAATGAAAGAAATCATTCAAGAAATTGACGAAAATGCCTTTGTTACGGTTTACGAAGTAGAAGAAGTGAAGGGCGGTAGTTTTAAAAAGCATGATATTCATTAATAGAATTTGAGAAATTGTAATAGTGCCATCTGATTCATCCTCCTATTTTAAAAAAAGAGTCATTAATTTGATTAAGGGAGGCACTATAAAGAACATTATAAAAAAGAAAGAGTCAAAATGTCATCATAACGCTGCTGACGGACATTTTGACCTGCACTCTTTCTTATTTCATTTCCTCAATCGAATTGATCCCAACATAATCTGGCACAACTAGGCCATTTTTTGTGCCTTGAAGGTTTGGACCAAGGTCAATGATATCATTCTTATAGGTGTTATAATATTCACGATGGGTACTTGGCAGCCATGCACCGACCATTGCATCGGCGCTTCCGTTTGCAACTCCAGCAAACATGGGACCGACTTCGACTTGGCTCATCGTTACATCGTAGCCATTCTGTTCAAGCACCTTACTAATTACATTTGTACTCGCTATTTCTGTGTCCCAGGCAACGTAGACAAGCTTGAGCTTTTCACCATTACCCGCTTGAGCACCGTTTGTCCATTGAGACACTTTGTCCTGATTAGCATTAATCCATTTTTCAGCAGCTTCAGCTGGATCCATGCCTCCTTCAATTTCAACCATAATATTTTCCATGTCACTCGTTTCCCAGAAGAATTGATCAAGGATCCTATAAGCACCGGGAGAATCCTCTTTAAGGCCTTTTCTTACGACTGTATTTATATCTTCAGTCCCTCCAAAGGATCCATTCGGGTCTTCAAGATACTTCAAATCGAATGAGGAGAACATCCAATGCGGTGACCATCCAGTAACAATAATAGGTTTTTTGTTATCAATTGCTTTCTTTAAAACAGCAACCATTGCTGCTGAGGAGCCTTCGACAAGCTGCCAATTATCTAATCCGTAATCCTCAATTGCTTGATTAGCTTGCATCATGATTCCTGCCCCAGGCTCAATTCCGATGATTTCATAATCCGTTTGGGCACCAATCCCATTCGCATTTTCATCGACTGCATTGCTTTTTGTAAATATTAAAGTGAATGCGGTGACTACTAGAAGGATCGCTAAAATGGATAAGACAATTTTTGGTCTTACGATATTCTCATAAGCAGGCTTGCGAAAGTTTTGCGAGATCCGGTCGAGAATGATGGCAATGATGACGATGGATAATCCGGCTTCAAAGCCTTGTCCCACGTTTATTTGACTGACAGCTCGATAAACATCCGCTCCAAGTCCTGGCGCTCCAACTAATGAAGCTGTAACAACCATTGAAAGGGCAAGCATGATACTTTGATTCACTCCAGCCATAATCGTTGGAGTGGCTAATGGTAATTGGACTTTGAATAATTTTTGGCTAGTCGTAGATCCGAAAGCATCCGAGGCCTCAATTAAATCTTTCGGCACTTCCTGAATGCCAAGATTGGTCATCCGGATGGTCGGGGCAATTGCGAAAATAAACGAAGCAATTATTCCTGGTACGACTCCAATTCCAAAAAATAAAATAGATGGAATTAAATAAACAAATGCTGGCATCGTTTGCATAAAGTCTAAAATGGGTGTAATGATGTTTTGAACGTTTTTACTTTGTGCACACCAGATTCCAATTGGGATCCCAATAACTATAGTAAGCAATCCTGATAAAATGACAATGGCCAGTGTTTGGATGCTTGATTCCCAATAACCAAGATTATCAATCAACAGTAGGCTAATCAGCGTAAAAATCCCTAACGGCCATCTGCTCGTATAGGTGACCAGAAGGGTTAAGATGATAATTAATACGATAGGCGGTCCTGCACTTAATACATCAACTAAAATATTTAACAGACCTTCAACCGAACTAGTTATTATTGAAAATAATCCAGCAAATGCAACGGTTACCCAGCTAACGAGCGTATCGATCCATTCTCCTAATGGGATTTTCGGCATGTTCAATCACTCTCCAAATCGTTCAAAGAATCTTTATTCCCCGCTAATGCACCTATAAGGGCTCCGCGAATAACGATTCCTTTCAATCTTTTCTCTTCATCAATAACCGACAAGGGCAGACTTGAAGTTGCCATATCATCCATAAAATCGACAAGCAATGCATCTTCTGAAACAGTGGGGATGTCGGTTGTCATTGCTTCGGAAATCGATTGGTTTTGATCAATGGCCTGACGTGCTTGTTCAGCCGTTAACACACCTAATAACTTATTCTTTCGATCAACGATAAATATGCTGGAATAACCTTGCTTTCTCATAATTTCCAGAGCCACCCTTGGGCCTCTATCTGGACTGATTTTTTCAGGTCGTTTCATTACATGGGATGCCGTTAGTACTTTGGATAGGTCAACATCTTCAACGAACTTCTCAACGAATTCATTTGCAGGATTCATCATAATTTGTTCAGGAGTACCTAATTGAATGACACTGCCATCTTTCATTAATGCAATTCTGTCCCCGATTCGAAGTGCTTCATCTAAGTCGTGGGTGATAAAAATAATCGTTTTCTTGTATTGTTCTTGAATTTCCAGCAACTCATCCTGCATGTCTTTACGAATTAACGGGTCTAAAGCACTGAAAGCCTCATCCATCAATAAGATTTTTGTATCGCTTGCAAGAGCTCGCGCAAGACCTACCCTCTGCTGCATTCCGCCGCTCAACTGGGATGGCAGCTGATTTTCATAGCCTTTTAACCCGACCACTTCAAGGGCATTCATCGCTTTTTCTCGGCGTTCATCAGGAGGGACATTCTTGATCTCGAGTCCAAATTCAGTATTTTCCAAAATAGTTTTATGAGGAAATAAGGCAAAGTTCTGAAAGACCATGCTAATCTTCTTTTGTCTAACTTCCCGAAGTCGTGCTGCATTCATCTTCACGATGTCTTCATTTTCAATTAGAATTTCTCCAATTGAAGGATCAATCAGCCTGTTAAACATGCGGATTAAGGTAGATTTTCCACTACCGGATAACCCCATGATGACAAAAATTTCACCAGGGTATATTTCGAAATTCACATTATTAACACCAACTGTCTGTCCTGTTACTTTCAATATTTCTTTTTTTGTTTTGCCTTGCTTTAATAAATCAATGGCAGCTTTAGGCGATTTGCCAAAAATCTTCGATACATTCCTAACCTCTACATATGGCTTCAATCCAAACACCTCATTCTCTAAGTTGCCAAATCATATGTAGTTTTGCCGATTATTTATAGTTATATGTTGTTTTTATGCAGGGTTCTCGTAGTCCTGCTGGGAGGATAAAACTTTTAATTAAAGATAAGTAGAGATGTAGGGGGTTGTCCCTGACATTAACTTCCTTTTTGAATATTATTTTAATAAAAGGCAGGTGAGGTAAATGTATTTAGTAGGTTTTTATTCACCAAAAGCAAAATCAGGTGTAACGGAATTGTCTTTATCAATTTTTAGATGGCTTAAGATCAACACGTCTTTATCTGCGGCATTTATTTCCTATGGGACTTTAGAAAAAGAAGAGAATTCAGAGGATTTTATTCACGAATTTTCAAAGTTAACTTTAGCAGAGCAAAAAAGCAAAGTTAAAAAGATGAAGAAAGAGTACGATATTATTATATATGATGCATCTAGTCAGCTTTCCGAGGGTGTATTAAAACTATTGCCAATTGTTGACAGATTATTTGTTGTCGGTGAAGAACATAAAGATTTTGCAGTCAAACTATATCAAATTATTCAATTTAATAAAATCTTTGATAAAAACGTAAAAAATTTTATTAAGCATTTGCAAGGAAATACCCCTTTTATCATCCGTGAAAATAAAGATGGCCGGGTTATTGGCTTTAATTATTCAAAAAAAGAAGCAAATGATATTGGCCAAATGGTATACACAGATTACGCTACCCATTATTTAGAGGTGAAATTTATCGAAAAAAATGAAAAAGTCTATAAGAAAATTAAACAAATTCCGAAAGAAGAATTGCACAAAGGCTTATATGAACTAGGTATTGATTTTGAAAAAGCTCTGCTCTTTCATAAATTTATTGTGATGCGGGAAGCATTAGGTCAGAACTACAGCGAGGCACTAGAGAACCTTTTTCCACTATTAATAAATTCCTCTTTCAACGAGCTTCTAGAAAAGTTTCAAAGTGAATTATATTTTATTACAAAATTTAAAATATAATGAACTCCTCCACCTTTTATCATTCCTTAAAAACACTTCGTTAGATTTTTATTTAAATTAAACCCTTGAAAAATTTCAAGGGTTTAATTATGCTATTACAAAATTAATTACTATTCTTCTTATTTCTTTAATAATAAATACACAAAGTAAGGTGCGCCGATTAGTGAGATCATTATACCAGCGGGTACTCCACTAGGTTCAATGATATTACGACCGATTGTGTCGGCAAATAATAATAACCAGCCGCCGAGCAGAATAGCGATGGGGATATATAGTTGATGTCTAGGTCCTACTAAAGCTTTTGCAATATGTGGGGCCATCAGTCCGATAAAGGTAATTCCTCCTGTGACAGATACGGCCGAAGCTGCTAAGGCAACAGCTGTTAATAGTAAAACAATCCGTTCTTTTTCAATAGAAACCCCAACTCCAATCGCCATAGGTTCGCTTAGGCCTAACAGATTTAATCGATTTGCTTTATATAAAGTAAAGGGGATAAGAATCAGTAACCAAGGTAAGAGAGCCAAAATAAAAGGCCAATCAGTGCCCCAAATATTTCCGGCTAACCATTTGGCGATGAAATCCACTTTTGTGCGGTCTGCTGATGAAATTAGGACAATCATAGCACCGGAAAGAGCCATGGAGAATCCGACCCCGATGAGCACTAAATTGACTGGCTGCAGACCAGTATTTTTTTTATAGGCTAACAAATAAATGCAGCATGCTGTAAGGAGTGCACCTCCAAACGCAACTAGTGGAATCATATAGACAAATGATCCTACCTCAATCGGGAAAAACAAAAAGAAAATGGCAATGGCAACACCTGCACCGGAGTTAATACCGATAATGCCTGGATCTGCTAAATCATTCCTTGTGATTCCTTGTAAAATAGCACCAGATAAAGCAAGTGCCATGCCGGCTAATAATGTAATAAAAATTCGTGGCAATCGGACAGAGAACAAAACAAAATCCTCTTTAAACGTGCCTTGACCCAAAAGAGTTGGAATTAATCTGTCGTAAGAAAGTGAAGAATATCCCATTCCCATTCCAATAATGATGGTAGCTAAAATCAGTAATAGAGATATACAAATGATTATTCGCTGTTTCTTGATTAATGTTGGATGTATCATATGAATGTTCTTCCTCCTTTTCGAACGATGATCAGGAAGAATGGTAAACCAAGTATGGCTACAATCGCTATGACTGGTGTTTCATATGGTGCATGAATGGTACGGCCAAGTGTATCGGCAAACAGCATAAACGTGGCGCCAATAATAGCAGACATTGGTAAAATGAACCGATAATCGGTTCCAACAAATGCACGAACGATATGTGGAATCATGAGACCAATAAAGGCCATATTCCCAACTAGGGCAACAGATGCACCTGCAAGAATGATAATAACAATAAAAAGTGCAGCTTTAATTAGTTTGATTTTTTGACCTAATCCTACAGCCACTTCTTCACTCAAGCTGAGAATCGTGAGTTGTCTTGCAAGGAAAAAGGAAACGATTATCCCAATAATAATAAAGGGAACAATGATTTGGAGTTGCTTCCAAGTCGTCCCAATCATTCCCCCTGCTGTCCACATGGAGACATCTTTTGAAATTTTAAAATAAAGGCCGACCCCTTCTGCGATCGCGAATAAGAAAGCGGAAATCGCCGATCCAGCTAATACAATTCGAAGAGGGGAGAATCCCCCTTTTTTCACAGCACTTATTCCAAAAACCATTATAGCCCCAAGCGATGCACCAATAAAACAGGCAATCATCGTCATAAAGTAATTGGCAGATGGAAGGAAGGCAATGGTTATAGCCAGTGCCGCATAAGCCCCAGCTGATAATCCAAGTAATCCTGGATCAGCAAGTGGATTTCTTGTCATTCCTTGCATAATGGCACCAGATACGGCCAGTGCCGCGCCAACAAAGATAGCAGCTATTTCACGAGGCAAACGAATTTCACGGATAATCGAAAGTTTATCCCCAGAAGTAGAAGATGTAAGAGCTAACCACACATCTTTCAACGTGATATCTGCTGCTCCAAAAACCATTGCGACTACAAACATGCCTACAAATATAAGGGCAGCTATTATTAATTTGTATACGAATCTGGCAGATTGAATATTTGTTGTTGTCATTATTCACTCATCTTTTCTAATGTGAAATTAAATTGTCATCGGATTCATTAGACAAGCCTTGATGTACGAAGTAATCACCAGCGCAGAGAAATGAAGTCGATGACATTTACATTCTGGGTTGTGAACAGACGCCCATGAATGTTTTTTGATAAAATAGGGAAAAAGGAATTCTAATGTTAGAATTCCTCTTTGAGTTTTAGTTGTCTAGAAATGATTCCTTAAAAAATTGTAAATGCTTTTCCAGTGTAACAGGATCACTGAATGATGCACCTTGACCATTCATTTCAAATACATGTTTATTTTTAACGGCAGGAATATTTTTGTATGTTTCTGTTTCTTGGTAAGAAGTATCTGCATCGGAATATTTACTTAGGACGACATAATCCCCTGCATAATCTGGAAGCACTTCAGCTGATAAAGTATAGAAACCAGATTCCAATGCGACTTCCTTTACTTTTTCAGGCATTTTCAATTTCATCGCTTGATATAATATTTCTGTTCCACGTGCAAAATTATCGCCGAAAACATAAAGGTCTTTACCATAACTCTCAATGACGGATACGGTTGCATCTTCACCAATTTTTGCTCGAATCTCTTCGCCAGCTGCTTCTGCACGAACTTTAAAGTCATCAACCCAAGCCTGTGCTTCTTTCTCTTTGTTCAATAGTTTGCCAATTTCCAAGTGTTGCGCTAAATAATCTAATTTTCCCCATGTGTAGGTTACAGTAGGAGCAATTTCATTTAATTTATCAACGTTTTTAATATTCGATAATCCAATGATTAAATCTGGTTCTAATTCAATAATTTTTTCTAAGTTTTCATCTGATACTTCTTCAACATCTTTTAATTGTTGGGCAAAAGTTGGGTTATTTTTAGACCATACATCGACACCAACCACATTGACACCTAAATCTATGACGTTTCCAGTGAAACCAGAAAGTAAAATAACTCTTTGTGGATCAGCGGGAACTTCAATTGGCCCCGTTTCAGATTGGTATGTAATGAATTCTGGTGTTTCTTCCTTTGACGTGGAGCTGTTGTCCTTTACTGAAGCTTCTTCTTTTCCACAGGCACTAATAATTAGAACTAGCAGTAGCATAAACGGGACTAATAGTTTTTTCATGTTGATGCTCTCCTTTTAATAGATTGTAAGTTATACACATTGGTTTATTGGTTCTCGGATCTCGTCCAATGAGTGCATCGATTTGGAAAACGTCTCGGAGTACATTTGGGACGATGACTTCCTCACAGGCTCCTGCTTTCACAATTTCACCATCTTTAAGGGCAATGATATAGTCAGCGAAACGTGCAGCCTGGTTTAAATCATGAAGAACCATAATAATCGTTCGATCCTGTTCTCGATTTAATTTCTGTAATAATTCTAAAACCTCAAGCTGGTGAGCCATATCTAAATAGGTCGTAGGTTCATCAAGAAAAATGATTTCTGTTTCTTGGGCAAGAGCCATGGCAATCCATACTCGTTGACGCTGACCTCCGGAAAGGGCATCTACTGGACGATACTTATAGTCAATTGTGCCTGTCACTTCAAGCGCCCAATCAATTACTTCATAATCTTTTTTTGTTAATCTTCCAAATCCAGTTTGATAGGGAAAGCGTCCATAGGATACTAGCTCCCCAACGGTTAAACCGCTAGCACTTTCTGGTGTTTGAGGAAGGATGGCCATTTTTTTAGCAAGTATTTTTGTATGTTCTTTAAAAAAATTTTTTCCATCAAGAAGGACTGCACCAGATTGATGGGAAATAATACGAGTAATCGCCTTTAATAATGTTGATTTCCCGCAGCCATTGGATCCAATAATGGTTGTGATTTTTTTATCCGGAATATCTACACTGAGATTTTTGACAATTAACCGTTCACCATAACCAATGCTTAAGTCATCTGTATATAGGCGAACCACTATGTATGACCTCCTGTTAAAAATGATAATGATTATCAATATCGTTCATGGCTTAAATATAAATCGCCCTTTGTGGAATGTCAACAGAAAATAAACATGTTAATGCATTTTGAAAAAAATGCAGAGAGATTATTTTCATTTCCCTCTATGCGATATGGATTTTCACCTATTTTAGCGTCAAGAATATGAGATTCAAGTCAATATTAGGAAAATTGATATTGTAAATTAAGTGTATATCCCTTATCCTTATTGATAATGATAATCAATTACGATTGGTTAAGGGAGTGGATGGAGATGAATCAAGAGGAATTATTCGATGTCACGGTAATTGGGGGCGGACCAGCAGGGTTATATTCTACTTTTTACAGTGGACTAAGGGAAATGAAAACAAAACTCATCGAATATCAGCCTCATCTAGGTGGAAAAATCCATGTTTACCCGGAAAAAATGATTTGGGATGTCGGGGGATTAACACCTATTCCTGGGGCAAAGCTAATCGAGCAGCTAGTAGAGCAAGGGTTAACCTTTGATCCAGAAGTCGTGTTGAACGAAAAAATAGAATCAATTTCACGTAATCAAGATGGAATATTTATACTTAATGCAGAATCAGGACAAACGCATTACTCGAAAACGGTCATTGTAGCTGTAGGCAGTGGAATTTTGAACCCTAAAAAGTTAGATATTGAAGGGGCAGATAGATTTGAAATCACAAATATTCATTACACAGTACAATCTCTTATGCAGTTTAAAGATAAAACAGTGATTATTTCGGGCGGAGGAAATACGGCGATTGACTGGGCTAATGAATTAGAGCCGATTACTAAAAAGGTTTATATAACCTATAGGAAAGAAACTCTATCAGGTCATGAAGCACAGGTGACACAGTTAATGAATAGTTCCGTTATCTGTCTCTCACAAACGGGCATTACAAAGCTGCTTGCTTGTGAAAATCATGAAAGAATTAAAAGTGTGGAGCTGACACATAAAGAAACAGGAGAAATTACATACTTAAACATTGATGAAGTCATCATCAATCATGGTTATGAACAGGATACGAGTTTACTAAAGAATAGTGAATTGAATATAGCAATGGTGAATGATTTTTATATTGCTGGGAATTCGACAAGCGAATCCTCGATCGAAGGAATTTATGCTGCTGGAGATATTCTAAGCTATGATGGGAAAGTAAATTTAATAGCTGGCTGTTTTCAAGATGCAGCAAACGCCGTTAACAAAGCAAAACAATATATCCAACCTACAGCAAATAAATATGCCATGGTTTCGTCACACAATGAAGTCTTTCAAAAGCGTAATCGAGAATTAGTGAAAGAAATGATGATGAAAGCTCCATCTCTTTAATTTATAAAAACAAGTGGTCGTGATGGGAACCTCACGAGTAAAACTTATCCCACAAAAGTCAATGGGATGCCGTCCATAGCGGTATCCTCCTCATCCGGAAAACTAACACTTACCAATATTAAATATTGATACATAGAAAAAATCTCTGATTATATATGCAATACATGTAAGGTAGTTTTATTCACATATAAGTAATCCCTAATACAAATAGATAGCATATAAGGTCCAATACGCTTTCTAAATGAACATAATAATTTGGAGCTGGTTTTTGTATGACCCATTTATATTTTGTCAGACATGCCCATTCTACATATACACCTGACGAGTTAGGCAGACCATTATCGAAAAGAGGATTTGTTGATGCATATGAGATTACTGAAATATTGAAAGTAGAGCAAATCGATATTGTTATTTCAAGCCCATATAGTCGCGCAGTTCAAACAGTTGAAGCGGCTGCAAATTATTTTAATAGAGAGATAGAAATTGTAGAAGGGTTTAGAGAGCGTAAATTAACTTCTGGCCCTGTGGAGGATTTTACTTTTGCGATAACAAAGGTTTGGGAAGATGAATCATTCTCATGGGAAGGCGGAGAATCCAATGCTGTCGCTCAAAAAAGAGGCGTGGCTGCCACTTTTCAGATATTAGATAAGTACGAAGGTAAAAATATCGTTATTGGTACACATGGTAACATTATGGTTCTAATAATGAATTACTTTGATCAGCAATATGATTTTTTATTCTGGAAAAAACTCGATATGCCAGATATTTATAAACTAACCTTTGACGGCAGAGAGTTAAGAAATGTAACAAGGTTATGGAAAACCAGTGGATAAGGTTATTTATGTTTACAAAGTATTTTAATTGCTATTGATCAATATTTTCGATAAATCATGTGTTTTGTGAGGGATGATTATGAATATTGGAAGCGAATATTTGAAGATTGTCATTGAAAGATTTAAAAGTGTAAAAAGCCTTGGAGATAAAACGATAAATCAATTGTCTGAGGAAGAAACATATTGGTCATATAATAACGAGTCAAATAGTGTTGCCATAATAGTAAAGCATTTGAGCGGAAATATGGTTTCAAGATGGACCGACTTTTTAACTTCAGACGGGGAAAAGGAAAATAGAAATCGTGATGAAGAATTCATAGATGATATTTCTTCAAAATCAGAGCTTATAATAGTTTGGGAAAAGGGTTGGAAAACTTTAATCGATACATTAACTGGTTTAAGTGAGCAAGATTTATTAAAAACTATAAAAATTCGTGGAGAAAGTCATATGGTTCTAGAAGCAATTGAAAGGCAAATGGCACATTATGCTTATCACGTGGGACAAATTGTTTATATTGGTAAACAGGTTAAAGGTGAAAAATGGGAGAGTCTTAGTATCCCAAAAGGAAAATCGGAAGAATATTTGAAAGAAATGCTTGAAAAACATCAAGCGAAATAGGAAAAGAGCTTTGGAATCCTAAAGCTCTTTTAAATAATGTTACGTTTACTTTTAATCGGCTTTTGT